>NZ_ADGQ01000060.1 GCF_000147675.1 Peptostreptococcus stomatis DSM 17678 | reverse complement strand
AGATGCCTTTTAAGCTTATTTTTCTGATAATCTTTCATACACTAGAGGCAATAAATTCTTGTCCACTTGTATCCTAAAGTCTTCATCTTCCAAGTATCTCTCGCAAAATTCCTGATTCTTTGTCATTCTCGAAAGAACAACGTCCATGATTCGGTCATCATATACAATCTTAAATAAATCTATTGGATTTTTAGCTCTGATAACCAGTTCCTCATCTTTGGACATATCTTCAATAATTTGTTCCAAAACCTTATCCATTTCAGTAAAATTAGTACCTAATCTTTCATTTAAATCATTGATAATCTTTGATATTTTTTCCTTTTCATCTCCAACAGGAATTCCTGTCCCTTGAGTCGCATTATTTAACACGCCCTCATCATCTTCAAGTTCTATCTGTCCTTCATATTGTTTTTGAATTCTATAGTATTGAAGTTCTACATCATTATTGATATCTGGAAACTCTTCGCCTTTTTCTCTCGGAAGTTTACGTAACAGGCATTTAGCAAAAGCATAAAATTTGTGTAGCCTTTCATCTTCCAGTTTAATAATATGCGTTAGGAAAGCATAAAGTCTGACATATTTATTTATAGCATTCTTGAAATCAAGTCTCTCCTGCTTTTCTAAGAGTTTATATTTCTCAACTGATGGATCTATAAAAGAATTAAGCTTTCCAAGGTCCATCTGTTTTTCCGTTTTTTTCAGCTTAAAGAAAACCTTAGCTAGATTATTGATATCCTTGTCATCATAAAGCATAAAGCTATCGAGGAAATTTTTAATATCATAAATCGCATTTGGGTCTGTGGTTTCGGATACACTTGTTGAAATATAGTAATCCTGAAACGCTTTTTGAATATCCTCTTTGTCATTCACAAAGTCCAATACAAAAGTATCCACTTTACCCTTACACATACGATTGATTCTTGATAGGGTTTGAACTGCCTTAACTCCTGACAGCTTTTTATCTACATACATGGTATGAAGAAGAGGTTGATCGAATCCTGTTTGATACTTTTCTGCAACTAAAAGGATTTGATATTCTTCAGTCTCGAACTTTTCAGGCAGTTCATTCTCAGGAAACTTGTTTAAGGATTCTTCTGTATATTCCTTGATTTCCCCTGTAATGCTATCTTTAACTGTTCCGGAAAATGCCACAAGAATTCCTAAATCATCATACCCTTGTTCCTGAATATATTTTTGAAATTCAAAATAATACCTCACAGCATGAAGACGAGAACTTGTTACAAGCATTGCCTTTGCTTTACCACCAATTAAGTGTTGTACATTATTTCTAAAATGCTCGACTATAATTTCTGTTTTCTGCCTTAAATTATGTGGATGCAAGCTCATATATCTTCCAAGAGCCTTATTTGCCTTACTTCTTGCATATTCCGGATCATCTATAACCTTTTTTCCTAACTGAAAATAGGTCTTATAGCTTGTATAGTTTTGCAAGACATCAAAAATAAATCCTTCTTCAATTGCCTGCTTCATGCTATATACATCAAAAGCACATGGCTTTCCTGTCGCATCTCTTTGACCAAAGATTTCAAGAGTTTTTTGTTTTGGTGTAGCTGTAAAAGCAAAGAAGGATAGGTTTGGTTGAATACCGTGAGTCTTCATCTCATCGGCAATGACTTCGTTGATTTCCTCCTCTTCGGCTTCTACTTCATAGCGAGCTTCTGCTTCTGCTACCATTTGTAATTTTTCATCTATACAGTCTTCGCCCTTACTATAAGTATCAGCTAGGGTTTCTCTTAACTTTTCACTAGATTTACCCGTTTGAGAAGAATGTGCTTCATCGACAATAATGGCAAATCGCTTATCTTTCGTAGAAACTTTAGTCACATCGACAAATGGAAACTTCTGTAAAGTGCAGATAATAATTTTATCTCCCTTTTCCAGTGCTTTTGTCAGCTGCTTAGCATTCTTGTCCACCCTTGTTACTACGCCTTGCTTGTGCTCCATATTATAAATATCTTTTTGGAGTTGCTTGTCTAAAACTCGCCTATCCGTGATAACAATAATACTGTTAAAAATAGGTCTATTGTTTTTATCATGAAGATTGGATAAATGATGAGCAAGCCATGCGATGGAATTTGATTTTCCACTTCCTGCCGAATGCTGAATTAAATAATTCTTCCCTGAACCATTCTCATAAACATCTTTAACCAGCCTTCTAACGACTTTTAATTGATGAAATCTTGGAAAGATTAAAGTTTCTTTGCCTGTTCTATCATCTTTTTTCAGCTGGATAAATCTCTGAATAATATCAAGCAGGCTATCCTTTTGAAGAATCTCATTCCATAGATAAGAAGTCTTATAATCACCTTCTACAGGAGGATTTCCTGCACCATTGTTATATCCTCTATTAAAAGGTAAAAAGAAGGTGTCCTGTCTTTGAAGTTGTGTTGCCATATAGATTTCATCTGTATCAACTGCAAAATGAACCAAGGCTCTTTGCTTAACAGTGAAGAGCTTTTCTTTTGGATTTCTATCATTTTTATACTGAGTAATGCCATTATGATAAGTCTGTCCTGAAATAGGATTCTTCAGCTCTATGGTTATAATCGGTAGACCATTTAGAAATATCACCGTATCCATGCTGTTGTTATTCTCAAGACTGTAATGAACCTGTCTTGTAATCATTAACTTGTTTTTATCATAAAGGTCTGTTGCTGTTTGGTTCATCGTACTTCCCGGTTTGAAGTGCGACAGCTTAAATGAAACGCCCGTATCATCAATTCCATGTCTTAAGACATCAAGCATTCCTCTTCTTTTAAGTTCATTATCCAGTCTCTTTAAGAAGTTAATCTCTACCAAAGCACCATGTCTTTTGGTAAGAAGTTCCCATTCTTTCGCCTGTGTATCTTTAATGAATTCAAGGACTGCTTTGGTGTCCATAGCCAGTTCCTTGTCATAATTTTTAGGATTGCCTTTTATATATCTGGATTTTTCGTCACCGGTATTTAAGAGAGCATATTCAATTTCCTCTTCAAATTTTCTTTCACTGGTATCCATTACTTCTCACCTCCACCTATTTTTATCTTTCCTGTTACCGCATCATGAATAATGCTTTTTCGATATTCGTTTAGCTTTTCAATTTGAAGTTTGATTTTTCTATCAACTTTTCTTATTTGCAAATCTTTTTCTTTAATAAGATTTGCTATTTCTTTTTGCTCATCTGTAGGTGGCACAGGAATTTCCATATTTAAGAACGGTTCTCTTTGCAATCTCCATCGTCCTAAATTTGATACTCCTTGCCCAATCCTATAAAAAATCCTTCTTGTATAGCACATTTGGAAGAGATAATTAAAATACTGATTGTCATTTAACTCTGAATTCTTAAGCCTAAAAACTCTGTAGTCTGGGCTAGTTACACCTTCATATTTACTACAGTCTATCCAACCTGTTAATAAGTCCATAGAGTTCATAGCATAATCACCTGGTTCAACCAATTGATATTTCTCATATGACTCTGCCATTTGACCATCATTTTTTTCGATATCTTTAATCTTTATCCCTTGTTGCGTTATAGATAAGACTGGTCGTTCTTCTCGTCCATCTTGTCTTTTTACAATTTCAAAATTCCACTTAATCTTCTCAACTTTCCAATGCTCTGGAACTGCTCCAATCCAGTCAACACCACTATCTTTCATAGGCACATTTTCATTAAGCCCCTTTGTAACCACGTGGGCTATAAGCTTTCTTTTATAAAGTTCCAGCTTTTCTCTCTGGTCTTCCAATTCTTTGATGATAGAATCAATTTTCTCTGTCTTTTCATCAAGGTAAGCAGCGATTTTTTCTTGTTCTACAATACTTGGGATAATCGCTTCAAAGTTTTTTAATCGCTGTATATTTACTCCACCAATTAAGCCATTTAGATTCATAGCAAAATAACGTTCATAATCAGGCGAACTTAAAAAATAAAAGATATACTTTTTATTAAATCCTTCTTTTACATTAAAACAACACAGTTTATTCCCAAAACATACATCTTCTTCAAGAAAACTTTTTTTTACACCTGCACTTCCTCCCTCGATACACATAAGTGTACTATTCACAGGTGCAATTTTAAATTTCTTGTGTTCATAAGGTATTATCATTCCATTATCATAATTAATTCTTCCGTCCATATAGACATCCTTTGTTGCAATATAAGGATGTCCATTTTCTTTAAATTCATACATGTACTTTTCCTCATCAGGGATACTATTGCCAGTAAATAAATCTGCAAAATATTTAAACTTTATAACTCCCCAATGCTCTGGAATTTCTCCAATCCAATCAATCCCACTATCTTTATATTTTTCATATTTCATAGGTTTACTCCTCTTCAAAAAGACTTGAGATGGATTCTTGAATGGAAAGTCCCAGTTCCTTGATTTCTTCCAATGTTTCCTTAGCATCGCCCAATTCTTCATACTTGTAAAAGTATCTTGTAAATGGGATTTCATAACCTATTTTAGTCTTATCTTCATCAATCCATGCATCTGGGGCATATGGAAGAACTTCTCTTTTAAAGTATTCTTCTATATCATCTTTAAATGGAATCTGTTCAATATCTCTAAGTTCCGTATCTGGTTCAGGATTACCTTTTTTATCTCTGCATATCTCGGCTGTCTCATCTTTTTCTGACAAAGCATTTAGAATGGCTTTCTTCAAAGGTGCTTTTATACTTATTCCCGCTGCTTTAAAGGCTTTGTTTAATATTTTTTCAAACTTAGCCCTGTCTTTGTAAAATACACTATCATCCATCATTTCCAAGACATGGATAATATCTCTTTGTAGCTTTTCCCCTTCTTCTATTTCCTTATTTCTTGTCTCTTCATTTTTCTTTCTGGACTTTGCAAGGTTGATAAAGGCTGTTTCTTCTTTCAATTTTTCTATACGGTCTGGACTTACCATAAAATTAAGTCTTAGTGGTCTTTCTACCGTAATCTTGTAGTGGGCAAAGTCATCTTCATCAAAAATCTTTGAATATTCGCTATCGACAAAACTCCCATAGATGTTGGCTATCTTCTTTGTATCTTCTTCAGATAATTTCTTTCTCTTATCTCCGAGCGGTTTTCTCATTCTCTCAAAGAAAGAAGTCCCATCTATAAGTTGGATTTTGCCCTGTCTTAGTTTACTCTTTCTATTGCTCAATATCCAAACATAAGTAAGAATCCCCGTATTGTAGAATAATTGGTCTGGTAAGGCTATGATTGTCTCTAACCATCCATTTTCTATAATCCATCTTCTTATTTCACTTTCTCCTGAGCCGGCATCCCCTGTAAATAAAGGTGAACCATTAAAAACGATACCTATTCTACTTCCACCATTTTTTGGATCTTTCATTTTACTAATCATGTGTTGTAAAAATAAGAATGAGCCGTCAGAAATTCTTGGAAGCCCTGCTCCAAATCTTCCGTCAAAGCCCAAGCTTTGCGCCTCATCTTTTACCGCATCTTGATATTTTTTCCATTCCACGCCAAAAGGAGGATTGCATAGCATATAGTCGAATTTTTCATTTTTTACGCCATCTTCTGTGAAGCTGTTACCATAATAGATGTTTTCATATCCCTTACCTTTGATTAAAGTATCTGACTTACAAATAGCATAAGTGCTTTGGTTTAGTTCTTGACCATATACTTCAATGATGGCTCTTTCATTTAATTCTTCTGCATACGAAATCCCGGCAGAGAGCATCCCACCTGTTCCAGCGGCCGGATCGTATAACTTTGCCATAAATGATGGAGAAGAAATTTTATCCATATCCGGATCAAACAGTACCGCTACCATTAGCCTTATAACTTCTCTCGGTGTAAAGTGTTCACCGGCTGTCTCATTAGACATTTCAGAGAATTTACGGATTAACTCCTCAAAGATATAGCCCATCTCTGTGTTGGACACTCTATCAGGATGTAAGTCTATCTCATCGGCAAATTTACTAACAATAAGATATAAAAGCCCAGCTTTTTCAAGTCTTTCGATTTGAGTGTAGATGTTAAAGGCCTCAAGGATTTCTCTGGCATTTTCTGAAAAACCTTTAATATAGTCCACAATGTTTTCGTCTAGGTTATTGGGGTCATCTTTTAGTTTTTCAAAAGTAAACTCACTTACGTTATAGAACTTATAGCCACTGGCTCTACATAAAAATGGATCCTTGTTTTTATACGTCAACGTTTTATTTAGCTTCACAACTTCATCATGGTTATCGATCAAGACGCTATCTAGACGTTTAAGCACCGTAAATGGCAAGATTACATCTGCATATTCGTGTTGTTTATAATCGCCTCTTAAAAGATCGGCAATTTTCCAAATGAAATTTGATTTGTCTGAAATATTTATACTCATTTTTCTTCCCCCTTTAAATATCCTTTAAGTCAGTGCCTCGTCCTAGAAGCCTGTTGTATTTGTCTATGGAGATAACAACGGCTAGTGGCTTCCCATGTTTCAAAACAAGGGCTGTTTCATCTTCTTCTGAAATTTTTCTGATAATCTTTGATGCCTGACCTCGATTAAATTCTGCAATATTATAAAGGGTTTTATCCTCAATGGGATTTGTCTTTTTCTTACTCAAATCAGCTCCCCCTCTTCGCTATAAATACACATATATTATACCACAAAGTAATTACTTTTACAATCATTTACTTTATTTATATTTATTCTGATTTTAAAATTATAAAAGTAATTACTATTTTAATTTATTCTACTCCTAAGTTGAAAAACCGCACCTTTTCTTACTCAAAACCAATCAAAATGTCCTGTCCTTCATAGGAGGGATAACCATGATAGAAAAACTAAGACAAGAAGGATACAGCTATAAAGAAATATCTGATTCACTAAGAGTTCCCATAAACACCGTGAAAAGCTATTGTAGACGAAATGGATTAACAGGCACTTCTAAAAAGAAAAAGCACATCTGCTTAAACTGTGGCTGTGAAATTGATAAGAAAAAGAAATTTTGTTCACCAACCTGCAGGCAGACTTGGTGGAATAATCACCTAGATAAGGTACATCGTAAGGCCTACTACTCTTTTACCTGTAAATACTGCCATAAACCTTTTAATGCCTATGGCAATAAGAACAGGAAGTATTGCTCCCATGAGTGCTATATCAAGGATAGGTTTTATCATGAATAAGGAATTTTTATTCTACACATCCTACTTTGTATTTAAAAATATGGCAGATGAGGGCATCTTAACCAAGAAAGAATTTAGGATCATCATCCATAAACTCATGGATAAATACCAGGTCACTACTCTTTCTTTTATGCTCGATATTACTTGACTAGTAGGCCAGTAATATTGATATATGTACATGAAGGGAGGAACTACGATGAAAAAAATACAAAAGATTGATGTTAAGATGCCTAAGCTTAAAGAGAAAAAGAAGGTTGCAGCCTATGCCAGAGTTTCTGCTGCCAAAGGTAGAACCCTTCATTCTCTTTCTCAGCAAGTCAGCTACTATAATGAAAAGATTACAAGTAACGGTGATTGGCAGTTTGCCGGTGTCTATTCTGACCTTGGTATAAGTGGTGTTACCTCGCAAAGAAATGACTTTAGACGAATGCTTAAAGACTGTGAGGAAGGAAAGATTGACCTTATCCTAACAAAATCCATTTCAAGGTTTGCAAGAAATACCGTTGACCTATTAGAAATAGTAAGACACCTAAAGGATATCGGTGTGGAAGTTCATTTTGAAAAAGAAAACATCAAGACCTTTTCAGGTGATGGCGAACTTATGCTTTCTATCCTTGCCTCCTTTGCCCAAGAGGAAGCAATGTCTATTTCTAATAACGTAAAATGGAGAATCAAAAAGAAATTTGAAGAAGGCAAGGGAAATAACTTCGTTCTCTATTGTTATCGATGGGACGGTGAGAAATTTAACCTAGTTGATGAAGAGGCTGAGGTTGTTAAATACTGCTTTAAGAATTTTTTAGACGGCAAATCTGCAGAGACTGCTGCTAAGGAATTAGCCGAATGGGATGTAAGAGGTCTTAATGGAGGTCCTATAAGTCCAGCAAGTATAAGGGCTATCTTAAGACAGGAGAAATACACGGGAAATTCTCTTCTTCAAAAGACCTATACGGACTTTATTACTAAAAAAGAAATAAAAAACCAAGGGGAACTACCTATGTACTGGGCCGAGAATACCCACCCTAAGATTATTGACCTTGAGGTCTTTGAAAATGTACAAGAGGAAATTAAAAGAAGACGAAAGCTTGGCGCTCTTGCCAACTGGTCTATTAACACCTCCTGCTTTACCTCCAAGATTCACCGCTCCTGTGGAAGGAACTACCAACGTAATCAAAGAAACAGCCGTGCAAAATCTGGTGGTAAATACATTAGATGGATGTGTGCCAGTCAAAAAGAAGGAAATCGTAAAGGCTGTATCAATCCAGGTATTGAGGAGACTTTACTTAAAAGAGTCTGTGCTGAGGCTTTAAACCTTGAGGAATTTGATAAAAATGTCTTTAGTGACAGGGTATCCGATATCAATGTGTTAAAGCCTGGTCTTTTAGAGTTTGTCTTTTATGATGGAAGTAAGAAAAAAGTTCCATGGCAGTCAAAAGCTAGAAAAGACTGGTGGACAGATGAAGTAAAACTTGCTTATTCAAACATGCGAAGCCAATCGGAGTTTAGCCGTAAGATTGAACGATTTAATGCCTTTTCTAGCTTCATTAAATGCGGAAAGTGTGGCCTAAGCTACCGAAGACAAACAAGATATTATACCAACGGAGATAAATTAAAATTCTTTACCTGTCCAGCCCCTGCTGATGAGTGTTCAAACTCTACCATCAATCAGAGTCTTTTAGAGGACTTGGTCACAGAAGAACTGAACCTTCCAAGCTTTGATAAGGAAGATATGTACAAACACTTAAGCCATATCAGTATCGAGGATAACAAGCTGACCTTTTATTATAAAGATGGTCATAAGCATACCATTTCCTATGAAAATCCTATAAGGCCAAGGCCAAAACATAGTGAAGAAACCAAGAAGAAAATGAGTGAAAATCAAAAAGAAAGATGGAGGTTAAGACGTGAAGAAGAAAGTAATAACCATACCTGCGACTAAGACGCATTATTCTTCCAAGGAAAAGGTGCAGACAACCAAAAGACGAGTGGCAGGTTATGCCAGAGTTTCTACGGATTCCGATGAACAGTTTACATCTTATGAAGCCCAAGTAGACTATTATACGGACTACATTAAAAAACGAGCCGACTGGGAATTTGCTGGTATTTATACCGATGAAGGAATATCCGGAACCAATACCAAATACCGTGAAGGCTTTAACAGAATGGTAGATGATGCCTTAAATGGTAAAATCGACTTAATTATTACCAAATCGGTATCAAGGTTTGCAAGAAATACGGTGGATAGCTTAACAACGGTTAGAGAGTTAAAGGATAAAGGAGTCGAGGTCTATTTTGAAAAAGAAAACATCTGGACTTTTGATTCCAAAGGAGAACTCTTAATTACCATTATGTCATCACTCGCCCAAGAAGAATCCAGATCTAATTCAGAAAATGTCACCTGGGGACAAAGGAAGAGATTTGCTGATGGTAAGGTCAGTATTCCATATGGAAACTTCCTAGGTTATGATAAAGGGCCTAACGGTAACCTTATGGTTAACAAAGAAGAAGCAAAGCTGGTAAAGAAAATCTACCGCTACTTTCTTGAAGGCAATACGCCTTTTCGCATTGCTAAAATGCTTACGGAAGAAGGAATCCCAACGGTACAAGGAAAGAAGAAGTGGAGTCTAACCAGTGTAAAATCCATTCTAACCAATGAAAAATACAAAGGTGACGCTCTCCTTCAAAAGTCTTTCACGGTAAACTTTCTAACCAAAGAGAAAAAAATCAATGAAGGAGAAGTCCCTCAATACTATGTAGAGAAAAACCATGAAGCTATTATTGAACCAAAGGTATGGGATTTTGTTCAAGACCTCTTAGCTAAAAATGTAAAATACAAAAGCCACCTCTTCTCCTCTAAGATTGTCTGTGGGGAGTGTGGCAGCTTTTATGGCTCTAAGACTTGGCATTCCAACACGAAATATAAAAGGACTGTCTGGCAATGCAATAATAAATATAAGAGCAAAGAAAACCCATGTAAAACTCCTCATCTTTATGAAAATGAAATTAAAGAAGCCTTTATTAAATCTGTAAATGAGTTAATAGCGAACAAGGGACATATCCTAGAGGATTTAAAATTAATAGAAGATACTTTTGACACCTCAGCCCTTGAGAAAAAACTTGAGACAGCTATTCATAAGATGAACCTTGCTAAAAATAAGATTGAAAAGCTTATCAATGAAAACTCTAAGAGTAGTCAAGACCAAGTGGAATATGCTAAATACTATTCAAAGCTTGTCGATATTTTCAATAAAGAAAAAGAAGCCTATGAAGATTTAAGTAGTCAAATTCAAGACAAGGAATCAAGAAAGCTAAAGTATGACTTCTTTATAAATAAGCTAAATACGCTTGAACCTATTATAGAATTTGAACCAATACTATGGAACTTAATGCTCAATAAGATGGTGGTGCATGAGGATGGAAGTTTTGAGTTTGTGTATGAAAAAGGGATATAGGGAAAAACGGTTGTATAATATTTAGCGTTGGAGAGAATTTTTTCTCTCACCAACGCTAAATATTATACAACCGTAAAAATCAGACTACACCTAAAAGGCTTGAAATGCCCATTTTCTATGGTATTAAATTATATCAATAAAGGTGTTTACATTTCGTATATTTTTATTTCTTTTTTACCTTTTAAGTGTTCTGCTACAATTTCTGACATCAAAACAGAAACCTCATGAGGAGTATAGAATTCACCTGCCTTTTTGCCTGCATTTGCAGCAAACTGACTTATTAAATATTCGTATATAAAGCCTAGGACATCATAATCTTGCTTTCCATCCATTGGTATATCTTTAATCAACTGTAATAATCCACTTATAGCCTTAGTCTGTGAATTTGAGCTATCCCCTAGCTTACTAAGTCCTGTTTGTAGAGTGTCAAATACCTTATCAAAAACTTTTTATGAGTTGGATAAATCAACCTATTAAAGGCAGATAAGGCATCTCTTACATCTGACACATCAAAATCTCTTCCCTTAGAAATCCAAGTTGAAAACAAATTTTCATAGGAAATAAAGTATCCAATATTTCTCTGTACGTATTCTAATATATCAATATCATCTTCTCTTAGATCTTTAATATCTGCATCATCAAAGTCATTTTCCTTTAAGAATTTTATTTCCTGGTCCGACAAATACTTGTAAAATATAAATCCAAGAATGTAGTCCTTATATTCATTTGCTTCAATTTTGGAACGCATTTTATTTGCTGACTCCCAAATTTTATTTGCAAGCTGTTGTTTATTCATTACTTTTTCCCCTATTATATTTTTTATTATTATATCAGCTATCTTTAAAGCTTATTTTTATTTATTAATTATATCGACTAACCAAATATAGCATCAGTAAATGAGTCTGCATCAAAACTCTGCAAGTCTTCAGCCCTTTCACCAACGCCTATCAGCTTGACTGGCACATCTACCTCCGACTTAACCGCTAGGACTACACCACCCTTGGCAGTACCATCCAGCTTAGTCAATACAATACCTGTTATATTGGCTACTTCCTTAAAGGTCTTGGCCTGGCTAACTGCATTCTGGCCTGTTGTAGCATCTACTACCAATAGGACCTCCTTCTTGGCCTCTGGGTATTCCCTGTCTATTATCTTAAATATCTTGCCTAGCTCATTCATTAGGTTGGCCTTGTTGTGGAGCCTACCTGCTGTATCGCATATCAGTAGGTCTACCTTCCTGGCCTGGGAAGCCTTGATTGCATCAAATACTACTGCACCTGGGTCTGCCCCTTCATGGTGCTTGATGATATCTACATCTACCCTCTTGGCCCATATATCCAACTGCTCGCTTGCTGCTGCCCTGAAGGTATCTGCTGCTGCCAACATGACCTTTTTGCCATCTTTTTTATACCTTTGGGCCAGCTTACCTATAGTAGTGGTCTTACCTACACCATTTACACCAACCATTACTATCACTGCTGGTCCTGGATCAAGGTCAAGTCCTGAGTTTCCTTCATTTAGGATAGAGGCAACTATTTCCTTCAATAGGTCTCTTACCTCTATAGGGTCCTTTACCCCTCTTTCCTTAATCATGTCCCTTAAACGGTCTATTATTTCCATGGTAGTTGTGACACCAACATCGGCAGTTATAAGTATTTCTTCTAACTCTTCTAGAAGGTCTTCGTCTATCTTTGTGTAAGACTTAAGAAGGCTGTCTATCCTACCTGTTATATTGTCCTTGGTCTTTGATAGACCTGCCAGTAGTCTGGCAAAGATACCCATCTTCTCCTGGCCCTCTTCCTGGTCAGAATCCTGACTACCATCACCATCTACTTCTTCTATTATTTCTTTCTCTATTGTTTCTTCTTCTGTAATTTCTTCTTCAGCCTGGATGTCAGCATCTTCAATATTTTCAATTTCTTCCTCTTCTTCTACTTGGGCTTTTTCTTCCTCTATGTCTTCCTCAAGAGTGTCTTCGCTAAGATCTTGATCCTGGGACCCTTCTTCCTTAACATCTTTCTGTAAGACTACTTCTTCTATTCTTTGGTCCTGGAAAGCATCATCACTGATTTCTTCCTGGATTTCTTCTCCACTAAGCCCTTCTTCCAAGTTTACTTCCTGGTCAGGGTTTTCATTTTTGTTTGCATTTTTCTTCCAAAATTTAAACATAAAATCCTCCTATATATCTATCTAGGAATTTTCCACCATTTCCTGGGCCTCTTTTAGCTTGATACCTATTATTGATGAAATTCCCTTTTCCTGCATAGTTACACCGTATATAAAGTCTGCAACTTCCATAGTTCCCCTCCTGTGAGTGACTGCTATAAACTGGGTATCCTGACTTAGTTCTTTCAGGAAATCACCAAACCTATAGACATTTACATCGTCTAGTGGGGCCTCAATCTCGTCTAGTATACAGAAAGGTGTTGGCTTCGATATCAGGATAGCAAATAGGATGGATATAGCTGTAAGGGCCTTTTCACCACCAGATAGCAAGGAAAGATTTTTCATCTTCTTGCCTGGAGGCTGGGCTGTTATCTCTATATCACATGATAGGACATCATCCATATCTGTAATCCTTAGGTTGGCACTTCCACCACCAAATAACTTTTTGTATACCTCTACAAAGTTCCTGTTTATAATATCAAAGTTAGCAAGGAATTCACTTTCCATACTTGCCACTAGGTCTGCTATTAGGGCATTTAGAGAAACTATCGATTCTTCTAGGTCCTGCTTTTGCTCTGAATAGTATTCGTACCTTTCCTTGACTTCTGCATACTCTTCTATGGCATCCAGGTTGACATTGCCTATGGACTTAATCTTCTTTCTCAGAGCCTCCATGACTTTATAGTCAATTACAAGATTTTCATCCCTATATTCTAGGGCTTCCTGGTAGTCCAGACTATATCTTTCAAATATATTTGCCTGGAGGTTGTCCCTACTTGTTACTGACCTATCCAACTTAGATTCTAGCTTGTACTTGTCTTCCCTTAGTTCATTAAAGTCCCTCTCTCTTGACCTTAGTTCAGCCTTGGCCTCATCTAAAGACAATCTTATATCATCCCTATCAGCCTTCTTATCCAGAATCCTCCCTGAAAAGTCTTCCTTAGTCTTGTTAAGACTATCTATCTGACCTGTATAGGTTTCTATCAATAGGTCGTAGTCGTTAATCTCATTATTATTTTCCTTTATCGACTCAAGTAGGCTTGCCAGATTTTCCTGGGACTTTTTCATGCCATTTTCTATTCTCTCAACCTCTGCTATGTTGTTTTCAAATACCTGCTTAGCCCTAACCAGGTCTAGGTTCTTGTCATTGAATAGCTTAAGGCAGATATCATGCTTTTCCTTAGCCTCATTTAGACTGTCGTTTAGGGCCTGAATATGGTCCATATTGCCCTGGCCTTCCCTGTCTAAATCTTCTAGCTGGTCCTTACACTGGTCAAAGTCAGCCTGGTTCTTTTCTACCTGCACGTCTATCCTGGCAATTTCTTCCTTGCTAGTATCAAGGTCTGCCTTCCTATCTCTTAGCTTGGCCTCTGCCAGCTTAATTTCTGTATTAGCAGATATTATTTCCTTAGATAGGGCTTCCTTTTCTTCTCTAATTTTTGCAACCTGGCCACCTAACTTGGCTTTTTCTAAGCCTAATAGGTCAAATTCTGACTTACACTGGCTTATATGGCCTTCTATAGACTCTATTTCCTGACCTAGCTCGCTTATAAGTCTCTTTCTAGACAGGATATTACCACTGGTCTTAAGACTACCACCAGTCATAGAACCTCCAGGGTTAAGTATATCTCCATCTAATGTTACCAGCTTAAACCTATGGCCTGTTTCTTTTGCATAGGCTATGGCATCAGTCATATTGTCTATAAGGATAACCCTGCCCAATAGGCTTTCTACTACCTTCCTGTAGGCCTCATCAAAGTCTACTAGGTCACTACACAAGCCCAGTGGCCTTATACCAGTATTGGTTGCAAGGGCAAGCTTGTTTGACCTCATGGTAGTCTTAGGCAGGAAGGTAACCCTACCTAGGTTAGACCTCTTTAGGTAGTCAATCGACTTCTTTGCTACCCCTTCGTCTTCAACTACCACATTTTGTATGGCAGCACCTAGACTGGCTTCTATGGCCTTTTCATACTTGGCAGGTACCCTAATCAATTCACCCAAGGCTCCACATATACCATCAAGAGACTTGTTCTTTAAGATTTCTCTTACACCCTTGTTAAAGCCTTCATGGTGGTTTTCCATATCTATATAGGTATTTCTCCTAGCCTTGATACGACCTAGGTCCATATTAAGATTCCTATCATTTTTGGTTAACTGGTCTATATTCTTTTCCAGGTTTTCTAACTTAGTCCTAGCCTGGTCAAGGTCCTTGTCCAGGGCTTGCATCTTAGTCAGGAGGTCACCTGCACCTGAATTTTTATTTCTTAGGTAGTCTTCAAGTTCTTTTATTTCCTCTTTCTGAGAGATGATTTTTTCTTCTAGACTTATCTTGCTTGACCTTAGGTTATCCAGGTTTGCCTGGCTAGTAGCAAAACTTGCAGAAAGTTCTTGTTTCTTTTCCAGTATATCCAAAGATAGGGCCTTGTTGGACTCCATATCCTCACTTATAGCTTCAAGTTCAAGTTCTGCCTTCCTCTTGTCATGGTAGGCCTTGTCTATTTCTTTTTGGGCCTCTTCTATATCATAAGAAGTCTGGTCAACCTTCTTACTGGCCTTGTCCAGCTCTAGCTTGTCAACCTTGATAGAGGCTTGAAGGCCTGATATTTCATTTTCTTTTCTTGAGATTTCCCTCAACTGGCTGTTTATCTTTTCCTGGGAAATTTCTATCTCATACTTCTTGCCTGCCAGGTCAGAGTTTATATCAACCAGGTTGGAATTTAACTCTTCTAGTAGGGCATCACACTCATTCAGGCTGGCATCCAGGTCTTCTATTTGTCCCTCTATACTGGTCCTTTCTGACTCAGTCAAGTCTAATTCCTTTTCAAGTCCAGCCAACTTGTCTGACATATCCCTTATCAGGTCGTCCATCTGACTAGTCTGCTTGATAAAGTCATTTAACTCTAGCTTCTTTAGTTCCTGACTTACTTCCAAGTATTTTTCAGCCTTCTTAGCCTGACGCTCTAGTGGCTTGACCTGGTTTTCTATCTCGTAAAATATATCTTCTATCCTTGCCAAATTATCACTGGACTTCTTTAGATTTCTTTCGGCCTCATTTTTTTTGTACCTAAACTTGGATATACCACAGGCCTCGTCAAAGATCTTTCTTCTGTTGGCCGGATTATTACTAAGTATTTCTTCAACCTTACCCTGCTCAATTATGGAGTAGCCGTCTTTACCTATACCTGTATCCAGCAAGGTTTCTCTTACATCCTTTAACCTACATGTCTTGTTGTTTATATAAAATTCTGACTCACCATTCCTGTAGACCCTTCTCTTTATGACTAGTTCATCAGAATCTATGTCAATTTCAGCCTGGGAATTATCCAGGGTAATGGCTACCTCACAATAGTTCATTTGGTTTTTAGAGTCAGTTCCCAGGAAGATAACATCTTCCATCTTCTCTCCCCTCAAACTCTTGACACTTTGTTCTCCTAGAACCCACCTGATGGCATCAGAAATATTACTCTTACCACTACCATTTGGTCCTACCACTGCAGTTACACCCTTGTCAAAGTATATGTCTGTTTTTGTTGGGAAAGATTTAAATCCCTTTAATTCTAACTTTTTTAAATACACTCTTACCTCCGACTAGTATAAACCATACCTTTTACCTAAAAACTTATACATCTCTCCAAAGCTGATTTCTGAGACTATCTCGGAATCTATCTCTACAATAATTCCATCAAGTAGGCCCTCCTTGAGTCCCGTCTTAAACCTAGCCTTGTATTTTTCATTTATATATATCCTGTTAGACCTATTATCGCCTACTATTGTGGATATGTTCTTATTATCCGAATAGACTACAAGGTCCTTAAAATCTCCGTCAATTATACTATCTAAATAGTCTCTTATCATCCTAGACTTTACCAATTCCCTAAAGGCAGGGTGGTAGGGTCCATCTACTACATCAATTCCCAACTGGATATCATCAGTTGCCTGTAGGCCTACCCTTATCACTCCTATATCATTGACATTATAAATGACCATCAATTTTTTCACTATATCTACGCACTCATCAAGGCTAAAGGGCCTATAGTAGCCATCCTTGTAGCTTTGTTCTAGGCCTGTCTCCTTTATAATAAGGGTTGGATATATCCTGACAAAGTCTGATCCTATCTTGGCAAATTCCCTGGCTGTCCTAATACATTTTTCCTCCGTATCACCTGGAAGACCTATCATCTGTTGAAGTCCTAGCCTAAGTCCAGCCTCCTTGATTAGGGACCCACTTTCATATACTATCTTGCTATTATGACCTCTTAGGCTTTCTACCAGGACCTCTTCATCCATAGACTGAACACCTAGTTCTATAATTGTGGCCCCATAGGACTTTACCAGGTCCAGGCCCTCCCTGTCTATACAGTCTGGTCTGGTGGACATCCTTATATCCTTAACTAGGCCCCTGTCCTTGTATTCCTTGGCCACACTCAAGAGTTCCACCTGCTTGTCCTTGTCTATAGCTGTAAAACTCCCTCCAAAAAAGGCTATTTCTAGATCTACATCCGGCCTTATTGTAGCCAGGCAGTCCTCTATAATGCCCCTGGCCTTGTCACCCGTCATATCTGTTGATATACCTGTTATCTTTTTTTGATTGCAGAATATGCAGTCATGGGGACATCCCTGGTGGGGTACAAATATGGGTATTATCTTTTTCCCCCTCATTCTATAGTTCCCCCATCTTGACCAGGGCATCTCTAGCAGCTTCCTTTTCTGCTTCCTTCTTGTTCTTGCCCTTGCCTATACCGATTGTATCCTGACCACACTTGACCTGCATTTCAAATTCCTTGTTGTGGTCTGGTCCACTTTCTCCTACTAGCTTGTATGAAATCTTACCGTTATTGCCCTGTATTATTTCCTGTAGAATCGTCTTATAGTCTCTGAAGATATTTCCATCAATATTTTTGGCTATTGTATCTCTTAGGTTTGATAGTATAAAGTCCTTTGCCTGGTCAAATCCACCATCCAGGTATATAGCAGCTATCACTGCCTCTGTAGCATCTGCTAGGATTGAGTCCCTGTCACTACCTCCTGAAGTTTTTTCTCCCTTACCTAAAAACAGGTGGTCTCCCAGGTTTATTTTCCTAGCCACTGCACTAAGAGATTCTTCACAAACTACATTCGCCCTTAACCTTGTTAACTTACCTTCTGGCAGGTCATTTCTAGCCCTAAACAGGTAGTCACTCACCACCAGGCCCAAAACTGAGTCTCCAAGAAATTCCAGTCTTTCATTGTAGTTAAATTCCTTGTGCTCGTTGGCAAAAGAAGAATGTGTCAAGGCTGTCTGTATATAGGTCTTGTTCTTAAATTCATAGCCTATCTTTTCTTCAAAGGCCCTGATACTTTCTCTGATTACATCGCTTATTGATGCCATGCTCACCCCTCCTTATAAAAAATATAGCTATAGAATACCTGTTTTTTCAAACAGGCATCCTATAGCACTAAATTAGTTTACTCTTGACAAATATTCACTTGTTCTTGTGTCTATCTTTACCTTGTCTCCAACATTTATAAATAATGGTACCTGAATAACTGCACCAGTTTCTACTGTAGCAGCCTTTGTAACATTACTTGCTGTGTCTCCCTTGATTCCTGGTTCTGTATCAATAATCTCAAGGTCAACAAAGTTAGGACCTTCAACCTGGAATGGAGCTCCCTGGTAAAACCTAATAGTAGCAACTTCATTTTCCTTTAAGAACTTGATAGCGTCTTCTACCTGTTCATAATTCAAAGGAATCTGGTCAAAAGTTTCTTCATCCATGAAGTAGTATAGCTCACCATCATTGTATAGATACTGCATCTGCTTAGTTTCTATATTGGCCTTAGGGAACTTATCACTTGGGTTGAAGGCTTCTTCTCTGATTGCTCCTGTTATTAAATTTTTATACTTAGTTCTAACGAACGCAGCACCCTTGCCTGGCTTAACGTGCTGGAAGTCAACTACTAGACATGGCTGACCATCTTTTTCAAACGTTACACCTTTTCTAAAATCACTAGCTGTTACCATTTTATATCCTCCATAATTGTAATTAATATATTTATCCTAATAATTATATCATGGAATGGCTTTATTTGTCTAGTTTACTGAATCAACAATGGCCAAGAAGTAGTCATTAATTCCATCTAATTTCTTAAGTGCAACCTGGTCTTCATTATCATGTGTTCCAATGTATACCTTTATCTTTGGTTCAGTTCCTGATGGCCTTAGGGCTATCCAAGACCCATCCTCTAGAATATACTTAAGCACATCTGACTTAGGAAAGCCTTCTACACCTGCACCAAAGTCAAGAACCTCTGCCACCTTAACTCCGTCTACCTTATCCATCTTAGTAGTTCTGAAGTGTTCCATTATTCTCTTTATCTTGCCACTACCCTCTATGCCTTCAAGGTAGATAGAAGTAGTCTTTTCCCTGTAGTATCCGTACTTTGCATATAGGTCCATTAGACCTTCATATAGGGTCTTACCCTTGCTCCTGTAGTATAGGGCCATCTCAGATATCATTAGGGTAGCTACTACCCCGTCCTTGTCCCTACACTGGTCACCTATAAGGTAGCCGTAACTTTCTTCGTAACCCATTACAAATGTCTGAGAATGGTCTTTTTCGTACTGAGTCATCTTGTCGCCCAGGAACTTGAAGCCTGTCAAAATACTTACAACGTCAACTCCCATTGACTTGGCTATGTCTGCACCAAACTCTGATGTTACCACAGTCTTGATTATGCAGGCATTGTCTGCCAACCTGCCCTTTTCCTTCAATCCTGATATTGTGTATTCTGCAAGTAGTCCACCTATCTGGTTACCTGTCAATAGGACAACTTCACCAGCAGAATTCTTCACAGCAACACCAACCCTGTCACAGTCTGGATCGTTTGCTATCAAGATATCAGCATCTTCCTTCTTCAAAAGTTCTATTCCCCTTGTAAGGGCAACACTTTCTTCTGGGTTAGGAGTCTTTATACCGGCAAAGTTTGGATCTGGCATTTCTTCTTCCGGCACAACTAGGACATTCTTAAAGCCACTATCCTTTAAGACCCTAAGAACTGGTACCCTACCAGTACCACAAAGTGGTGAGTATACCACCTTGAATTCTCCTGCGTATTTTTCTATAATGTCTTTCCTAATTACATTGACCTCCACTGCATCAATAAAGTTGTCGTCCATTGATGGGTCCAATAAGGTCATCCTAGCCTCATCTTCCTTGCTGAAGGCTGGTATTGTAGAAAAGTCCTTGATAGCTTCTATTTCTGCCAAGACCTTGTCAGCCACATGAGGCATTATCTGGGCTCCATTATCTCCGTAGACCTTGTAGCCGTTATACTTTGGTGGATTGTGGCTGGCCGTAATAACTATACCACCAATACAGTTTAACTTTCTTACTGAATATGACAACATAGGAGTAGTCCTAAGGTCATCAAAGTAGTATACCTTCATGCCTGCAGCAGCTATAGTCCTGGCAGCCTCTATACAGAATTCTCTAGACATATTCCTGTTGTCGTGGGCTATAACTATACCTCTTTCAGCAGCCCCTTCTTCATTTTTCAAGAAATAGTTGGCCAAGCCGTATGAAGTCCTTCTAACAGTATATATATTCATCCTGTTCCTACCAGCCTCTACAACTCCCCTAAGTCCTGCTGTACCAAACTCAAGGTCACAATAAAACCTGTCTTCAATTTCCTTTTCATCGCCCTTTATTGCCAATAATTCCCTTTTAGTATCCTCATCGAAATAAGAAGATGTCGTCCATTCGTTATATAATTTTTTGTAATCCATAAGAATCTCCTTTCTCCTATATAAGTTAACTCTATTATAACCTTTTTTTCAAGAAAATACACATGAAAATTTTTTTAAAAAAATTAATTTTCCCCCTTATATTTGATGGATTTTCTTGATAAAATTAAAGATAGTTATAAATATGTGGTTCTCTTGAAATAAAATATATATAAAACATCTTTTTAGTTATGAAATAGCAATTTTTTTCAAGAGAAGAAGGAAAAATATTATTCTTTAGGAGGATTTTTACTATGATGATTTACAAGGTTAAAAGCTATGAAGAAATGAGTAAAAAGGCTGCCAGTATTATAGCTTCACAGATTATAATCAAGCCTGACTCAGTCCTAGGATTGGCTACAGGATCTTCTCCTGTGGGAACTTATCAAAATTTAATTGAACTTTACAAGAAGGGTTATATCGATTTTTCAAGGATTACTAGTATAAACCTTGACGAATACAAGGGTCTTGAACCAACAAACAATCAAAGTTACCGTTACTTTATGAACAACAACCTATTTGATCACGTAAATATCGACAAGAAGGCTACCTTTGTACCTGATGGGCTAGAGATGGATTCTGACAAGGCTTGTGGCGACTATGAAAAAATTATTGAATCATATGGAGGTATAGACCTTCAACTGTTGGGTATAGGACGCAACGGACATATAGGTTTTAACGAACCGGGTCCTGCCTTTATAAAAGATACCCACTGTACAGACCTTACGCAGAGTACAATAGATGCCAACAAAAGATTTTTTGCCTCTGAAGAAGATGTGCCCCACCAGGCCTATAGCATGGGTATTGGAAGCATTATGAAGGCCAAGAAAATACTTTTAATTGCTTGTGGTGAGGACAAGGCAGATGCCATGGCAAAGACAATCAATGGACCTATTACACCTGAGGTTCCTGCCTCTATCTTGCAGCTACACAAGGATGTGGTTATAATAGCTGATGAGGCTGCCCTAAGTAAATTATAGGATATCAGTATGTATCCTTAGTTTTAATTCTAGAATCAATATTAATATTTAAAGGCAAAAACCCACTCGATTTCGAGTGGGTTTTCTAAAAATTTTAGAAAGTAGTTATTATCAATAATTGTATCTTATCTATCTACTCTTACCTATTTACTTATTTATCCCTGTGTCCGTCACCTTTTCTCTTCTTTACAGTTGCCTGAGCTGCTGCAAGTCTAGCAATTGGTACTCTAAATGGTGAGCAAGATACGTAGTTTAGACCCTGGTTGTAGCAGAATTCAACAGATGATGGTTCACCACCGTGCTCTCCACAGATACCTAACTTAAGTTCTGGCTTAGTCTGTCTACCAAGCTTAACTGCCATTTCTACAAGCTTACCAATACCTCTCTGGTCTAGTACCTGGAATGGATCCTTTTCTAGTACGCCCTTTTCAACGTATTCACCTAGGAACTTACCAGCATCGTCTCTTGAGTAACCGAATCCCATCTGAGTAAGGTCGTTTGTACCGAATGAGAAGAAGTCAGCTACTTCTGCTATTTCATCAGCAGTCACACAAGCTCTTGGTATTTCTATCATTGTACCTACTGTGTAGTCAAGCTTCATACCAGCCTTTTCCAATTCAGCGTCAACAGTTTCTTCTATAATTGGTCTTAACATCTTTAATTCGTTTACAGTACCTATTAGTGGAACCATTATTTCTGGCTTAACATCTATACCTTCCTTCATAGCTAGTATAGCACCCTGTGCTATAGCCCTAGCCTGCATTTCACATATTTCTGGATATGTAACAGCCAGTCTACAACCTCTGTGTCCTAGCATTGGGTTAAATTCGTCAAGGTCCATAACCCTCTTCTTTAGTTCACTAGCTTGGATTCCCATCTGACCAGCCAATTCAGCTATAGCTCCATCTTCATGAGGTAGGAATTCATGTAGTGGTGGGTCAAGAAGTCTAACATTACAAGGTCTTCCTTCCATAGCCTTGAATATACCGTGGAAGTCTTCTCTCTGGAATGGTAGTAGACTATCTAGGGCCTTTACCCTGTCTTCTACATTATCAGCAAGTATCATCTTTCTAACTGCTGGTATCCTGTCTTCTTCAAAGAACATGTGCTCAGTTCTACAAAGACCGATACCTTCAGCACCAAATTCTATTGCCTTCTTAGCATCTCTTGGATTATCTGCATTTGTTCTAACCATCATGTCTCTGATTTCATCAACCCAAGTCATTAATACACCGAAGTTTCCACCAACTTCAACACTTGTCATAGGTATCTGGCCTAGATATACACAACCTGAAGAACCATCTATTGACATATATTCGCCTTCCTTGATTACAAGGTCGCCTACCCTGATTTCTCTAGCTGCTTCATCGACTCTTAATTCACCACAACCAGCTACACAGCACTTACCCATACCTCTAGCAACAACCGCAGCATGTGAAGTCATACCACCTCTAGCAGTAAGGATACCCTCTGCACTTACCATACCTTCTATATCCTCTGGAGATGTTTCCTGTCTAACTAGAAGGACTTTTTCTCCTGCCTTAACCTGCTTTACAGCATCTTCTGCGTAGAAGTATACTTTACCAACAGCAGCACCTGGAGATGCTGGAAGACCCTTAGCCAACTGCTTAGCATCCTTTAGAGCCTTTGTGTCGAATGTTGGGTGCAATAACTGGTCTAACTGGTTAGGTTCTATTCTCATAACAGCTTCTTCCTTGTCGATTACACCGTCATTTACTAGGTCAACTACTACATTTATAGCAGCCTTAGCTGTTCTCTTACCATTTCTAGTCTGTAGTATGTATAACTTACCATTTTCTATAGTGAACTCTATATCCTGCATGTCCTTATAGTGGGCTTCAAGAGTATGAGTTATTTCTACAAACTGATTGTACATTTCTGGCATATCTTCCTTTAGTGTATCTATATTCTGAGGAGTTCTGATACCAGCAACAACGTCTTCACCCTGGGCATTTATCAGGTATTCACCGAATAGCTTGTTTTCACCAGTAGAAGGGTTTCTTGTAAAGGCAACACCTGTACCAGATGTCATACCCATGTTACCGAATACCATTGACTGGATGTTTACGGCTGTACCAAGGTTACCTGGGATATCATTTAACTTTCTGTATACTATAGCTCTTGGGTTGTTCCAAGATCTGAATACTGCCTCTATAGCCAGCATCAACTGCTTCTTTGGATCCTGAGGGAAGTCTTCACCGATTTCAGCCTTGTAGATCTTCTTGAATTCTTCAACTATTAACTTTAGGTCTTCAGTTGTAAGGTCAAGGTCAGAGCCGTATCCTCTTTCTTCCTTTACCTTGTCAAGAACGTTTTCAAACTTGTACTTAGGAACCTCCATAGCAACGTCTGAGAACATCTGTATAAATCTTCTATATGAGTCATATGAGAATCTTTCGTTATTTGTAGCAGCTACTAGCCCCTTTACACTTGTGTCATTTAGACCTAGGTTTAGGATAGTGTCCATCATACCTGGCATTGAGAAAACAGCACCTGATCTAACAGATACAAGTAGTGGATTTGTTTCACATCCTAGAGTCTTGCCCTGTTCTTTTTCTAGTTGCTTTAACTTTTCATCGATCTGATCTAGAACTTCCTGAACAATCTTGTGGTCATTGTCATAGTAGTCATTACATGCTTCTGTAGTTATAGTGAATCCCTGTGGAACAGGAAGACCTATATTAGTCATTTCTGCTAGATTGGCACCCTTACCACCTAGCAAGCCTCTCATTTCCTTATTACCTTCATCAAAACTGTAAACAAACTTCTTACTCATCTTTTCCTCCTAATATTTATATTTCGTAATCCTTTAAAACGGCTACACCATTTTCTTTTAACAAATCTAAAATTATGCCGGCTGTCTCCTCTATGGCCTTATTTGCCACATTTATTACTGGACACTTTAAATTTTTCATAACCTTCTCTGAGTAGTCTAACTCTTCAAGTATCCTCTCAAGCTTGGCATAGTTGGCAGTACCAGACAAGCCCATAGACTTCAACCTTTCAACCCTTATGCTGTTCAGCTTTTCAGGTGAATTAGTCAGACCAATTATCCTCTTAGTTTCCACTTCAGCTAATTCCTTGGGAATAGGTACTTCCGGAACTAAAGGAACGTTTGCCACCTTTAGGTGCTTGTTGGCTAGATACATACTTAGTGGAGTCTTTGATGTTCTGGATATACCAACCAAGACTACATCTGCCTTTAGTAGACCTCTCGGATCCTTACCATCATCGTATTTAACAGCAAATTCTATGGCCTCTACCCTATTGAAGTAGGACTTGTCCATCTTTCTGATGATACCCGGTTCTCCCAATGGCTCTACACCTGAAATCCTCTTCATCTTCCTCAATATATGACTTAAAAGGTCCATATACTCTATATTTTCTCTTTCACAATAAGCCTTCGCATAGTCAGCAAGTTCAGGGTTAACCAAACTGTACATAACCAGGACCCTCTTGCCCTTCGCTTCTTCAAAAACTTCATTTAACAAGTCCTTGTTATTTATATAAGAAAATCTCTTAGTATCCCAATTTTCATAGTTTGGAAACTGGTATATACATGCCTTGGCTATAGATCTGGCAGTCTCTCCCAGTGAATCCGATACAATAAATATCGTCAAATTATTTTCCATATTACCTCCCATAAACTACCTATCAACCTATTCAGTTAACTCGACAAATAGTCTATTTATTATAGTCTTTGATATTTTACCCACAACTTTTATTTTTTGTTTGTCATTGTCTTCATACCTGACAACAGGTAAGCTGTCAACCTCTCTCTTCATCAACTTGGCAGCTGCCAAATTGATTGACTCATCTTCCTCAACAGTTGCTATATTAGGCATCCTGGTCATTATCATACCAACAGGTAATTTATTGACATCTGAACCCCCAACAGTGGCCTTCAACAAGTCCTTCCTGGATACCACTCCACATAAGTAGTCGTCCTCATCCAGTATGAAAACTCCTCCAGAGTCTTCCAAAAAAATATTCACTATTACATCATATACAGAATCACTTTGTCTAGCAGTCAGTGGCACTCCCATAACTGATGATACCTTTGTATTTTTCATAGATGAGTTTTCATTAGAGAAGTTTCCCTCACCCACATAAAAATAACCGACCTTAGGACGGGCATCCAGGATACCTGTCATAGTCAAGACAACCAGGTCAGACCTAAGTGTTGCCCTAGTTACCCTTAGCTTTTCTGCAATTTTTTCTCCTGTAATAGGTTCATTTTCCTTTACTATAGCAATAATCTTCAATTGCCTCTCATTCAGTTGGATAATAATCACCTACCTCATAACATACTTACCCTTAAATATTGCGTCATATTATTGATTAATATGATATACCATTTCTATATAGTATATTATAATGCTTCATGATTAATTAGGCAAGACTTATTTTTCAATATTTATCCTCCTCTTATTTTATCGTTTTATTTAAAAATCCATTATGTCTGTATATAGGGTCTATATACCTATAAAAATACTGGTGACCCCCATATTAAAAATACAAAAAAATTAGCTGTCTCCTGGTATCAACCAAAAAACAGCTATAATAATATATAATATACACTATTTATTCTTCCTCTTTATCACTTTACTCATCAATAGGGCTGCCGATATGGCTACATTAAATGATTCTGCCTTACCATACATAGGGATCTTGACTAGGAGGTCGGAATTTTCTATCCAAAAGTCATTTATCCCATTAGCCTCATTACCAAGGACAAGGGCACATCCGTCTGCATAAGTAACCTCATCATAGTAATTGTCTGTATCCAGGGAGCTTGACACTATTTGTAGACCTGCCCCTTTTAAGATGGATAGTATAACCTCCTGACTTTCCAGGAGTATGTCCATATAAAAACCGGACCCCATGGCCGACCTGACAACCTTGGGATTGTAGACATCAACACAACCCTTGGCCATACAGATTAGGTCAAAACCCATGGCATCAGCAGTCCTGATGATAGTCCCAACATTACCTGGATCTTGAAGCCTATCTAGGACTAGGACCTTCCTGTGCCTGCTTGGGTCAAAGTCTTCCTTGGACAGGTCCCTCATCTTGACAACTACCATTATCCCCTGGGAATTTTCTGTATCGCTAACCTGGTCGTAAAGGTCTTTTGATAGGGTATGAACCCTAAGGTCTTTTAGGTCCAGGTCAAATTCAGACCCCTCCCTTAAAATTACCATGTCGATATCTGCCCCATGTTCAAGGGCCAACTCAACCGTCCTAAGTCCCTCGGCTAAATACTTTTTCTCCTTATACCTCTTTTTAGAGGCTAGCAAAGATTTAATGGTTTTAAATTTTTCATTATCCTTACTCTTTATATAAGCCATACCAAACTTCCTATCTCTTTATATACGAATCACCGCTGATCAAAAGGGCAATCTCTTCTATTACCTTAGTCTGACCGGCTATTACTATGATATCTCCGTCCTCAAAGTTCTGACTAGGACTAGGGGGAACCTGGAAAGTATCTCCCCTCTTGATACCAACAACATTGATATTGTACTTGTCTCTTACCATCAAGTCAATCAGGTTGCTTCCTACCCATGACTTTGGAACTGTAACCTCAAATACTGAATGTGTATCATCCAACTGCATGAAATCCACAACATTGTCAAAGGTCAAGGCCTTGGCTATCTTTACCCCCATATCAGACTCCGGAAAGACAACCCTATCAGCACCTATCCTTTTTAATACATCTGCCTGTAGACTATCCTTGGCCCTACTGATAACCAGGGGTACACCAGCTTCCTTGGCTATTAGGGTAGCCATAATTGAAGCCCTCAGGTCTCCACCAATTGCAACTATAGCCACATCAAAGTTGTTTAAACCGATGCTTTTCATAGCCTGCTCATCTGTAACATTAAGTATGGCGGTATTTTCTACCTTATCAGATATTTGTTGAATTACATCTTCATCCATATCTACTACCATTACTTCTTGGCCTGATTCTGTTAGGGTCTTGGCTGTTGCTTCTCCAAACCTCCCCCCACCTATTACTATAAACTGCTTCATCTCATATCCTCCTAGCCAACTAATACCTTAGCTTCAGGGTACCTTACCCTCTTTCTCTTGTTTTCGCTTATAAAGGCTGTAAATATAGTCAATGACCCTACCCTACCGGTAAACATCAGGACCATTATTATCACCTTACCAACACCGTTTAAATGGTAGCTACCTGCCAGGGACAAACCTACTGTAGCCAGGGCTGAAGAAACTTCAAAGGAATAAGATAATATGTCAAAATGCTTAGGGTCTTGGGTTATACTCAAAAGATAGACACCCAAGACAGCTATTGTAATAGCAATAATAAATATTCCCAAGGCCTTCCTAAAGGTAAACACATTTATTCTCTTGTGTTGGACTGTTATTTCATTTTCATTTTTTATAAATGACTTTACTGCTATAAATAAGATTGCTGCTGTAGTTGTCTTTATACCACCACCAGTAGATGCTGGCGACGCTCCTATAAACATCAGTATCATCATTACAAATAAAGTCGATTCTCTAAACTGGGTCAAGTCTATTGTAGCATAACCAGCTGTTCTAGTAGTAACCGATTGGAAAAATGCCACCTGGAACTTTTCCCATAAACTCATACCATGCAAGGCATGGCCCATTTCTCCTAAAAATATCATCAAAAAACCACCTGCTATTAATATGGCAGTAGTCACTAAAACCAGTTTTGAATTTAGGTTCAGCTTTTTAAAATTTCTCTTGTTTACAACATTAATTATGACAGGAAAACCAATACCACCGAGAATTATCAGGGCAGAAATAGTAAATACTATCAGTGGCCTGTTGTAGTAACTCACTATAGATGAGTATTCTCCTGACACTCTTCCCATCAGGTCAAAACCCGCGTTACAAAAGGAAGATATTGATGTAAATATCGAATAACCTACCCCCTTTAAAAGACCGAATTGTGGTATAAAGGCAAAAGACAATAATAAAGCTCCTAGCCCCTCTATAAGTAGGGTATATTTCAAAACTTTTTTAATCAATTTGACACTACTTGATAATTCGTCCTGATTCAAGGCTTCTTTTATCAATATTCTTTGTCTCAAATTGATTTTTTTCCCGAAAATTAGGGCCACTAGTGTACCCAAGGTCATAAAACCCAGGCCTCCAACCTGGATTAATAATATAATTACCACCTTACCAAATATAGACCAATGGATGCTCGTATCCACAACTACCAAACCTGTTACGCATACTGCGGATGTCGCTGTAAACATGGCATCAATAAAACTTGTACTAGTTCCATTGGCTGATGATATGGGGCTGGCCAAAAGTACAGTGCCCAATAAAATCAAAAAACCAAAGCCTGCAACCATCATCTGCCCAGGTGATAGAATATACAAGGGTGATGGATGTATCTTGCTATTTTTCCTCATTTCTTCCTCCATAAAACTCTCAGATTAAGTAAAAATCCACAAATTTTAAGAACCCATATGGGTCCCTAAAATTTATATACTAAGGTATTTGACCTATAAATTGGCTTTTCATCGCTATCCAATATTTCAAGGTATACTATCTTTTTCCCCCTATAATTTGGGGCCTTCAATAGCAGGGTCTTATCATCTACAAAGTATACCTGGGCTTCTTCCCCTCCGATGTATAACCTTGTGTTTCTATTTATTCCCTGCCCCTTAATATAGACCTTGCCATCCTTTTTCTCTACGGACTCAAGCTTCATATCCCTAGTACCTAACTGCATCTTATTATTTTTTATCGGCTTTTCTGACTCCTTCAAGAAGTACCTCTTACCAAACAAGATATCATACTGGACTAGTTTCATCTTATCCTGGTAGTCAGACCTATCTTTAAGGTAGGTGTGGACCATATTCATTGGTCCATACTTAAGCCCGGCAAGGTCCATGACCATAGTAGACAACTGGTAGCCCTGAAGGTCCTTTGGAACAGACCTTTTCTTGATACCCATATTATCTATCAATGCAAATAGAGATGAAAATTTATCTACACCTGACATATTTCGTGTGATTATATTTAGGGCAGGAAGGTGGTCCCCATAGACAACCAGGACATAATTTTTCTTCCTGGCATCCAGGCTGGCCTTCAAGTCCCTCACAAATAGGTCCATCTCATAGACTTGGTTTGCATAATAGTTAATCTGGTTTTGGTCTTGTTTTGCCAGCTTTGAATCCACTAGCTTAACCTTGTAATCCATATCCATATTGCTAATAGGATACTTGCTATGGCCCTGGGTAGATATGGTAAATATCATGGACTTGCCCTTGTCTTGATTCAACTCACCCATTATATACCTAGTCAATATCTTGTCCTTTGGCCACCACATTGGAGTGTGCTCAACATTCGTCATAGTCTCAAGACTGATAAACTTCTGGTAGCCTATATTTTCATAGCCCTCTCGCCTATTATAGAAACTGGAATTGAAGTTGTGGATAGCCTTAGACTTATATCCTTCTGACCTCATTTGACTTGCTATGGATATAGATGGTCTCTTAGCTAGGAATGTCTGGTAGGGAATTTCCCCCTGGTTTAAGTAGTCAAAATTAAATCCAGACATGACTTCATACTCTGTCCTTGCCGTACCACCACCTGTAACTGGTACATTCATGAGTCCAGATGTGTACTTGTCCATCATCTTTCTCAGGTTTGGCATTGGGTCTATATTATAATTACAACCTTTTAACCTAGTAGGGTCCATAAAACCCTCCAATTGAACAAAGATTATATCTGGTCTGTCATCACCTGTCCTTATAAGCCTCTTGTCTTTTTTAACCTCTTTATCCAAGTCTGACCTAATAGCCTCTACACTGTCCTTACTGTACCCGTGTGGTTTTTTCCTGATTGACATAAAAGTCTCATCTACAAAGGAGAAAACCAAGCCATTAGTCTCATAGGACAAGCCCGGATCCCAGGCTATTTCCGTTACAATCTTGGCAGCCTTTAGTTGGGGAACCACTATAAAGAATATGGTTGCAACAACCAAAAGAACACCCAGGTCAGATTTATTCCTAATCCTATTAGCTGTCTTAAATGACCTAAAAGAAACGATTGATAAAATTATAACCAATGCTAAAAAGGCAAGTCCGGCAACCATAAACCTGGCATCTAAAAATACATTGGCAATATTTAAGGCCTCCTTGTATGATACAAGGTCATAGGGTGACAAGGGCATTCCTCTCAAAGTGTATAAAACAGAACTGCTAATAGCCAGTATCAATAGTAAGCTACTGGCTATATAATAGTAAAATACTTTCCTCTTTAAAAATAATGATACACCTAGTATTATAAAAATCAAAAAGTAGTTAATAAAAAACTGGATCGGAAAATCTAAGGCGAAGTCTATAAATTTAATAAAACTTCGCCTATTAATTGTCTCTATAAGGCCAAACAAAAACAATGAATATACAATTAAAACTATTAAATCTAATTTACCTTCATATTTCTGCTTGTTATATCTCATAATTCTACCTATTTGTCTCAGCCGCACACTTAGTCAATACGCTTTGACTGATTCCTCCCAAAGATATTAAGGATTTAGCACCTCTTAGTACTGACTTGTCACTGTTAGCACTAACTAGTACTATTGGGGCATTATTTCTACCTGCTAGAGGTCCACCTGTCAAGGCATCGACTAGCTTATAACCATCACTTAATATGTACTTGTATGGTGTATCCCTGTAGAATGTTCTTATTACCTGTGTATTTGTCAGATACCTACTGTTACCACTAACCCTTACAGCACCTAGTGAACTTACAAGTCTAGATGATATAGAGTCAACACCACCTATTGCATATACATTCTTAGTAGTTTCTGATATAGTTCTGGCTGTACTACTTATACTAGTTCCGTTAGTAAGTAGGATAGGTTCACCATCCCTGGCCGCAACGGCAGAGATACTCATGGCATCTGCCTCTCCCCTACTTCCATTTGCTATAAATACCTTACCAACAGCCCCCTTTATACTTAAAATCTCGTTGGCAACATTATTACTAGTTTCATACCTGTTCTGACCACCAATTCTCTTAACTGTAAAGCCTCCCTGGCTCCTTAGTCTATTTTCTATATCAGAACTCACAGAATCATTAGAACCTATAATATATATTTTCTTAGCAATCTCCATTCTTAACTGTGCTTCATTTGGTATGCTATCTTTATGTACCAAAAGTATAGGTGCTTTTATTACACCTGCCAAACCACTGGCACTCAAGCCATCTGCCAACTTGTTCTTGTCAGCATTTACCAATATTACCGAGTCATATAGGCCATATTCCCCAGCTATACCACTGGCTGTGGCATACCTATCATTTCCCTTTATCTGCTGTATTTCACTATATGACAAGGCACTAGCAGATGCCAAACTACAAGCCAACATAGTTAGTGATAATACTAGGGATGCCGCTCTTTTCCTAAGTTTCATCTTTTTACCTCCCCTTTTTCTATTGATACGAAAAGACAGCCATAAAGGCTGTCTTCTACTTTTCGAATACTATCTTTCGCACTCTTGGTTAGCAACTGTACAAGAAGTCTTGCAAGCAGACTGGCAAGAAGTCTGGCATTCACCACATCCGCCCTTTGCTGCACTTTCCTTTAAAGTAGCCTTTGAAAGAGTTTTTACATGTTTTTTCTCCATGATAATCCCTCCAAAATAATTTTTCTCCTCTCATTATACCATATATATGGTAAATTGAGTAGTATTTTTCACATACCACCTGGTATTACTGTTCCAACTTTTCTTCTACTTCAACAGCTTCTTCGTCCTTGGCTGCCTTTTCAATAACCCTACCTATAGCCCATTTCTCGAATGGAACCTTAGTTCTATTTGGACCTAATTCAAGTATTATTCTATCTTCTTCAACCCTTGTTACCTTGGCTATTATACCACCAACTGTAATAACAGTATCACCCTTATCAATAGAATTTCTCATCTCATTAAGTTTCTTTTCCTTTTGTTTTTGTGGTCTTATTAGTATGAAATAGAATATTACGAATATCAATATCCAAATACCAATTCCCATGATCATCTGATTCTGTGGCATTTTATACCCTCCTTTATATTAAATCATATATGTTATATTATAAACCATCTAGATATTATTTACCATAATATTTTTCAAAGAAGTCCTTTTTGTAGTCCAAAAGTCTATCTTCTCTTATGGCCTCTCTTACATTCTCCATCAACTTTAACAAGAAGTGTAAATTATGGATTGTAAGAAGTCTTGCCCCCAGGATTTCATTACACTTTATCAGGTGTCTCAGGTAGGCCTTTGTGTAATTCCTACATGTATAACAATCACACTCAGGGTCTAGGCTGGTAAAGTCTTCCGCATAAGAGGCATTTCTAACTACAACCTTCCCCTGACTAGTCATGGCAGTACCATTTCTAGCTATCCTGGTAGGCAGGACACAGTCAAACATATCTATACCCCTTAGGACACCCTCTAGTAGGTCATCTGGTGATCCAACCCCCATCAAGTACCTTGGCTTGTCCTCTGGCAGTAGGGGAACCGTATAATCCAGGACCTCATACATCATTTCCTTTGGCTCTCCAACGCTTAAACCTCCTATGGCATAACCTGGTAGGTCTATAGCTGTAATTTCCCTGGCAGACTGTTCCCTAAGCTCCTTGTACATACCTCCCTGTACTATACCAAACAAGGCCTGTCTCTCCGGATACTTATGGGCAGCCTTACATCTTTCCAGCCACCTTGTAGTCCTCTCAAGAGAATTTTTAACATACTGCCTATCCGCTGGATAAGGGGCACACTCATCAAAGGCCATAATAATATCTGAACCCAGGGCATTTTGGATTTCTGTAGCCTTTTCAGGTGATAGGAAGTGTTTTGACCCATCAAGATGAGACCTAAACTCTACCCCTTCTTCCTTTATCTTCCTAAGTGGTCCTAGGCTGAATACCTGAAAGCCACCACTGTCTGTCAATATTGGTTTATCCCAGTTCATAAACTTGTGTAGGCCACCAGCCCTTTCTATCAGGTCATGACCCGGCCTCATATATAGGTGGTAGGTATTGCTCAGTATTATCTGTGAACCTATATCTTTTAATTCTTCTGGGGTCATGGCCTTTACTGTTGCCTGTGTCCCAACAGGCATAAAGATAGGTGTTTCAATCACACCATGAGGTGTATGAAGCCTACCCAACCTAGCCCCTGTTTGTTTACAGGTTTTTATCAATTCATATCTAACTGCGTACATATATTTCCTTTCATAGTCCTTCTCTATCAAATCACTTAAAAAATGACATATTTCTATGCCCTAAATCCCCAAAAATTATTTCAGGAACATTGCGTCCCCAAAACTAAAGAACCTATATCTTTCTTCCACTGCTGATTTATAGGCATTTAATATGTTTTCCTTACTTGATAGGGCACTTACCAACATAATCAAAGTAGATTCTGGTAGGTGAAAATTAGTAATCAAATTATCACATACCTTAAACTTATAGCCTGGGTATATAAAGATATCTGTCCAGCCACTTTTAGCTTCCAGCCTACCGTCTGGTTTGGATGCAGACTCTATAGTCCTACAACTAGTAGTCCCCACACAGATAACCCTCTTAGACTTGACCCTGGCTTCATTAATCATATCTGCAGCCTCTTGTGTTACCATATAAAACTCCGAATGCATCTTGTGTTGGCCTACATCATCAACCTTGACTGGCCTAAAAGTACCCAAACCAACATGCAGGGTTACAAAGGCAGTCTTTACCCCCTTGGCCCTTATCTGGTCAAGTAGTTGGTCTGTGAAATGCAAGCCTGCTGTGGGTGCTGCAGCTGATCCATTATGCTTTGAATATACAGTCTGGTACCTTTCCTTATCCTCTAGCTTTTCTGTTATATATGGAGGCAGGGGCATATTGCCTAGTTCGTCTAAAATTTCCTCAAAGATACCATCATAGTCAAACTTAACCAACCTTGAACCATCTTCAAGTATATCGACTACATCTGCAAATAGTTTACCTCCACCAAAAGAAAATCTTGCCCCAAGCTTGGCCCTCTTACCTGGTTTTACAAGGGTCTCCCAAGTATCATCTTCATTTCTCTTCAAGAGCAAAAACTCCATCTTGCCACCAGACCCAACCTTTTCGCCTATAAGCCTGGCTGGTATTACCCTCGTATCATTTAGGACTAGACAGTCTCCTTCTTCTAAATAATCTATTATATCCTTAAAAACCCTGTGTTCTATCTGGCCTGTATTCTTATCAACCACCATCAACCTTGAACTAGACCTGTCCTCAATAGGAACTTGGGCAATCAACTCTTCTGGTAGGTCGTATTTAAAATCACTGGTCTTCATATCTCACCTCAATTACTATTTTTTCTTCTTTTCTTCATATGGGATACCCAAATGTTGATAGGCCCTTGGCATGGCTATCCTACCCCTAGGTGCCCTGTTTATAAAGCCTAATTGCAAGAGGTAAGGCTCATATACATCTTCTATAGTATTTCTATCCTCACCTATAGATGCAGCCAGGGTATCCAGACCTACAGGACCCCCATTAAACTTTTCTATAATCGTCATCAAAAGCTTCTTATCAACAAAGTCTAAACCCAGAGAATCCACGCCCAATAACTCAAGGGCTGCCTGGGTCACTTGGTCGGTAATATTACCATCGGCCTTGACCTGGGCAAAGTCCCTGACCCTCTTTAGTAGCCTATTTGCAATTCTCGGAGTCCCCCTAGACCTTCTTGCTATCTCAACTGCACCATCATCCATAATGCCTGCATTTAATATGCCAGATGACCTGCGTACTATTTCAGCTAATTCATCTTCCTTGTAGTAGTCCAGTTTACAAATAACCCCAAACCTATCTCTTAGGGGGTTAGTCAGCATACCCGCCCTGGTTGTAGCCCCAATAAGGGTAAACTTAGGTAGGTCTAGTCTTATACTCCTGGCAGATGGTCCCTTGCCTATTATTATATCCAGACAAAAGTCTTCCATGGCTGGGTATAGGACCTCTTCTACACTCCTATTTATCCTGTGTATCTCGTCAATAAACAAGACGTCATTTTCCTGTAAATTTGTCAAAATCGCAGCTAAATCTCCCGCCCTCTCTATGGCAGGCCCGGATGTAATCCTCAAATTAACACCCATCTCATTGGCTATGATACTTGCAAGAGTCGTCTTACCAAGACCTGGAGGTCCATACAAAAGGACATGGTCTAGAGACTCGCTCCTCGACTTGGCAGCATCAATAAATATCCTCAACTGCTCTTTGGACTTTTCCTGGCCTAAATACTCATCTAGAGACTTGGGTCTCAGGCTATTTTCTATATCAAAATCTTCTTCCTTCATACTGGAAGTAATTATACGTTCTTCATCCATACCAGCTACCTCCTATTAGAATTTAAAGTTAGTCTTCAAAATATACTCTAGGGCCTTCTTTACTATATCTTCAACCCCCATACCTGGCTGTTTAACAAAGTCTACAGCCACCTTTGATTCCTGACCTGTATAACCCAGGGCAATCAAGGCATCTATGGCTTCACCATCGCTAGTAGTTGGCATAGACACAGTTGGTTTTCCAACAAAGTCCTCACCACTTATACTTAACTTGCCCAACCTGTCCTTTAATTCCAAGACCATCCTCTCAGCGGTCTTCTTTCCAACTCCGGGAGCCTTCGACAGGGTCTTGGTGTCAGAAGTCGAAATATATAGGTGGAGCTGGGATGGCGTAGCAAAAGAAAGAATAGCAAGCCCCAACTTAGTCCCTATCTTGGATACAGATGTTAAAAGATTAAACATCTCCAATTCTTCCTTAGAATAAAATCCACATAGGCTGATATCATCCTCTCTCACTATCATCTTTGTGTATACCTTAACCCTATCACCTTCATTTAGTTGGGACAGGGTATTGCTAGATGCATTCAGCTTGTAACCTATTTCATTATTTTCAATAAGCACATAGTCTATACCTATATATTCAACTGTGCCCTTAATATATCCTATCATTTATATCACTCCTATTATTCAAACTTACTTAATTCCTTGCCCAAGCGGTTAGAATGGGCATGGCAGATGGCCACAGCCAGGGCATCTGCAACATCATCTGGCTTTGGTACTTCCTTAAGATTCAAAAAAGAGGTCACCATCTTTTGGACCTGGGGTTTATCAGCCCTACCATAGCCACATACACCTTGCTTTACCTGAAGGGGTGTATATTCGTAGGTTGGCTTGGCATGGTGCTGGCATGATAATAGTATTACCCCCCTAGCCTGGGCTACTGTGATGGCAGTTTTAACATTCTTATTAAAAAATAGCTCCTCTATACCAACCTCATCAATATCATACATGTGAAATAGTTGGTTCATACCCTTGTATATCCTCTCCAACCTCTCTACAGTAGACATACCTGCTGGCGTAGTTATAGCCCCGTAGTCTATAGTCCTAAACCTATTATTTTTATATTCAACCAAACCATAGCCAATAATAGCCAGGCCTGGATCTATCCCTAAAATTATCATAATACCTTCCCTTTATCACTATATGCCTATTGTGCATTACATTTAATTTTAACACATATGAAAAAATATAACAATTTGATTTAATACAAATATTTTTTTATAATATATACCCCTTTTTACATACAAATGTTATAATATAATTATTATTGCTAATCATTGTATTAAGCACTTGTCAATATTGTATCGTCAATGATATTATATAATTTTTATATTATAGGAGGCTATCATGGATATTATTCAACTTAGCAACAGACTTATAGAATACAGAAAAAGTAACAACTTAACTATTAAAGATTTCTCTGACATGTCCGGAATTAGTACTGCTCTGCTTAGTCAATTAGAAAGAGGTGTTGGAAACCCTAGCCTGAGTGTATTGAACTCTATAGCAGATACCATGAATACTAGCCTCTCCTCTTTATTAGAAGAACCTGTTGTTTTAGAAAACCTGGTTAGAAGGTCTGACACCCTATCCACTATTGTCTACCCATGTAGGAACAACCTTGAATTTCAGTTGCTCACAACTAGGTCTACTACTCAGAGCATCAACCTTGTAAGAATAATATTTCATGCTCATTCAGAAACTAATTACCAGCCACTTGGAAAAACCGTTTCTGATGATATAATCCACATTGAAAAGGGCAGTATTATTGTTCAAACTGATGATGGTAAGTCTATTCAACTAAAAAAAGGTGATACTATGAGGATACCACCTGACCTTAGGTATAAATTCAAGAATATTTCTGTACACAAGGCACATATGATTTGTGCCACTAATAAACTTGAAGTAAGATAAACTTATAATTTTAAAATTGAACTCATAAGAAAGACCCTAGCCTTCTAGTCCTCTTGACTGGTCGGTTAGGGTCTTTCTTCTATTCTTTTATTAGGTAATACTTTTTAAGGTCTTGCTTGAGTTATTATCTTTTAAATTTCTCGCCACCTTGTGCTCTCTTCTAAATCAAGATAAAACTTAATTACTGACTCGAAATCTAAATTTCATATTTGTTAAAGTTTTCTAGTTATATATTTACTACCTATCAAGTACTATAATCTCAATATTCCTTCTACCAAACTTTCTCATATTTGAAGCAGAATTCATGAATATATCGATCATTGTACCCCTGATGATACCACCTGTATCGTTGGCTATAAATACCTTGTCATAGTATGGTACATACACCTTAGATCCTAGAGGTATAACCTTAGGATCTACTGCTATAGTACCCCACCTTGGTCTCTGTCCTGATGCAGTAGTAGTATCTCCAGTATAAGCACTGGCATTAGAGATATACTTCTTACCTGTACCCAAGTAGTTACCACTCTTGTCATAGTACTTAACCTTACCATTAGAAGTTGAAGTAGTGTAGTTGCTTGTCTTTGTAGCAGGCACTTCCCTATTGTAACTTCCATCATTGTTAAACTGGTATGTTTTACCATTTATATTCTGAGTTCCTGTTACCATGTGACCTGAAGAATTAAAGTAGAACCACAAACCACTGATTCTATTCCAACCTTTAATGTTCTTACCGTTAGAACCCACATATACCTGTCTACCATTTGATTTAGACCAACCACTTGTTCCTAGTATTGACTTAGCATCTGACATACTTCCTCCAAATGCAAAAATTAATATAAAAGCCATACAGACTATCTTTCCCAATATTTTCTTCATACAATATCCTCCTTAGTTTGGATAAAAAAAGCAAAAATCTCAACTTTATTCATCCTTTCTTTTTTGAATAATTATATTCATTTTGTCTTATCGTATTAATTACACCGCTGTAACTTTTTGTATCATTTTTGTTACTTTAATCGATCCGACTTCTTTATTCTAATACAAAAATTACAAAAAAGCAACCATTTTTTTAGATAAAATTTCATCATCAAGACTGTATATATTGCAAATACTAGTTTGTAACCTTAAAATAAAAGTTACATTTTGTAACTTATTTTTGTAACTTTAACTAAAACTTTTGGAATCACTTCCTGATTTTGAACTAAAAACAGGTGTAAATCTTGCATAGATATTTTATTTTACTGGACTTTCACTTACTTTTAAAAAATACTGTATAAATTTCGTTTTATTTTACAAGAGGATTAAATGAAAATTGCCTAATCAAATAGCCAGAAATTTTCGTCTATGACTTTTATTTCTTCCCCTTATAATATATAATTAATTATAATGAATATGTATTACGATAAAAATAGTATTAGATTGGTGGTGCAATATGACTTTAACAATAAGTATAGACACAATTTTATTTCTACTGGCCCTACTTGGATGTGTAGCCCTTGTAGCCCTTATTATCCTTTTTAGGAAACTTTCAAGTTTAATAAGTAATGTGGATACTCTACTAGTTCAAAATTCTACAAATGTAGGCCTAGCAATAGCTAAATTGCCTTCTATTCTGGAAAATGTAGACACGGTTACCGACAATGTTAAAGAGGTCAGTGAGGTGGCAGTAGATATCAGTGATGATATAAGTACAGCCAAGGAGACCCTAAAAAAGGGAATCGTTAAGTCTGCTGGTTTAGCAGTCAAGGCTAAGGATCATTTCAAAAAGGACTAAAATCGAACGCTATATAATCGGGACCCAAAACTGGGTCCTTTTATATACTCTCTATAAATTTAAGTTGTCTAAATTGACAAAATTACTATAGAAGGCAAATTTACAGAAAAAAATCTATACTCTCAATAAAAAAGAGACGACCATATTGGTTCGTCTCACATTTCCTAAATTATGCTAGGTTTTCTTTAGCAACTGCAACTAGCTTTGCGAATCCATCTGGATCAGCTATTGCTAATTCTGAAAGCATCTTTCTGTTAACTTCTACTCCAGCCTTCTTTAGACCGTTCATGAACTTAGAATAAGACATGTCGTTCATTCTACAAGCTGCATTTATTCTCTGTATCCATAGCTTTCTGAAGTCTCTCTTCTTCTGCTTTCTACCTATGTAAGCATTCTTTAATGCCTTCATTACAAACTGATTTGAAGTCTTGAAAAGCTTACTTCTTGATCCCTGGTATCCCTTTGCAAGCTTCAATACCTTTTTATGTCTCTTATGGGCATTCATACCCTTCTTTACTCTTGCCATTTCTAATCCTCCTAAATACTAATCTTACTTGTATGGTAATAATTGTGCTATTCTCTTTGCATCACCATCACTTACTAAAGTTGACTGTCTCAAGTTCATCTTAGTCTTAGGTGATTTCTTTGTAAGTATATGACTCTTATAAGCCTTTGCTCTCTTTAGCTTTCCGCTTCCTGTTCTCTTTAATCTCTTTGCTGCACCTCTATGTGTTTTCATCTTTGGCATAACAAAATCCTCCTCTCAATATTTATCTATTTCTTTGGATCTATAATTGCAACCATATTATTTCCCTCAAACTTAGGGGCTTTATTTGGTTCTCCAAACTCACTTAATAAATCAATAAACTTTAACATTACTTCTTTACCTATGTCCTTGTGACCAAGCTCTCTTCCTCTGAACCTAAGTTCAACCTTGACCTTGTCACCCTTCTGCAAGAACTTGGCAGCCTGGTTTGCCTTAGTATTAAGGTCGTGATCACCAATACCTGGTCTAAGTCTTACTTCCTTGACATTGATTACTTTTTGTTTCTTCTTTGCTTCCTTTTCCTTCCTAGCCTGCTCATACTTGTACTTGCCGTAGTCCATAATCTTGCAAACTGGAGGCTTGGCATTAGGTGATATCATAGCAAGATCCAAATTCTTTGAACTTGCCAGCTCCTTTGCTTCCTTAGAAGTTACTATACCTAACTGTTCTCCTGTCTCAGAAATCAACCTGACTTCCTTAACTCTTATTTCTTCATTGATAGCTATTTCTTTACTAATCTTAGAACACCTCTACTTTCTTAAAAATAAAATTTCTCATTAGAAATCTCTCTAGTACGAAAAAAAAGACGGATATAAAAATCCGTCATAAGTTCTAAAATAAAACAGCAAAATAAACCACTGATTAAACTTATACAACCCTACTAGCCGCGCTGTAAGGTGAGAACGGATTCTACTTCTTTTCACTACTCGAATAGTATAATACAAAAATCCATCCTTGTCAATCATTTTTATGAATTAAGCTGAAATTATTTCATATCCATCTTCTGTAACCAAAACCTGGTGTTCCCACTGGGCAGATAGACTACCATCCTTAGTATATGAAGTCCAACCATTCTTTTTATCAACAAATACCTGTGGCTTACCGGCATTTATCATCGGCTCTATAGTAAATACCATGCCTGGCACCATCAACATGCCAGTATCCCTCCTACCTACATGGGATACAAATGGCTCCTCATGGAATTCGTTACCTATACCGTGTCCACCAAACATGGTAACTACGGAATATCCCCTTGACTCTGCATATTCCTGGATAGCTGCCCCAATATCACCTATATGGCCCCAAGGCTTAACCTGTTCTAGACCTACATTAAGGCATTCCTTAGTTACTTCCACCAAGTTTTTAGCCTCTTCACTTACTTGACCTACCATAAACATTCTGGATGCATCTGAGAAGTAACCATTCTTTATAGTAGACACGTCTACATTAATTATATCCCCATCCTTTAGGATTATATCTTCTGATGGTATACCATGGCAAACCTCATTATTAATAGATGTGCAACAGCTCTTTGGGAAGCCCTCATAATTAAGGGGGGCTGGTATGGCATCATGACTTACAGTATAGTCATGTACCAGTTTGTTTATGTCCTCAGTGGACATACCTGCAAGAATCTTACCTTCCAGGTGGTCAAGAACCCCCGTATTAACTTTGGCACTTTCCTTTATAGCCTCAATTTCTCTAGGTGTTTTTATGTTAAATCTATCCGGCACTATATGTCCATTCATAGCGTATTCTTTTATCTTGTCATCAAAATCCATGTGGCACTTCTTGTACTTTAATCCACTACCACACCAACACTTATCATTTCTATCCATGTCTATCTTCTCCTTTATATACTATAGATAGGATCCGTCCTGAACCTACCTAACCTGAATCTTTCATATATATTATACCAAATAAACTGAAATATTATAGATTTTTTTAAAATTATTTGCAAAAGGTCTTTTCATGGTAAATATTATCAAAAGAAAATTAAAATTGTATGGGTTTAAAGTCTATTTTTTCACCATATGATGTCTAAGAGTTGACTTTATCGGCCTTAAATTGATAGAATTGTACTTGTAATTATAAAATAATACTTTTAGGAGGAATTATGAAAAACAAGAATCTAGCAAAGCTAACTCAGTCTGCAATACTTGCTGCACTTTGCTTTGTAACATTTACTTACTTACAGATTAAGATACCTGTTCCAGGAGGCGATGCAACATCAATCCACTTTGGTAATGTCTTCCTAGTACTAGCTGCCCTATTAATCGGCGGTGTATATGGTGGACTTGCTGGAGCTATCGGCATGACAATTGCAGATATAATGGACCCGGTTTATATACTAGTTGCACCTAAGACTTTTGTTCTTAAGTTATGCATAGGTCTTATCGTCGGTCTTTTTGCCCATAAAATCGGTAGAATTAATCATACTAATGATTCAAAAAAAGTATTCAGGTATGCCCTATCAGGTTCAATCATAGGTATGGCATTCAATGTATTTGCAGACCCTATAGTAGGATACTTCTACAAAATATATGTATTAGGTCAGCCAGCTGATGTAGCAAGTGTACTAGCAAAGTTCAGCGCAGGAGCAACATTCTTCAACGCTATAACTACAGTTATCATAGCTATGCTACTATACACAGCCTTGAGACCAGTATTGATAAAAGCCAACCTTTTGGTTGACTACGATTTAAATGCAGACAGGTAGTATGTTTGCAAATTAATTAGCACATAAGAATACCTTAATAAACCTATTAAACAAAATAGAGAAGGAAGACTATAAATTAGCCTTCCTTCTCTATTTTTATGCCAAAAGACCCTAAGCCCTTTTCCAATATCATATCTTGAATACAACTCCAACAATACCTGCCAAGACTATTAAAAATATTGGATGGATATTTTTCTTGTAGTACTGTATTAAAAATATAAGTCCAGCCAAAACTAGGGCTGGCCACCTAAAATAGCCTAAAACAGACCCCTTATTAGACATATTTAACAAGGAAATCTGGATAACACTAAAGGCAGCTGCCAAAATCAGTCCACTTGAAGCCGGCCTCAAACCATAAAAAATCCCCTGTACTATCTTTGATTCCTTAAACTTATCCAAGATTCTATAGACTATTACTATAATAATCAGTGAAGGTAGGACCAGGGATATAGGACCTATAATAGCACCAAGAACTCCAAATTGTTTAAAACCTACATATGTAGCCATATTTATACCAGTTGGACCTGGAGTACTTTGGGCAATTGCGACCATATTAGCAACATCTAATCCAGTATACCAACCTGTCTTCTTACCTATATCATACAAAAATGGTAGAGTTGCAAGGCCACCTCCTACGGCAAGCAGGCCCGTTGTAAAGAAATAGTAGACTAAAGTAAAAATTCCTGGCACCTAGTCCACCTTCTTTCTTAACTTGAAATACTGGATTAGTAAACCTAAAATACCGGCTACTATTACCAGGATAAAAGGTGAAACCACACTCATTATAGCAACTATAGCCACCAAAATAAAAATAATAGCTGTTGGTATATCAATAACTGACTTTTTTGCCATATTATAGACTGCATTTAATATCAAGACACATACACATGCCCTGATACCATTAAAGGCATGGATAACTGCCGGCAGACTGGCAAAATTGGTCAAAAAAGCTGCTATTATAGTTATTATAAGAATCGATGGAAATATAACCCCCAGGGTTGCTGATATGGCCCCGGCTATACCAGCTATCTTATAACCGACAAAAGTTGCCGTATTTACTGCTATTACACCTGGTGTCACCTGACTGATAGCAAAATAATCTAATATTTCCTGGTCAGTTGCCCAACCGTGCCTTTCTACTACTTCCTTTTTAATCATGGGTAGCATGGCATAACCACCACCAAAGGTAAAACTACCAATCTTGGCAAAGGCTGTAAATAAATCAATTACTAACTTCATTATTCCCTCCATAATATCAATTATATAGGGCAAACTAGGTCCTATTTTCCTTCCTTTACTTCTTCAAACATCCACCTGCTAGCCGCACACTTTGGACATACCCAGTCATCTGGAAGGTCTTCAAAAGGAACACCTGGCTTGATACCGTAATCAGGTACCCCCTTTTCAGGATCATATACAAAACCACATGGTCTGCACTTGTACTTCTTTAAATACTTTTCTTGGTTCATAATAATAACCTCCATATCTAGTAGATTTAATCAAAACATATAAGGGTACCTATAGGCACGATTTTTAAATGATAACTTATACACTATCTTGACTATAGACCCTACCTCTATTATAGTACATAATTTTAAAAAGTGGAACAAAACCTAAAGGTCTTATTCCACTTAAAACTCTTATTTAACAACTTATGCTTATAGACCTAGGAAGAACCTACCCATGGCATCAGCAGCAATTATAGCATTGCATACCTTATCTTCATTTACTTCAAACGGCATATTATGCATAGTATCTCCATCTGCACAAGCAAGTCTAGCAACTTCCATTAGTTTATTCTTGTCTATTTCCTTAACACCCAATTCTTCAAGTGTAACTGGCAATCCCATATCAATACAGAAGTTAAATACCTCTTCTAATTCCTCAGATGGGGCATTTTCCAATACCAACTGAGTAAGGGTACCAAAGGCTACCTTCTCACCGTGATACATATGATGACACTCTTCTATGGCAGTCAAACCATTGTGGATTGCATGGGCACCTGCCAAACCGGCAGACTCAAAACCTATACCACTTAGTAGCGTGTTGGCTTCAATTACCTTTTCAACTGCCTCTGTGCATACACCGGCTTCCAAGGCTATCTTGGCCTTTAAACCTTCCTCTAATAGGGTATCTAGACACAACTTTGCCAGAGCAACAGCTGCCTCTGTTGTCTTTCCACCTGCACACGATATTGCCCCACTAGCCTTGCATGCTCTCGCTTCAAAGTACGTTGCCAGGGCATCGCCTATGCCTGCTACAGTCAGCCTAACAGGAGACTTGGAAATAACCTCTGTATCCATCATTACTATATCAGGATTTTTTGGTAAAAACAGGTATTGGTCAAATACACCATCTTCAGTATACAAAACTGATAGGGCACTACACGGAGCATCAGTTGACGCTATAGTCGGACAAACTACTACAGGTTTCTTCGTATAGTAGGCAACTGCCTTGGCAGTATCCGCCAACTTGCCTCCTCCAATACCGACAATTATATCACAATCTCCCTGGTTCACATACTTGTCAATGATTCTGTCAACCTCTACCTTTGAACACTCTCTATTAAAATAGCAAACATCCATGACAGCTTGAGAATCATTGAATCCTGCCTCTATGGCTGAACCAACCCTCTTATAACCCGATTCCGTTATCAAGACTAGGGCCTTTTTTCCTAGATTTTCAACATACTGACCTAGCTTTTTTAGCTCGCCTGGCCCCTGAATATACTTACTTGGACTAATTAATATTTTTGCCATTTTATCCCCTCCTAAAAAAGTAATTAACTTAATATTAGCACAATTCAAATAAATTAACAAGGTCATTTTGTTAAATTTTTGATATTTGATTTCGCACACTACTTCTTTATAATCTATATATTTAGGAATGATTCCCAAGAAATTAGCAAAAAATAGGGGCTAGTATTCTGTACATCTGCCCAAAATACCAGCCCCTATCAATATATTTAACTTATCGATTAATTATTTGTATAATTATCAAAGTATCCCTGTACAAGTACTATCGGTGTACCCTTGTCACCTGAACCACTTGTAAGGTCACACAATGAACCTATTAGGTCAGTAAGCCTTCTTGGTGTAGTACCTTCAGACTCCATCTTACCTACCAATGAAGCATCTTTTGACTTTATTCTTTCAGATATAGCTTCCCTAAGAGCTTCACCTGATAAATCATTAAAGTCATTGTCTGCTAGGTACTTTAACTTCAATTCGTTTGGTGTACCTTCCAAGCCTGCTGTATAGGCTGGTGATACTACTGGGTCAGCAAGTTCCCAAATCTGCCCTACTGGATCCTTGAAAGCTCCATCTCCATATACCATTACTTCTATATGCTTACCAGTCTTCTTCAATAGCTTGTCCTGGATATCATATACAAGGTCAGTACACTCATTAGGGAATAACTTTACGCTATCCTCTGTCGACTTATTTGATCCCAATAGACCATACAAAGTGTTGTAACCACTTCCGTCTATTGATTCTGTCAATATTTCGTCCATACCATAAACTGTAGCTCCTGCAGCCTTTAATATCCTGCTTGTTCTCTTTCTAGTATGGATATCACAGTTTATTACATTCTTAGTGTAGTTTAAGATTTCAGTAGCATGGTTAGCAAATACTATTTCTACATCTGCTCCAGCTGACCTGATTACTTCACTATAGTAGTCAACATAATCCACACCTGTAAATGGGTGGATATTCTGACCAAATAATTCTCTATATTTTTCAAGTGTCAATACTGTTGAATATGGATCTATTCCCTTGTCATCTAACTGGTCTTCTGTCAATAACTGGTTACCAACTTCATCTCTTGGATATGAAAGCATCAATACAACCTTTTTAGCTCCCATTGCCATACCCTTTAGACAGATGGCAAATCTGTTACGAGAAAGGATTGGGAAGATTATACCTATTGTTTCTCCACCAAACTTAGCCTTAACATCCTTGCCTATTGCATCTATAGAAGCGTAGTTGCCTTGGCTTCTTGCAACGATAGACTCTGTAATACCAATTACATCCCTATCACCTAACTCAAAGCCATCTGTTTTAGCTGCTTCAATTACTGAATCAACTACTATATCTGATAAATTGTCACCCTGACGAATTATAGGGCAACGTACTCCACGTGCTACTGTACCAACATTTCTTGTCATACTATCTTCCTCTTTCAATTTAATTCAAATTTACTTATAGGCTGTATGGATAATCCTTTACCAGAGACTCTCCTGTCCTAAAGTTTTTTTACTTATACCAAGTACCCTATATATAATACTACAAAAGTAGCAATTTAAAAAGAAGAAATCGAATATTTTTTGAAATTTTTATAAAAATGTTTAAATCATCCTGTCTGTTTTTATAATAATTAGTTTTTTCATTAGATAAAAAGCCTAATCAAACCCAAGATCAATAAATGTCCTGGATAGAAAATATAAAAGAACCACTTAGAAAATTCCCTTCCCCTATCCATTCGTTTACCATTATACAAATATATAATGGTAATTCCAGCAAGAACAATACCCAACATACTTCCTAGGGAAAATATCAAATTTTCTTTTACCGGAAGCATATTGACTCGGGCTAAAAATTCTAATATTCCAAACAAAATCATCGATATAATAAAGGCATACTTAGTTTTAACCTTTGACCCATAACTCCATACAAACAATAGGGTAAATATTGGTGCTAATAAGGCCCAATCTGATATTAAGGATGGTATAATAAGCCCCAAAATACATACAAACCTTAAAATTTTATTTCCTACTCTTTCAACCACAACTAAAATCCCAAAACAAATCAGCAAGGTGAATATCATATTAAGCCCATGAAACTCTAGGACACCCTCCTCGGTAAAGGCCAAACAAAACGGTATCTCAGAAATTAGGGCAAATATAAACAGCCTCCTAGCATATTTCTTTTTAGAATGCGTGTACCTATATCCTTCAACCAAAAAATAACACATGGTAATAGCAGTGAAATAACCCAAGTCTAGGAAAAATTCTGATAAGAATGTACCTGGCTCCATAAATATTATTGAAATATGATTCAATAACATCAAAAACATAGCTATATACTTAATCAAATCACGATTTAATATTTTATATTTATCAGTCAGATTATTTTCCATTTTACTAACTCCCCCAATACTTATTTTCTATCTAAAGACCTATTTTTAATGCGATTTTTAATCCATCCTATTATTGAAACGGCTAGATAACCTATAGTATAATTTATGAATATATCCCTATAGGCAGAACTCGCCAAGGCTTCTCTAAATCCTGTCAACCAAATATAAACAAATACCAGTATGAGTGTCGGAATGTATACTACTATAGCCTTGACCCAATAATTGCTAATTTTTAAATTTTTAACCAGAATATAGGCTAGAACAATAATAAAGACGATAATAGCCCTGTCCAATTCATGCCAATTTCCATTAGGATCTTCATAATGTCCGTTTAAAAGATATAGCACGCTATTAAAAATAGTTGCAATCGTGTATAAAACAGAATAAATAAAAACTGCCTGCTTTAACCAATCATTCCATATAGTTTTCATACTTCCACCCCCACAAGTTCATTTTTTATAACACAATTATACAATAGCCATATTATAAGCTGCAATAATAAATGCCTTTTAGAAATAAACCATATAAAAAAGTGAAATTCTTTTCTTGAATATTTGATTTCACAGACAGTTTTTCTTATGATCAATTATTAAATTTTTTATTGCAATTGTTATCCGATACTAAATATAGCAGTACAATATTCCTACATCATCTTCATCAAATATACTTGGAATAAAGCGTACACTAGCCTTCTTTATATCTACACCAAAGCGTTCTATAAAGTTAAGAGTCTCAGAATCTAATTGCTTCTTTAAAGCTAGGTTTAGGCTCTTATCTTCTGAAAGATCATTATTTATATAGTATTCAATAGTTTTTTCCTTATCTAGGCTAATTGCCCAAGGATATAAGTCTAAATTTTCCATAAAGTTCCTCACTAAAATTTTATTTTTCACTTCTATATTACGCTTTGTACTTTATGTTCTATACATTTATATCAGCTATTGGATATAAACAAGCCTTACCAGCAATAGCAATATTCTTGTACATTTTCAACCACCTATAGGTGAACTACCTTTGAACGATTTTTCTCATAGGCCGTATCATGGAATAGATTGTCTCCGTGGGTCCTATTCTCTAGACTTGTCATTATGACCGGTAGTATCAATGTCTTGAGAAAAAACAATCCCATCCAAGAAAAGAATATTCCAATACTCATACTCTCTAGGCCGGCAAAAAACAATTGATAAAATACCCAGCCATTAAGGCCCACATTAATCATAGTAGCTAGGCTGGCAAACACAATATTAGTTTTAATCTTAGGACTATATAATTTTGCCACAAAAAGAGACAATAGAGAAATATTATATACACAAATTGGTTTGTAGTCTTTCCTATATATAACCAGGGTTTTTCTGTTGTAAAAGTTGGCATTACCTGTTCTAGACCTAAACTCATTAATCCAGACATGGCTAATCCCCTCTACTTCACTCCAGTCTACCATAAGGTCTATTTTCCTTAGATATATCCCCTCCTGGCTTATATTAATTTTATAGCTTACAAGAGAAAAAATCACCACCATGACTAGGATAAGGCCAATCGTAATATAGGTTAGCTGGTCCTGTCCAATAGTTAGTACATCGCCAAAATAAGTCATACTTATATCCTTACCATTAGATATAAATTTCGCTCCTGCTATAACCAGTAAGATTATAAATAGTGGATATCTATAATAAATACTATGGAATTTAATTCTACCTTTCATATCCAAGTCTGATTCCCTTCAAATATTCACCAGCTATGATACTGGCTATATTTAATTTTATCACATTACTTACGATTCCTTCTAGTCCCCAGCCCTATTTTCCAAACTACGAAAATGGCTAAGATAAAGGACATTAGGTCTGCCATCGGTTGTAACAAGTAAATCCCGACCTGACCAAATGCCCCTGTCAGGATATATAAAAGTGGAATATAAAAAATACCCTGGCGTGAAATTGAAATAATTGATGACCAAAAATATTGACCTATATTTTGCATTAGCATACTAGACAGGGCAAAATATCCTAAAAGTGGTAGTGTTAAGCACTGGAGGTTTAGTAACTTCATAGTGTATGCTATAACCTGGCTATCTTTCGTCATAGTCATAATTAGCTCTTTTGCAAAAATATGTAGGCCAAAGGCTGATAAAATTAAAAAGGCTGTTGCCCCCAGCACTGCCAGTTTAAAGGCTGTTTTCACCCTATCATATTGGCTAGCCCCATAATTCATGGCGCAAATCGGTTGAAATCCCTGACCCCAACCTATCATTATCAAATAGGCCAAAGCTAGTATCCTTGAACTGATTGTCAGGGCTGCCAATAGGCCATCACCGTATCTTGCGGCTGAAATATTTAGGAGAATCAGGGCTATACTTGTAATAGATTGGCGCAGAAAGTTAGGCATTCCACCAGCCAAAATATGATATACCCTCTCCTTATTTATCCTGACCTTTTTTAAATCTACACCTATATTCCCATTTTTCCGGGATAGTCTTGTGAGCAATATAGTTCCTACAATTTGACCTATCAAAGTTGCATATCCAGCCCCTATAAACCCTAATCCTAATCCAAACATAAGTATAGGGTCTAGGGCCATATTGACTAACATACCGGAAAGCAGGCCCCTCATACCATCTTTGACATTGCCACAAAGCCTTAACTGATTATACAGGGTCATAGAATATAGGGCAAAGGGGATGCTTAGAACTATTACCCTCATGTAATCAACTGTAAATCTCATAAGGCTTTCAGAGGCACTACCACCTATAAATCTTGCTAGGGGTGAAATAAATATCCAAGATATAAAGGCTATAAGTATGCCAAAACCAAGGGCAAATAAGATACCGATAGACGATATTTTCTCTGCCTCATATTCATTTCCTTGCCCAATTCTTTTTGACATGATATTACCACTACCATAACCAAACCAAAATCCTATAGCCTGGATAAAGCTCATAAAACTGAATACTATACCTATTGCAGCAGTCATAGACTTATTATTCAAAATTCCAACAAAGAATGTATCTGTCAAATTGTAAATTACCATTACCAACATACCTATGATAGTCGGTATGGAAGTTTTTACCAGGAGGGGAAGAATCGGATCATTTAAAATTGCCCTTCTCCTCTCTTCTTTTTTGTCATAACCTGAAACCATATTACAAACCTCTTACTATACCCTTATCTCCATCGACCTGTATCATATCTCCGTCCTTAAACCTACTAGTTGCAAATCCTACTCCGAGAACTGCCGGAATATTAAATTCCCTTGCAATTATGGCAGCATGACTTAGGGCTGCTCCCGTATCCGCCACTACACCACTTGCCAACTTAAATAGTGGTGTCCACTCAGGGTCAGTTAGGTGGCAAACCAGGATATCACCCTTTTGCATCTTGTAGAATTCGTCTGTATTACGGATAATACAAACCCTACCAACAACACTACCGGCGCTTCCACTTACTCCTTTTAAAAGGTCCCCTTTAGCATCAAAAACCAGTAATTTAGATGCCTCCCATACCCTTGTTGCTAGAGGGAATTTTTCTTGTCTTCGCCTAATATTTGCCTTGTCTTCCTCACTTAAATAACCCCTATCCATGGCCTTGACCAGGTCCTTTAAAAATAGGTTGGCAACTCCTGTCTTATAGTCTTCACTATCAAGCAATATCATATTTATCCTGGAAACACACTTTCTTACGTAATAGAATAAACTTTCCCATAAGTATTGACTTTCTTCACGAACTATATGGAAGTACCTAAAGTGTTTAATGTCCTTTTCAAGACGCTTGTACTTATTTCCATAAATATCCTTTAACTTTTCCATCAAGTCATCAAAGTCTTTTTCGCCACTATTTAGGTCATCTTTACTATCCAAATTTAACATAGGTTTGATAATATTGACTATCCTGTCAGGTTCTTCAATAAAGGTCTTTGCCTCTAAACAATAACAGTTATAGTCGGATTTAAAACCGTTCTTTTTCATAAATTCATCCGTCATTTCTTTAAAATTTCCAAATCTAGCACAAAGGTCCTCAAAACTTGCACCCGATAAAATTGACTCCTTTAACTTGGAATCATCTAGTACTTTTTGTCCTATCAGTGAAATTTCATTATTAACTAAGGCTGTCTTATTGTCTAGTCCCCAGTAGAAATCAAAGGCTGTATAGCTAGGATTAACCTTCTTTATTATCTTGCTATACTTATCAAAGACTATCATAGTAGGAAACATGGCATACTTAAACCTGTCATAGGCTAGCTTTTTAGTAAGTAAATAGCTATATTTCAAAAAATTCTTACTCTCTTCCAAGTTCATCTTGTTAAAGTCAATATTCTTAATCCCATCAAGTTCATCCCTATATTGAGTCATAAATTCCTCACACTTACTTGAACAATAATCAAAGTCTTTTATCTTCTTTATAATTTTTAAAACTTTAAAAATATTTTTATTTATAGACTTAGAACCATCTGGTAGGGTCTGAATACCATCTTGATCCATTTGTGGATTGGAATTTATTACTATGCCACCCTCAGCAAAGATCTTACTCTTTTGATCATTTATAGCAATCATGAAATCATAGTCTAGGGGCCTATAGGCAAAAGGCATTTTCTCTAAAAGGAAGCCCAGATTTTCACGTATTCCCTTACTTAGCTTCATATCCTTTAGGTAGGCCTTAACCTTATCCTCATCAATTTCATTATTTTTAAGGGTAGTTATAGCCCTAGCCTGTAAAATATATATTTGACCATCCCTAATAGCCCACTCTATATCCATAGGTCTACCATAGTGGTCTTGGATGCTCAAGCCAGTCTTTACAAGATCAACTATTTCATCATCACTTAGGGCTCTTACATTCCTCTTATCTTCCTCAACCTGAACTTCTATGATATCCTTTTCACCATATACAATTTGTCTCGCCTTACTGCCTATGCTTATATCCAGAATCTCGCCACTCTTGTCTACTATATAGGTATCAGGAGTCACTCTGCCACTTACTACACTCTCTCCTAGACCATAACTGGCATTTATCTGCATCTCGGTATCTTTTTTACTGACCGGATTTACTGTAAAGAGAACTCCTGCCTTTTGACTTTCTACCATTTCCTGAATTACTACCGCAATGGAAACAGCCAATTGGTCATAGCCCTGATGAAGTCTATAACTTACAGCCCTATTTCCCCACAGGGAAGCATAACAATTACGGACCTTGTCTAGGAGGTCATCAACACCTCTGACATTTAAATATGTTTCCTGTTGACCTGCAAAACTTGCATCAGGCAGGTCCTCTGCAGTAGCAGAAGAGCGGACTGCCACCCTTACATCTTCCCCCAGTTGGGAGTACTTATTTGTAATTTCTTTTTCTATATCCTCTGAAAATCTTCCACTTTTAATAATTTGACGGAAATAAGTAGCTACATCTAGCAATTTATTTTCATCATTTCCTGCTTCAAGTAGTTTATCCTTGATGAGGTCCTCAATATTATTATACTTGAGGAAGGCCCTGTATGTATTGGCAGTAATTACAAATCCCCTCGGAACATTTATACTTGCTGCAGTCATTTCACCCAAATTTGCCCCTTTTCCACCTGCGATTAATATGTCTTCTTTTTTTAATTCAATAAAATCTAATACCATTTTTTACTCCTTTCACTATAAATCTATAGGTCAATATATCTTGTGACTACAGATATGATGAAGGTTTCCAACACTTCTTCAAAATAGACTTCATCAAAGTGGTAATACTCTGAACAGAGTAAAAAGCTACCAATAAAGGCATTTGCCAAGCCGACTTCATCCGCACTTTTTATAGCAGAATTCTCCCTCCAATAGTCTACTAATCTATGCAAAAATCCCCCATATAACTTTTCTATCCTGCTTACCTCACTAAGTTTATCCTTTTTCAATATCTTAAAGGCATTATTATATATAGCTTGGGTTTTTATCTTAATCATAAGATCTAAGGAGTACTTATAAATTACTTGAGATAAAAATTCTACTGGATTTGCCAGTGATTGTGAAAAATCATTTTCTATTATACTTAACTTCTGAATCGACCTGTAGGCAACCAGGTCAATAATTAAGGATTCTTTGTCTTGCCAAAAATTATAAAAAGTTCCTTGACCTATCCCTACCCTCCTTGTAAGCTCTGCTATACTTAGGGATTTTGTTCCCTTATCATGGAATAAATCAAGGGCTGTTTCCATAATTTTTTTCTTTATTTCTAATTTCTCTTCCTCGGTAAATGCTCTTGTCATTTTTATCCCCCCTTTTATAAATAAAAAAATAGCTATGAATATTTTTATTATATTCATAGCTATTATAATCCTGATATGAGAAAAAGTCAATGAAAATCTTTTTTAATTAGTTTTTACCTTTTCAACCCCCATTGCTCCATTTAAAGTTGACATAATATTTTCATGCATGGCCTTAGTCGCTGAAGGTAAACTAGAAGGCGTCTCATTAATCTTCTTTTTTAACTCTTCAACAGCAGACTTTAATGAAGTATTTTCTTCTCTCAAATTAGTATTTTGAGCCTCAAGTGCTTCCTTTTCTTTTTCTACTTTTTCTTTTTCTTCTATTGCTTGCTTTAATTGATTTTTTAAATCATCACTAGTAGGATTGACAGATGGATTTGCTGCCTTCTTCAAGGCATCATTAACTGCATCCTTTATTCCATTGGATGTGTATGTAGCTCCAGATACAGCATCAACACTTGTAGTATTCTTCTCTATTATCTTTGGAATTACACCCTTCTTAGCATCGTCTATAAATCGTTTATCGGCTTCAGTTACAGGTTCTATAGAAATAACACTTACATTTTTAATTTTCCCTTCTAATATTTGAACGTCTACACTTATATTTCTTTCTATTTTATCTGCATCTAGTATATAAGTATTTACACCTGTGTAGTTGCCGTCATTATATGCCTTATGTCCAGGATTTTGTGGATCTTTTTCAAGCTTTTCTATCTTTTCTTTCAAAGTCTTAATTAATTCATTTAACTTTTTATTTTCTTCTTGCAACTTAGAAAGTTCTTGGCCAAGTTCTCCGCTATTACCATTAGAAGTTGTAGCCTTTTTTAAGGCATCTCTAACTGCCGATTTTATACCATCAGAAGAACGTGTAGCACCGGAAATTGAATCTACTTTTGTACTTTGAGTAGAAATTATTGATTGTATCAAGGCCTTAGCCTTTTCGAAATAATCATGGTCATCTCCATTTTCGATTACCTTAATTGATTCGATTTTACCACCCTTTATTTCTACCTCTACCTTTATAGTACTCTTAAATCCAACTCCAGAACCCTCATATTTTCCATCTTTGAGTTTTCCAGTTGTATCATTAGAATTCTGTAGTTCTTCTATCTTATTATTCAAAGACTTTAATAATTCACTTAAATTCCTATTTTCTTCTCGTATCTTTGAAAGTTCCTTATTAAGTTCTTCATTATTATCACCTTCAGAGGATGAACCCGCCTTTTTTAGGGCTGCCCTGACTGCCGATTTTATACCATTAGAAGAGAAGGTTGCTCCAGAAACCGAGTCTACCTTAGTAGTTTGTTTAGAAATTATTGATGATATCAAGGCCTTAGCTTTTTCGAAATAATCATGGTCATCTCCATTTTCTACTACCTTAATTGATTCAATTTTACCACCCTTTACTACTACCTCTACTTTTATAGTGCTTTTAAATCCAGTACCTGTACCTTCATATTTTCCATCTTTTAACTTTCCACTTACATCATTAGAATTTTGTAATTCTTCGATTTGCTTCTTTAATTTCTTTATTTCTTCCTTATCAGCTGACTGGTTAGGCTTCTCTGCAGATTGTTCATTTCCTGCACCACTTCCTCCACCAGAAGCTGAACCTGTACTTGCCCCAGCATTTTTTAGTGCATTTGCAACAGCTGATTTTATACCATTACTTGTAAATGTAGCACCACTTACCCCATCTACATTGGTTGATTGTGAAGAAATAATATTTGGTATTATGCCTGAACACCTATCATAGTATTCAGGTGTTTCTGAATGGTTTTCTACCTTTATATCAGATATCTTACCATTAGAAACTGTAACCTTGACCTTTATGTCACCACCATAGCCTTTTGCTGAACCATAGTAGACTCCATCTTTTAACTTACTAGGTATGCTTGTGTTGGCAGAACTGGCAGAACTACTACTTCCACCCCTTGAACTCCTACCACTGCTTGAGCCACTACTTGAATTTTTGTTTTTACTGTTTTTATTATCATTTTTCGAAGTTTTACCAGTATCTGAACTAGAACTTTCACCACTGGTATTTTTATCTTCATCATTATCATTCGATTCTTTATTATCTGCCACGTTATTATCAATTGGCAATGGCTGTTTTACTATGGAATTTTTGCCTAAACTCATCCCTAGGCTATAGCCGGTAACACCAATAAATACTGACATTATTATACTTATAAGTATAAACTTATTGATATTTTTACTCATTAATTTCCTCCACTAGCCAATGCGTTATTAACTGCACCTATAATCCCATTGGAACTATAAGTCGCACCACTAACAACTGATACATCTGTACTTTGTTTACTTACTATGTCGGATATCAACGATCTAGCCTTTTCAAAGTATTCTGCATCATCAGAATTCTCAACAATACGGATATCTTTAATTTGTCCTCCTTCTACCCTGACACTTACCTTAACATCCCCATGATAGCCAGGAGCACTTCCTGTATATTCTCCATCCTTGTATTTTGAACTAGATGAATTAGAATTAGAACTTGAATCATTATTTGAACTAGGTTTCTTTTCTGAATTTATATCACTGTTACTGCTATCATCATTTGAAGGTGAATTAGATGTATCACCTTTATTATCCTCACTTTGCACTCTATTTGATGGTGAACTATCGTTTCTTGCCACCTTATTTTTACTTATACTTGTCCCCATTACTATTGCAACGACTAACAAGAAAGATATTGCAGCAGTTATTATCATATTTTTCTTTTCCATTACACACCTCCAAGTATAAATTAATTTGACTCCCTCTTTACCACAATTATATTAGGAATATAATCTGGTTAGATATATATTCATATATTCTACTTTACAGCCAAACTTGCCTTTTTGGCCGCAAACTTCTTTTCCATAATTATCTTAACCTTGAAGAAAGTGTATGAAATGAAAACAAGACAATAGAAAGCTAAATTTATATTTCTTACCAATGATGATGGTTTAGATATATAAACCATTATAACCTGTACAAAAACCATGGCATAAAAAATATATGCAAATTCTTGCAAGCTTTTCCATTTCTTGCCTGTCATTTTTTTCCTTATTAATCTAAATGATGTTACAAATAGTGGCAACATTATCCCTATTGCAAATACGCCAGCACTGAACATCATTAGATTTGTCCACAGTGGAATCCCACTCATTTTAACAATATTTTTGCTATTTAATAAAAATGCAAAAAAGTAATGTGTGTTATGAGGTATAGTAAAAATACATGCAATAATTGATAATTCTCCCCTGTTCATCCTCAATCTTTTTGATACTTTATACTTCATATCAAAAACACCCATATACATGACTAGGATAAAGAATGCTCCTCCCATTGCACCAGAATCTATAGCCCTCATAAATTGTTTTAGTCCTACCAAATAACTAATGCTATATCCATTCAAGAGATAGATTGTATGGATAATAGACATCAAAGAAATAACTGAAGTTACAATGTATATTTCTTTGCAAAACTTTTTTATATAGTCAGCGAAATAATAGGCTAAAGCTACGATAAAAAAGATGCATATTTCAATAACCAATCTTATCACTTCCTTCCCCAAATTTTAGGTTGTTTAGAACTTTATATCCCCAAGTTAATGTCGGTCAACTATAGTGTTAACATTGACCCGATAGTTTTCATAATTAAAACACAGTTCAGCATTATAATTTTATCTAAATTATAAATCATAAACTAAGTGCATTATTAAAAACAGCAACATCATAAGTTAATTTTTATGATGTTGCTGAATATGTATTGATTTGCTTTAGTATTTCAACAAATATTTATTGTTGCTTTATTACTTCTTTAAAGTAAATTCTCCTATTAATACCTTTTGTGGTTGTTCACCATTTACAGATTTTGCAAAGTTATATAGGTATAATTTAGTTGGACCATTAGGATCCAAAATCTCTTTTGCAGGCTTTGTCAAGTCTACAATATCATCTTTAGTATATGTATCCTTCTCACCCTTTACAACATCTATTGTGAATAATTTAAGATCTTCTAATGTATTTACTCTTATTTTTTCAAAATCTGTAGTATCCCAATTTCCATCAGCATTTAATCTCTTAGAGTAGTTTAACCAATAACCTAAGAATGATTGATTGCCCTTATCACGAGTAATATCAATATTTTCTTCAGGTCCGTATTCCAATTTAGTAGTTTTACTATATTTATTTAAACTTGGATGGAAACCTACAGACTGATATGGTACTACTTCGAACGGAATATCAAACACACCTCTAGTTTCTTCCTGGTTAGAATCAATTAGTTTCACTGTAGCTTTCACACTATATACACCAGTCTTACTTGTGTTTATTTTCTCTAATTCACTATCAGCTATTTCTACCTTCTCAACAAACATATTATTAGATGCGCTACCATATGTTGTTTTAACATTTTCAGCAATTTTATCTCTATCTAACTTACCATATGTATTTGATAAAGCTTCTAGATTCTTCTTTGCTGCCTCGTCATTGGCTTTAAAGCTATCTGGTACTGCTTGTAAAAGCTGTACATTTTTTTCTTTTATAGCTTCCTCAAATTTAAGTTGAAGGTGCTTTTTCTCTTTCTTTATTTCAAAATATACAGGAAGTCTAAATTTATATATAGAACCATCATCAAATTCAAATTTAACATCAAACTTTGTTTGTGCCTTTGTTGCAGCGGTCTTTATAGCATTAGCTATCTCATCGTAATCTACTACTGCTTTTGCTGAATCTAATAATGCTTGTCCCTTCTGACTCATTAATCCTCTTTGGAATGCATCTTTAATTAACTTAGTATCAACTTTTTCTTTGGCTAAGGCTTTTAAATCTTCTATGCTCTTATTAGTATCTTCTTTATTTAAATTGATAGTCTGAGTTCTAATCTCATACTTTTTACGAGCAAGTTCATCAACGGCATCTCTAAAGTCTCCTGACTTTATTCCATTGAAAGCAAATCTGAAGTTATTTATACCTGCCTGATCTAACTTGTACTGTTCACTACCTGAAGTAAAGTCTTCATTAGCAATAGTGAATGAGTAATAGCCACTATCATCAAATATTGGCCATACTATGTCTCCGCCCTTTAGATTAAAGATCTTTTCTCCATTGTTGTCTTCTCTTGTTGTAACAAGTCTAAACTTTATCTTCTTACCCTTCAAAGCTTTTGATACTTCTTCAGATATAGTAAGTTTCTGATTGAAATCTAACTGCTTAGTCTTTGGATCAAGAGTACTGTTAAATCCTTCTACATCCTTCCAATCCTCTTTACCAACTTCACTTACCTGCACTTTTTTAACTGTGCACTGAATTTTTGTATTATCAAAAATCTGTATAGACTTTATTAGTTTAACAGTGTTAGTCTTTTCATGAACTAATCTAAGAGCTAGACCCTTCTTTGTGTCATATCCTAGGTTTTCTTTAGTTAATTTTAACTTGCCCTTTATTTCTTTAAGTTCTCCAGTTGCATGATCTACATAGCATAACTTTATACCATGTTTTTCAAAGTCCTTAAATGCTATTTCTACTGGCTTATTTTCACCCTTTTTAAGCATTTCTGCCTTGAATCCTATCTGATTAAAGTCGATTTCACTTCCTCCGTTGTAACTAGCTTTCAAACCTTTATTTTCTGGAATTGTTAGGTTAGTGAAATTAACATCAGAATCCGATTTTTTAAGTGCATTTGCTATAGCTTCAATAGTTCCTGTGGCAGTATAAGTAGCTCCACTTATAGTATCCACCTTGTATCTGTAATCAAGATCTTCATTCATGTATGTTCTTGTTAAATAATTTAATCTTGACTCTAATACATGTGGCACGTTCTTATCGAAGTGACTCTTATCAAGTCTTAATTTTTGTGTACCAAATTCATGCTTTGAGAACAATTCATCTAATACCTTGTTATATGCTTCTACAGTAGCATCACTAGTTGATTTTTTAACCTCACTAATTACCTTTCTTTCTGTATCTCTTGCAGATTTCAAAAAATAGTTAAGTCTATTAGTCTCGCCTGATTTAGCTAGAGCAATAGCTCCTTCATATCCCTTGATAAAAGTTTTACCATCATCTGGTAGATCTGGATATTCATCATTAGGCTTTACTTTTAAAACTTCATCCTTTACGAATTCTACACTCTTTATCTTACCAGCCTCTACAGTAACTTTTAGTGGTATTGGCTTACTGTCTATATAACCGAATCCGTCTCCATAATAAACTCCATCCGGATAGTTTTTATTTAAATCTAGCTTAGTAAAATCTTCTTTTGCTAAAAGATTAAGCTTATCAGTTTTTTTAGGTCTAGGAACCTTCTTGATTTCAGCAGCATCGTTGATCTTCTTTATAAGGTCATGACTACCCTTATATAAACTTGCTGTTGTATATGTTGCAGATGTTACTATATCAACCTTGTGTTCATCGTTTATCTTTTTGATACCTTCAGTGTTTGTTCTTAAAACATTAGGATCTTCTTTAACAAGTTTATATAGTTTATCAGCAATAGTATTCAGTTCTTTTAAACTTTCTGCCTTGTCCTTGTCTAAGAAATAATTATTATCCTTTAGTTTTTTAAATAATTTATCTTTATTCTGTCCAAAAGGTTTTTTGTATACTTCTGAATCGGTATCATTGTATTCAAAGTCAATATCTTTTATCTTGCCATTTTCAACAGTTGCAACTAATTTATTATTTTTAGACTTAGCATATAGTTTAGAGAAACCTTCTGCTTCTACTTCATACTTACCATCTTTTAAAACCTTAACTTCATCATATTCTACAGGGCTGTCAGGTTTTTTATTGTCTGGTTTATTGTTATCCGGCTTCTTATTTTCATTTTTCCTATCGTCTGTTCTCTTTGAACCCTTAGACTGAGCATCTTTTATAGTTTTCTCAATGTTTTTAGAAAGACTAGCTGAAATAGAATCTTCCCCACCTAGAAGGTATGCACCCTTTGCATTCTTTTCTAGGTACTTAGATACACTGGCATCTAAGGCATCTGTTTTAGCCAATAGTACTGGTGCCTTTTTGCTAAGTACTAGGTTAATTGCAGATAGGGCATCTATATAATTTGTTCCGTTAGCTAACACAACCTTGTCATTGTTACCCTGGTAATACTTTTCAGCTATTTTTGTAGATGTTTCATATCTGTTTATACCAGATATCCTATCTCCCTTTAAGCCTTTGATATTCATAGAATCTGTTCCACCTATCATGATATTACTAGATGAATTAATATCTACAACAGATTTAGATCCTTCTGGTAAATTTTTTCCATCAGTCAATATTATTGACCTATTTAATTTAGCTGCTACTGGTCCTGCTGACAAGGCATCTACAGTATTAGCATTTACGATAATATTTTCCTGCTTAGAACCCTTGTTTAATTCTTCTGCTAACTTGATGGAAGTCTCATATCTATCTTTTCCACTCACTCTTTGAACCTTGAAAGTTTTAGCTAGCTGGTTTTCTAATGACTTAGATATACTTTGTTCGCCACCAACAAAAATGACTCTTTTAACCTTAAGTCTCTTTAATTCATCCATTACTACGTTCGGTAAAGTATCCTTTTTTGTAAGTAATAATGGTGCCTTTAACTTTGCAGCTATACCTCCACTTGTCAAAGCATCATGAACTTTTTGACCTGACGCCAATATTGCTACATCTGAATTATCAAATGATTTTTTAGAGATATTGACACAAGTCTCATACCTATTGATCCCACCAATCCTTTCAACTGTCGATCCAGCTGAATCTGCAAGTGCAGCATTTGGTAATACTGCTATACTGCTTGTCGCCAATGTTGTCGCAAGCAGTACATTTACTACTTTTTTCATAAAGTACCCCCTTGAATTATTTATATACAAAGATAAAACCGCAGTTTTTCCTCTATATACACCCTCACTAGATATAGTCAAATATGACTATATCCTATCTGCATTCCTACCTTATACAGATGTTTTTAATTTAATATTACTACCATTTTCGCAATATTAAAGTCCTCAACTGATATCAATTATAGCATGGTTTATATTCTATTTCAATAATGTATTTATTTATTTTTTTAAAAATCTGTCTATATGTCTATATATGTGTAAATACATGTTAAATTTAATTTTTATAAATAAAATTACATTAAATTATATATTATTAGTTATAAGCAAGAAAAAAGCAGTAAATGTTTTATATTCACTAGTTTATATTTTAAATATATATTTGTAGTATAATTATTTATCTAAGATTATTTTTTAAAACTACTAATTCTATTTACTTTTTGAACTTTCTTACCCAGATAAGAATTTTATAAAGGCTAATCCTTTTCAAAAATCTTATAGAGACTTTCGTTAGGATCTAAAATCATCTCCACCCTGTCGACAAATTCGATCACCTTACTACTTGTGTATGGTTCCCACTTAGGAAGACCATTGTCATTTGGATTTCCAGTCTTAACAAAATTTAACCAGCAATTAAATTAGTCTTCTTTTGGAACTGGAATATATACCATCTTCAGTGGAATCATCTTTTTATATTTATCACTTAAGTCATGATAATATTTTAATATTAATTCAACTAGTTCTGTTCCATTAATGCCCCTAATTATTGGCGTATTATCCAAATATTTCTGTGCATTTTTTGTATAGTTTGATAATGTTACAAAAAGGCCATAATCACCTTCACGCATTGCACCTTTCAATGACTGTATAACAGATTCTTTTATATCACTATCTTGACTCTTAACTTGGACGAGAATTCTAGGAGGTAGCTCATCTTTATAAGCTATTATGTCAATACCGCTATCACCGCCTTGTTTTGATAATCTGGTATGATATCCCATAGCTTTTAATAAATCTTCTACAAAATCTTCTAATGCATACCCTTTCAAATTTTTGCTAAGTTCTTTTAAAATATAATCTTTTGTCGTATCAGAAATCTGTTCAGCAATTACTCCTAAACTATCATTATCTTCACTATCACTAATACCAATTTTTTGTTTAGTGCCAGTTCTAAGTATATCAATATATTCATCAGCGTAGTTTTTTACCATAAAGAATGTCAATAGTGAACCAATCTCATATAAAGCCCCTTGTGAGAACTGTGTCCTTGGCAGATGTTTTAACCATTTAACGCTGCGTTGATGTGCATACTATACTTGATTTGACATATATTTTTAATCTCCTTCTTTTTATTAAATATTTTGAACTTAATAAACAGCATATGAATTTAGTAGAATTAAGTCCCTCATCAATCTAACCCCTACAAAGTCACACCTCCTAACTTAATTCTACTTAATTACCTATTCATAATTTGCTTATCCGAACTCACTACTTAATCATCCCAAACAAGTCATTCAATGCCTCTGCCATAGTAGGATGAGTAAAAATCTGATTTGCCAACACTGTATATGGCTGTTTCATAATCATAGCCAATACCACAATATTTATCACTTCATGAGATTCCTCTCCGAATAAGACAACACCTAAAATCTGGTCTGTATCAGCATCTACAACGGCCTTGTAAATACCTGTCTGGTTTCCAAGTATCTTTGCCTTTGGAATTGCAGTTACTGGCAGCTTTGCTATCTTAACCTTATATCCTGCCTTTATCGCATCATTTTCACTTAGACCTACTTTTGAGAATGTAGGATGAAGGAATGCTGAAAAAGCTATTGGCTGTCTGTCATCCCTTGTATATTCACCCTTGCCATCTAGGTAGCTTTTCACAATACGGTAGTCATCTAAAGATACATATGTGAACTGAGGTCCACCATTGATATCTCCCATAGCAAATATGTGGTCCTTATTAGTCTGTAGGTGTTTGTTTACTTCGATAAAGCCTCTTTCTGAGACCTTTACTCCTGCCTTTTCTAAATTAAGTTCTTCAGTATTTGCCCTTCTACCAGTTGCAACTAAAAGTGCCTCTGTTGTAAGTTCCTGCTTTTGACCATTAACTGAATATTTAATTTTAACAGTTTCTTCATCCTGGTCAACTTTTTCTAATGCTGCATTAAAGATAAAGTCTACTCCCAATGACTTGTATGATTCAAATACTTCCTGAGCCACATCTTCGTCTTCTCTTGGTAAGATTTTGACCCCCATATCTATGATAGTTACCTTAGTCCCAAATTTCGCATATGTGGCAGCAAATTCAAGTCCTATAAATCCACTTCCCAATATTGCTAGAGTTTCAGGGAATTCTTCTAAGTCCATTAGGGTCTCACTAGAGTGGATCCTCTTCTTTATTTCTAAACCTTCTACCTTAGGTACAAAAGGCCTTGCTCCAGTATTAATAAAAATTCTTTCTCCATAAACCTGGTAGTCTCCCTTATCAGTCTTTATACTAATGGTATGGTCATCTACGAAAGATCCAAGTCCATCAATAACCTCAACATTTTCATTGTTTGCGACCTTATCATAGTTAACCTTATTTAACTTGGCTATTAGGCCCTTCTTATCTTCTACAGACTTTTTATAATAGTCTCGATTATTTATGTTACTAAAAGGTCTCCTATCAGCCCTTGTTGCTAGGAACTTAGATGGAATACAACCAACATTAATGCAAGTACCTCCATACATTTTAGGAGATTTTTCTATTAATATAGTCTTTTCTCCCTTACTAGTTAAGTAATTAGCCAATGTTTTTCCTGCTTTACCAAATCCGATAATTATATTATCAACTCTTTTATCCATAATTATATTCCTCCTTAATTATTATTTATTATATCAGATACTCTAAATATTTACACATTTAAAGTCTATGATTTTTTAAAAGATCTGCTAAGTTATATATTTTTGATTTTCTACTAAAATTAGATGACCTTTTTCTTTTAGTTTTTATACTTATTATTCTGTATAATTCTTATTTAGGCTACCTAACTATACTTACCCTTTGCTCAATGTCTTCTTTATCTTTTGGATCTGGCTCACTAACTATTCCTCCAAAAGGCATCTGGGCAACTAGCTTATATTGGCTAGGTATATCGAAAAGTTCCTTTACCCTTTCATCAATCACTGGGTTATAGTGTTGAAGTGAAGCACCTACTTTTAATTCTCTTAAGGCCGACCAAACAGCAAGCTGTAGCATTCCATTTGCCTGATTTGCCCAAACAGGAAAGTTGTCTGCATAGTTGCTAAATTTTTCTTGTAAATTATTAACTGTCTCTTCGTCATATAAAAACAAGACTGTACCTGCCCCTGCCTTGAAGGAATCAACCTTTTCCCTTGCTAGCTTTCCCTCGAATGCATTGTAAATTTCATCCCATAATAGGTCGTGCTTCTCACCAAAAACAATCACTACCCTGGCACTTTTCGAATTGAATGCATCTGGTACTAAGGCTGTAACCACCTTTATTTTTTCTTCGATTTCATTTTCTAAAACCGGCATATTTTTATCTATATCATAATATGATCTTCTATTTGCTAATGATTTTATAATGCTCATATACTACCTCCTGTATGATTTTAATAATCAACTTTTTCCTTTATAAAAGTATTCTTTTTTTACATGCTTGTCATATTTAATAGGTACCACAAATACTAAGGCAATAAACTATTTTCATTCCTATAGTGCTTGTGACTTTCTTGCTAGCAAAGGCTTCTATTAAGACGAAATAGATGTTTACAAAGCTTATCTCTAAAAAAGTGCTAGTATTTTCTACTATTCCAATAATGTCTCCTGCCTAATATTATAAGGATAGTAATTACTAAAAGACCAATGTTTCTTACAATCTTATATTTGGAACCATAAATTGTAACACTAGCATCAGATATAGTTTCACCAGAAATTGGGTCAATCTTTTTCTCTGCTATGGAATTTCTTATATAATCAACCCCTATTTTATCATCGCTTCGTTTTTTAATATTGGACATCATATCATCAATTACCTTTTTATCCCTTATCTTATAAACCGTATCTTTTATTAGTTGGCTATTTCCCAGGTTGTCAAAGTAGTAGTAGAGGCCATTTTTTTCCCAAAGTGACCCTATAATACCATGGTCAATATCTCCTATCTTTTCCCAACCTTCTTTAGAATCAAAAGCTACTAATAGGGTATGTTTAATAAAGGTTCTAGGTATACGATGTTTGCCATACCTGATTTCTTCATAGGCATTCAGGTAATAGATCTTATCATTATCTGAAAAAACATTGTCAGTTAAGGCCTTTACATCCCCATTAAAAGGATTATCACCAGACCTTTCTATCCTATGCCTTTTTGAATTATAGTAATATAGTCCATCCTTGGATATAAAAAACATACTATGGGCATGGGTGCTTTTATTTCCAATAACTTCATATGGGGCGTACTTTTCATCAAACCTGTAAGTCCCATTGAAAACCTCGCCAGTCTTCCTATCGTATAGGAAATAATCTTCCTGTGGTATTTCAACTATCTCTAATTGACCTGAATTATTTATAGGTAGAATTTCATCCTTGTAATATACATTTTTTTTATCGCAGAAAAACTCTCCATTACCTGAAACCGTACTTATTGTATTGATATCAGCATTTTTAAGAGGCTTGCCCTTGTAGTAAAGGTTCTTCCCATCTGTCGCAAAATATATAAGTCTGTCAAACTTCTTAATTGATCTTTTAGTCGCAAGTTTTTGATATGGGTATATGTATGATTGTGGCTTCTTGTCCTTTGATACAATATATTCCATACTTTGAATGACTTCCATTGGCCAGGATAGGTCAGTATTTCTTTCCGATTGGTTTGAGCAAAAGTAAGTACTTTTGCCATCACTAAAATAACCATTGCCAATAGAATAAATAGCCTTGGGATTTAAGTCCCTTATTATCTTATTTCCAAAGTAGACATTGTTTTTGTCCACTGCAACACATTTATTGTAAGTGATATCTGTATCAACTACTTTAAATGTGATTGTATCAGCACCTTCTACCTGGTAGTAGCCACCACTAGGAATCATTGCATATACTTTGCCATCATATTTGTAATATATGCTTTGTTCAATTCTTTGACCCTGGTTGCTTATAGCAGTATAATCCCCATCATGTTGGGCCATGCTGTATAGAAAGAATATGCAGGCTAATAAGACAATTAGGGGTAGGCCTATCTTTAGGACTATATTGTTATAATCAATATTTTTATCTTCAATAATATTTAAATCATTCTTCATAGTCATAGTTTTCCTCGCCACTTATTTTTTGTTATTTTAATTTAAGTTTCACTACATAATTATACCATATCCAGTGACTCAAAATACCTATGTCACTATGGAATACCATTATTGCACAAAAAATAGACCTTATAGAAAGATTCCCCGGCCTATTTTTTACAAGTTTTTTCAATTTCTCTTGCTATCTTACTCTTTCTCAATTTTCCCTCTCGTATGTATTTTAGTAAAACAGCAGGATTTAGACTGTATGATAACTGTAATTTATAGTAATTTACCCATTCTATCACAGCGAATATCCAAATCGCTAAGGATATTATTAAGGTGTAAAAGCCACTATATTTGAATATTATCACCAGTATTCCTATACACAGTAAGATTAAATCTATTATCTTTAAGCCCTTGTAAATCCTTCCCGTATATTTTTGAGCAAACCTAGGCTTTGAAATCCGTTTTATCAAAATACACCAAAATATTGAGCCTTGTATAAGTACAAAACTTAGTATTAATAAGGGGAATGAAATAGAAATCAGAGCATTCGTACTAGTAATCCATTTTTTAAATAGGAAAAAATTAACCCAAAATACTACTACGGCCACTAACTCTCCAGTAGCTAGACTGGTTAGTCTTTGCTTTATTTGTTTTTTCAAACTATTACCTCCAAAAATTCCTAGACTCAATCAATTCTTCTAAATTTACAAAATCATCATTTGACATTTAATACCTACTCGATTAAATCACCTGTTTTCTATAAATTTTTAATATACGAATCTATATCGAAAGGTTCAAATCTAGTATCCTTTGGTAAATATAATGGATGACGTGGATGGCCTTTTTCAGTCAACTCACCTGCATTATACCACTTCGAATTAAAACTTTTACTCAAATCAACTATGCATTTCAAACAACCTTTAAGATAAGACCTCTTATAAATATTTGTTCCCCATGCAGCCCAGATTATAGGTGGACTCTTTACATTATTAAAAATCCATTTAAAAGCCTCCATATTTTCTTCATGAAGTTTTTCATTAAAAATCGTATCCATATCACTAGGATTTGTTGCTCTTTGTGCATATACATTAAGCATTATATATGAGTCAAAACCATTGTTTGATGCTAATCTATCAACAGATTTCATTGTATTATCTAAGTCATTTGGACCTGCTGTAGATGGATTAATTCCAATCACAATAATTGGTTTATTACCTTTGGTTCCAAGTACATATCTATATTGAGTATAAAATTCTGGATAGTATATCCATTTACTTCCATCATAATTTAAACTATTATTATTCATATTTCTTGCATCCTTAAATTTAAGTATACTACTATCACTTTTTGTCACTGATTCTTGTTCATTTAAATCATATTCTTCCAAAACTTCTAAGGCCTTGATATATAATGAGTATTTTTTACTCTTTATACCATCCATTCTGTCAATATTAATATTATGTTTTAAATCTTGAATCTTAACTTCTCTCGCAATTTGATTTTTAGATATAGATTTTATATACTCCATATATGGTACTTCCTTTTCATGAGTCAATAATCGTAATATATCGACTACTTCAAGAGGAAAGCCCTCTTTTATTAAATAATCAAAGTCATATTTATCCCTATGATCTTCGACTAAATCATGAAGTAATGCAACACATGTAGCACATTCTCCATCCACTTGAGTTGCAAGGTAGAATGGATGGAAAACATAAGGATATCCACCTTTATCAAAGTCTTCTTTATGAGCTTCATACATAATATTAATAGCTTTTTTTACTAATTCTGAATAATACATTATATCTCCTCTTAAAACACTACAAAATTCATTTTTATACTCTATAAAATCCACATTTTTATACCTAGACGAAATAAACGCCACCACATAAATCTGTGGTATATTCCATTCTCCAGGCAAATATATCATACAATCAAATTTTTAAGCAAAATCATCATCAAGATATTTTCTTATAATCCTCTTTGTCTTTTCTACAGGCAAAGGAACCTCGTCTTCACTAAAATATTCAATCTCCTCTACCTCTACAACTGCTTCATGATTATCCCGGCCTGCAGGAACAATAACTAAATCACCAACCTCTATACTATCATCATCAGTGATATAATAGTAGGTTTTGTATCCCCCACTAAAGCTTACACTGCAATAAATGTAATCAGATTTACGTCTTTTCACCCCATTGTAATTTGCTTTGGAGAAAATTTCTCCAAATCCATAGTAATACATAAAATCAATTACCTTTTCAATAAAGTCTCCAAAGTCATCTGGCAGTCCTTTTTTATCAAAACTACCACTTATAGCACGGCTTGCCCCATTCTTACAGTCAATGGTGATGATATAGTCCTTTTCTTCATCTGGCCTATCTATAGCATCATCTGGATTCCCTTCGATATTAGTAAATATGGCTTCTGGGTCAAAACTATTCAACAGACTTTTAACCCTGTCTTCAACCTCAAATTTGCGAGTAACCTTATGACCAGGGGCAACATTTTGAATATGTTCTAGGGTTTCTGTCTTTCTATCTATAATTAATCGTTCACTATATTTCCAAGTTAAGTATTCCCGCTCTTCATTTTCCTTTTCACCACGTTCCTCATCACCATTTTCCTCTTCATAACTTGCTTCTATTCTTGTAGTTCTCAGATAATCCAAAGTGATTCTATTTATAAGGTCTGGCCTGTCCCTTCCATCAAAGACAAACAAGTCCTTCATACCTAGTGTATCACGAACAAGATCCGACAGGTCTTGACCCTCATAATCAATCCTCGTACAAAGTGAACCCGTATATATACGTACTTTCCCATCCTTACTCGTTATTTCTAAGTCCCAAGACCCAACATCTATAGCGTGGTTTACTATGTATTCATAATCAAAAAATATTGTAAATCCAGCAAGCAATTTATCAGCTTTTTCTTTAGGTATTTTTGAAGTCATAGTCCTTGATTTTTCTAATTTTTCTTCATAATCAGCATAGTCATATCCTGAAAAACTTACCTCTCCCTCATCATTTATGGTAAGTTCTTGTTCCACTTCTTCGTCATGGCTTGGCGTAGAATCAAAAGAGATGTTATTGGATATGATTCTTACCTTTTTGATAGTATTTTTATGCAAATCCAATCCCCCTACTCTTTAATTACTTTCCTTTGAAGCTTTCCTCGCTAAAAAACCTATAAGCAAGGCAGCGCTTATAAATCCAACAATAGCTGGTAGGGCTGCTTCAACACCAAAATTACCACCTGTAAGTAACTTACTCGTAGACTTTACTGGAATTATAATATATGATTCGTTACTCAATCCATTAACTATATCCCCTATTCCAAAGACTCCTCCGATTATAAGAGTGTTCCAGACCGTATGCGCCAATGCCCCTGGATAGATTGAACCTGATTTCAGTGCAAACAGGGTAAACATTACTGCAGCAGATGAACCAGCTAGAATTAAAAGTACCAGGTCTATAAGATCAAAAGTCTGCATGTTCATTATATGGGCACATGCAAATAAGATAGCAGGTATAATCACCGCAACTTTTAGACCTAGAGTTTTCTTCATGTACCTGAAAATCATACCCCTGAATATTAACTCCTCACATATTCCTGCTGTAATACCAAGACTAAAAATAGCAGTTATCAGAGATATCCAAAATGTTCCCGGCCTTGCAACATATGCTTGACCTGGAAGTATGTAGGCATAGAAAACAAGGACTAGGATTGGCAAGGCAAGAGAAATAAGGACCAATTTTATATCTATCTTCTTTAACTTTAGTCCCAGTTCATCTGAGTCAATTTTTAACAGCTTTGATGATACAAACCAGGCTAGGACAATGGTAACTGCAATCCTTACAAGGGCTGGTATTATAAGTTGTAAATACTGGCCAGAAAAGTATTGTTTAGCTAGGTTTTCTGCAATTCCTCCTATTATTAGTACTATGATAGAAAGTGCGATGACCCCTATATTTTTTCCTATTACTTTTGTTTTTTCCATCTATAATCTCCTTATCATATATGTTAAGAAATGTAACTGCAATATTAAAATCTATGTCTTGCGGATTTTCTTCCTTTTTATCCAATAGATAACTTTTCATTTTTTCAAGGTATTCTATTGATTTTTCATAGTCTTTTAAAAATGCTTGTTTATATCTATCCTCGTATTCAGTTTTTTCTTTATACCAATAGACTTTGATTTGATTTAACATTTCACTAATATACCTTTACTGACATTTAACTTATATTCTATTACCTAGTATAATTGGTTTTATCTAATGAAATTGGATCAGGATTTAACCCTACCCATAAAACCGAAAGCTGGCACAAGTGGTTTATTATGAAATCTTCATCACTATCTTTTTTGCGAATATCTGATACTAGCCTTTTAGCTTCCTCTAATTCTTTTTCTGCAAGAGAATTTCCAGATGCAAAAAATTTCAATAAAGCTATAAGCATGTTGCGATATCCCCTATCCCAATTCACTCCACCATTTCTATATAATTCATCATGTACTCGTCCACTTATACGAATAGCTTCCCCCTGTAGGGTTTTTGCCGGTCCACGGGAAGGAACCAAAAAATCCCAAAGCATCTCAAATTGTTCTTTCCAAGACCCATCTTTGACAATAATTGGAGAAATGCCATCATGAATTTTACGTTCTTTAACAGGTTCCACATTAAATAATGTGTATAGTTTTTTAAGTGCTGAATCTGTTTCAGGAATAGAATCCTTATGAAAGTTCTCCCTATGAAATTCAAAATTTTGGCCTATATGCTTAACTCTTTCTATCATATCAGGTGTAATCTTGTCCCCCGCCTGCAATATGATATCGGCAATTTTAGCAGCTTCAATAATATTGGAATTCCCGCAAACAGATAGACAAGAAGCAAGTGGGGTTTGACCCATATCATTTTTCACACAAATATTTGCCCCCTTTTCCACTAAAAAACGAACTGTATCTGAATGGAAAAAACTTGCCGCAGTATGCAGTGGGGTATTTCCGTATCTATCAGTTTTCTCAATATCTCCACCCAAGTCATAGAATAATTTAACACTACTTCTTCCTAGGGTAGCATGACTATATAGGGGTGTACGACCGTAATAATTTTCAACGTTTACATCTAAACCCTCTCCTACAAGCCAACGAGCAAGTTCTTCAGGTACATTGGCATGATGAAGGGCTGTATTCTTTCCAAAGCGTCCATCATATGAGGCATTGAGCTCACACTTTTCATAGAGTGCTTTAAGCCCTTCTATGTCTCCATTGTTAATTAGTTCTTCAAAGTTTTTTGGTAGAGTAACTCTTTTCTTCTTTCCCATAACCTTTCCTCCGAAAATTCTAGTTTATTTATATAGTATTTTTAGCTTATCTTTTTTCTGCTTGACCATTATTGTAATTGCAAGACCAATTATAAGGATATGTGGAGCATACATAATCAAATCACCCCAGCCAGTCATACCCATAGTAGCTATAAAAGATACAACTAGAGATAGTATATATGGGATACAAATTACGCACCTTCCTATAGGGTTTCTAAAGGCAATCAGATGTAATATCATAAAAAGCCCCATGCAGTATGTTCCTACGGTCATTGGGTTTACTTTGATAAAAAAGTCAGATAAGATGTGGCTATCCTTATTAAGCACAGCAAAAATCCAATACATATATGATACAAAATACATTAAAGTGATTGCATCTAACACACCTGAAATTATTCTTATTATTCTCATTTGTTCTAAGTTTTTCTGCATAAAATACTACCTCCTTCGATTGGATTATCTTATTAAGAATATAACACCTGCCTGAATCACCGATACAAGTGGTACAATAATTAATGGTGCAACGACAAAATGTTCCTTTATTGCCAAATGTTTCATCCAATTACAAAATTCATAATCTGGATGTCCTTCTGTACCAGGAATCACAATCTTTGACTTATACTTACCTTGAAACAAAAGGCAGTCCAACAAAAAGAAATCTCCTAAGTTTAATATGGACCACTGAATGTATCCCATTATAAAAATATTCCTAAATCCAGTAATTCCTGTGTGTAGGAGGCTCACTATGGAATATATCAAACAAATCCCTACAATCACAATCGTTAGGATAACATTAATTTTTTTCTCTTTTTTTGTCATTTGTTCCGGTGCAGCCTTCTGAATTGCTTTTGGATAAGAATCAAAAAAGTATCTTGGATTGATAAGAACCAAAGCAGCCACTATACCATTGAAGATTGCTGCTATTGCTATACCATCTAAAATTGCTTGAATTAGATCCATAAAAACCTCCCTTTCTATTATTAGATTATAGTTGTATAATATTTAGCATTGAAAGATAATCTTTTTCGCTTACTAGCACTAAATATTATGCAACCTTTTAAATTTATATTAAATGTTTGGGTGTGTTTACATCCGTATATTTTGCCAATTTTTGTTTTTCTTCCTTCACAATTCGATCTGCAAACTCTGTTATTTTATTTATTAGCCACATATGAGCTGTAGTCCCCTCACTATAATCCGCTTCTGCATACATGTTTATTCTATTATCTGAACGTAGTTGTTCAACTTGTTTCATTGCTTTTATATCACCCTTAGGATAAATAGCAAATGTTGCTCCCTCATTTTTATTTACAAGAGAAAAAGCCGGAATATCACTAGGTCCATCTGCGACATACACCATGTTAACAAAAGGTACTCTTCTTAATTCTTCAGGAATTTTTAAATTAACATCAGAAACACCTTCTTTATTAACACCTTTATTTATTTCAAACAATGCTCTAGTTTTACTAGTATTATCTATTGTGTACCCCAGCTCACTAATGCATGAATTTCCTTCATTATCTTCGCCTTAAATTAATTCACACCCCCAAACATCTTCGACATAATCAATGACCTTTGACCCCTTGATTATTTGACTCATTCCAGTACTTACAATATAATGTTCAACCTTTATATCATGAGCTTGATATAAAGAGTTATCTTCAATAGCCTTCTTTGTACTCTCAAATATTTCTGGTACACCATTATAAAATTTCAATTTTTCCCCAAGTGATTTTAATTTCTCATTATTTAAACCCTCGAAAATTCGATTTTTTGCAAGCTTTATAAAGTGATTTAAATATATTGTATCAGGATTAACTCTAACATTTTGTTCCTTTAAATACTTTTCTGGCAACGAATTAACCTCTTTCCAAAATTGTGTAGCATCATACCCATACTCTTCAAATATAGGCTCTTGCATATATCCATTAACTAGAGTTTTATCAAAATCCCAAACTATTGCAATTATATTCGCCATAAAATCCTCCTAAAAATATAATTATTATTTTTCTTAATTGTATCAAAGCAAATCGATTATATCAATATATTTACAGTAAAAACTCTTTAAATTAACTCAAATATACAGTATTAACTGCTGAGATTTTCGTCAAAAGTAATGCATCCTTTATTTAAACTGTTCGAAAAAGTAGGGACCTATATCCAAAAAATTTATCTTTAACTTCTTGTGGATCCATTTCTCTTACATCTTACATATACTTCTGCAAGACAATATATATCATTACAATTGAGCATACGCCGAATTAAGTCAAGTTCTTCCTCATTATGTGCATTTGGGTTCTTGTGCGGTTTTCTTGATTTTAATGCAAGACTTCGTACATCTCTATCATATTTTTTAATTGACGGTATACAAACTGCCTATTGATATGATACCATCTTGCTACTTGAGTTACTCCATACTTAATAGCATATTCACATAAACATTGGAGAAAACGCATTTCTTCTGTTATACTTTTCATGAGAGATACTCCTTTTTGATATTGTTTTGTCGGTAATAACTATTATATTAAAGTATCTCTCTTTTTTTATATCTGTAACATATGTCTCATAACATTACATCCCGTCTGTATACGAAAACATATCTACTAAACTATTTAACGATTGCATAAGGTTATCGTTAAAAGATATTACCTCGACAAACTGGGATTTGTTTATTTTTGATGCTCCTCTATTTTGTATCTATACTCATCCAGAAGTTGTCTTGAATAGATTTTTTCATTTGTTGAATCTCTGACTTCTTTCCATAGAATAGCAGCAACTTTTAACTTATTAGAATAAAAATCGCTAAATTCATCTGAGCAAAAGTCCTTTAAGAATTGATTCCATTGACAAACTGAATGATCATACTTAGCATAGTCTGACTCACCATAGTATACTTTCAGCATATCTTGAATTGTAAAGTTTAAGTCATTCTCAGCTTTTACTTTTCGCCAAGCTGTAGCCATGTCAGCATTAAATTTAAATGGATCTACGCCTGTTACAACCGAAAAATACTCTCGAAATTTTTGGTTAAAGGAAAAGCCACATTCAAGCAATGGCGTATTTAAGGTTATCGCTTCGGCTTGTCTTTTGTTTACTTTTCTTACAGACTTTTCTATTCTATTTCCCTTAAAATATTGTTCTATAATATGATTCAGCTCCTGTTTTGTACCTCTGTATTCTAATCCAAGAGACTTACAAATTTGCGAAAGCTCTTCTCGATACCAATAGTATCTGTTAAATTCTTCAAATGATTTTATATTGCTAAAATCCGCTCGATTTTCTTTCAACTACTTACCTCCAACTTCTAATTTTTCTTTGCTTAAAAATAAAACCCATTATATAATTCCATAAACTCCTTAGCAAACTTTGTTACAAGTTCATAATCAAGTGCAGTGGCTAAGGTTTCTTCATTTTTGAAATCATATTTTTATTTGAGTCTTCCTGCGAAACTATTATTCTTACATTTAATCCTTGCTTCTTTTTCGCTAAGAACTCTTGATAAATAAAAACCATTCAATAACTGCCCTCATTATAAATTTAGCATCTCTAATTCCCTGAATCACTTCATCTTGTGTATCAATTACCTGGGACGTATTTCAACGTGATGTAAAGCATAATCATCAGATTGAAGATAACTCATTAAACAATTCCTCTTCAGTCCATTTTCTCAAACTAATCTCCCCAACCTATCAGTCTAACTTTCTCACCATTAATTCTATTTAAAGCCTTTTTGTAGTCGAACCTTATACCATCTGGATAAAGCAGCTCAAAAATTTTCTTAGCATTCTTTTTTCTAAAAAATATTTCTCGCTCCCATCCATTCTTAACTATTGTAACTAACTCCGGCGGAAGCTTTACCATTTCCAAATATATTCTACTAGAATCAGGCATTCCACTTTCAATACAAACTACTCCCTTTTCTTCCTCAGCTTGTTCATCTGACATAGCAATATAAACCTCAATTGGCATAGTGAATGTTATCCATGATAATCTACCATTAGCTCCCAAATTTTTCTTGATTTTTTCTGTAATTTCAGGTGCCCATTCCGGTCTAAGCATAAATAAATTAACTATATAATTTTCTATTGTTTTATGTCCATAATACTCAACCGGATTAACAGAGGTTTCTTTGCTCTCGTGATCTGGCCAAAGTAATCCCTGTGACTTTTCATTCATCCATGGATCAAAAATGATCTGTCCTTTGTAATAAAAATGTGCATAATCCATTAAGTTTGGCATATAAGCATGGTTCATCCATCAAGCATCTTCCAAGCCAGGTCCTCAGCTACTTTTAATTCTTCTTCATTAAAAAACACAATCTATACCTCCTCTTCATTTAAAAATCAGTACACAAGAATTCATGTACATTATTCTGTACATCAGAATATTCTCTTAACCCAATCTTTCGACTCTTTATTATCCTTCAGAACCAATTCCTGCCATATTCCTGCATAATAAATTCCTTCCGGGTCTTTGGCTGAATTCTTGCGTTTACTCTTCCTATTGTTTATCTCATTTATATTGTCTACATCATATGCCTTCTCCTTCTTCCAGGTTGCCTTGGGTTTTCCAGGCATTGAAAGTACTCTTTTTTCATTATAAGAAAAAATCCCACATCCGGGCATATCCGGTGCAAATGACAGATGCTCCGCAGCTGTAAATATCAGATTGTTGTTTCCAAATATCCGTTTATTACAAGCATGTGGGTGCCAGAAAAATTCCTTTTGCTCTTCAGCTTCTGAAATGACTTTTCCAACCTGAAGATATCCCCATATAGCCTGCATTTCTCTACCATAGTATGGATCTTCTGAATTTTTATTTCTGCGTGCAAACTTATATTTTCCATCGCTCTCAACAACATGCCTAAAGTTACCAAAAAACAAAAACAAGTCACCTTCGTCTATCTTATTATTTAACAGATATGATGCAGACTGATTTATTTGCCCAAATGCAGGTTTCCACCCTGCAACTGGATCTACTCTTCTTGTAATATCCAGGTCTGGATCAAGGTGACAGCATTCATCACCACTATAGCCAAGATCTTTAAGTATCTTATATAACAGAACCCCATTATAGGTCAATTCATTATATGCAATTTTATCCATCTCACGATCCTTACTCGGAATTGGAAATGACAGCATTGTATCATCTTCAAATATCGGGCTAGGTATACCACCATTAGCACTATCAAAACCCTTCCTACTCAATATTACCTTCATCTTGAATCCCCCTTTTCTACTTTCAAACTTAAGTTGATAGAAATAAAATTATCCGTAATCATTTTTTATACTTATTGTTCAATTCAAAAATAGCTTATTTGAACCGATTTCTTAAACCTTCCGGTTTCAAAACTTCAACATACGGTCCATACTGCAATGCCCAATAAAACATAGTATTCTTCCCCTTTATCTGCAGAAGAAATGTGCCCTCTTCTTTTTTTGTAATAGACATCTATTCCACCCTAGTGCCTTAAACACAGTGTCCACTGGATCATTTACATCTCGACATCTAGTTTGGACAATAAACGCTACTGTCTCAACATGGCTCGATACGATTGATTGTCTTGACTATTTCACCGTTTATTGGAACAAGTCCACAGCCTTTTTTGTGTTCGAACCGTTTGCAGGAATATGTCAATTATCTTCCACTTTACTATATTCAAAATTGAAATCTTCGGCTTTAATGGTTGATAAATCAACACTGCTTGGAGTATCTACTTTTACTACTCGTCTTGCATGATTCATAACCAAATTATCATACAGGTTTCTTGCTAACCTGCCGTTTGCAAAGTTCTCCTCCTTCGATAAAATTTGCTGTTCAAAATACAAGTGGATTTTTTCTTTAGCTTCATCATCTAGAACATAATCGTTTCTTTGGCACATGGAAATCAAAATTTTATCCATCTCAGAAGAACTATAGTCATCAAACTCTATAAATGTATTAAAACGAGATTTTAATCCAGGATTGGACTCAAAAAATTTATTCATAGGCTCAGTATATCCAGCAACAATCACAACCAGATCATCTCTGTAGTCTTCTAAAGCCTTCGTTAATTCTGTCAAACACTCTCTACCATAAGAATCGGAATGGTCATTTTCCGTGATGCTATAAGCTTCATCGATAAACAGAACGCCACCTTTAGCTTGTTCAATAACTTTTTTGACCTTAAGTGCTGTTTGCCCTTGATATCCTGCAATGAGGTCTGTTCTTGAAACTTCAACAAAATGTCCTTTTGAAAGCAACCCAATTCTCTTATAAATTCTACCTACGATTCTTGCAACTGTTGTTTTTCCCGTTCCAGGATTACCCGTGAATGCTAGATGCAAGGTATTCTTTGTTGAGTGGAGATTTTTCTCTCTACGCAACTTTTGAACCTTTTGATACACTATCAAATCTTGCACTTTATTCTTTACTTTTTCCAAACCAATAAGGGCATCCAATTCATCTAACAACTCTTGAAGCGTTCTCTTATCTTCGCCCGCATCCGTGGTCGGTTTGCATATACCTTGAATTGTGGTATAACCATAAAATTCAATCAAACTGGAGTTAACAAGCTGTGCTGCTCGTGTAACCTCAATTTTGTATTTCGGATTGTCCACAGATTCAGATATTCTTTTAAGCAATGTAATGGTAGCCGACTTGCTGTGTTCATCCACAATTGCTGTTGCCAACTTTGTAATTTCACCACAAGCATCTGTAACAGCATCCAATTTAGAAGCATTGTTAAATAATGCTTTACCATACTTATCCATCATATCACCTTCTCACCAGAATCAAAATAAACTCAATTATTGCCAAGCCTACAGCTCCTCCGCCAATCCAGTACGCATATTTAACTTTCTTTGTTAAAGTCTCAATAGCTGCATTTGTCGCCTGTACCGTTACCACAATATTCTCATTTACTTCTTCCTTATTTTTCTGAATAGCATCAGCAAGTTCTTCGTCTCTTTTTTCAAATTCTATGAGTTTAGATGTATGTTCTTCGACATTGTTCCACATACCATCGACATCATCAATGTGAGTGAGTTTTTTTAATTGTTCTGTAAATAAATCTATTTCCTTTATTACAGAAATCTGACTATATAATAAATTTGAAGTGGATTCAAGTTTTTCAGACAAATCAGAAAATAATTTTTTAAACGATTTTGCTTCTTTACGAAGAGTAAGAATATCTCTATTTACCTGATCTGATAAAGCCTTATTTTTATTATTAGCTGTTGCAATATCTTCTGTTGTTTTCTTGGAAAGCTTTGTAATGCTATCTGACACTACTCTGATTTCGTTCTGTATACTCTTGCAATCATTCCAAATTTTATCGATATCAGTTAGGTGCTTATAGCATTCCAGTTTTTCCTTGAAAACTTTTAATGCGGTAACAATTTTTGAGATATTTTCTACGTTTTTTTCTATTTCCGCTTGATGTGCATCCAATTTACTTTGCTGATTTGCAAGTTTTTCATTATGCTGTTTCAATGTTTCTTGTTGTACTCTGACATCCTTGCTGGTTTTTTCTATGGCTTTAACATTGGCAACAATGCTTGTGATGTAGTCCTTATCAAGCACATCAAATGCATTATAAACTTCTCGAAACTCCTTAATCACCTTGTTGTTTGTTGTATTAACGGCAATAAAATGCTCCTGGATCGTTTCCAATCTTCTGTTCAACTCATCTCCGGTTACCTTATGGTCACCAAGACCAAAAAAATCACCATCTGTTCGAACTTTATCAATTTCGAGTTCAGCCTCAGTTTTCTCTGAAAACTCCTTTAAACGATTTTTAGCCAACTCAAAGCTATGTCTTTTAACAGTTATCTCATTCATAATCTACACCCCTACTTTAACAGGTCATCCAATTCATCAGAAATCGAATTAATCTCCTTCATAATCGAAACAGATTCGTTATCGATAATAACCTCTTTATTTTCGTCCTTTGTATTTGCATCTTTTTTGCTTGAAAAGTCTTCTACAAAATCTTCCATAATGTTACTGTATGCATCTTTCATGATAGAGCAGGTTTCAGAATGGCTTTCATAAACAGCCTGCACTCTTTCACTCTTCGCTTGATACATATCTTCAACAACATTGCTGTTCTGAGATTTTTCTTCCTTACTTCATCCCTTCAAGTAAATCGTCTAAATCATTGCTTACCTTTTCCATTTCCTTGTTGGTCATTATATCTTCTGCATATATTATTGTTGAATATTCATTTTCAGAAAAATCTTCTACAAAATCCTCCATAATGTTTCCATATGCATCCTTCATAATAGAGGCCGCTTCTTGATGTCTTCCCGAAATATTAGACCAAGCCTTTTCTTTATCTCTATCGAGCAAGACTTCATTTACAATTTTAAGTTGATGCTGTTTAGCAATAATCTGATTTCCTTTTTCTATTGTAGCCGCCTGTGCATCTGATTTTTGCTTTTTAGCAATAAACATATCAATGAGGTTGATGGTAATCGCACCCACAAGTCCGCTCACCAAACTTGCCAGAAACATACCTATTACATGTGCCAAAGTACCTAACAATGGTAACTCTATCAGCATTTCAGGAATTGATTGCAGAAGTTTCTCAAATAATTCTCCAAGGAAAATTGCACCACCAGAAACCAAACTTGCGGTGATTATTTTACCGACTTGTGCCACCTTAATGCTGAAAGGTTTGTTCTTATTTTCCTTATCGTTAAGATATCTTACAGCATCCATTACAGATGAAACGCCTTGTTTAATAAGACTTGCCAATTTTTTGAATGTGCTTACGATAGGTCCAAAAATTTCGATCACAATGGTGCCGACCACACTGGATGCCCCAGTTTGCAAAACATTAGTTATCTTTTCAAAAAACGATTTAATTGCTTTTTTCATTTCTTCCCAGAAACTCTTAAATGATTTTGCCTGACTTTTTAAGAACCTTACAAATGCGTTCATCACTTCTTTAAGCAACGAAATCAATGCTGCTACCGCCATTTCCTTTAAGGCATCTTTTCCAGCTTTCTTTGCTGTTTCTTCAGCCACTCCTTCCGCTATTTCCTTATTTATAGACTTACTTGATTTTTTATAGGCTTTTTTCATCAACTCATCATCAGTATCAAGTTTATCCTGTAAACGCTTGTTATTCTTTTCCTTTGCCTTCCGTTTTTCAACATCAGACATATTAGATTCATCAATTTTTTTGTTGACACGTTCGTTTTGTTCTCTGAGGTCTTTTTCTCTTTGCTCTCTACCACTGATATACTCGTCAACACTCTTCGCGCCTTTGCTTTTATTTAAGGATTCGTTTGTAGGTTTGAGATTTTCATCTTTATTAGCAAGGTCTTCTGTATTTATTCCGGCTTGTTTTCTACGTTTATTTTCATACAACTCTTTTCTGGGAATCACATGGTCTAAATTTGCATCATCATTTTTATTTATATTCTTGCCTGTATATTCATCTTTTAAGTTGCCAGATTGCTGTTGCTCTTTCATAGCCTTATTGGCCTCTTTGTATTTCGGGTCTTGCATGACCTTTTTACCAACATTTTTATAAGTTTCGTCTTGATGCTCCCTATCATACTTTTGGTTTAAAGTTTCATTGGTCATATCTAAACCAATCTGATTTCCGAACTGTTTCCAGACCTCATCAAGTATTGCCTTTCCCAAGGCATCTGGGTTTCCTATTTTTTCTTTTTCCTCTTTAAGAAATTCCAAATTCGAGAATTCTTCTTCCAATTGACTTTGGAGTTTTTCCTCCAACTCATCAAAATCAAAGAATTCTATCAAATCTTCGTTCATTTGTTCCTTTTTATCAAGAACAGCATTTTCCTTTGCCATTGTTTACTCTTCCTTTCAACGTATAATAGTGGATTATATTTGAACCGACTTCTTAAACCTTCTGGTTTCAAAACTTCAACATACGGTTCGTACTGCAATGACCAATAAAATATGTCATTGTTACCTTATTGCATTTAGTTTTATAGACTCTCATATATCTATTTTTTATTATCATCTTTAATTTCCTGTGCTTTTACTTGAATTTCTTTTTTCCCTTTTTCATCGATATTACTTGCTGCATTTTCCAACTTTGAAATAATATCTATTAAAGCTACTCCAACTTTATCAGCTTCTTCTTGTTTCTCATTAATTTTACCTATGTCTAATATATCTAAATAATTTTCGCGAATCTCATCAAGCGCTCCATTATATCCACTTTCTTGTTCCATTTGTTCTGCAAATTGTATTGGAACACCACAATCATCTTTATTCTTTTCTATCAAAGTCGCCATATCATATGAATACTCTTCTAATTTCAATGATTCTATACAGTATGATATGTCCCTTAATTTTTCAAGGCATAAATTTATACTTTCTTGATTAGTAGTTTCTATTTCTTTGCACAGGTCACTATATCCTTTATCTAGTTCATAATAAGATTCATTTATATATTCATAGTAAGATTCTAAATCGTATGAATCCAAATAGCTTATTTCCTCTTCATCAAATTTTAAACTTTCTTTATATGCTTGTAAAATCTTTTCTAATTTTTCAACTTTATATAGTATCGATATTATTTTTTTTACTTGATCTGACCCGTAATATCTACCATTATTAAAAATTTCATCAAATGATTTAAAAATTTTTTCTACTACTTCTTTATCTTTTATAACTACACCTGCTTCATAATTGTTTCTACTTCCATAAGAGAAATTCTGAGAACCAATATATACTAAATTCTCAGTGCCAATAATTTTCGAATGATTATGAATATTTATTGATATTTGAGGTCTTCCTTTAAAATTTAAAGGATCCAATAATTTTAAATATTTTTCTATTTTTTCTATAGATTTATCTGGTAAATTTACTATTAACTTTATATCTTTATTTTCATCCAATTTATATATTGTATCTAATAAATAATCATACTTTTTGGGCTCTGTTATATTAAAGGTGGCTATTCTTACGTATCTCGCATTAGTAAAATCATCCAAAACTTCCTTAAATCCATAGACTTCATGGTCATCTGGATCAATCCTTCCGTATATATATTTTATCGATTTTGCATTAGTTATATCTATATAGTTATTTATATATGACATTTTACCTCCTAAAATTCATTATATTATTCGTTTTTTTGTTATTTACTAATAGCTTTTTATTAAAACAATATTTTGTGTAACTAATAAGTCACAATATAAACAGAACTCAAGTCCTAGATTGCACCAACACTATTTATATTATCACTTCAATCTCCACCTTCGTTTTAAAGCAAAATGTAAATTTATTCTCGTATACCATTTTTTTCTCTCCTCCAAACTATGTAAAATCTTACTTTCTAAACGTAATTGATATGTCAGTGGTGTGTAAATATTTTCTATTATTAATTCGCTAGTGTCACTCTACTAATAATATGTACAAACTTAACCATATTTCCCATAAAAATGCGTCTTACTCAAATCTGCCGTTAGCTTTTAATATAACTTTCGAATAAAGGTTTGTCTTCTTCACTTTATTTACTTAGTGGGTCAACCCTTGTGAGTAGTGTTAAGACTTCATCAGTCGCCTCCTCCCAATCAAACTTCTCCTTACTCGTTTTTTTGATGTCTTGCGTTGGAACGTACACTGCTTCTACATGAAACGAGTGAATGCTAAGTACGTCCTCTTGACCTTTTCGTATATGGAAATATATCCATGGACCTTTTAACGATAACATAAGGTTATCGTTAAAAGATATTACCTCGACAAACTGGAATTTTTCTATGAGATTTCATATTATCTATGGCAAACTTTCCACTTGCTGCAGCTATAGGAAGCCCTCCACCAGTTTGAATCCATTGACTTGCAAGGTATAAATTGTTTATCCCTTTGATAATGCTCTTAACATACTTACTTTTATAACCTTTCTGTGGATTAAAGCTCATATATCCCCCTTTGTAGGCATTACACCAAGTTGTGAATGTAACTGGAGAATACGTTCCAAGCACGATGAGTTTACCCTCAAGCTGAGGGAACTTTTTTTCAACCCTTAATCTCAATTCTTCTGCAATTCGCTGTTTTTCTTGATTATATTTCTCCTTATTATCTTTTAGCCCAAACCAGTACGCATAATTTTCAGCATTTTGTAAAACATTACACTGAATAACTCTCTTTCCCATAGGAAATAGTGTTTCATCATAATCATAAACACGCATTCCACAAAAATTGTGTGTTTCTCCTGCAACATCATATTCGTCACAAGGAAAAATAATGCTTCCTTCAGGTAATTTCAAATCCGCTTCAGTAACTATTCCAAATGCAACCTGATAACCTGTATTAGAAACATAACCCTCCGGATTCTCATACATGTACCTAAGATTTTTATCCAAATATCCTTCATCAATTAAGTCATAGAAAAGAGAATGTGGGTCTGCACACCAAATATAGTTATCTGAGTTGATAACCTTTCCATTATTACCAATAATACTAACAACCTGCTTATCTGCAATATTTATTTTTTCAATATTAACGCCTAAATGTAGTTTTCCACCCAAGGATTCAAATTTTGCAAGCATTCTACTAACCAAGCCAACAGAACCTCCCTCTGGAATAGCTGCTGTATTACTTGTATAAAAAGCATACGATGCAACAAAGGAGAGGGCAATGAAGTTGCTATTAAAGTAATTTTTAAAAATTGCTCTAATGTAATAATTTGTAAAACGATTTGTAAAGTCTTCCATAGACTGTTTTCCATATTCCTTTATAGCCTTATTAGCATCTTTCATGCTCATTCCTAGTTTAATAAATTGTATTAGGTTCATATGAGCAATTGAAATATCACATGGCGGCTTTATACACTCTAAGCTTTTAGCACAGTCAAAAAACAAATTTAATTCTTTGGTATCTTCTGGAGCAAGTTCTAAAAACACTTTTCTTGCTTTCTCTAAATTTCTCCACAAATGTAGTGTTACCCCGTCCATTTCCATACAATAAAAATATGGCTCACGATAAATCTCCAAACTATCAGAAAGAACTCCTAGATTTTCCCACATTTTATATAATTGTTCATCCTTATTGCATCCAACGAGAAAATGAATGCAATTATCTATATGATATCCTTGCCTATTCCACCCTGCACACTCACCACCGGGCATTTTGTTTTTTTCGTATATTTCTACTGAATATCCAGCCTGCAATGCATATATTCCAGCACTCAAGCCCGAAACACCTGCTCCAATAATTACTACTTTTTTATCCATATTCTCTCACTTCCTATAATATAATGTTTTAGAATAATTTTAGAGCATCAGACAATACACAATGCTCATACATTACTCTAAGGTACTATACAAATTCAAATTTGTCTTTGTTTAAAAATAAATCCCATTTTATAATTCCAATATATACATCAATAACACTATTAAACAATTAATTAGCTTTTTTTAGATGAATCAGTTGTTGTCGTCTCCATTTGGTGCTGGAAATATAAATATACTCAATTTCTACTTTATTTATATATCAGCTCTTACAAGCAGTGCCACACTCTCCACAAGAAACAAGTGAACACCAAGAATGTCAAGTAATTACGTTCGTATGTAGGGTGAGTACATTTGCATAAGGTTCGGTTTTAAGAAAAATTAGGTTTTTCACTCTCATGTCAATCGAATGATACAAAATATTTTATAAATTTATGATTGCCTTATTAAGAAAGAATTCACTACTCCAATGTATAAAATACCATCATTATCATGTTTAGGAATAAGTGCTTCATCACAATAATAACCTTTTTATTAAGATGAATTTTTTATTTCGTGTTTTGTAATTTTGTTTAATCCGGAGATGCGTATAAATACTTGAAGCCAAATGAATAGAGTGATTTCTCACTCCATTTCATTCGTCTATTTCCATTTTACTTAGTTCTACAAACCTAGAGTTTTAATATATATATTTATTTCAGATACTGAGTACAAACAAGCTTTGCCAGCAAGCGTAACTCTGTCTAATATCACTTTTCAATATAGTATTCCACCACGATTATATGCCTGATATGCTATTAATTCGCTTTTACCCTGTTGTTCTGCCCTATACTGAACTATGTGGTAATGCCCTGAACCACATACCGGATCTTCCGAAATATTTAACTTCAGTGCAAAACTTCTTCTAATTCTTTATCATAAAAATTCATTATCACGAATGACGTTCCAAGCCGCTTATTTCTAACATCCGTTCTAATTGTATAGTCGTAAGCCATGCGACGGTTTTCTCTCTGAAAAACAGCCTGTCCCCACAAATCGGAAAATTTATGGTAAAATTTCAAGCCAGTAGCCATCCGGGTCTTGAATGAAATAGATGCCCATAGCTTCATTTTCAAAGCAAATGCATTCCATCTCCTTATGCCTTTTGTGCGCTTCCTCAAAATTTTCCGCTTGAAATGCCAAGTGGAATTCACACTCTCCTAAATCGTAGGCCTGAGGATGGTCTCTCAGCCAGGTAAGTTCCAACTCAAAATCGCCGGCATCACTCTTTAAGTACACAATGATAAACCCATCGCCGGTCATTCGTCTCACCTCGTGTAAATCAAGTGCTTCATTATAGAATCGAATGGACTGATCCAAATTAGATACATTTAAATTCTCGTGAATCATCTTAAACTTCATAGCTCTTCTCCTTTTACTGCTTCTGTATTATTCTTAATTATCCAAAATAGACAAATATAAATTCAGTCTCTGATTTAAATATCTTGCAAACATATCTGCCATTGCTGATATATTATGTCTTACAAGTTCTTCAACAAATGCTTCATAGTATTTCAAACGTTCGGTAAACTTTATATGATTTGTCATCGGTTGAAAAGTATAGCTTTATTGCCTCGCTAAAAATGAAAGTATCCACTCGATTTTTGTCTTTAATAAGATCTAAATGCGTTCTCTCCTTATCATAAAGCGCCACATCTCACCCATATGGATTTTTTATTAAAGTTTTCCCGATATCATAATAATTAGCCCGAACATATCTGAGTCATATCTATTACCGCCTTTTCGTACTTAAATTATATATTTTTTAAGCACGAAAATCAATGCTGTTTCACCTATATTTATTCTTTAAATTTCAATCATTAAAGAATATTTGTAAAGATGACTATCGTGCTTAATGATGGGTATAGCATGGTCGTTCCTATACTAAGCAAGAATGTCATAAAATCTGTTAAAATACTTTGTACGTAAATTGCAATAATAAGTTGAACATTGATAACTAAAAATCCATATCACGAAGCTCTCTGTCTATATATAAGGTCAAGCTCATCTTCGAAGACTTCATCCGGTGTACGATAATTTAGTATTTTACGTGGCAAGCTATTACACCATATTTTTATTTTGAATGCTGCCATATAGGAGTTTTATTGTCATCAGTTTATATGTCTAATTAGAGGTCTATAGGACAAAAAGAAATCCACCAGCCTAGCTGCTGGTTCTTCATTTTCGGCCGTTAAGGCCTTATTTACTAGCAATACCTCAAAAGGTATTTTTTGTAGTCTGACTTTTGCAAATTTTAACTGCTACCCTTTAAAAGGGTCACTGACATCAAATGTTAGTTGTTCTCCTAATTCGTCTTCTTTTAATTGTTTTGCTATATATTCCTTTATTATCTTGTCATTCTTGCCTGCTGTATCTACATAGTAACCCCAACACCAGAGCTGACGACCTCTATATTTGTATTTTAAGTTGCCCCATTTTTCATAAATTATTATACTGCTTTTAGCCTTTAGAAATCCCATAAAGCTTGATACACTCATTTTAGACGGTATTTCTATCAACATATCTACATGATCTATACACACCTCTGCTTGTATTATATTTAACCTTTCCAATTACATAACTCCCTGAGTATGCCTCCTATCTCCTATCTTTTTTCCCCATAAAATACTTTTCTTCTATATTTTGGTGCAAACACCACATGATATTTGGAATTCCACCTTATGTGTGATAAACTATGAATGTCTTTTAACATGTTAAATCCTCCTTTGTGCCTTTTAATATTAATTTGTAGTTGCCAGACCACAGATTAATTATATACAAAGGAGGATTTTTTTAATAGTTTCTCATCGCTAAAGCTAAACGGAACCACCAGTCTAACTGGGGGTTTTCATTTCTACAAAAAAGCAATCCTTTTCGGATTGCTTGGTTTAATGATATAATAAGTATGTCCTATCCCTCTAAAGGAGGTGATATATTGCTTAACTGGACACTTTTCATAATGGGAAATGTTATTTGCCCTATAGTCGCTGGTCTTATATTGCATTATACAATACAATTCCTAGACAATAAAAAGAAATAACGTTTAAAGGGAAGAGCGGCAACTCTTCCCTTTTTTGTCCTTGATATATTGTATATCGAACACTCTTCATTTATATACTTGTATTATACCACCCCTTAAAAGAGGTGTCAAACAAATTATATAAATGGTGTTACGTCTTTAATATCTTTTAAACCATTCTTTATTTTTTGCATTGCCGAATTTTCTTGTAGAAACTCCATGCCCTTAATTGTCAGCCTATGCTCTAAAGCTTTAAAGCCATAGCCGCCCGCATAATTGACTCTTGTAAACCCATCAATTAATCCATCATCAATCATTGATTGGAGTATTTTATTTCTTCTTTCTTCTGATATTTTTAATGCCTCTAGAAATGTACCATCAAATCGGTTACTGTCCATAGACGCTTCAATTCCAACCAGTATCTTATACACTATCTTTAGATTATCCACTATGCCTCCTCTTGACTGTACTTCCAGTCTAATATCTTGTCGTATAACGACTGTACATATTTTCCTTTTTCAGTGTACCAGTTTTGACCATCAGAATCATAATACATACAATCTTCACTTGTGAGATATGTTCCTACTGTATAAAACACACAGCTTTCGTTGGTCTTCTTAAACAATTTACCTTCTTCAACGCATTTCAATAGTACTTCACTAGGTACGTGTTTATGATTCAACCTCTTCATAATTTCTTTTGAGTTATTCGGATTTGCCCAATCATGAGTACCTATCGCTCTGCCTGTAAAATGATATGATATACTTTTGATTTCAACTCCGTCTGTAGTTTTCATACCAATAAACTTATACTCAAGTTCATTGTGATACTTTTTGAAATTTTTGTATTTTACAAGCGGAGATATTTATGATCCACAGTGATGACTCATTTGGTTGATTGTTGATTTGACACCTACATTCTACCACAGAAGTATAGCTATGGATTTTTTATTTAATTGTTCAACTTGATTATACAATCAACCAAGGGATATTTTTCTTATAATGAAGTATTTAATAATTTATATATTTATTTTATCTCCCACACAATAGTAACAGTATCTTGTACATCAATATCATCAGCTTCAATATCTATTTTGTATGGTTCATTTATTGTACTTTCATATAGATAATAATTTTTAATAGGTTCTGAGTAAATTTCTATCTCACCCCAAGAATAGTCTATATTTACTATATCCCCCAGTAATACTCCAGAAGATTTAGATAAAATTTCCGCCTTAACTTTAGAATCTTGAACTGCGTTTGTAAGTAACTCATTTTTAACTGCTGTAATATCTTCAACAGTATGTTTTATAGAAAACTCAACATTAATATCACAATGTGAAAGTTCATATAATATTTTGCCAAGTTGTAAATTATCATTAGGAAACTGAATATAAAACTTTTGAGTATATTGAAACCCAACAAGTCTACTTTTATAGTTGCCATTTTTATCACAATAACTCTCATACTTTGAATCTACATCAAATTTTACTGTCTTTAGTTCTCTACCATTAAGACCCGCTCTTTCAACTGTCTCTTTGATTTTTTTAATACACAATGTAGACTCTTCAATTACTTCATCATATTCTTTACACACTTCATTAGCAGTAATATCAAGTCTAATCATATCTGGTTTAACAGATATCTTACCTTTTCCCATTACTCTTATCGTTTTTTGCATTTGAAATAAACTCCTTTAGTAATAAACATATCTTTTATAAATATATGCTAAGAATTAATATTTTCTCGTATTATCTTGAATTTTTTGGTTGATTGTATAATCAACAATAGCATTATTTTCATTAATCTTTCGTCCACAAGAACTTAAAATTATAGGTACATTACCCACATTTTCAATTGTTACGAACAAGTATATTTCTCCTTCAGAGTAAAACTATGTAAATTGCTGGGCAATATGGAGCTTTCTTATTATCTTTTTATCCCTATTTGCAAGATATAATGATAAAATTACCGCAGCTAAGGTACCTATTGCTGTCAATGCATTCCATATTGGAGCATTCAAAATATATTTACACATAATGCTTTACCTCACAACTTTCAATTTGTTTTCGTTTAAAAATAAATCCCCTTATATAATTCCATAAATTCTTTAGCAAACTTTGCGACAAGTTCATGATCAAGTGCAGTTGCTAAGGTTTCTTCATTATAATTAGCTGTTAATGTCCAATTATATGATCCATGCATTACATAGTCCATATCTATTATACAAAACTTTTCATGCATACGGTTATATCCTCTACTTCCAAATCTCGGAATGACCACAACATCGAAATTATTCTCTTCCAGTTTTGAAATCATATTTGTATTCGAGTCTTCCTGCGAGAGTATTATTCTTATATTTAATCCTTGCTTCTTTTTAGCTAATAACTCTTGATAAATAGCTTCATTGGAAAACTATGCAACAGCTGCCCATATTATAAATTTTGCATCTCTAATACCCTGAATAACTTCCTCTTGAATTGCATCAAAAACTACATTATGCTCTGTTACTTCATCTGGTGTATTAATTACCTGTGGACGTATTTCAACGTGGTGTAAAGCATAATCATCAGATTCCTCATATACATACTCTACTAACTTTACTAAAATTTTCTCATTTTCTTCTGCGACTTCTAACAAAGAAACTGGAACTCGTAATTCCACAATCTCCCAATGTTGATGGGAGCGACCATGATTTGCAAATTCATATTGCGGAACAAAATTAACTCTTGCTCTACCTAACAACCTCAACAGTTGGTCTCTTGATTCAATTAATTTATATTTTCTATCATATTACAATACTTATTTCAGAGTCTTAATGAAAGCACTTCTATCCATTAATATCACCTTTCTTTATATATTTACCACTCTTAATTCTTTTATCGTTTGGTTTTTCAGCGTCTGCAGGAATAGCCCAATATGATCCAATCTTTGTGGCACCAGGTATACGTCCCTCTGTGCAAAGAACCTGTATTCTTCTAACCGTAATACCCCTTTTTTCTGATGTTTGCTTTATTGATAAATATTCCATCATAATCTCTCCGTAAATAACTTTACAGTTACACTCATTAACAATAGTATATTCCAAACCACGAATAAATTCAATCCAACTGCACTTACATAGTATCCTTCAAACCAAAAATACCTATTTCCAAATTTATATTTTAAGTTTGCGTGTTTGTCAAATATCATTAGTGCACTTTTTCCTTTGAGATAACCCATAAATTGTGATACACTAATTCTAGGTGGTATACTTACTAGCATATGTACATGGTCTGGCATAAGATGGCCTTCTAGTATTTCTACATCTTTATACGAACATAATTGTCTCAGAATTTGGCCTATACTTTGTTTATATTGATTATATATTATTTTTCACCTGTATTTTGGTGTAAATACTATATGATATTTGCACATCCATTTTGTGTGAGATAAGCTGTTCGCTTTATTAGCCATAAAATCACCTTCCTATTCGTATTATTGAGCTTGAACAATTCAATTATACTACGGAATGGTGATTTTTTTGTATAACATCTGTCACGCACCCGCATATCGGGTGGATTATTGTTTCGTACGCTTTGCAAGCTCAACAGGGACACGTCCCTACATTAAGAAATATGGGTGGTAGACGAATCCACCACCCTTTTCATTACTTTCTGTGCAGTTGTTCTTTGATATCCATATATAGACTCACTACCGTTTTAGCCACAAAATCAAATATCAGTGTACCAATAAAGATAGATAGAAATATATCAATTAAATTCATTTTTTACCCTCCAGCTTTTTCTTTTTTCGTTTATCAAAGTAATCTTTAATCGTAATCCAGCATGAGGCAATGAGTGTTCCCATAACAGCCCCAAAACAAACCGATAACATAAAATTTTGCATCTGTGTCATAATTTACCTCCTATGCCAAGAAATCATCATCTTCAAGACTTGTGAACTCATCTGCTGCATTTACTTTTCCACCTAGTGGCTCACCATCACGAATTTTTTGTATATTTCCAAGTCCACAAGCTACACCCTTATTTCCATTAGAATTAAAAGCATAAAAGTTAAGTGATACTCTTGCATAGCAACCGGAATAGACTTCACTACGGTCTAGAATTGGCACTACTTTCTTATCTACGATTTGTGGTGCTGAGGTACTATTGGCATTGATAAAATAATGACCTTTATACGCCTCATCATCTCGTTCGATATCTCCATCACGAAGAGGAAGTTTAATAGCTGCCTTGTTTGGTTTCTTGCCACCAAACTTTCCGATGCCTTCTTCAATTGCTACATCGATTGCTTCTTCAATCGCTTTAATCGTCTTGATATCATCCTTTGGAATTAAAACTGATACACTGTACTTTTCTGGTCCTCTGTTAATGGATTTAGGCTCCCAGCCATTGAAATATGAAAGTCTTGTATCCTTACCTGTAATCACCTTAGTCTTGTTATTTGTCATCTTATTTTTCCTCCATAAATTCATCATTAATATTTGAAATATTCATTGCTTTACGCTTATCCGATTCTTGTACGAGCGTTGGTTTGCCAGATGGTTTTATAATGAGGTCACCTAGCACTTCCTCAAATTTTGCCTTGCCCATTAACTTTTGCATTTCTGTTAGAGTAATGAGACTAGATTTAAAGATATCGGTATATCCATGTTCTTTTGCCTTTTGGATTACTGCATTTTCGTCCTTATACTTACGAATCGACCTGCCCTCGACTATCTTAAATCCAGTCCACTTCTTTGCATGATTTACTGCAGCTTCCGTTGCATAGTTCATAATCTCATTTGCCCACTTGGTTAAGTCAGGAATAATCGATAAAATCTCTTCGATTTCCTCATCCGTAAGTAGTGGTGGCAGTTTAAATTCTTCCTTGGCAAGTTTTAGCTTATCTTCTGCTCTTGCCCTACATCTAACAGATGCCCTGCAGAACTTACACCACTCACCGGAGCAGTATTCACCTTCGCCTTTAATGGCCATTTCTGCTTTTGGCTTTAAGACTTCCTCAGCCCATTTTTTCAGTTCACTCGTAGATATCGTATAGGTCGATATATTCTCCCTACGAGGTTGAAAAATTGTCATGCTGATTTCTTTGATGTCATATAGGCTTTCATATATTGCCAATGCTCCAAGGGCATAACACTTCATCTGTGGGTTTTCATATGCCTCAACTAAAACACCTAATCCGTATTTAAAATCAATGATATGAAGTATTTCATCTGACACGATAAGACAGTCTGCCGTTCCAAAACCATCGGGAACATACTCTGAAAAATCCACCTTCTGCTCGATAAGAATCATAGGATCCTTACACACTTGTTTTGCGATTTCTAATTGCTCCATCACATAGTCCACGTAGGCATCTGTACATTCTTGCATTTCATCAGAGTCATAATCCGATACTGGCCTTTTACTTCTCATATGAAGTACCTTTTTTAGCTTATGTTCGCAAAATGTATGAGCAGCTGTTCCTTCTTCTGCAGCCGATGAACTAGTATTTTCAAACTCAAGTTCAAGCATTGCACTTGGTGTACAGTTTAGCCACCTATGAGAACTGGATGGAGATAAAACTGCATGGCCCAGGCCAGCATCTCTTTCACCTGTGGTGCAATTCACCTTCTGCTTAGTCAATTTCGATTCCCTCCGCTTCCTTTAATAAGTCTTTATACTTTCCTTCATCAACATCAGATAGCTTCGTTGCACCATATTTAGTAAGAAGGTCTTTTACTTCAGCTGTTTTTCCATGTTGACTAAGTTTTGCAAGCACTGCTCTTACATCTTCTAGACTGATTTTCTTACTAGGCTCAGCCCTTGTCTTTTCTACTTTTCCATCTTCTTCATCTACCAATAGTTCTTTAAGATGAGATGTCAGCATCTCTAAATCCTTAACTACTAGTTCTACAAATTCTTTTTTCATAGGGATTCTCCTTTCATAATCTCTTTGACATCGACTGATTCAACGGTTTTACCTGGCTCTAATAGATATACTTGTGTGTACTCGCCAAACAACCACTTAATTAGCCTTCTTGGCAGCCACATCTGTGCTCCACATAAAACTTTCGTCTTATCACCCTTATCATTTGTTACATTGATAATCACTTTGTGTTTCATAGACTTGCTCCTTTCTGTAAGGCTTTCTCCCTTACACATCACAGGCAAAGAAAAAGGACGAGTTTTTAACCCCGTCCAAATTTTTTTAGAAATTATTTTTGATTATCTCTTTCGCTTTATCTAAATGCTTCTTGACTGCAGCAGATGAAATATTCATTAAATCTGCAATCTCTGACTGCTTATATCCCTCTACAAACATGAGATTAATCACTAATCTTTGCTTGTCAGTTAATAAGGAAAGCACCTCTTCCATACGCTCAGACCATTCAAACATTTCATCCGATTCTTTATCTGAGATAGATGCAATCAACCTTTTATCTGGGTCAATGTCTCCATCAGCATCAAAATCTAGAGATAAGTTATAGTCTCTTGGAAAAGCATCGTTAACTGCATCTTCTATGATGTACTTGTTCGGTTCATATCCATGTCTTTCTTTGAAGTCGCCGACAAATTTTTGTTTCCATACTTTTATCTCAGCTTTTTCTTCCTTTGTTCTTTCTGGTCTGGCATTCTTTAGATTGTAGTAAACCTCGCTATCATCCATCGAATGTAGCATTTTAATATCCAGCTCCGTTACACCATTTTCTCCGGGTTTGAGTGTAATTGTCTTTTCAACGTATGCACCTTTTTCTGTTCTTTCTGTTGTGGTGTACTTGTAGACACCACGTTCATTTTGATCTGTTTTTTTAATTCGCATTTAAAATCCCTACCTTTCTGCTGATAGCAGTCTGGGCAAGGGATACAAAAAGAGCCGATACTATATGAAGTACCGACTCTCTTGCCAAAAATAGCCATAGGAAAATAGAGGTACTTCACATAGCATCTCACAGGTAAATCTGTGAGTGCCTTATGATGTATCCCATTGCCCTATAGCTAATCAGGCTCTGAAATAATTTAGTTTATGTAGGCCGATTATTCAAATCAGTCACTACTTTGTTATATAAGGTTATTTTTTAGAGCTTACCTTCCACTCTTTTTAGTTTGTGCTAGTGCACTCCCAGCTACAGACTTTGATATCTTGCTGTAACGACCATCACGAAGAACTTAGCTCGCTTTAGAAGCTACTGTCTTAGATGTCTGTTTTGAATTCTTTTCCCTATGTATCACCTCGCTTTCTTTCAAATTTGACCGAATTACTTTGGTCACTTTTATTATAAAAATTGTTGGTATTTAAAAATACAGCCTAAGTTGGGAGGATTTTGGGTGAGAATTGGGAGTGAATTGGGAAATTAAAAATTGCAAAAAAAATAAGCCCCTTGCTTTCGCAAGAGGCTATTATAGCTTCCATTTTTATTCTATAAACAGTTCCGGAACATTGTACTGAATATCTGCAGCTTCAGTCTCTACTCCTATATTTCCACATTCTAAAATGCTTAGTTTTATTTTCTTTACACTTTCCACCACTACCATATACTTGGAATAATTTGATGGTTTTTGTATAAACAAAGAAGCTTCTCTAGAAAATCCATTTTGTTGTAAAAATATTGTGTCCGGATTTATCGTTCCATACTCTACAAATTCATACCAATCATTATCAAAATTATCTACTTGATGTACTGATTTATATTCAAGTGAAAACTTCCTGAAATAATTAGCAATACTAAACAACAAAACACTTTCTATTACGCTTAATGATTCTGCTATTACTAAATTTTTATGATACTTAGAATTAGGGTTATATATTTCATCAACTCTATATTTTCCAGACCATACACCTGTATTCGGATTCTTTTCCTTAAAAGAAATCGCACTGCTAACTAATACTTGTAATCCGTTACCACGAATCCAACGAAGTAAAATAGTAGAATACCACCTCATTACTGAATCAAATTTATTAGTTCCAGGTCTACCTAAAGTTTCTTTTTCATAAATATCCCATTTGAAAATTCTTCGTAGTTTCATCATAAAATCAACTAACTCTTCAAAATCTACTTCATCGTTTTCTCCATTTATCTCTGGATAATGAAGACCTTGGATGATGGCATCATGCAACTTATCTGCCTGATCATGTGAAATTGTGATGTCATCACTTGTACTCTCAATTGGGAAGTTTTCAATAATACGTCTTTTTTGTTTATCTGTAAGATACTCTTCAAATTTTTGCGAAACTGGAGTTCTATCACCATTCGCTAAATCACGAATTAAAATAAGACCAAACTTTCTAAGTGCTTCAAAATCTGTTTCCGTTGCTTTTTCATGACAAGTACTCATTTCAATATCGCCATCAGTAAGATCCTTAATAAGTGCACTCATACAATCTGTGTTATTCTTAATTTCGATAGATAGTTCTTGTAGCGGCACATCATTAGTAAGTAATTCTTTATATCGTTCGGTTTTAAGTTTATCGTCTAGCCTCAAAAGCACAACATTTCCATACAAGTTATATTTGATTCTTCCAACACGTCCAATAAGATTTCTAAAATCTACTTCATCCATATTACTGAGACCATTTCGATAACTTGTAATAAAAAGATTATCTGCAGGGAGATTTACTCCCTCTACTAGCGTACTTGTACAAAAAATAGTTCTTAAAACGCCTTTTTCAAAGCTCTTTTCTATACGAAGTCTAATATTTGCAGGCAAATACCCTACATGATATGCAACACCTCTAAGGATCAAGTCAGCAAGATAACAATCGTCATGTACTTCTTTTCTGATCTCTGCAGCAAGTGATATGAGTTCGCTATCATCTTTAGGAGTTATATTTTGAGCATACTTTACTGCCTGTTCTAGAACACTTTTACGAGAACTACAATATACAACATTTTGTTTATCATACCCGACCATAGCAACAATGTCACAAAGTTCTTGTCCTTCTGGCAAGGTATAACAGCGCTCTAATTTCTTACTATAATCATTGTAATAGTATCCACCTCGCTCAGGTACATTTAAAAAATATTTAAACTGACATACCGGAGCAAACTTCGATTTTAGCTTTTTCATCTGTGTCTTTTCTATCCCTGGAATTGCTTTCATATAAATTTCAGGATTAGGAATATTGGGTGAAGCAAATATTACTGTTGGAAGTTGTTGCATCTTTCCAATCTGAGTAAGAACTTTGTAATAATAAGAGCTTCTTCCACCACGACTAGATATTTTGTGTGCTTCATCTATAAATAAGAAATCGATACATATATTTTCTCGTTCAATCAACATATGAAGTAAACGTTCTGGAGTCATAATGAAAATAAAATGGTGGTCTTGTTGCAACACCAAATCACCAGATGCGGTCACAACACGATAATTCAAATCTTTAAGTTTTCCTTGTAAAACTCCTATCATATTACTCTTCACCTCATTAATAAGAGCTTTTGTTGGTACAAGAATAGCAAAATTTTCAGTTGATCCATTTTCAATTTGTTGTTGAATATAAGTTTGAACTACAAATGATTTTCCCATTGATGTAGGTCCTGAGTAACTAAAAAATTTTTCTTTTAGCCCCTTATATACCATCATTTGATCATTAAAAAAATATTCCTTCTCTTTTCCAGGAATTCGATGTTCTTCTTTATCATACTCATAATATACACTGTCAAAAAAGTCTTCACTATGAAAGCCTTCCATCGTTTTTGACATTAGGCCTCGATAATTTCCAACTGAAGAGAGCACTGATCCTAAATAATACTTCACAGCTTCATCTTCCGGATAGAGCAGACGTAGTAAAATAGCAATTTCTTGCCCCCACAAGTGATCTCTATCTGCAGTCATCGGATATGTTGATTTTGCCAAAAGATCTGCAAAACGTAAAGCATCAGCAATAGGAATATCTCTTTGTCTTCTATCGCTGTGAAATAAATTTATTGAATAATTATAAAGGAGATCTCCATATATTTCTTGTAAGTACTCATTTTTTTCAATATCTCTATACAATGCTTCTGCGAGTGTGGTATTTCTTGGTACAAGATTCATTAAATACCACCTCCTGTAAGTAATTCTTTAATAATACTAGTTTTTTCGTGCGGTGCATCATTAAAAGGTAGTATATAAAAATAAAAACTATATCCACTTAGCCCATTGTCTTGGATTTTCTTTATAATATATGGTTGCACTCTGTCTATGTCCTTTTTCAGTTGTTCCTTTACAGCGGTACGATATTTTTGGCTATCCGTTTCTGGTTGATCTAAATTAATGGTATATCCTAGAAATGCACCAAAAGCCATATCCGGTTTGTAGGAACCATTTCGTTGAGGAGTCATAAGTTCAACCATATACTTTGTTGCTTCTGGATCATAAATAGTCCATTGTGTTGTGTTATCAACCATTCGTAATTCTATGTCCTGATTAGCTTCAATCGACAGTATTTTTTCAAAGGCACGATCTATAGACATACCCAAATCTCCAATAATATCAGATGCTCCAAAAACAAGCTGATGAAACGGTTGTCCAGATTTATTAATTGATAACAAGTGCACTCCATCACTTTTACTAACTATATTGCGATTGGATTCATCAATTTCAATCTTACTCATAATTTTCGGAGCATCTAATTCCTGCTCCATAAATGTATAAAGTAGAATTTCTCCAAGTACTGTTTCCGCCTTCGTACCATATGCTGTCATAAATTTCAGCATTGCATTTGCCCCTACAGCAGCAGGATTCTTTGTTCTATCGATAATACGCTTTATCTGTGCTCTAGAAAAAACATAGCTTCCGACATTATTAATTATAAAATCTTTTAAACCACTAAACCTAAATTTACAATTTGTCGGATCGATATAGAACACAGAAGCTTGGGTCGGATTAGCAAGTGCAGAGACTGTAATATCAGTAGCTTTTAGAAACACCCTATCAAACATTGGATCCTTCAATGTTCTCTTCAGTGGAAAAACTTGATCATTTTCAACTGTAGGCGATAAGAAAAAAAGACTCTCTTTTAAAGTTAAAAAACTATCTACATAATCTTTTCCTATTTCACGAATATTTGTTTTTAGCTTGTCATTTTCTACTTGGGTGATAGCAAAAATTAAAATATTTGCTAGAGTAATAGATTCATAAAAAGAATCATACTTCAAAATATTTTCCTTCTCGTACCCTGGCATAGTTCCAATAATCGTACTATCAGTAATGTATGTGTCATCTCGGATAACATCCTTGATTGCACAAAATAGACATTTATGCTTATCAGGGTGTATAAGCGGTAAAATATAACGTTCAACTCCAGATGCTACCTCATTAATATCAATTGTCCTTGCCTTTGCAAATAGATCACCCGGCACAGGATCATGGCCACTCTTTAAATGACTTGGTAATTCTTTATTGTAATTATTGATATCCAATCCAAAGGTCGCAAAAATACCACCACACACTGATTTAATCGTGTCTGCACTGCGTGTGCGACTTTGATGTATTAAGGTTATTATTGTTCCTAAGCATATCCTTTTCAATTTTTGCAACCTCCCTTCATTATAAACAACTATAATAAATTCTTAACGTTCTCTATAAAAGAATATATATTATTTTTAAAGTCTTTTGACGTATCTCCTGCAATATTTATATAAGCAGCATATATCTTTCTTATTAAAAAGTCTTCGTTTTCAAAACTCAATAGAGCATTACTTATATTTTTGCTTGCAGGATAACATAGAATGACCTTTTTACTCTTTAACTGATTTGCATAAAAGAACATTTGATAAACATCCGCATTACTAAATGGCTTTGATGTTTTATTTTTCATATCTAAAATACAATATGCTGTATTTGGAAAACTTTTACTCTGATATCCATATAACATATCTGGAATATATGATTTAAAAAACTCTCTATCATGTGTTCTACATAAAGCATATGTCTTTTCGTCATCCCAATAAGTAAAGTTATAATCACCGGAATAAACTGTAAGAATCTTTTTAATAAATTCCTCAAAAACACGATCAAAATTAATTAAGAGGTTTTGTCCATATGTTGAATTGCCATAATCTGAAATACTTAAATCATTCAAAATCATATATGCAAGTGTCATTACCTTTTTGCAGTACTTTGTATTAGTGTTTAATTGTATATTCTGTGGTACTTCGAAAACCTCAGATACATCATGAAAACTTTTGCTTAATAGAGATCCAGTGCCTAAATCAACCATCTGTGCAGCTTTTTTTAGTGCCTTATATAAAACCTGATTTATAGGAACATCATGAGACAGTTCATCATATTCACAATCAAAGATGTCTTTTTTGCCAAGTTTTACATTCAATGCTGTATTTGTAAGATTAATATTGCCACGTAGATACTGAAGAGTGTTTCTCCTATTTTTATATTCTACAGGCAACCCTTTCTTAGTTACAATTTCTAATTCATGTACAAAATTTTGAATTATATCATACGATTTTTCAGCATCCATATCATAAATAGGTTCATCTAGATCTGAAGAATCTGACGTGTATAGAAAATAGTATATACGCAGAATATGCTTAAAAGTAACTCCTTCATGTTTTGGATTAATAATTATTTTTCTACCTGGCAAACTAATATAACCAACATATGCTTGTGGAAAAGAAACAATCCCTTGGTTAAAATCAATACAAGATATATCAACACCAATATTTTTAAATGTTGAACTCAAAATACTTATTTCATCTTCATTAAGTCTTAACGACCCACCTTGAGGTATATGAATTTCATTCATATAAATACCCCCCCTATTAATCTACTCTAAACTGCTTCTTTATTTCGCTTATAAACAAGTCGTTATCATCTATTCGTGTTGGTATTGTTCTTCCGAGAATATTTGCCAGATATCTACTATTACCATATGTATACTCTTCAATGATTGGCAACACATAATAATTAATCAATACTTTTAATACCTCTGGAGTCCAATGTATTTTCTTATCATCTTGAATTGCCCATTTAGGTATAAAGTAAGCATGTCCAAGAATCATATTTTCGTCTTTAAGAACATTAAGAAGCGCCTTATTAATACTCTTAAACAAAACATTTGGTTTTATATCTGATAATTCCGTGCAATCTGAAATAGATTCAATAAGCTCATAATTAGGATAAAACTTAACGAAGGCAAATCTTCGTCTAATTGCATAGTCTATCTGAGCAATACTTCTATCGGCAGAGTTCATCGTTGCAATAATGTATACATTAGAAGGAATGGAGAATTTTTTGACAGAATTACCTTCCCATATTATGGGACTTACTAAATCAGCTGTATACTCTCTATCAAGAGTCAGTATTGTTTCTCCAAATACTTTTGATACATTTCCTCTATTGATCTCATCAATAATAAACAAATACTTCTTTCCATTCTCCTCTTCTCTTCTTGCTCGTTCACAAAAATCAAGAAAAATACCTGGCTTCGATATAAATTTACCATCAGAATCTACGGAAATCCCCCCTATAAACTGCTCATAGGTTAAACTTGCATGAAATTGTATCATGGCTGAGTCTTCAAAATCATCTTTTATTTTGTTTGTAATGTGTGATTTGCTTGTTCCTGGTGCACCATATAGAATAACTTGCTTCAACGCATTTAATAATGATTTTAAACTATCAACAGTAATATTATTTCCTGTTGGTTGTGATAACTCTTCAGTCTTTTGGATTTCAATATCTTTTGTATCACTCATATAATCATTTCCTCCTCTTGGTAATTCTTTTATTTCAGGAATACTATCCTTAGCAAATTGTAAATGGCCTCTTAAATCAGCGCCACTTATTTTATTTGATGAATATGGTATTATCTCATCCTCATCATGATAGAATAGTTCATTTAACTCACTATCTGTCAATTTTAATTCTTCTACCAATGTTTTTGTGCAAACCCTAGTAAATGCTTTATATAGATCAACATTTGGATTTTCTAACCAAGAATCATTGCACTCAATGCCCCTAAACCTAAAATACCATGCTGAAAAATATACTAGAGATATACGTTGATTATTTAGAAAGTTATTCTGCAGTATCTGTATATAATCTCTAGGAAATTTAAAAAAATCTGGATTAGTATCATCCTTTCTCAAAAACTTCGTATCATCAACCAATGTATTATCTACAGTATCTCTCATTCTACTGAGCAAACCTTTAAATACTGTCCCTGGGTTAAACTGCTGCTTGCTACCTATTTCCGAAGTTATAGAAAAAGGAAAAAGACAACATCTTTTCTCTCCGCTTTCTGCATCTTTATCGAAAACAGCAGAAAGATTATATAATTTTTTTAAATAATCTTGTCTTTGCTCATCCGAAATACCACTAACCTTAGGAAATGCTTTGTACTCATTTTCACTAAAGCCTATAGATTTAAAGAAGAAGAACATTCCAAGCTGTTCAGGAGAAGAAATTATAGTATTACGAAAGTACTCTACACATTTTTTCAACCCATTATTTGATACATATATTCTTTTCAAGCTCTATTCCTCCTTCTCTAATTCATCTGATAACTGTAACAAAATTTCAGTTGCAATTATTTCTGCCAGTTTTGGTGGTACCGCATTACCGATAACTTTATACATACCTGTCACAGATTTTTTATTATCTGTAAAAAATGTAAAATCATCAGGAAATGTTTGTATTCTGGCTATCTCTCTTACATTCAATCTTCTATTTTCTAATGGGTGAATAATCCCACAGTTTTCTGGTTGTGCTGAAGCAGTTATTGTTCCTGCAATTTCAGTACGCGCAAAACGTCTATACATATTAGGAGCATGATAACGTTTCATATTATCCCTGATTTTCCTAAATCTTTCTGGTAAATATTCATAAGGGATACTTTTCCAAGATCCTCCTTCAGGAATATGTTGAATTAAATTCATAGCTTGTGGTGAAAAAGGCCAATCAACCTGATTAGGAACTTCTTCTGGTATATCTAAACACATCCCGATATTTAGACCTTCTTTAGATTGTTCTTCTGGAAAAATAAACATTTTATTTAAGTCTTTCCTAAATGCAACAACAATCACTCGTATTCTATTCTGTGGAACTCCATATGAACTTGCATTTACTAGTTTATATGTTGTTTTATATCCTAATTCATATAGATTACTAATAATAGTTTCTATTAGAGGATTACCATTTTCATCCTTCGTTGAAAGAAGACCTCTAACATTCTCAAAAACTACTACTTTGGGGTGTTTTTCATTTATTACTCTTAAGCACTCTTTATATAAATTTCCACGCGAATCGTTAACGCCCCTTCGATTTCCTGCATTAGAGAATGGCTGACAAGGAAATCCAGCAGTTAGGATGTCACAATCAGGAATTTCCTTTTCATCTACATCTAATATGCTTCTCTTATCAATTTCCCCAAAGTTTTTTTCATAAACTCTCTGTGCATCAGAATCGAAATCATTCGCATAAACTATTTCATATCCAGCCTGTTTAAAACCAAGATCCATTCCGCCACATCCACTAAATAATGATACTAATTTAGGATGTATACCTAGAATTTTGCTCTTATCAACTTGTTTTTCTTTATTATTATTATTTAAAAAATTCGGGTCATCAAATAATGATAATTGCCCCATATTTCTAACCTCCGATCTATCAAAAATTTTACACAAATCATCTTTCGATATTTTCTCAAGTATATTTTCATATATTGGTTGCCCTATAATTTGAGCTTGGCTATGTATAAAATCTGTAAGTTTTGACTCTTCTCTCAAAAAATAGTACATTTGAGGAGCAATAAATCCTTTGACTTGATGTCGTATATGATTTAAGTCAACTTTACAAGTTCTATATACTTTTAATATTGGAACAGCATAATTGCTATTTTCAAGGTAATAATCTATTTTTGAGAGCATATCTTGTGATACATAATCTTTACTTTTCAAGTCCAACAGATTAATTCTTTCTCCAAATTCAATAATAGCTTCTATTGCCTTAATAGGTGAAGTAACATATATATAGGCTCTAACTTTTCCCTCGGGGAAATGTTTTCTATACTCATATAACTTTTCTCCAGAAACCACCATGTTGAACCATCCAGGTTTCATGCTTAATAATATTTCTTTCAAGCTTTACTCCTCATTTCTAATCAACATTAGCGCTCTTTCCACTCTTTATCCATTCATCTATTTCTGAACACTTAAATTTCCATTGTTTTCCAACTTTATGTGCTGGAAGTGTATCATCTTTTTTATCCAACCTCTAAGTGTTACTGTTTTTATACCTAAATATTCTGCAGCTTCATCAATACTTATCCACTTATCTATAAAGTTTTGATCCATATCAAAATTCCTCTCATTTGTTATTAATGTGCTTCCACCTTGTATTATAACATTTTTCTATATTATTTAATATATGTTTTGATATAATTGATTATATTTCATGCACTGCTTGATATATCATTAATTCAAAACACACCCAAAATGATTTTATTGACCCCCTTGTTATTGAAATTGACACACCTAAAATAAAAAAATCTAGCTTTCTGATAAGCTAGAGCAACGATTATTTTTATTCAATTTTTGATTTTTCCTAAAGTCTTTATTTTAAGCAAATTGAGTAATATAAGCGTGGGTTTGTGTATCAATTCCTACATTTTCATCTCTTCTCCACACGATACAGTACCTTTCTTTCTGCATCAAATCAAAATTTCAAAGTGGGTGTAAGTGGGTGCATTTTTTCTTGTTATCTATTCTCTCGTGTCAACTCTAGGCTATGGATATGTTCCCACTCAACCTTAATTTTTCTCAAATAATAAGGCTTACTCTAACCTACCGATACCTTTTAACGATAGCCTATGAATAAGCCTTCATTTTCTACATTTTATTTACTTAGTGGGTGCAACTTTTGACATCAAAACTACGCACTCCACATGAGATTATTAGGCTATTTTGGAAAATTAAATACCTCTGCAAAACCCATTGATTTTATAATAACTATAATATTTCTATTGTTTCAAACATATAATTTTTGATTAGGCTATTTTATATACTATATAAATTATTAATCTTTTTCAGAAATTTCTCACTCGAAAATATTTGTCCAGCATCAACTGCAATTTTTTAATTTGCATATAGTTGCAACTTTACAACAATAATATACTTATTTTCATTAAACCTATTTTAATTTATCTGCAGCCGGATCCACTTCATACCAATGATCTGAATTTCGCTTGCATTGTAACGCAGGCACTTTTTTTGTAACCTCACTTTTTGTTTTTCCATCAGAATATGTTGTATTTCTCCATTCTACAGCCTTATTGAAATATTTCATTGTGCCACCACATATAGGACATTTGTCAATATGAATTTTTTCTATTGTGATCTTCCTTCCAAGACCGCTTATTGCATAATTAAAGAATAAGGGATGTCTAGTTTCTTTTTTTGTAATATTCCTCAAAAACATGACTAGCACAAGAAGTATCGATATTACAGAAAAAATTATGAAGTAAATACTATTATTTGAATCTGACTTAATACTCTCATTAGTTATTAAATTGATTAAGGGCTCAAATATTTTATACATTGGGAAAAGTCCTATTAAAGAAATTATAAATCCTATCCATGAAAGCATTGCCATTGTTATCGGACTTCTCCAAACAGGTTCTGGTGTATATGATGCAACCTTATCTTCTTCAGCTTCCTTAGAATAATTATTACCTGCCACAATATTAGTTGGGCCATTAAAAATATTTCCCGAAACATTATTAATATTAGACTTAGAATACTTATCTCTCATATATTTTCTCCTATCATTTTAGTATCTTCGAACTATATTTTTTACTCTTTCTTCGAGCCTTTCCATCTTCTCCAATTTCAACATTACTACGAAGTTCCATTTCTAGTTGAACTGCTTCAAATTGCCCTTTTGAAATTATCCCTTCGTGATGGTTCTTATTCAAATAACGATTCTCAGATCCCCCTGAATCCGCAATTGCCACATCACCTGTATATTTTTCTCGTGTGAGTGTAGATTCAATCGCTCTTTTACTCCATCGTTCTTTACCTTTCGATGTCTTTATTTTCTTTTCTGCCAGTTTATCTATGATGCCTCCAATGCTATATCCTTCAAGATACCAGTCAAAAATATTTCTAACAACTTTTGCTTCTTCTTCATCAATTATAAGCATTCCATTCTTATCTTTTTTATAGCCGTAACAGGCTCTATTATATAGTCCTGATGTTCCATCCTCGGCTCTATATTTTAAGCCCAAGCGTATATTTTCGCTTCTCCAGTCATTTTCTGCTTGATCACACGCTTCAATTATACTAATCAATAATTCATCTTTAACGGTCTCTGTATCTATCTTATCTTTCTCAAAGATAATTCTTTTCCCAGCTGCTTGTATTCTTCTAATAGCTTTTAAGCCTTCTTTAGCATCACGTCCAAAACGACTGAGACTTTTGGTAAGAATAATATCTAAATTCCCATGCTCGCACTCATTTATCATTCTATTAAATTCTGATCTTTTTGATCCTGTCTTAGCAGATGCAACATCAATAAAAACATCCGCCACAAACCATGTTCTATGTGCAGCCGCAAGTCTCGTCAATCCCGATACTTGTGCCGATAAACTATCCATTTGGGCTTTATGGCTTGTACTTACACGAGCATATATCCCCACAGCATAATCTTTTATAACTCTCTGCTTCTGTATTACAGTTACATTTTCAGCCATATCTTTTCTTCCATTCATAGAGATTCTCCACCAATATTTTAGTATACTTGTTTCTTAGATATATTATAATGTTAATTAGGCTATTTTGCAATTATCAAATTTATAGGTGGGTGCAAGTGGGTACATTTTTTCTTGTTATCCATTCCCTAGTGTCAACTTTTGTCTATGGATATGTTCCCACTCAATCACTTTTTATCATAAATAATAAGGCTTACTCCAGACTACCGATACCTTTTAACGATGGCCTATAAATAAGCCTTTATTTTCTACACTTTATTTACTTAGTGGGTGCAACTCTTGACATCAATACTACGCACTCAACATGTGTTGTCTGTTGAATAGAAACACAATTTATTAACCTCGTTGCTTGATTGAGGATACAATTTATTGCTGTCATTTTCCTCAGCAGCTTTTGCATTTTTTCTTCTGCTCTTGAATAATCGTCCATCTTGAGAGTCTTTTTTCCCTGTCTTATATATGATAGTAATCATTGCAGGATCAATTTCTCCATCATCATTAGTTCCACCGATTATGATTTTGTCTACTATACTTTCAAATACAGTTCTATCAAATTTTTCAAGATATTTATTTGACTCCAATAGCTTCTTAAATCCTTCAAGCCTTTTCTTTAATGCTTTTTCATCAGTTAGAGTTATCTCTAACGCTCTTTTTTCTTCAAGCAATTTTTCCTTACTGATAGATATTTCATTATATTTCTCTTGATATATGTCCATACTGATTGATTCATTAAGCCTTAATTCAACAAGGTCTTTTTCTTTCTTCAGTATTTTATCAAGTTGATTACTAATTTTCTTCAAATCCTTTGATAAGCTATTATCTTTTAGTTCTTCTTCCACAGTTTTCAAGAATTCATTCGTGATTTCCACATTGTTGTGACATACCTGACGATAGCTTTCCATAAATGCTTTTTCTATGGCTTCTTCCTCAATGCCTTTGCTGTGTGGGCAATACTTCTTTCCGTTTTTAGTGGCATTAACACATTGCCAAATTACTTTCTTATATTCAGAACTTGAGTGCCAATTTCTTCTTGAAAGTATATGACCGCAAAAACCACATTCAAGCATACTACTGAAAGCATATTTCCTTGAATACTTTTCTCTTTTACCACCATTGTTTGCAACTGTATTTCTGTTTTTTGCCCTTCTTAATCTGATTCCCTGCGCTTTTTCAAAATCTTCTTCTGAAATAATAGGCTCATGATGGTTTTCAATGTAGAATTTATCCTGCTCCCCAAAGTTATCCAATCTTCTTTTTGAAATAGGATCAACAGTGAATGTTTTACCCATGAGAAGATCGCCCTTGTATTTTTCATTCTTAATAATTCCTAAAACCGTAGTTTCAGTCCACTTCTTATGTCCTCTTGGTGATAAATAACCTTGTTCTTCAAGCTCTCTGGAAATAACCATTCCGCCAACACCTTCAAGGTATCTTCTGAAAATATATCGTACAATCTCAGCTTCTTTTTCATTGATGGAAATACTCTTGGTTTCCGGGTCATAGTCATAACCTAAGCAACCTTGAAACCCGACCATTTCACCTCTTTCCATCTTCATTCTCAAGCCTTTTTTAACATTGGCTGAAATATTTTCTACTTCCTGTTGAGCAACTGAGCTTAAAATAGTTAAAAGCAACTCACCGTCCATTGTTAAGGTATTGATGTTTTCTTCTTCAAAAAATACCGCAACATTATATTCCTTGAGCTTTCTTACATATTTCAAAGTATCCAAAGTATTTCTTGCAAATCTTGATATGGATTTTGTAATCACCATATCTATATCGCCATTCATACAATCATTTATCAACCTTTGAAAATCAATTCTTCTATCAACCTGTGTACCGGTTATCGCTTCATCAGCATATATTCCCGCAAGTGTCCACTCATTGTTTTGCTTTATAAAATCTGTATAGTGTTCTACTTGAGAATTATAGCTGTTAATTTGATCTTCGGTATCCGTACTTACTCTGCAATAAGCTGCTACTCTCTTTATTGAGCGTTGAACACAACCTGATGCAGTTCTCTTCAGTGTGGTATCACCTTTAATAACTTTAACATCTTTTTTCACTGCATCCGCCTCCTTTTTGTATATTTCTATGCAGTTCTATTATACCACACTTGCAAAACATTATAAATATAATTCTGTGGAGATATTATACTTTTTCATCAGCTTTAGTTTTATCTTTTTGTATTCAATATCACTGAGCAAGTGTTTAGAAAGCAGTATAGATAACATAGATAATTGGAGGCTGTATTTTAATAATTCATTATTCATTTCTAAATCCTCCTCTTTCAAATTTATTTATAAGTTTTATGACATTGGTAGGTGCTTGGCAGCAACATAGGAATCTCACCTCCGCCCCTTATTCCAGATGAGCCGGCTTAAACTATTGAAGTATCATTATCACTACTTGTATCACCGAACAGATTGCCACCTCTGTTTTTATGTATTCTTATTTATCGCTCACTTTCTTGTATCCTTGGCTAACCCAGTATTCATAAAACCGAAATCTCTTTCAGCAGAAAGGTCATGGCGTAAGCCATAATTCTCCACAAGTAGATAAAGTCCTACCTTGGTCTATTCAGTTGTCAAGGAACAAGTGCCTATTGGCTTTTAGAGAGATTTTCTTTTAAGCAATTCTTGAAAATAATTCTTCAATTAGATTAAGAGGACAGATCTCCCTTCACCTTAAACAAGGAAAATCTGCCCTCATACACAAGGTGATCACTTCATAAATTCTTCCAATAACACCCTTAATTTTTTAAGAATGCTATTTTTTCGCCATTGTATAGCTTGGTAACTCACCTTCTTACCTCTTGCTATACTCGATAGTGTTTCGTCATTGAAATACAAACGCTCAATGATGTCTCTTTCTTCATCGTTTAATTTTGATATAACATTTCTTACCGCCTCAATCATCATCTGTGTTTCAACAATCTTTTCAACATCAACGCTTTCATCAACAAGATTATCTACAAAGTGTCCATCATGATCCAATGACGAAAAGAAAAGCAGGTGGTTTTTTCTGTCCACCTGCTCTAAATACTTCTCGTGTTCTCGTTCTCGCCAGTAGACTTTATAAATATCTTCACTGACTTTCACCTTTTGTCCTCCGACATAAAGGTAATACTCTTTTGCCATAAAGTTTCCTCCATTTCTTTTTTATCTGTTTGTTTTTCAGACAAAAAAGGAGGACTCCTGCATCTTGGCATAAGAAGTCCTCTAAAATGAAATAAACCTGTTCTTTCTTTAACTATATTTAATTGTTTAGACGAGTATATGGAAAAACAGACAACTATAAATCTTATAAGAAGAAGGAATGATTTTGTTTTGAGTTATTACTTCAAATAAATATATAGCCTTTTTCATAGCCTGTCCCTCCATTTGTTATCTTTATGTCATTCTTTTACAATCCAAATATCATCTTGGTTAACAATACAATTCGAACATTCAAAACACTGACTTTGGCATCTACTTGTTTCAGATCTTTTGGTTTTTACCAAATATCCATTATTTTCGAGATATTCAATTTTCATTTTTACACTTTCTAAATCCTCCCCTGTCAATTCAGCAAGTTCTTGCAAAGTGCAGTTCTTTTTCTTTTTCAATACTTCTAATAGTTGTATAAGCACCCTTATCACCCCTTAAAAAATAAGTCTTCCAATATGATATGCAACACAAGATATAATTAGAGCAGATAATATATAATACAATGCTATTTTTATCGTCCATTTTTTTGAATGGGTTTCTTGAGCGGTAGCTGCAAGAGCCATTAAACAAGGCATATTGAAAAAGAATGCAAAAGTAAATGCTAAGGCTTCAGGTTTTGAAATTGTTGTCAACATATTATTGCTTAAAATAGCTGTATCTATTGTTCCTTTTGCTTCAACCGCATGCCATATCCCGGAAGAAGTAAACAGAGATGCCATTACTCCTAATGCAGATTCCTTTCCCATTGCAGAAGCAACAAAAGCCATAAATAATTGCCATGGTAAACCAAATAATTTTGTTACAGGCTCTATAAATGTCCCCACCTTATAAATAAGACTGTTTGCTATATTCCCGTCAGGTGTATAGGCAAGAATCCAAAATACTACAGAAATGAGGATAATAATACTCAATGCTCTTTTCAGAACATTTCCCATCTTGTTTATCACAGAAGAAAATAAATTCTTCCAATGAGGTCTATGATACGGCGGAAGTTCCATAATCATTCCAAAATGCTGACTTCCCCCATAAAGTGATTTCCTGAAAATTCTATATGTGATTAGCAAATGTAGGAATGCTACTGCAAATAAACTAAGTATCACAAATATAGCCTGCTTTCCGAAAAATGTTCCTGTAACAAGACCGATTACGCCCCATGTTGACCCGCAAGGGACTACCCAAGATAATGCAATCGTCATAACCCTCTGTCCCCATGAATCAATTACTCTCGTTCCTGTGATTCCACCTATATTACAGCCGAAACTTAACAAGAACGGCATGATTGCTTTTCCTTGCAATCCTAATTTCGACATAGTGTTGTCAAAGACATAGGAAACTCTTGCCATATATCCTACATCTTCCAAAAATCCAAATACTAAGCTAATTCCCAATACATAACTTGCCATTTGCAATGCAAAAGTAATTGCAGTCATTACAGCTCCACACAAAAGTGAAATCAGCCAATTTGATACTCCAATGGCGACAAGCCCTTTTGCTAATAATGCTGATATTTTAGGTATCACAAACCCGAACAATCCCATTAGCGGAAAGCCGATAAGCATGGAAACAATCAAACCTAAAATGATAACTCCGATAGCCATAGGTTTTCCGAAAGCTTTACTTGTAGCTATACGATCAAATTTGCTTCTCTTAAATACTCTCTTTTTCTGAATAACATTTGCATTGATAAGTTTATCTATCCAATCGAATTTGCAATTACCGGTTATCAGATTCCCATTTTTGATGCCTCTTAATATATCCTCTATTTCTTTAAATTTGTATTCATCAACACTATCTTTTACCAATTCGATTACTTTCACATCTTGATCGAATAATTTCCCGACAATCCATGATTTTGAAAATACGCCTATCCCTTCATCAGGAATGTAATTTTTCAGCAATTTATATTTATCTCCGGCGACACTTTCATATGCTCTTTCAAAATTATTGTCTGCTAAAATCCTTCCGCTGTCTGAACGCTCCAGAAAAGCATAAAACTCTTTGTATTCCTTTTTATCTGCCGCAACGATAGGAATGACAGGTATATTCAAGGATTTTTGTAATCCCTTTATATTTATATTTTTCCCTTGACTTGTAGCAACATCCATCATGTTCATGATTAAGACAACCGGAATATTTATTCCAATGTAGTCAGAGAGCATAAATAGACTTCGATTTAATTGTGAAGCATCTGCCATAATAGCAATTAAGTCTGCGTTCCCGGTTTCTATATATTCTCTTGTTATAACTTCTTCCTCTGAATTTGCTGATAATCCGTAAGTTCCTGGTAAATCCACAATCGTATAATTGGTATCTTTATACGAAAATTCGCCTTCTTTTTTCTCAACGGTTTTACCCGGCCAATTCCCAACGTGTTGATTTGAGCCTGTCAATCCGTTAAATAAAGTGGATTTTCCGGAATTAGGCTGTCCAAGTAAAGCTATTGTTACTCTTTTCATATCTTAAAGTACCTCCATCATTATTTTCTCTGCCTCTATCTTATTGACAGCAATCATCGTATCTCTACAATAAATTAGAATCGGTTGCTTTTTATAATTTTGGATTACTTCAATATCACTTCCGACAGTTATCCCAATGGATATTATTCTGCTTTGGAAATGTGTATCACCGATAATTTCAGCAACTTTCCCCTTTGTCTTTTCTTTCAAAGTGCTAAGCCTTTCCATAACTATCCTCCTTTATCATCCATTTTTTTGCTCTTTCTTGTGTATTTACCATTTCATAGTAATGTCCCTTTTCGCCATAAAGTTTATTATGGTCGCCCTGTTCTTCAATTATCCCATCATTTATTAGAATAATTTGATCGGCATTTTTAATCGTATGGAGTCTATGAGCAATAACAAAAACAGTCTTTCCTTGCATTAAATGTTCTAAAGCCTTATTGATTTTAGCTTCATTATCTGGATCAAGAGAAGCGGTAGATTCATCTAACAGAAGAATCGGTGCATCCTTTAAAATCGCTCTTGCAATAGCAATTCTTTGTCGTTCGCCGCCTGATAGTGTACTTCCGCCATCCTTTATTTCCGTTTCGTATCCATCTTTCATTTTCAAAATAAATTCGTGGCAACAAGCTAATTTTGCTGCTTGATAGACTTCCTCTTTTGTTGCATTAGGTTTTCCAACTTTGATATTGTTATAGGCGGTATCAGTCAGTAGTACATTGTCTTGAAAAACCTGACTCACATATTTAAGTAACTCATCAGGTTTTATAGTTCTTATATTTTTACCTCCTATTAAAATTTCTCCGCTGTTCACATCCCAAAACCTTGCAATCAAATTGGCAATTGTGGTTTTTCCTCCACCGGAAGGACCGATTAAAGCTGTGCAAGTCCCCTCTTTTGCTTCAAAAGAAATATTCTTCAAAGTTGTTTTATTTCCATCATAAGAGAAGTTTACATTCTTAAATCGAATATCAAAGTTTTCCAATTCTGTTTCATTTTCAACATAAGAGAGCGGCTTTGTTTCATATGCTTTTTCAAGATTGCTTGCAGCTAATTTCAAATCTTTTAACAAACCATACGAATGTTCAAATGCAATTAAAAGTGCAGATAATGCTAAACTCATAAGCATAAAAGCTACAAATTGTTCAGGCTCTACTTGTCCGCCTATGAACAAATACCCACCAATCAAAAGAACGACAGGAAGTAGGAAATTAACTATGACAAAATACATACTTGTAGGCAACGCCATTTTCTTTTCCGCATCTACACTTGTCTTTCTAACATTTTCAAGTGTGTTTATCATTCTTTCAAAATGTTCACTTGTCATATTGGCTGACTTAAATGCCTTCATACCTTGAATGTACTCTAAAATAATAGAAATCATCTTAGAATTTAGTTTTCTTTTTCTTGCTCCATATTTTTCTATCATTTTGTTGCCCCATACCAACATAGGATATGCAATAAGCAATACTAAACACTCTAATAATGCAAGCTTCCAATCGATAAAAAATGTGCCTAATAAAATCAATACTGCTGTAACTGCCGTTTTAATAACCGAAGGCAAGGTGTGCGTTATGATCAGTTCAAAACTACTCAAATCCTTTGTAAGAGTTGATAATAGATAACCACTACTATTTTTTTGGAAATGACCAAGGCTCAAACTCCTATAATGATTTGCTAAATCCAAACGCATATCCCCACACATTTCAGCTCCTCTTGAAAAGCTTAAATAGTATGCGTGTCTATAAATGATTATTCTTACAATCATGCTTATAAAACATATTGCAGTGTATTCTATGATTAAACTTATAGTTAATGTGTTTTGCAATATATTAACAACGGTAAAATAGAGCATTAAATACAAAACAATACTTCCTATCGAATCCATAACAATTAGAAAAATCGGTAAATACAATTTTTCTTTTTTCTCTTTCAGAAGTGTTCTAATAATCTTAAGCATTTGCACTTACCTCCTCTCCAAAGTAATCTTTTGTGTATGTGTTCCACATACTTTCATAGACCCCTTTTCTTTCTAAAAGAGTTTTATGTGTTCCAACCTCTACGACTTCCCCTTCATCAAATACGACAATTTGATCTGCGTTCTTAATAGTATGCAAACGATGAGCAATCATAATGATTGTTTTATTTTTCAACAAGTTTTGAAGTGCTAACTGTATCTGATATTCATTTTCTATATCTGAATAGGAAGTTGCTTCATCAAAAATAATAATTGGAGAATCTTTGAGTATTGCCCTTGCGATTAAGATTCTTTGTTGCTGTCCACCTGACAATTTCACCCCTTGATCCCCGATTCTTGTCTGATATCCATTCGGTAAACTCATAATAAAGTCGTGAATTTGTGCTGCTTTCGCAGCCTCAATAATCTTATTTTTATCTGCATCTGTTCCCATACGAATATTCTCATAGAGAGTATCTTCCAAAAGAAATACATCTTGAAAAACAAATGATGTAATATCCATCAAATTATCTATTTTTAATTCATTGATAGGTATATCGTTGATTTTAATTGCTCCACTTGTTACATCCCAGTACCTACCAATCAACTGTGCAGCAGTTGTCTTACCTGCACCGGAAGCTCCCACAAAAGCATTTATTGTATTTGGTTTTAAGGACAAATTGATATGTTGTAATGCTTTATTTTTTGTTTCTTCATCGCCATAACTGAAAGTAACATCTTTAAAATCTATTTCCATACACTCATTCTTGTTTATGATTTTTGTTCCGTCTTTCAGTTCATCCATATCCATTATTTTTTTTATGTTATTCAGTCCGCTTCCAAGCTCCATAGATTGCATAAAGATTGTTACCATATTTAAGAACGAAACGAAAAAGCACATTGTAAGCATAATAAATAGCAAATAGGATGTTGCTGATAAAGAATTTCTCAAAAAGAAATATCCTCCGAATGGCAATGTAAATAAGATTGCTGAATCCAAAACTACTAAGGTTATTGATAAAGGATAGCAAGAACTCATACACATCTTTTTCCAACAAGCAATATACGCATTCAATGAATTCCTATATTGTTCAAATTTTTCTGCTGTTAACTGATACATTTTAATGACAGGCATAGCCTTTATAAATTCATTTGCTGAAGCATTTAAATCAGCAATATCTTCGGATAGCTCCGTTGACATGTCAGGATAATTTTTCATCAGCATCATCGGAACTCCCAATCCTAAAATCATAGGGATTAACATAACAAGTGCCATCATCCAATTTAATTTCAACAGGAAAATAAACATAATAACCGGAACAACTGCTACCTGTGCTAATTCCAAAGTGCTATGAGCTAAAAAATTTTCAACTCTATCCACATCATCAAACAACAATGTTTTAATTTCTCCGGGGTCATGCTCTTGAAAGAATCCCAAATTAAATTTTGAAATATGATTTACAACTTTCAGCTTAATTCTGTGTATTGTGTTAAAAGCTGCTGTATGAGATAAAATGCCCGCAAATGACATTAGTATTGCTTGCAAAACGGCACTTGTAATTCCTATACCTGCCCACATTAAAATTTCTGTATACGAAATATTTTTCTGGAATATCATTAGTAATATCTTATAAACTACAAAATAAGGAACTAATGATAAAGCCGCAGAAATGACAGATAAAAACATTCCTAAATGTAGCTTTTTTCTCTCATCTTTTGCTAATTGGAATACATAAGATATCCCTGTCTTCTTTTTTTCCATTAGTTATTCCATCTCCTTTCCTAATAGTTAGCTGTATCTAACTATTCACATTCATTATAAGGCTAATTTTCTATAACTCAAAATCAAACTAGGAATTTCATTATTGCTTATAATCCCTTTATTTATAAGCTTTTTATCGGTATTTTTATTTACATTTTTATAAATACGTGATAAAATTAAATAAATTCTTGACATTGAGAAAGGTGGGCAAAATTGATGGAAAGAACCGTTATTGATTATTTAACAAACTTAGTGCATGACGCTCCTTTTATTCCTGTTCCAACTTTATCAACTGAAAACAAACAAATCTTTCAAATAGATCCCAATTTTGGCAAAGGTACTTTCCGCATACTAAAGTTTGACAGCAGTTTAATTCTTATTTTAATTGCTGACTTTACTCCAAATGAAACAATGGAGAAAATAACCGAAGTATCTGAAAAGTATTTAGAGATTAGCCAATTTGAAACAGAAAGCAGTTCATTTAAAGTCGGTGGCAGAAAGTTAAATAATGTAGAAAAAGGTATATATTGTTACTTAAATACGGAAAAGAAAACTTATACCTATTGCGAAGCAAATAAGCCTGTAAAATTCACGAAAATAATCCTAACTAAAGAATACTTTGATACTTTCTTAAAGTTAAAATATGATGATTTTGAATATGAAAAAACAAAAATCCTTAATTCTTATTTGTTAAAAACTCAAAATTCTCCTCAATTGAATTTTATATTTCAACAGATAAGGGAATCCCAAGCCGAAGGAAAAATTTTGCCTTTATATTTGGAAAGCAAAGTTATGGAACTATTATCTATCATAATTACAAGGTTAGAAGAAAAAGAAAAAAATATATCCGTTGTCTTAACTAAAAAAGATAAGCAAAATCTGAAAAGAGTTGTATCAGCTATGAAAAAAGATTTATCTGTTCATATTGACGGACTTGAACTCTCTAAAATTGCTTTAATGAGTCCTGCACGATTTCAATTAGCTTTTCGCAAATACTACGGTGTTCCTCCCTACGAGTACTTAAAAGAATTAAGGCTTAATAAAGCACTATTATTGCTGAAAAATCCCGAGCATAAAATATCTGCGATAGCAAAAAAAGTTGGCTATACACACACAGGACATTTTGCTAAAATATTCAAATCAACTTATGGTATCACACCAAGTAAATATAGAAGTACAATTACTTAAACTAATATTAGAATTCAATATGTGCTTAACGCTTGCTACCATAATCAGTCTTTTGTAGCAAGCACAGTAAGTGTACGGACACTTACGAAAAAATTGATGAAGCAGCCCTTTGGGATCTGCTTCTTTTTTTATCAATTTTTAACTTGTTAGGGTGTACCCTAAGACCCCGAAACACATTCAAAGGAGGATTTACCTATGGCAAATAGAATACGAAATGAACGACTTGAAATTAAATTGACAGAAGAAGAAAAGGCTCTTTTTGAGGAGAAAAGAAAACTTGCGAAGTGTAAAAATATGAGCCACTTCATACGCAAGTGCGTTTTAGAAAAGGAAATATATCAAGTGGATTTAGAGCCATTTAGAGATTTACAGGGTTTACTTTCCAATGCTACAAGCAACATCAATCAAATTGCAAAGCGTGTAAATTCTACCGGCATAATCTATAAGGACGATATAAATGATATGAAAAAGCAGATAGAATATTTCTCAAAGGAGTTGTGGCAAATACATTCTCTGCTTCTTAACAGAACTTCAGGAGGTGATTAAATCTTATGGCTATCACAAAAATACATCCTATAAAATCAACCCTTAATCTTGCCATTTCATATATTGTTAATGAAGAAAAAACAGATGAGCAAATCTTGGTAAGCACTCATAAATGTCATCAAGAAACTGCTCATACTCAGTTTTTAAGGACACGAAATGATTCAGGAACAAACGGAACTGTTCTTGCCAGACACCTCATTCAATCCTTTTTACCCGGAGAAACAAGCCCTGAATTGGCTCACCAGATTGGTATGGAGCTGTGTAAAAAGATACTCAAAGATGAGTACGAATTTGTCTTATCTACTCACGTAGATAAGGGGCATATCCACAATCACATCATCTTCAATAATGTAAATATGGTAACAGGGAGGTGCTACCAGTCTAACAAGAAAAGCTATCACCAAATCCGTTATCAGAGTGATAAACTCTGCAAAGAAAATAGCCTATCTGTCATTGACGAGTTTTACGAAAGCTATAAGAAAGAATATAAGATTAACGGTAAATCTTGGTATGAAAACGAACAGGCAAAGCATGGCACTTCTTGGAAAAGTAAACTTCAATTTGACATTGATAGAATAATAAAACAGTCAAAGGACTGGGACGAATTTTTAAAGAAGATGGCTGATCTTGGCTATGAAATCAAATACGGTAAGCACATTGCTTTTAAGCCAAAAGATAAGGCGAGATTTACAAGGACTAAAACAATCGGAGAAGATTATACCGAGGAAAGATTAAAAGAACGAATTGCAGAAAGAGAGTTTATCAAGACTCCCGACGTCAAAAAACGCATCGGCAATGTTATTGACATGAACACCAATGCAAAGGTAAAGGAAAGCAAAGGCTACGAATATTGGGCAACCAAACATAACCTTCATACAATGGCTGAGTCTGTTATTTATATCAGAGAACATGGCATTAAATCCGTTAAACAGCTTGACGAGTATATTCAAAAAGCAGCCGATGAAAGGCAAAATATACAAGAGAAAATCAAGGCTATTGATAAGGAAATGCAGAAGCTTTCCACCACTATGGAGCAAGTTCATACCGTTAAAAAATACAGAGCGTGCTACAAGGAATATACTGCTAATCCGTCTGACAAGGTATTTTTTGAAGAGTACAAAGCTCAGATTACCCTATATGAAAATGCTCTCTCAGAGCTTAAAAGATCTTATTCCAAGCTTCCAAATTCAAAGGATATTTTAGCTGAGCTTGATAAATTACAAGAAAAAAAGAATAGCCTTATGCAAGAGTATTCTTCCTCAAAATCCACTATGGACGAGCTTTATAAGATACGAAAAAATTACGGAATTTATATGGGTAAGGAGATGGAGAGATAATCTTTATCTCCTTTTTTCGCAAATAAAAAAAGAGTCGGTGCAGTCCCAAGACCACACCGACCATAAGTTTATCTCTCAGCTTCTTTTGATGTTTCTTTCTTTTCTTTAGGCTTTTCCTTATCTTCAGCCTGATATTTTTTGATAGCTCCAAGCACAGACTCTTTCTTTTCATCTCGACCTTTCATCTGTTCTTTTGCCTTTAAGAGCTTTGAAGAAAGTATCCTGATGTTAGTATGTTCCTTGCCGTTATCGTCAACGGAAGTTCTGATCTGTCCAAAGAGTTTTACAAAATCTCCCTGCTTAAAGTCTTTTGGAATATCACCCTTTTCTCCGTATGCGGAGCAATTATGATATACCTTATTGCCCTCATCATCTTTAGATGCCACAGAGAAGTTTACTACTTGAAAGGCTTCGCCGTTCTTATTTTCTCTTTCAACTACATCGATCTTTCCTACAATATTTCCAACGATATTGACAAGATTATCTTTCTCCTCTTGAACATAAGGAAGATCTTTAATCTGCCCCTGTTCTCTTAAATCTTCAATCATGTAATCAAATTCCTCATGCAGTAAATTAACGGTGTCATTGTCCATATAAGCCTCATAGAGCTTATCCAAAGCACTTTCATCGTTGATACCTTTTTCCATGCTGATAACCGCCTTAACAAAGTCCTTGTGATTATCACTTACCATATCTTCTATCTGATTTCTCATTGTTTTGTAATCCATGTTTTATCTCCTTTCATGGTAAAAGGGAGGTTTCCCTCCCTTATCGTACATATTCCTGTTCTTTTGCAGTTTGTTTTTCTTCTGTTTTACTTTCTTCCTGATAGGCTCTTATCTGTCCTAAGATAGATGGTTTATCACCCGTTTTCTGTGTGGCTTCCTCTTTGGTATGCAAATTATCTTCAACATCATAGGTTGACTCAAAATAATCGCTGTCCTTAAAGTCATTGTCATATCTGTCAGCAATTCCATCATTATCAAGGTCTTTAGAAAGTGGATCATAGAAGTTACCTTCATCATCAATTTCAAGTCCCATTGCTTGCTTTAATTCTTCTTCATCTACCGAAACAAAGGTATTAAACTCTCCATTTTCCATTTCAAATTTTATGACATCAAGAGCCTTTTCAACACTTCCATTTTCCTTTACATAATCATAATGACTTACTACAACATCATTTACATATTGAGTTGCTGTATAATTCTCAAGGTCTAACTCAAACTGTATGCCATGTCTTTCATCCGGTGTATCAGTATAAGCAATTCCTATGTGCTTTAAATCAGGATATAGAGCGTCAAACTCATCATAACTATGGTTTTCCTCATACTCTCTGTTGCAGAAGTCAATGATGGCTCGTTTTACATCTTCTACAAGTGGATTATCATTTCTCCTTTCTTCCACTTCTCCCATATCAAGGAGCTTATTCAGTTCTGCAAGCCTTAACACCTTAGTTTTCAGCTCATCTGCCTTCTCAAAAGGTTTCTTTAATTCTTCTTTGGCATTTTCCAGTTGTTCCTTTGTGCTGATAAGTTTTTCTTCAAGCCTATTTAATTTCTCAGGCATTTTCTCAAGAGCATTATCCAGTCTTGTGATATTACCATCTGCACTTGTTCCAAGCTCTCCTGAATGCTTTGCAGCACCATTTAAGCTAAAGTTATGTGAATTGGTAAAGAAGTTATAGCTTACTTCCAAGTCCATATTTCTATACTTTCCTATAATCTTACTTTCATTGATTTTTACGGTCTTGATAGCTTCGAGTAGCTTTTCTCCTGCGACCTTTTTATCAAATATCTTCTCTCCCTTTATGGTTATCGAAGTAAATTTATTTTCGTCCTCTCCTTGCGGATCAACTTCTGATATGTCTTTCTTTACAGCCTCAATCAGCTTTTCCGTCCTTGCTATTTCTTCCGGATAGTTTTTCGCTACCTTATCCTCTAACCTATAACGATTGGACTTGAAGTTTGCTTCCAGCATTTTAAGTTTTGTAACTTCATTATCCAAGTCCATCTTTTCCTTAATCTTTGGGTCACCTGTTGCAAGTGCTTTTATTTCAGCATAATTTAAACTGCTTTCGTCCACATCTTCCGCTACTCTGACAGGTGTTTTACTTGTCATAATCTGAGATATGAACTTCTGCTTATTCTCTATGGTCTGCCAGAGATAGGCATCAAAGGTATTCTCTGTAACATAACGATAGATATTCACTTCTTTATTTTCATTTCCCTGTCTTACAATTCTACCTGCACGCTGCTCAAGGTCGGCAGGACGCCAAGGAACATCGAGGTCGTGAAGAGCGATGAGCTTATTTTGCACATTTGTGCCGGCTCCCATCTTCTGAGTAGAACCGAGTAATATCCTCACATCTCCTTTTCTTACCTTTGCAAAGAGTTCATCTTTTTGTTTGTCTGAATTAGCTTCATGGATAAAGGCAATTTCTTCTTTCGGTATCCCCATTGCTACAAGTTTTTCTCTAATATCATCATATATATTAAACTCTCCATCGCCTTTTGGAGTTGACATATCGGAAAATAGAAGCTGTGTTGACCTATCTTCTTTTGTCTTATCCCAAATGGCAAACACATTTTTTACGCATACATTGACCTTACTATCAGGATTATCAGGTAGCAGAGGATTGATTAAACGCTGATCTAAAGCAAGTTTCTTTCCGTCATTAGTAATCTTCAGCATATTATCCTCATCAGGCTCAACAACTCTATTTCTGACATCATCAGCTCTTTCAGATAGGCTCTTTAGGATTTCTTTTTGTTCCTCACTTGGCAATGTTTTAATAACCTCATAGTGTGCTTCCGGTGTTGGAAGATTCAGCATATCCGCTGTTTGAATATCCGCTACTTCCTTGAACATACTCATTAGCTCAGGCAGGTTATAAAACTTTGAAAATCTTGTCTTAACTCTGTACCCTGTTCCCTCCGGAGATAATTCAAAGGCAGACTGTGTTTCACCAAAGGTAGATGCCCAGCTATCAAAATGCTCTAAATTATTCTTTTTAAGACTTTCATACTGAAGATAACGCTGCATGGTATAAAGCTCTGTCATAGAGTTACTTACAGGCGTTCCTGTGGCAAATACAATACCTTTTCCACCCGTCATTTCATCCATATATCTACACTTCATAAACATATCGGAGGACTTAAAGGCTTCACTTTGACCGATACCTGCTACATTTCTCATTTTTGTGTAGAGATAGAGATTTTTGTAATTGTGTGCTTCGTCGATAAATAGCTTATCAACGCCTAATTCCTCAAAGGTAATAACATCGTCTTTCTTAAAATCGTCGTTTAACTTTTCAAGCCTTGTTTCCAGTTTTTTCTTTGTTTTTTCAAGCTGTTTTACTGTAAAGTTTTGATTTCTATCATGCTTATATTCCTCAACATAATTTATGATTTCATCAATCTGATCCTGAATATGCTTTTCCTGATAGTCCTTACTCATCGGAATTTTTTCAAATTGCGTATGCCCGATTACAACCGCATCGTACTCTCCTGTTGCAATTCTTCCTATGAACCTTTTTCTGTTTTTCGGCTCAAAGTCTTTTTTATCTGCCACCATAATATTTGCTGACGGATAGAGCTGCATAAACTCTCTGCCTATTTGTCCTGTTAGATGGTTCGGCACAACAAATAAAGACTTGGAACACATCCCAAGTCTTTTAGATTCCATTGCGGAAGCTACCATTTCAAAAGTCTTTCCACTACCTACCACATGAGCAAGTAGCGCATTTCCACCATACAAACTTCTTGCAATGGCATTTCTCTGATGAGGTCTTAAATCTATTTTAGTATTCATTCCCTCAAAAGATAGTTTACTTCCATCATACTCACGATTTCTGATAGAGTTAAAACGCTCATTATACAGTTTTACAAGTCTGTTTCTTCTTTCCTGATCATTAAATATCCAGTTCTTAAATTCTTCTTTTAGAAGCTCCTGCTTTTGTCCTGCAAGGAGAGTTTCCTTTTTATTTAGCACAGAAGTTTTCGAGCCGTCAGGATTTACAATCTGGTCAAAGACCTTTGTTTCTTTAAGGTTTAAGGCATCCTCAATCAGCTTATAGGCACTTACCCTTGATGTACCATAAGTCATTTCAGCAAGGTCATTTCCTCTGTCTTTGCTTTTTCCCTCAATATTCCATTCGCTTGTAAGATTTGAAAATTTAACCTTAATATCCCATCTTGCCCAGCCCGGCGTTTTCAGTGTTTCAAAGATAAACTTTTCAATATCTTTTATCGGTATCCAAGTAGCACCAAGCCTTACATTGATTTCACTTGCTTCAAGCTCCTTTGGTAAAACTTTTGTAAGCTCTGCCTTTTGGTATTCCAATCGGTTCATCTCATAGCTTATCAGTTCTTTTTCTTTGCCATCTTCCGCATAGCCAAGATGAGGTAGCTCTCTTTCCGTTTGTCTAAGTTTTGATAGATAACTGTCTAATATGGCAATCCTATCCCTTATATTTCCTGATAGGTACTCATCTTTTGTTACATATCCATATTTATATGAATTGCTGCCATTTGCACAGGCAAAAGGTAAATCTCCATCTTCGAGGTTAAAGGAAAGCGGTCTATAAAAGTTCTGTTCTTCTCTGATATTTAAGTAGATTTCTCCTCTAAGTTCTTCTATCAAAGTAGGTCTGTCTTTTCCTGTAAGACTTCCCATATAGTCAAAGTCCACATAACCTTTTTCAGACATAGATAACACAAGAGCTTCAAGAGAAGTATCTACATGGTCGATTGTCTTTGCTTTTGTTATTGTTCTTTTTGAAAAAATATCTCCCTTTGCCTTAAAGTTTTCTTCTTCATCAAGAATTTCTATTGAGGAAACAAGCGGGAAGTTACTATCTTCTTTTAAGGCTCTGGTATTAGAAAGGTTATTGACATATCCATGCTTTTTAGAAAAGCTGTCATAGACTTCATTTAGCTTTTCCTGAGCTTTCCTTACTTCATCATCGGAAAAATCTTCCTTTTGCTTGTAGATTACATCTTTTAGAGCATCATTTAACTCAAGATAATCCTTAATCTTTTCCTTATTTTTCTCCGTTACTTCCTTCTTTACGAAAAGTGAGTTTTCTCTGTAATATACTTCATCATCAATAATGGTATAGGAGAAATTCTTGACATCATCTGTTGCAGGTATTGTGCTAATTTCATCGTCAAGTAGCTCTATTTCTTCATACTTTGCATCTTTAGAGATTTCTTCACTTGCTTTTGTAAGTAATTCCTTTAAGTTAGCATTTTCTTTTGGAAGGCAAGCTATCATATTTCCAAATCTTCCGAGCACTTCCTCCATACTTCCAAGCACCATCTCAGGATGATCCACAAAGTATTTATTGTAGGTAAGTCCGTTTTTATCTTCAGATAGATGTATCCAGTCCTCATCCCTTTCTCTAATACTATCTCTTTTCTTTAGGAAAATAATGTCCGATGTTACTTCCGTTCCGGCAACACCCTTAAAGATATCATTTGGAAGTCTGATAGCTCCTAAAAACTCTGTTCTTGCTGCAAGGTAGCGTCTGACACTTTCGTCCTTTTTATCCATTGTTCCGCTTGATGTAATAAAGGCGATAACACCACCATTTCTTACTTTATCAATGGATTTCGCAAAGAAGTAGTCATGAATCAAGAAGTTATTTTTGTTATACTCCCTGTCATTTACCTTATATTCTCCAAAGGGGACATTACCGATAACTGCATCAAAGAAGTTATTGGAAAAGGTAGTTTCTTCAAATCCCTTAATTTGCACTTCACTTTCAGGATATAAGAGTTTTCCAATTCGACCGCTTACTGAGTCAAGCTCTACACCGTAAAACTTCAACTTACTCATTTCATCGGGAAGATTTCCTATAAAGTTTCCAACTCCCATACTTGGCTCTAAGATATTTCCGCTCTTAAATCCCATACCTGCAAGTGTCTTATATACGCTGTCAATAACTGTTTTAGGTGTATAAAAGGCTGTTAAGGTAGATTCTCTTGCAGCTTCATATTCAGATGGTGATAGATTTTCCTTTAAGAAACTTCTTGCAGCTTCCCATTGTCCCTCTTTACTTTCATCAAACACATCAGCAAGTCCGCCCCAGCCTACATACCTTGCTAAAACTTCCTGCGCTGTACTGTCAAGCTCTCTTTGTCCGCTCTCCACTCTGTTAAGCATGGAAATTGCTTCAATGTTTTGATTTAATCTTTCGCTTGGAGATAACTTTTCAGGTAGCGTTTCTTCTGTAATTTTGAAGTTATGTGCTTCCGTTTTCTTTATTTCTACTTCCTCAATAGTTTTTTCAAGTTTCGTATAGTTTAGATTTTCAAATAGCCTATCAAGGTCGCTTTCAAAACGATAAGGAATTACATCGGAGCCTGTTATCATACCACCAAGATATTCGGTATTGTCCTTGACTGTTATTGTCTTTAGGTTATTTCCCATATCATCAAAGCGTGTGATGGTATAGTTTTTATCCTTATATTTAACTTCATCTCCAACAATAAAGTTAGGTCTTTCAAGACTTACCTGCTTTAATAAGTCCTCATTATCTTCAAAGGCTACAATGGGGATTTGATGATTTCCACTTCTTGCCGGATCAATCCATAAATCATATCTTCCTGTGATTTGGTTTTTAGAAATCTCCCTTAAAGTGTATTCTTCATGGTTGAAATATACGGTATCGCCTGTTTTAACTGCAAATTCATCTGCAAGGCTTTCCTCTTTTTCATTAAGCTCTACTTCTTCTCTTTCTTTGAGGTAATCAAATAGTGTTCCCTGAACAGGTGTTGCAGCTATTCTTTCTTCTACTTCTTCAGGTACTTCAAGCTCTGTTTCTTCTTCAAAACTAAGTTCTCCGTTAAAGACTGACTGAAGCTCCTGCTCATCCATCTGCTTAACAAGTTCCGTATCTTTAAGTTCTCTAAAGGTCTTTGGAAAATCTTCTAAAATAAGCCTCTGGGCATTTAATTCTTTCAACTCTTCAATACTGAAATATCCCCATTCAGGTTCAATCCCAAGTACAAGTCCAAAGGCATCTCCACTTTCTCTATCGTATTCTGTCATATACCAAGTCCAATTACTTCTAAACGGAATGATATATGCAGCATGAACCTCTTTATCTGCTAAAGCGACATCTTCCTGTGCATAAAGCTCAGGCACTCTTTCAAGCATTTCATCAGTCATTAAGTTTTCAGGATCATCTTTAGAATAATATTGTGGTTCTTTTGCTTCTTCTATCTCTGAATTACCTTCTATTTTTTCCTCAAGATAAAGATTTTTAGAAAGCAGCTCATCAATATGCTTTGCCACACTTGACCAAGTAAGAAAAACATCACTGCAATCTTTCTTCTGTAATTTAAGTCCCTTAGCATCGTGCCATTCATCACTTCCCATTGCCCCTGAAACCGCATGAGAGCTTCCACCTATGCCATACTCATCTTTTAAGAAGTTCGCTTTTTCCTGAAGCGTATGATTTTCTTCAAAAAACTTGGTGATTCGTTCTTTTCCTCTATCAACGACGCTTCCTCTTGAAAGGCTTTCAAGGACTTCATCTTCTGTAATAAATGGCTTTACTTTAGGAAGTTCTGTCAGATTGGTACTATATTCCTTTCGTGTCAGCTCAAGTTCCTGTAATCTCTGATAAGGGCTATCTACCTTGTGATAATGAAATCTTAGTACACCTCTGTTTTCTTTGTAGCCTGCTAAGAACCTACTGTATTCTTTAATTGTGTCCTTTAGGTATTCAGGATTTTTTAATGCCTCAGATAATCTTTTTGTTTCTTCCGAAAAGCCTCCTCCGCTTATTTTTAAGATTTCAAAATATCCCTGTCCTTGACCTTCTTCGCTTAAATCATGCGTTAGATACCATAAGGATTCTGAAATTCTATCTCTTTCATAGTCCTGTGCCTCTAAAAGCTCTACATTTGTAGCAAACTCACCATTATCAAGAAGCTCATTTATCCTCTTTGCAGCATCACTCCAACTTAAAATTTGTGTATCATCTTCTCTTGCCGATGTACCGTAAGCTAAATGAATGCCTTTATCCGAATACCAGGAAGATACTTCTCTTTCATCAATGTAAAATCCGTTTCCGCCTCTAAATGTATCTTTGAGGTATTCTCCCAATTCTCCATTACTTTTTCCTTTAGAAAACTCTGCAATAACAGGAAGTCTACTTCCATCGTGATTTCCTCCGTTAATAAGGACAGCATCTATATCCTTCTGAGTTAATGGAATGGTAAGTCTCATCTGTCCGTAAGTATTTTCGGGTAAAGAAAAAGAAGCCTTATCAGCTTCTCTTATCTCTACCTCAGTATTATCTTTTAAATTTCCACTACTTCCTTGATCGTCATTTCCTTTAGAGCTGAAATCATCGCCCCATACTGCGGATCGTTCTCGTCCTCTATCTTCCAAGCTGCCATCAGTTTCGGCTTCTCCGCTCTCATAAAGTCTATCGCTTGTTTTTGAATATCCATCAGGTGTCCTGTCAGCTTCTTCTCCTTGTATAGATCCACTAACATCTCGAAATGGCTCTGCTCCTCGCTCTCTGAAAGATAAGTGAGTCTCATCACTGCGTAAATCGGATTCGGGAATTCTTTCATGAAATCCGGCTGTTCCTCCAAGCTGTTTAGTGTATTCTCCCTGATTTTCTCTATTATCTCGTCCGTACTCTCCATTTCGGAGAACTCGCTCGTTTTCATTTCTTTCCTGATCATCTCGTCGAAGTACATTTTCTTCTACCTCCTCTAATTCTTCTTTAATTTTATTATATCCCGCTTCTTTTCCTATTAAAACTTCTTTTTGAAGCTCAAACTCTTTGCTTTTTTGAATGGTTCCATCAATAATCTTTCCACTAATATCCGATACGGTTTCACCAAGACTCATAAGAGATATGCTATCAAGCCTTTGAAAATTCTCTCTTAAAAGTTCGTTATCTATCGGATAATCTGCCTTAAATCTTGAAGCAACTGCATAGCTTATAGAGTCCCTCACAAACTTTGCAAAAGATATTCTATTCTCATTGGCTATTCTAAGCTCGTTCATAAGACTGTCTATCTTTTCATCTCCGTAAAGCCTGCTTAAAGAAAAGATATTTTCTAAGGTGCTTTCACTTTCCTCATAGCCCTCATTTTTTATCATTTCCTTTAGAACATCCTTATGAACTTCTTTGTCAAACTTCCAAAGATTTACTTCATTGACATCTCTGTTTCTTGAAACTGTCTGACCTATATCAAAGATATAGGTCACCTTCTTGTATGTGCCGTAGTCCTCTAAAATTGGGATACCCTTTTGTCCTCTCATAACGGTACGGTTAAAGCGTTCCCTCCAATAGTCGAACTTGGCACAGGCTGTCGCCTCAGGATTTCTATCATAGATACTAAGCTGACTTCTAAAGTCATATCTCTGATTGCTTCCGACAACCTTTAGTAGCTTCAGATATTCTGCTTCACTTTGAAGCACATCTTGTTTTACAAGCTCCAAAATGTTATGAAAATCATTTATTCGCATTTTTACCTCCTTCTTTTTTCCAAACAAAAAAGGTGGTTAGATTTTACTCTAATCACCTTTTGATTCTATGACCTTGTTTATTCTATTTCATTACTACCCATTTACCTGATTTGGTAGAGCCTTCTCTTTTAATCTTACCATCTGCTCTTAATTTTTTTATGTGATAACGAACTCCATCAAAAGAAACATTTAAATGTTCCGCAATTTGTTTTGCTGTAATATTTGGCTCCATCATCATCAATTCAATAATTCTATTCGGTACGGATTTCTCAATTTTTATTTCTTGGGTAGTTTCTTGGGTAGTTTCTTGGGTAGCACTACCATTAAACTCCTTTAAAAACTCTGCATTTATACCCATAACTGCGTTAGTATAGTTATCTTCTTCATTGTCCGGATAAAACTTAAGCTCAGGAGAACCATTTTCTAATAGTGCATCTTTTGCACGCCTTATTCCTGATCCGTAAGACTCTATCAAGTTTAATGAAAAGAACATATCTTTAAGTTCTTTATTAAGATACTGCCTTCTGTCAAAACTTCTATCCCTATTAAGAGCTTCGATAGTTACAGGAGGAAGTGGTCTGTTATGGTTTACAAAAGAAATTCTATCCTTGTAAATATAGATTCCTACATATTCAGGCGTATCATATTCTTTATGCAAAATAGCGTTAGTAGCAAGTTCCTCAAATGCCGTAAGAGGATAGTTATAGATAATCTTATGCTCAATTTTATCAGCTTCCCTTATGGTGTATGAAGCCATAATATTATCTTCAAAATACTTGCTGACTTGTTTTGCCTGTATCCAAACCGGCCCATCAAATCTTTTTGATTCCATTTTATCCGTTCCGTCAATTTCTCTTATGATTTCAACATGGGCATTTGGAATAAATTTATTTGGTGTTTCCGCAAACATCAGCACAGCAAAATTTTTAGCTCTATAACCGCCATACTCACTTTCACTGACAAGTCCCATACTCTTTGCCATATCCAACTTAGACATTTCTCTAATATCTTTCTTTGCTCCCGTCTGAAGCAGATATTCTTTCATATATTCATAGCTTAAATCATCTATGGTAGCTGTATCATTGAGATTGGAACTAAAAGAAAAGTTTGCAAATTTCTTTAAAAGTTCAAATTCTTCGGTTGGATTTGGAAGTCTTGAATCTCTGCCGACTCTGATATATCTTCCTGCCTTTAGCTTAATATCTTTATCCCTTTCCGCCCTTTCACTTGTTTGAAACGGTCCATTACTACCACTCTCTACCGCAACTACGATATAATATTCATCATCAATTTTGTCCGTAATAATATGGTAATTTATGTTAGGATGGATATTAGAAAGAAGAGATTTTAATTCATTTTCAATACCTTCAACTTTAGACTCTTTTATCCCCTCTATCGGTCTTTTCGGAATTGCCTTTTCTCCCGTTTCTTTATTATCAACTTCTTCAATTCCAACAAACAACAAGCCTATCTCATTGTTCATATAGTTATTGGCAAAGGCACAAGCAGTTTTTAGAATTTTATCTTTAAAATTTGCCGACTTTTTATATTCGATAAAACTGCTCTCTATATTTTGATTTTCAAGAATGTTATGAGCCATTCTCTTTATATATAAAAGCTGCATAATACCTCCTTTTCAAAAAAAATATTTCAATATATTATAGCACTTTTAGGGTATTTTTTCCACTCTGATATTAGTTACCTCTTACTTTGTATATGTAAAAACCGCCTCTTTTATATCATTTTCAATCGCTTCTAAAAATTCTTCCTTTGAAGATTTTCCCTGAGCAATATCCGATAATTCCATTTCCCATTTTGCTGTCGTTTCTGCCGACTTAAAGTTATCAGCTACAATCGTTACAAGGCTAATTCCTTTATGCGTGGCTACAAGATTTTTCTTATCCCTTTCTACAAAGCCTTTATAAATTAAGTTCTCTATAATCCCTGCCCTTGTTGCAGGTGTTCCAAGTCCCTTTCTTTCCACTTCTACACCATTTTCTAAAGCATCATTTCCTGCAATCTCCATAGCCTTTAAAAGCGTATCTTCAGTAAAGTGTTTCAGCGGTTGGGTAAATTTTTCTTTTATCTCTTTATTTTCAACGCTCAAAACATCACCAACACTTACATCAGGCAATACAGCATCTTCACTCTTTTTTGATTTGTATTCTTTAAGGTATTTGCTAAAGCCTTCATCCTTAATTACCTTACCTGAACTTGTAAATTCAAAACCATCAAATGAAGCTACAATCTTCGTTGTGCTTTCAACTAATGGATAACCCACACTTGCGTGAAATTTATCAGATATAAGCCTATATACCTTTGCTTCACTCTCAGGAATACCCGATAAATCTTCACTCAGTGAACTTACTGTCGGAATAATAGCATGATGGTCTGTAACCTTTTTAGAGTTAAATACCGTCTTTATACGCTCTGTATCAAAATCATTTTTCCCTAAGATGTTATTGATCGTACTTACAATCATATCCTCTGTTAAACACCTGCTGTCTGTTCTTGGATAGGTAATAATTTTCTTTTCGTAAAGACTTTGAGCATAGTCAAGTGTCTGCTTGGCACTATATCCGAAATACTTATTGCATTCCCTTTGAAGTGTTGTCAGGTCAAAAGGTAAATCAGGCTTTGTAATTTTTTCTTTTTGAATAATATCGGTTATTTCAATCTTATCGCCTACTAAATTTAAGAGCTGTTCAGCAGCAACTTCATCATCAATTCTATCCGTTGATAGTGTAAAACCATTTGTAGCAAGCTCCACTGCATAATATTTTTCTTTCTTAAAGTTTGCTATCTCATCATCTCTTTTTACAATCATGGCAAGGGTAGGTGTCTGCACTCTGCCAACACTGTAATTTTGCTGATACAGGCAAGAGTAGAGCCTACTAATATTCATTCCGACTAACCAATCCGCAATCGCTCTTGCCTGTGCCGATTCAAAGAGATTATCATAGTCTTTTCCGTCTGTTAGGTTATCAAAACCCTCTTTAATGGCACTATCTTTCATTGAAGAAATCCAAAGGCGTTTCATCTTCTTTTTACAATTCACTTGATTATATACAAGTCTAAAAATACTTTCTCCCTCACGCCCTGCATCGCAGGCATTGATAACCATATCAATCTCTTTATCATTCATCAGCTTTTTAAGGATATTAAACTGTTTCCTCGTGGATTTTGCTATCTCATACTTATAGTTCTTTGGAACAATCGGTAAATCTGTAATATTCCATTTAGCATATTTTTCATCATAAACGTCCGGATTTGCCATTTGAATTAGGTGTCCAACGCACCAGCTCACCCTATATCCGTTTCCTTCATAATATCCGTCTTTCTTTTTATTTGCTCCAATAACCTTTGCAATGGAGATTGCAACACTCGGCTTTTCTGCAATAACTAACTTCATCTGTGTTTTCCTCCTGTTATAAATCAAAATAGAGCGAAAGATATTACTCTCCCGCCCTAACTTTGCACCCAAAATAATATGTTTTTAGGTGCGTTTATTCTTCATCTTCCACTTCATCTGCATCATTTGTTTCTTCTTCACTTTCTGCTTCAGAAAAGAAATCATCATCTTCCTCCTCTAAGGTTTCAAGCTCCTTATCTTCTTTCTTTTTTACAATCTTAAAGTAGTAGCCTGCTCCTAATGCTCCACCTACAACAAGAAGCAAAATAATATAGGTTCCTAAATTACTCTTTTCGTCCTTCTTCTCAGGCTTTACTTCTTCCTTAACAGGTTCTTCTTTTACTACTTCCTGCTTTGGTGCTTCTTTTTTCTCCACCATGTTTAAGAGATCATCTTCAGATACTTCCGTAAGAAGCATTACATTCTCACTATCTTCATCATGATTGATGATTAAATAAAAGGTCTTACCGTTTTTCGTTTGAAAGGTAATAAACTGCCTTGCATCTGCCGAATATTTATCAGTTTCTTTATTATCCTTATCATCGCTATGATGAATCGGATATTCCGTATTGGCATTATCCTTATTTTCCGTAACACTTCCTCTTGCCTTAGACGGTGCAGAAGCTACTCCCTTATTGGTATTTACACTCTTACTTGTGCCATCCATAGCTGAATCTTGGCTGTTATTGTTAGCAGGCGTTTTAGCTGTCAGCTTATTAGGATAACGAATTTCCTTTTCTTTATCTTTTGATTGTTTAGTATTTTCATCTTTTGTAGTATTTCCAAAACTTATCTTTGATTCACTTCCCTTACCTGTATTTACAGGTGGCTGAGAATTTCCTGCACTTGTTTTTATACTGCTATTTGGTGGAATTGGTGTAACAACATTAGATGATGCCGGAGCTTTATTCACTTCATTAGCCTTTTTTTCAAGATCTTTAATCTTTTCATTTAGCTTGTCCATTTTCTTTTTAATATCAGAAGATAAATCTTTGTTATCCTTTTCTTTTTTCAGTTTTTCTTTCAGACTTTCAATTTCATCTTCAAGAGCTTTGATTTTTTCCTTCTGCTTATCGCTTAACTTATCTTTATCCTTAATCTCACCATTTAGCTTATCAAGCTTCCCTTTAAGTTCTTTTGCCTGCTTTTCCATCTTGGAAATATCCTCTTTGGAAAGCTCTGTCTGCGTTGACTTATCTTTCGTCTTTTTATCTTCCGTCTGAGTGCTTTTGTCCTGCTGTGGCTTTTCTTCTTCCGTCTTAGTTTCTTTATCCTTAAGTTCAGCCTTTGCTACCTTACGGATAATCTCATCTTTTTCATCTCCCTTTACCTCATAAAACAGAAACTCATCAATGAATTTCATATCATCTGGGAGCATTGGAAGATCTCCGCTATCAATAAGTTGTCCTTTCTCAGCCTTTATCTTTTCTTCCTTAAAGACCTTTTCATCTTCAAAGATATACCTTACATTTACTTCAACTTCCGTTTGAACAGCTTCGTTTTTTGTTGGAGCTTCAGATTTTTGCTCCTGTGCATAAACAACCGTCCAAAGACCTAAAATACAACTAATACTTACAATTACCGCAAGTGCTACCGTCCAAAACTTATTATTCTTTTTCAAACTGGTTTTCATTTGTTTTCTCCTTTTTCATTTCTGCTTTTTGTCTGTTTACCTTTGCCATCAAATCGCTGATTGTGATGTTATTCTTTCTGCAAATGGCAATGATTTCTTCATTTTCAAGCTCTTCTTCACGAATGAATAAAGGCTCCAATTCTTCATCAATCAGAGCCTTTTTATCCTTTAACTTTTTTATTCTGTTTTTTACTGCTATCAGTTCCTTTTTCAAATTGTTACCTCCTATTTCTTTACATTTGGCGGAAAACCGAATCCTACGGGATGGTGCTTACAAAATGTTGCTATCCAATCATCTAAGGTAGTTACTCTTATTCGACCGATGTTATCAATCACTTTTCCATCTCCAATGTAAATACCTACATGACCATAGGTAAGCCCTGCACTACTTCCGCTACTGCTGCTTTCAACTGCCACAAGCATTCCGACCTTGAGCTTTGACCTGTCTGATGTAAAGGTATAGTTTCGGTACATATCACAGGCATTCCCACCTATATATCCAAGTCCTGCATTTTGATAGACCTGTGATACCCACATGGCACACCAGCCTGCACCCGGAGATGGCGTAATGTATGCAGCATTAACAATCTTCTTTTGAACCTCCGTAGATGCCTCATACTCTTTTCCACCGCCGATACCTCCATTTGCACTGATAAGGTCAGAATTACCAAAGGCTTCTCCCATATTGCCTTGTGCAAGGAACAAGGCTTCATAGTGCTTTAGATTATCGGGATAGTTTGCAAAGACCTTTCGGATAATGCTGTCCATCTCTTTTTTATGAAGCGTTACGATGAGTTTTTTATACTCATAAGGTTCTTCGTGGCTTTCGGTATATTCATTGCCATCTTCATCGGTATAGGTTTTTGTAACCGTCCTGTATCTGATTTCAATTTCTTCCCTATACTCAAGGTCATACATGGAATCAAATAATTCTTTTAATATGGATTCTACTTCCGATACACTCTTTACCTCTCCGCACCTTGATGTAATGTAGGATAAAAGCTCATGGACATTATGCCCGATATATTCTGTATTATTTAAGATATATTCATCATATCCGGGATAATTTTCTTTCACATGGTCAACTTCACTTTGAAGCTCAACCTCCATATCTGAAAATTTCTGATTGATTTCACTTAGGACATTTGGCTTTGATAAATAGCTTGTTGTAAGCACAGAGCTTGTAGAGTTCATAAAGCCTGTCATTCCCGTTCCTGCAAAGTTAATCACAAAAGTCCCTAAGATAATGATACCTATGAAAATAAGCATTAGTCCTTTTGCTTTTCGGATAATCATATCCTTTGAGCTTTTCAGTGTTCCGATAAGTCCCTCTTTAATTCGATCTCTAAGCCTTGACTTATTCTCACGAGAAATTGCTGCCTTTACCTGATTTTTCTTTTGAAATCTTTTATATGCACTTGCTCTTTTATACTCATCCGTCTTTTTCAGTTCCTTTTTGGAATCACGAAATTCCAACTTTGACTTACGCTTTCTGATTTTATAGTCCTTATTTGTAAGGTCATAGCCTCTTTTAGCCCTTTTCTTATCAGAATACTTCTTTATGCCATTAATGAGCTTGGAGCTTGTATCTGCTGTCTTTTCTCCTGCTTCCACTCCTTGATTTTCATCACTTCCATGAGAAAGGTAGTCTCTTACCGTTTCACTTCCTTTGGCAAGTCCTGAAAGGGCAGATACCTTTACCATGTCTTTTTTTAGCTTTTTCTTTTGGTCTTTTGATAGGCTGCTATGAACTTTTTCGCTGACAGCATCTTTTCCCGCCTTTTTATCATCAGCCTTATTTTCCTTTGGTGCATCGTCCTTTTTCCTTGTATAAAGGCTTTCGGTATAGTTTTTTCTCTTATAATTTCTCTTTTGAGCTTTTTGGCTTTTTGAGAAACTATTTGTATTTTCTGCTTTATGATGAAGATTATCCTCGACATCATAGGTTGACTCAAAATAGTCGCTATCCCTAAAGTCATTATCGTATCTGTCTATAATCCCATCATTATCAAGGTCTTTTCCTAAAGGATCATAGATTTTCCCATCCTTAACCTCTGTAACATAATCCGCTCTTCCAGTTTCAGTTACAGAAGTTATGCCCCCCTTATCTGAAACTCTATATTTTGCGTTTCTCTTGGAATTTCCATAAGACTTTTCATTATCAGCACTTACCTTACTTGTTTTTTCATGCACTTTATCCTGAAACCGTTCTTTCTCATGAACGATTTTACCTCTGTAATCATCGTTATGTTTTAGCTTACTTTCTTCAGGTATCGTATCTGTTTCACTATGAAACATCTCTCTTTCAAGGCTTGCCTTATGCCTTTCCTTAAAATCCTTTTTCAGCTTCTTTCCCATAGGCTACCTCACTTCTTCCGGCTTGGTAGTCATCTTCTGATATAAAATTGTATCTTTCGGAAACTTATCAAGGAAAGGCACAATGGTATTTCCAAAGAAAAGTAGTCCCTCACCTTCATTTGAATTAGTAACATATCTGAGCTGTGGAAGTGAGATTTTAAGTTTCCTTGCTAAGATTTCTCTATCTCCCGAAGCCTGATTTAGCATTAAGACAAAGTCCGTATTATCAAAGATATTTTCTATCTCCTTACTCATAAGTAGGTCTTTGACATTTTGCGTGATACCTGTCGGGATACCTCCCCATTTACGAAATCTTTTCCAAATCTCTACGGAATAGGATGCTGTCTGCTCATCTTTTAAAAGCAAATGAAACTCGTCGATATAGTACCTTGTAGCCTTGTTTCCTCTGTTTTGTGACACCTTATTCCACACCTGATCCTGAATAACAAGCATACCGATTTTCTTTAATTGACTTCCAAGCTCCTTAATATCAAAACAAAGGAGCTTCTTATTTAAATCCACATTTGACCTGTGATTAAAGACATTAAGAGAACCCGATACATAGATTTCCATCTCTGTTGCCAGCTTCTTACCGACCTTTTCTTCCTGCCCTTTTAACATATCGTATAGGTCTTGAAGTATCGGCATATTGTCAGGAGTAGGATGTTCAAAATACTTTTCATAGATTTTAGGAAGGCACCTATCTATAACGGACTTTTCTTCTGCTGTAAGACCACTGCCACCTACTACAAGCTCAAGCATACTCATGATAAAGTTTGCCTTATCTTTCAGCGGTGCATCCCCATCACCGTAGTTCATGTTTATATCAAGGGGATTCAGATAATCTTTTGACTTACTGCTGACCTTAATGACTTCTCCCTTAAACTGCCTTACGAGGTTTCCATACTCTCCTTCCGGATCGCAGATAATCACATCATCATCCGTTACTAAAATAGCATTTGCCATTTCTCTTTTGGCACTAAAGGATTTACCACTGCCCGGAGTTCCGAGGATTAGACCGTTTGGGTTCTTTAATTTCTTTCTATCTGCCATAATCAGGTTATGGCTTAGGGCATTTAGTCCGTAGTAAAGACTATTGCTTGAATTGATAAAAAGCTCCTCTGTGGTAAATGGCATAAATACTGCCGTTGATGAGCTTGTCAATCCTCTATCTATCTCAATCTTATTTACACCAAGAGGCAGCATGCTCACTAAACCTTGTTCCTGAGAATGGTCAAGTCTTTTCAGCTTACAGTTATGCTTATTTGCAATAGAGCTTATTTGAGCAATCGTGTTATCAAGCTTTTGCACTGTCCTTGCAAAATTCATAAAGACGATACTTACTACAAACATTCGCTCATCTCTTGTCTGCAAGTCTTTTAAGAGGCTCTTTACATCCTCACCATAGGTAATTAAGTCCGATGGAAGAATGTCCATATCATAACCGCTTCTTACCGCCTTCTTATTTTCCTCAATCCTCATCTTATCAATATCAGTGTTTTTTCGTTTTACCATCTTAATGGCTTCCGATTGGTCGATTGCCCTAATATGAAAGGAAATATTGATGTTATCGTCAATATCCAAAAACTCGGATAACATCCTATCTGAAAGCTCACTGGCAAGGATTTGAAAATGACTTGTTGCTCCGATGAATTTGCCGAACTTAAAGTATCTACTCGGTGTAAAGTTAAACTCATCAGGCACAATATATGTCTTTGTGCTTTCTCTTTTCTTTAGGTCTTTGTAGGAAAATTCAAATGTTTTATTTGGATTTAAAACATCATGAAGTATCTTTAGCCTTTCTTCTCCGTTTAGGCTTTCTGCTCTCACACCCATGCTCTTTAGATTAGATAATATATCTATCTCCAGTCTTTCAAGTTTTGATGTTGCCTGCTCTAAATTATCCGCTTCCACTGTAAAGGTTACATACTTTGATTTTTTAAGTCCGTTATTTCCCTTTACAATCTGGCTTTTAAGCATCTCTCTAAATTCAAAGCGTATATCGTCAAAACCGTCCTTTTTATCCGGTATCTGAATTGCCGACTTCATTTCTTCGTTTCGTCCGAGCTGATTGATATATGAAAACTCAATGCTGATGCTCGGATCAAAGGAATTTAGAAAGTTTGCAAACTGATTAAAAATCAAGTCCCTATCTTCATCTAAGGCAAGCTGATAGTTAATGTCCTGAAAGGCTATACTTTTACTGAAGTGCCTTTCATCAAGCTGGCATATTCCGCTTTTTAAAAGCCTTAGATAGGGAATGGTATCTTCTACCGTATATCTTTTCGGTTCTTTCTTAAAGATAAGGTCAAGGATTCCTCCCTTATCTTTTTTTGACTTGCAATTACTTTTCTTTAAGTCCCGCTTTTGACTTCTCAATGCCTTTTCGTTTTGCATGAGTTTTATTTGCTGAATTTTTCTTTTCTTGTTCAAGGTAAACCTCCTTTCTCACTCTCTTTTGCGGTTGATAAAACTTATGAAAGTAGATGTGCTTAAAATATTTCTCAAAGGTCAGTCCGTCCTTTTCAAATAGTGTGATGAAAAAGATAGGAAGCGTGGATACGATAAGGAATATGACAGCTATGTCATTTGGCACAAACTTCCTCATAAATAAATAGACTGGTATTCCAACCAGTCCTGCAAGTGTGAAGCCTATGAGCTGCCTTTTCGTTAGGTTAAAAGCAACCTTTGTCTTTACCCTATTTAAGTCTTTAGGGATTGGTACATATGCCATATCTTACCTCCCATCTTCTTTACCCTTTGACAGCTCCTCAAAGTGTTCATATACAGAGCCGATTTCTTCCTGAATACTCTCTATCTGTTCATTCGTACTTTTGTTATATCTTTCCTGCATTAAGCAAAAATCATTATGGCAGCGACCGATGTCATCTGTTCTTTCTTCCAATTCTTCCACCTTATTATGAAGCCTGATTCTATCAATTATCGCCATAATACCTGCTCCAATTACTACTGCTGTAAATATTGTTTTTCTTTTATCCATACTATCTTTCCTTTCTTTTAGTGTGCATTTAATACGCTTTTGGCCAGTGTTCCGCTCTTTAGCATCATTAACCCCAGCAAAACCGCATAGCCAAGTATCGTCATGGTACTTGTGTGTATATCTGTTATCTTAATCGTCTTAACTAAAACTGCGTATATTCCAAGACAAACCATTAAAAAGAGTCCTTGTAGTCCAAGTGCAAATAGTCCTTTGATGTAGTTTGTACCAATCTGTCCCCACTCCTTGTTTCCCATTGTGGCAAAAGGAATAGCTGAAACCGATGAGTAAACATAAATCTCAAACATTCTTCCGTAAACTACAAGCATAATCACAACGGATATTACCTGTATAGCAACCTTGATGAGTGAGGTTTCAAAGAGAATCATAACAAGTTCTCCAAGTCCCTTTTCTTTTAGGGTATCCATCATTGCCACTATCTGATCTCCGGAAACGGTGGCAGAGGTATTTATCACCCCTGCCGCCTTATTTACCATGTGCTGTGCCACATCAAAAACTGCCATTGAAAACTCAAAGGCATGGGATACTAACCATACAGCAATCCACATCTTGATGATGTACTTGAAAAATTCAAAGGTATCTGTATCGTGCATATTGTTCTTTTGCATTACCATATTGATAAGCTCGATACAAAGAACTGCTGTGATGATTAGTCCCGCTATTGGAATGATAACGGAATCGTTAATGCTTTTGATAAAGGCAAATACATCTCCGTTCCACCCCATAGGCGTTTTACCTACATCTGTTGCAACCGCACCAACTTTATCGTTGATGTCAAGAAACATGGACTCTAAGTTTGCTTGGATACCGCCCAGTAGAAGTTCCTTAAAGAATTCTTCTATCTTGTCGAATATTCCAAACATCTAAGCTCTCCTTTTCTTCTTAATTGAGTACACCCGCAAGTAGTGGAATGAGCTTAAGTCCTATAAGAACGATACCTCCACCTGCCATCAGCTGCTTTATTCCTTGCGATTTTGCTCCGGGATTGTCATTACCATATCCTTCCATAAGATTGATGACGCCCCATGCTCCAAGTCCTGCACCTACTGCCATAACCAAAATCTTTAATACATTAACTGCCTGTGTAAAAAATGCCATAAGTTATTCCTCCTCGTTTTCTTCTTTCTTTTCAATCTTGTTATATGACTTCACTACAAAGTTTTTGTAAGTCTTTCCCTCTTTTTCACGCTTCTTAAAGTAACCAAAGATATGAATTAAATCGCCTTTTTCAAAGTCCTTTGCTTTCTCAGCTTTTTCTCCATAGGCTGCACAGTTGATGTACTCCTTTCCCTTTCCGTACTTTTTTACAAGCGTGAAGTTTACAACTTCTACCGTTTCTCCGTCTTTTTCAAAGTTTGAGAAAGTAGGTTCCGCCACTAAGTTGGCGTTGATGTTAATCATTTCTTGTTTCATCTTTTTAAATTTCTCCTTTTCAATTCAATAAAAAAGCGACTGGAGTATTTCTTTTCCAATCGCTGATACTCTTACTATTTAGTTTTTTCTTAGTGGGACTTCTGATCCTTATCATCTTATCTCCTTTATTGTCTTTAACATATTTAAGTGAATTAGCATTTTGTCGTGTATATATTAGTGAAAGGTACTTGAAATACTAGTTCGCTAATTAGCGAGTTTCCCCTATTTATTGATCGCAATATAAATTGAAAATAGGTATGAAAAAAGACGATAGATTTTTTTCTTTTCTATCGTCTTACGCATTTAGTATTCAATTTTTCAGTTCAACAAACTGGGATTTATATTTTACTTACAAAATAGTATGAAAAACTATACGAATAAGTAGAATTAAAATTGCACCTACTATTCATACAGCAATTACTTTTTGAAAATTTCTTTTTTCTTGTTTAGCCGTATAATTATACCATTTCATAAACGGATACCTCCAAAATTCCAAATTTACTTAATCTAATAAATAGGGAGTTCAAGATGTACTAAATATCCAGTACTTCTACTATTTCTCCATTTTTTTCTTTAAACATAATTTTTTTGACTACTTCTTCTCCTAAATATTTTGTAAACTTAGTCAATTCTGTTGATACTTCAAATACTATATTATGTTTTATATCACTTAATTCAAAACTCGAATCATATCTTGTTTTATCTGACCAATAGTTCCAATTTATATCTGTCCTTTCATAATAAACATAGTTTCCTTTTGGAGTTACAAATACTCTTTTATTTATTAACTTCTTTTCATCTTCGGATTTAAATATTTCAGAATACAGCTTCATCCCTTTAAATACTTTGTAATTGCTAATTTTATCATTTGAAATATTTAATTTAATTTCTTCATACTTCATAGAAAACCTCCACAAATTCAAATTTATCTAGCTCTATTATATCAAATATACCCTCGACCATATAGTTATAACAGTAAATCTTACAATCTTGTAATTACCGTATTTCTATTAAGCTTAACCTTGCCTTTTCTCTTTATATATTCTTCAATATCAAACACATTCTTCTTGTCATAATCTTCTAAGAACTTATAGTTCTTATGCTTTGTGATGTCGAATTTATCTGAAAGAAAAGGTCTTACACCTCTAAGCTGAAAAATACATTTACCACCGTCCATTACAGTAATCTCATCTTGGCTCATCAGTTCCTTACCTGTCTTTTGATAATTAAGTCCGAAAGACTTTTGATTTGACCTTGTTTCCGATGTGTTATACAGGTCGATAGTTTCTTTTCCCAGTGTTTCAGACAATTCTTTTAACGTGGTTTTCTCCTTGCCACCAAGAAACAAGGTACTATCACAGTTACCTACGATTGTATCAGCGTTATCCTTATATATTGCCTTTAACTGTGATTGGGCTTGTAAAATGATACTTGCTGAAATCTCTCTACTTCTGATTGTTGCAATCAGCTTTTCAAACTTAGGAATTAAGCCGATGTTCGCAAATTCGTCTAAAAGACACCTTACATGAATAGGTAATCTTCCACCGTATTCATCATCTGCCTTATCGCAAAGTAGATTGAATAGCTGTGAGTACATAATGGAAACTACAAAGTTAAAGGTATCATCTGTATCAGAGATAATAACAAAGAGTGCAGTTTTTCTATCTCCGAGTGTATCAAGCTCAAGTTCATCTTCACTCATCAAGTCCCTAAGTTCCCTAATATCAAAGGGAGCAAGTCTTGCACCACAAGAAATAAGAATAGACTTAGCCGTTTTTCCGGCAGCCAATTTGTACTTTTTATATTGCTTGACTGCAAAGTGCGTAGGCTCTTTCTTTTCCAATGCTTCAAATAATCTATCAATCGGATTCATATAGGTTTCATCATCTTCTCTTACTTCTGAAGCGTCTATCATATCAAGGAGAGTAGCGAAGTTCTTTTCTTCTCTTGGAGCTTCATAGAAGATGTAGCCAATAAGGGCTGTATAGTAGAGCTTTTCAGCTTTGACCCAAAAATCTTCACCTGCTTTTTCTCCCTCTCCCTTGGTGTTTGCAATGATTGTCTGTACTAATTTGAGTATGTCCTTTTCACTTCTAAGATAAGCAAAGGGATTGTATTTCATAGACTTTTTGAAGTTAATGGTATTTAGGATTTTTATCTCATATCCGTTATCTTCAAGCATCTTACCGCACTCAAGGACTATCGTTCCTTTAGGATCGGTTACACAATATGACGAGTGCATCTGCATAAGATTCGGTTTTACATAAAATCTCGTCTTTCCACTTCCTGATCCACCGATTACAAGCACATTTTTGTTACGAGCATATTTAGGATTAGCCGGTCTGCCATTCATGGTTAATCGTTCTGTTTGCGTAAGTAGGATATTGTTTTGAAACTTTTCATCCATGTATGGCTCTATATCTTTTTTCATTCCCCATCTTGCTGAACCATACTCTTTCCCCTGTCTAAACTTTTTAGCATTTTTCCCTTTGGTATATACAATAATTTTGATTAAAACAGCTACTACCACGCCCATTATAATATCCGTAGGATGAAGGCTTGGAAGAAAGCTCATCGTATTAAGCTCCAATATCCCCTGAAATATTTTATCTATCACATCTCCTCCAACATAGCTTCTTACATGATGGGAAAAGATGTTTCCTAAATAGAAAAATGCAAGATAGGGAATGTTCTGCTTTAGAAACTTTACCTTATCTTGCACCTTAAATAAGCCTTTGATGTCCTTTAATATTTTATCTATCATAGGCTCCGCTCCTTTTGTTTATTCTTGATTCTATCTTTGGAAACAGAGTTTTTTAGCCATCTCCTTGAACTTCTCAATATTCTTATGGATAGATTCTTTTCTTTCCGTTTTCTTTTCTGATTCGGAAAGAGCGTGCTTAAATGCTTTGTCCATTACTTTCATATCTTTGGCTTGGAAAAATACTGAGAATTTACCTGTTTCCTTATCTTTCATCACCGAAAACTTAACACCGTATCTATTTAGCTCTTTTTTCAGTTCTTTCAGCTCTGCTTCTTCAACCGGAATTTCTTCAAGCTGTCCCTTTTTAACCATATCTTTTAGCTTTACTTCATTTCCGTTAGCATTAACCAGCTTTTCAAGTCCTCCAAGTTTTTCTGCTTCTTTCATCAATTTCTTTAACAAGTTCAGAATTAGCTTTCCTGTTACTTTAGCAGCTCTAACTTCCATATTCAGCGTTTTTCTTGCTATTTCTTCATTGATCAACTTCTCTCACCTCCATTCAGAAGTCTGTCCTTATTCCGATTCAGTTTGTCCTTTTGAATAACCTTTCTAAAATCTTCTCCTACAACCATAACAGGAATACACATCTCTATGATTCTTGAGTAGATTCTTTGATACTCTACGCTATCCTTACAATTTTGGATTGTGTCGTAGGAAAGGTTAGTGGTAAAGATAGTCGGTTTCTGTTTTAAGTACCTGTTATTCACGATGTTATATACTTGCTCTTTGGCATAGCTTGTATCTCTTTCTATTCCTAAGTCATCCAAGATAAGAACGGAAGTATTTACAAGGGATTCAATATATGCGTTCTTGTCAAAATCAAATCCTCCCTTTTGCAGCTCATTGATAATCTGTGCAAAATTTCTTATTTTAACGCCTATTTGATACTGTTCAATAAGGCTATTTGCAATGGAGCAGGCAAGATAGGTCTTTCCGCTACCTACTGAGCCATAAAAAAGAAGTCCGATATTTTCTTTTTTTATTTCCTCATAGTCTTTTACAAAGTTCTTTGCAATGATAAGGCTTTGATTTTCTTCTCCCTGATAATTTTCAAATGTGTATGACCACTGAATAATCGAGTTGAAGCAGCTACTCTTTAATTGTTCAATCTCCATCTGCTTTTGTCTTTCTTTTTCTCTTGCCTCTCTATCTCTATCGCATTTGCAAGAAATCTTAAATATCATCTTGTTATCAAAGAACTCCATCCCTTTTCCGTCTTTTCTTTCGTGACAAACTTTACAAAATGCGTGTCCATCCTTGATATATTCTTTTTCAGGATCGTAAGAATACTCTACATCTTCTATCATTACTTTTTCTAATTCTTTCATCATAGGTGTTCTCCTTTATCATATTCTTCCCATGTCGGGATATTTGATGTTTTCACTTTTTTACTTCTTCCCTGATCTTTATAAAACCAAGAAAGGATTGTCGCTTTATGGTTTTTATAGGTCTTTCCGGTGCTTTTGATATATGCTGATAGTCTTTCAATGTAATTATCAAGCTGTGAGTTCATTATAATTTGTAAATCGGATATATCTTCAGCAGCTAAAAATACATTTTGAAATGTTCCAAGTCCGTTTACACCAAAACTATATTCTCTCTTACTATACTTACTCTTATTATTCTCTATATAGTTACGGTCAACATTTTTAACCTCTTGAAGTTCATTTTCTTTACTTCTGAGGTCAACATCTTTTACTTCTGAAGTAAAGTTTTTTAACTTCTGAAAGTCATTTTCTTTTACCTGAAATACACTCATGAAATCTTTGACATATATGACATTCGGCTTACCAAGCCCAAGCCTTACTCTTTCAATCAGTCCGATTCCTTTTTTCATATCGAGTTCATCTAATGTTTTTATAGCTGTCGGCTTTGAGATATTTCTTCTTCTCATAATTTCTTCAACAGTAAAATAGATAAATACCCTGCCATCTTTGTCTATCCAGTTATTCTTAAAGGACATTCCTGCTCGTTTCAAAAGCATGGAATAAAGGATAATTGCTTCGGCAGATAATCCCTTAAATTCTTCTCCATCAACCAATATCTCCGGAACTTTTAAGAAATTAAATCGTTCCGCTTCTCTGTTATAGAAATAGTCAAAGTCCATCGCTTCACCTCCTTTCCTTAAAATTTTACAAAGAAAAAGACGATAGTTTTTTCTCTATCGTCTTTGGTAACCATTTTTATGAAATTTTTCAAATTGATTTTATTACTTCGTTTATACCTTTAAAAAAGGCTATAACGGTTGCTCCGACCATGGGTATTCCATATGGACTTAACAAAAATCCTAATACCAACGCCTCAATTCCAAGTGATATATCTTTTTGTATAAATGATCCTATTGCAGCAACGATACACATCAGCATCAAGAAATATAGAATAGTTGTTCCTATGCCGAGCAGGAATGTCAGAAATGCAGTGAGGATACTTAACAGCAATCTAATTGGAAATAAGATTATTTTTAATATCCATCTCATAAATACCCTCCATTTCTATTAAATCATCTTAAAATGCCTTAACGCATCCATGATAGCTTCCTCTTTTTCCGGTGTGCATTGTGGAATAACCTGTTTCTCTTTTTTTGATTTATTATAATGCTCCCTCAGTACAATTCCACATTTCTTTTTAATCTGTGCAATATAGAGTGTCGAAACCTTTAAATCAAACTTTTCCAATATATATTTCTTGATTTGTGCATAAGTCGCTTTACTTTCAGCACTTGTCAAATCAAGCTCATCAAGCTTAATTTCAACATCTATATGTTTATCGACATCAAGTTTGGACAATAACGCTACCGTCTCCACATGAACACTATGAGGGAACAAGTCTACAGGCTGGACCTTCTCACACCTATAGCCCCTATCCTCCAAATACCTCAGGTCCCTGGCCAGGGTACTAGGATTGCAACTCACATATACCACCCTGTCAGGTTCCATCTCAACTATGGTATCCAGGACCCTTTCGTCACAACCCTTCCTAGGTGGGTCTACCACGACTACATTGGCCTTCTTGCCCTCCTTGTAGATTTCAGGGACTACCTCTTCTGCCTTGCCTACAAAGAACTCTAGGTTGTCCATACCGTTTAGCTTTGCGTTTAGTCTGGCATCCTTGATTGCATCTTCAACTATTTCTACCCCATAGACAAATTCTGCCTTTTGGGCTAGGAATAGGGATATAGTCCCTATTCCACAATAGATATCAAAGACCCTGTCCCCCTCTTTTAGGTCTGCATATTCAAGGGCTTTGTTGTAAAGGACATCTGTCTGGATTGGGTTGACCTGGAAGAACGACAGTGGCGATATTTCAAACTTTAGGTCTCCTATATTGTCTACTATCTTGCCATTTCCATACTTGTTTATATTCTTTAGTCCCAGGATTACATTGGTCTTGTCCTTGTTTATATTTACCACCAGGCTGGTAAAACCTTCAACCTGGTCCTTTAGGCTTTCTATAAGCCTGTCTAGGTTCTTGAACCTATCCTCTGTAGCTACTAGGACTACCATTACCTGGCCACTTGTAAAGCCTACCTTGGTTACTATATGCCTAAGTAATCCCTTGTGGCTTTTTTCATCGTATATGCTGATATTTTCTTCTTCTATGTACTTCCTTATAATATCTATGATAAGGTCATTTTTCTCATCCTGGATAAGGCACTTGTCTATATCAATAATATCGTGGCTCTTCTTCCTATAAAAACCTATCTTTAGCTTGCCATCCTCCATCTGGACTGGAAATTGGGCCTTGTTCCTATACCTAAAGGGTTTTTCCATACCTATTGTATCAAAGACTTGGACATTTTCTAGGCCACCTATCCTCTTAAGGTCTTCCTTGACTATATTGGTCTTTAGGTCCAACTGTTTTTGGTAGTCTAGTTCTTGGATTTGACATCCACCACAGTTTGTGTATTTAGGGTTACAGGCCCTATCTACCCTGTATGGTGACCTTTCCTTTATCTTTGATACTAGGCCCTCTGCATATTTTTTCTTGGATTTCTTTATCTTGACGTCAACGACCTCACCCAAGAGTGCCCCATCTACAAAGACGGTAAAGCCCTCATGCTTGCCTATGCCTACGCCATTTTGTCCTATATCTACTATCTTGCATTCGTATTTTTTACCTTTTTCTAACATCTTTCATCCTTCTCAACACTGATATATCTTTTTCCAAACCTTCTAAAGACTTTTCACTTTTTTCTTAAAATATATCTATAAATTAGCTTAGCAAATATTTGCTTAAGCTGGGTCTAATCATTCTTATAAAATAATTATATGCTACACCCTATTATACCACATAGTCCCCTTTATAAGGTCAAAAAATAGGCCGTAGACCCAATTTCATACAAACCTGGATATACGACCTAATCTATCTCTTTTATTTAGTTAAAACTACTGTTCTCTACTAACTGCACCACTGGCTGGTTCTACCTTTATCATTTCTCCATCTTTTATCTTCTTTGTGATATCTACAACGGATACTATTACTGGTATACCCAGGTTGATTCCTGCTATGGCAGCATGTGAAGTCATACCACCAGTTTCAGTTACTACAGCAGACGCCTTTTCCATGTACTTTAGCATGTCCCTGTCAGTTCCTAGTGTAACTAGCACATCACCTTCATTAAATTCCTTGTCTTCTCCTGGCATGATTACCTTGGCAGGTCCTTCTACACAAACCTTACCAATACCAACACCCCTACCCAGGAATTCACTTATTACAGCTACCTTAACCAGGTTAGTCTTACCTGTCTTGCCTACTGGAACACCGGCTGTTATTACAACTATATCACCAGCATTTACTATACCTGTATTCTTAGCTACTTCTACTGATTCGTCCATCACTTCGTCTGTACTTTCTGCAAACTTAGAAATTAGAGGGTATGTACCCCATAATAGGGATAATTTTCTCCTAACTCTTTCATTCTGAGTTGCAGCTATAATCGGAGACTTTGGCCTGAACTTTGATACCATCCTAGTTGTATAACCTGATGATGTACAAGTTATGATTGCCTTAGCACATAGGTCCATAGCAGTTGTACAAGTTGCATGACTGATAGCATCTGTTACAGTTATCTCTTCTATGTCCATACTATATCTAACCTTGTAGTCCAAAGTTTCTTCTGTCCTCAAGGCTATCCTGTTCATTGTCTTTACAGCCTCTACCGGATACTTACCTGCAGCTGTTTCTCCTGAAAGCATTATAGCATCAGTTCCATCATAGATAGCATTGGCTACGTCTGTTACCTCTGCCCTTGTTGGTCTAGGGTTTCTGATCATTGAGTCCAGCATCTGAGTAGCAGTGATTACCGGCTTGGCTACCTCATTACACTTTCTGATGATCATCTTCTGGACGATAGGTACTTCTTCACTTGGAATTTCAACACCCATGTCCCCTCTAGCTACCATTATACCGTCTGATACCTGGATGATTGAGTCTATATTGTCAACACCCTCCTGGCTTTCTATCTTTGATATGATATGGATATCAGGAGCATTGTTTTCTTCTAGTACCTTTCTGATTTCAAGTACGTCAGAAGCCTTCCTAACAAATGATGCTGCTATAAAGTCTATGCCCTGTTCTATACCAAACTTGATATCTTCTATATCCTTTTCTGTGATTGCTGGTAGGTTAATAGCTACACCTGGTAGGTTTACACCCTTTCTTGATGATACCTTACCTGAGTTTTCTACTACTGTATGTATGTCATTACCCTTGATTTCTTTAATTCTTAGGGCTACTAGGCCGTCATCTATCAGGATTGTATCTCCTACCTTTACGTCGTCTATCATACCCTTGTATGATACGCTACATCTCTGGCTATTACCCATACAGTCGTCCATACTTACTACGAATTTTGCACCTTCTTCAAGAACTACTGGTTCTTCAAATTCACCAGTTCTGATTTCAGGCCCCTTAGTGTCTAGAAGGATTGCCACTGGCTGGTCTAATTCTTCTCTGACCCTCTTTGTCCTGTCCATTCTCTCCTTGTGTTCTTCATGTGAACCATGTGAGAAGTTGAACCTACAAACATTTAGGCCATTTTCTATTAATTCCTTTAGAACCTGGTCTGAATCAGTTGAAGGTCCCATTGTGCATACAATTTTTGTCTTTTTACATCTTACCATAATCTTAATCACTCCTATAACCTTATACGGCTGGTTTTTTACCTGCCAAATTATAAATTATAGACCAAGTTACCAGCTCAGTCTTTATGTCAATTAGATACTCAAGCCTATATTGACAGTATCTTTGCCATTTCATATAGATCATCATCAAAAGTCTTCTTCATTGAAAGAGCTTCATCTATATCCATGTCAATTACCTTGTTATCCTTTATGCCTACAACCCTGCCAGACTTACCTTCTATTAGTAGTTCAACTGCCTTGTTGCCCAACCTGCTGGCCAGGATCCTGTCAAAGGCTGATGGTGATCCACCTCTCTGAACATGACCAAGTACTGTAATTCTAACATCTGCCTTGTCTTCTATTGTAAGGGCAGATCTTAGGCCTAGGGCTCCACCTTCTATATTTTCAGCCCCTTCTGCCAGTACTATGATACTGTGCTTCTTACCCCTCTTTTGAGTTGTCTTTAGCTTCTTAACTATGTCTTCTGTCTTTGTATCCATTTCAGGTACTATGATAGATTCTGCACCACCAGCTATACCAGCGAATAGGGCCAGGTCTCCACAACGTCTACCCATTACTTCTATTATATTCACCCTGTCATGTGATGATGATGTATCTCTTAGCTTACCTATAGCATCTATAACTGTGTTAGTTGCTGTATCAAATCCTATTGTGTAATCAGTATAGGCAAGGTCGTTGTCTATTGTTCCTGGTATACCAATAGTGTGTACGCCTAATTGACTCAGCTTGTTGGCACCCGTAAAAGATCCGTCTCCACCTATTACCACTAGGCTTCCAACTCCAAATTCTTCTAATATTTCGACTGCCTTGGCCCTGCCTTCTTCTGTCCTGAATTCGTCACACCTTGATGACTTCAAAACTGTACCACCCTTCTGGATGATATCACCTACTGAGGAAAGATCCATTTCCCTAAAGTCCTTTTCTAAAAGACCTGCGTAACCTCTTTCGATTCCGTAAACCTTGTAGCCATAATATATGGCTGTTCTTACTACAGCCCTGATGGCTGCGTTCATACCTGGAGCGTCTCCTCCACTAGTTAAAATACCAATAGCCTTCATACATTACCTCCTGTTTTTTCTTTACCGTTTTACTTACCATAAATTTACCATAATAAAATATCTATCTATAATCTAATACCTTTTATAATACCTATTTTCAAAATACCATTATTTTATAATTTAAAACACATAATGGACTTTTTTAGTCCCTATATATCATTTTCCATCCCACAATATGTAAAAAAATATTGGATATTATCCATTTATTAATTATACCACACTTTTTTAAATTCATAAATAATTTTTGAGCAATATTAGACTTTTTTAGATATTTACACATATTTCTATATATTTTACAAAAAGACTTGCTAAAAGCCCTAATTTATCTTATAATATTATGGTGTTAAACTAATCAAATTAGGTTAACAAATCGCTGGATTGTAGGGAGGTGAAACAGATGTCAGAAGTTAGAGTAAGAGAAAACGAATCATTAGATAGTGCACTTAGAAGATTCAAGAGACAGTGTGCTATGTCTGGCATAATGTCAGAAGTTAGAAAAAGAGAACACTATGACAAGCCTAGTGTTAAGCGTAAGAAAAAGGCAGAAGCTGCTAGAAGAAAAAACGCTAAAAGATAGTTAATTAAAAAGAGGTGAAAGGGAATGTCCCTTAAAGAAAAACTGCAGGAAGACCTAAAGTCTTCTATGAAAAACAAGGATACAATCAGGAAATCTGTTGTTACACTTATCAGGGCTGCAATCAAGCAGCATGAAGTTGATAACCGTGTTGAGCTGGCTGACGATGCTATCATAGATATCATTTCAAAGCAGCTTAAGCAAAGAAAAGATTCACTTGCTGAATTTGAGAAGGCTAACAGGGATGATTTGATTGAAGAAACAAAGTCTGAAATACAAGTTTTAGAAGGATACCTACCTCAACAATTAAGCGAAGAAGAACTTGAAAAAATCGTAATCGAGACTATAGCTGAAGTTGGTGCTACATCAATGAAGGATATGGGCAAGATTATGGCCACTATCAAGCCTAAGACTGCTGGACGTGCGGACGGCAGAAAAATAAACGAACTTGTTAAGAAGAATTTGTAAAAACTTAGTGTAAGCTAACTAAAAGACTATGCATCTAGTATGTATAGTCTTTTTTGCGTCTATAAAAGGTCTTATTTGCTGTCTTCCTCCTTCTATAAAAGATCTTATTTTTACAGTCCCACTTCCCTTATAAAGCCTCCTATAGACAAGTTTTCCTAAACCCATAAATTTTACACTTTCCAATATAATTTAAATTGAAATAGTTTTCCTTACTTGGTATAATTATATTAACATCAAAATTATTATATCAAAGTTTTGAACTTATTATTTTATGAATTGGAGGAATTATACATTGTCTAGAGAAAAATTTACAAATGATTTTGATTACGATGCAAATGAAGGTCTAGATAAGAAAAAGAAGCTTATCTTTATAGTAGGTGGTTTGGTTATTTTGGCCTTAATCGTGATTGGTGGCATCTTTGCCAAGGGTAAGATGGAAATATCTTCCCTAAATAAAAAAGCTGAAAACTTTGTAGAGATCAAGGACTATGAAGAGGCAGCAAAAATTTATTCTGACCTCTATGCGAAGACTGGTGATGTGGAATACAAGTCCAAGAAAAACCAGATGGATATAATGGCTGAAACCAAGACTAATATGGATGAAGCCAAGAACCTGGAACAACAGGATGAATATGTAAAGGCAATAGCCCTATACAAGCAAATCCCTGCAGAAGATAAGGACAACTACAAGAAGGCTAATGACAGGATTAACTCACTAAAGTCTGATGTTGTAAAGAAGGCCAGTGCTTTTATAGATTCTGGTAATACTGCTTCTGCCTCTTCCCTACTGTCTGAATATCTAGGACTGGTTCCTGATGACAAGTCAGCCAGCGACCTTTACAAGAAAGTATCTGGCAAGACTGATGCTGAAGTAAAACAGGTTATAACCAGGGAAGTAACAAGCCAGCCTTCATCTAACCTAAGTGCCGCAAATGCTACTGCTAATTCTATAAGAAATAGCTACCAGTATGTAACAGCCGGTGAAGCCAACATAAGGAGTGGTCCTAGCAAGTCATCTTCTTCTGTCAGAGTCTTATACAAGGGTGAGGAAGTATATGTATATGATACTTATGTAGAATCTGCAAGCAGGATCTGGTGTAAGATTGACGGTGGTTGGATTTCTTACAATACCCTAAATGGAAACTTCCGTTAAGACACTGCTTAAGTATTATTAATACTGCTTAAGTGCTAATAATATACCTTATATATAACAATTATAATGATTCATAGCTCCTTCTGATTTTTTAGATGTGTTTGCAAACTCTATTTTATCAGAAAGCTATGAATCTTTTTTTGTACTTTGATTATAAATTGTTGTATTTTGATTATAAGTTTAAGAGAAATAAAAATAGGCTGTGCCCAGCCTATTTTTATTAAACAATTTATATGTGTTGATATGGAAGCTAAAGATTGATTAAATCTTTAATTTTGATACGATAATCAGTATCAAGTAACCTTAGTTTACCATAGCTTTTTATAAAAATCAAGTAGATTTTGCAATTTTTTTTAGATATTTTTCTACAGACCAAACCTCTATCCTGGTGTGGTATTCACCGTTTTCACCACAGGGGTCTATAGACTTATTAGATTTAAGTTCTTCTACCAGGTCTTTATCCAAGATTCTACCCTCTAGGGATTCATCCAGGAAAGTTTTATTGACCTTGACTATCCTTGCCTCAAGACCAGTATTTAAAAACTCCTCTAGGACAGCCTCCCTGCTCTCGCCCTCCAAGGGATGTATACAGGTTATACCAGCCTCCTTGCACCTGGTCCTATTCCAGTCTAGGTGGTCTTGAATATCTATATCACCAAAGACACAGGCTTGAGCCCCTAGTTCCTTGCTGGCCTTTAGAGCCCCTTCAAAAAGGTCCTCATAGTCTTTTAGGTCTGCCTCTGTAAACAGGACCTTACAATCAAGTATCTGGCCAATATCTTCAAAATATTTACTAGCCAGGTTATGGGTCCAGGACATGTCTTCACCCTTTTTTGTAGAAACAATTAGGGCAACTAAGTCGTTGCCCTGGTCCAACATCCTCTTTATTGCTAGGGTGGAATCTTTACCACCACTAAATGACGCTGAAAATTTCATATACCCGCACCTACTAAATATTTTCTATCTGCCAATCTATAGGCTCTTGTCCCATAGATTCCAGTATTTGGTTTACCCTGGCAAAGTGGCCACATCCGAAGAAGCCCCTATGTGCTGAGAGTGGACTTGGATGGGGTGCCTCTAATATATAGTGCCTATCCACATCTATCAACTTCTTTTTGGACCTGGCATTTGACCCCCATAGGACAAATATTACAGGTTCTTCCCTTTTGTTCAGATAGGAAATTACATTATCTGTGAAGGTCTCCCAACCCATACCCTTGTGTGAATTTGCCTGGTGGGCCCTTACAGTCAAGGCCGTATTGAGTAGGAGGACTCCCTGTTTGGCCCATGGTACCAGGTAGCCATTGTTTGGTATATAGAGCCCCAGTTCCTCTCTCAGTTCCTTGTACATATTCAAGAGGGATGGAGGTGTCTTTATACCCGGTTTTACAGAAAAGGCCAGACCATGAGCCTGTCCATCATCGTGGTAGGGGTCCTGGCCCAATATCAAGACCTTTGTACCCTTGTAAGATGTATATTTTAAGGCATTAAATATATCGTACATATCAGGAAAAACCTGCTGACTCCTATATTCTGACTTTAAAAATTCCCTTAGCTTTAAGTAATATTCTTTTTTAAATTCATCAACTAAGACCTGGTCCCAGTCATTGCCTATATTTACCATAAGATCCTCCTGGTTTCTAATTTAACTCCTATAAGCTAAAAACTGCTTATTCTATTCCTATTATCTTCCCTCTACCCATAAAATTTATAGGTTTATATACTTTTCTTATTTTACAATTACGTCCTTGTCTGCCTGGCTATCATCATCACTGACTATCTTTATATTTATCTTGTGGGGCAGGCAGACTATACTCTGTCCAGGCTTATTGATAAAGCCAGTATGGATACATACCTTGTCCGGGCAGTTGGCCTTTGTCATTTCAACCCCCTTGTCGTGGATATGTATCTTGTTTATCCTCCCGTTTTTTTCCTTTATATCTATCTTTTGGTCCTTGTCTAGTGGGTAGGTATTGTAGAGTTTATTTTCTACATAGACCTCTACCCTGGCCCCCTGGCCTGAATTTAAATATTTATTTATTAGAACCCCTTGGACAATTAATATGCCTACTATTGCAAAAAGGATAATATCTCTCTTCTTCATTTCTTCTCCTAATTCTATTCATATACTTTAAAATATGTTATAATACATATTGTGCTATATTGATTATAACATAAATGGAGGTAAAAATGAAAAAATCAAATCTTAAGATACTTGCATCAATAATAATTCTCTTTATTATTGGTCTTATATTTTATTTTACAGTAATAGATAAGGTAGGTACTTTCTCTACTACTAACTACTATCTAGATACGGTAAACCAAATCAATGTTATTAATACAAGAAAGTCCAAGGCAGACAAGGTCCTTCCTGGTTCTGACAAGATAGTCTTAGACATCCATAACAAGATGAGCTCCCAGATGGCTAGCAGTGAAGTTTCTAAGATCAATCAAAATGCTGGTATCAAGCCTGTCAAGGTTTCAGATGATACCTACACGGTAATCAAAAAATCCCTTGTGTATTCAGACAAGACTAAGGGAAAATTCGATATTTCAGTCGGTGCCATATCTTCTATCTGGAATATAGGTAATGATGCTGCGAGGGTTCCAGCAGACCAGGAAATTAAAAAATTACTTCCACTAGTAAGTCACAAGGATATTGTTTTAAATGACAAGGACAAGTCAGTCTTCCTTAAAAAAGAGGGCATGAAGATAGACTTAGGTGGTATAGCCAAGGGTTATTGTGCTGACAAGCTGGCAGACTACCTTAAGGAAAATGGTGTGAAAAATGCCATTATCAACCTTGGTGGAAATATCTACGTATTTGGGCAAAATGCCAAGAAGACTGACTTCAATGTTGGTATCCAGGACCCAGCCAAGACAAATACTGAGCCCCTCGGAACTGTCCAGCTAACAGATATGTCTATAGTTACATCTGGTATCTATGAAAGATTTATTGAAAAGGATGGCAAGGTCTACCACCATATGATTAACCCAGCTACTGGTTACCCATTTGAAAATAACCTAAGTAGTGTAACTATAATATCTAAAAAGTCTATAGATGGTGACGCCCTTTCTACTTCAACCTTTGGGCTAGGCCTTGAGGAGGGTATGAAGTTTATAGAGGGTCTTGAGGATGTAGATGCCATCTTTATTACAAATGACAAGAAGGTCTATACTACTAAGGGACTTAAAGACAAGTTCAAACTAGAAAATTCAAACTATAGCCTTGCTAACTAGATTAATAATTATATAAAAAAATTGGGCCTAGCATGTATAAATACCTGCTAGGTCCTTAATTTTAAAAACCTCTTACCATGTTGTTGAGATCATCATCTAAGATATCCCTAATACCACTGCGGATAGCTATAAGAATACCAGCTACTATCACACAAAAAACCAATATAATTGGGATATAGTTTATATTGAGTAGTATCGCTTTTGATACAAAGGCAAAATCATAGTTACTCCTATAGGAACGTGCACATACAGCTAATACAAACATCAGCACATAAAATACAGTTGCAAATTTGAACAGTATCTTAATTTCACCATAGATCAATTTTTTGATTTGTTTTTCCGTCATTCCAGTAGTTGATAGTAATTGGAATTCTCTCTTTCTTGCCCTTAAGTTGCCATGAAAACTATTGTAAGCATTAGAAAGGGCTAGTAGGACAAGTATAATTTGTATTCCCAAGTTCAACATATGCTCGTTTCTTGTCTGTTCTCTCTTGGAAGCTTGATTTAGTATCTCATTTGTCGTTGAGTGATCACTCTTAGCTATATATGAGGATATTATCTTTTCACAAGAATCAGACACCCTCGCTAAATTTTTCTTTATTTTCATTTTTATGATATAGCTATTCGTCGGATCCCCACTATCTTGTCCATACTTTTCTACAAAACTTTCTAAATTTTCCATCCTGGTAAATAGATAAATACCCCTAGCTTCCTGCCCCTTAAGATCAAATGGGAATTTATCTATATACCCATCTACATGAACAGACATTGGTTTTCCATCTATATTATAGCGAAGGACAAGGTCTTTTTCATCATTATTTGTCAACTTAATATAGTTTCTAAATGAATATGGTGTTTTATTATTATCAGGTGTCCTATTTAACAAGATGTAATTCAAACCCCTATCCAATTTGTTCATAGAAACAACTTTATCAAAGTCTTTACCATGCAAGCCTATAATATTGACATACAAATTATCTTTTTCCTTGCCACCTGTTTCAAAGGCCTTTTTCAAGTCATCTGATTCAAAACCCTTATTGTCTTCTAGATAAAATTTAAAACTCTTATCCCAATAGATATGTAGATCATCTACCCCCTCTAGTCCATATATTTCTTTTAATAAACCCTTATTTAAATTAGTATTAGTTAAGATATTTGATTTGAAATTGTATGGATTTTTATACTTTCCATAAGTTTCGTCAATAGTCCTATATGATTGAGATACTAAAACAAGTGTCATGACCATTGCTGACAATAATATAGCTAAAATAATAGTCCTATAGGTAGACTCATAGGCCTTAAAATAGTCCCTTGCCAAAGTCTTTTCTAGCTTACCAGATATTTTTGATTTACCATATTTTATTTTCATCCCTGTTATTTCCGTTAGTCCTTCAATCACATTGAGTCTGGCACTTTTTCTAGCAGGAACAATTGCAGACAAATAGACAGTTAAGAAGGCAAAAAACAATATTATACAAACCGTTGAAAATGATGGGTGTATTATATGAAATTCTGTTGTCCTCATATCTTCACCTATTATGGACGACATATTTTTATAGCTAATATAGTTGTTGAACCACATCAAATAAAGCAATAAATTTGCAGTTAAATATGAAACTAGTGTACCAGCAAAAATTGGAACTAAACCAATCTTTATAGCCTTGATCCTTATCATCTTTTTAATTTGTTTTTCCGTCATGCCTACGCTCTTTAGTAGGGCTAATTCTTTTATATCCCTGTTATTCCATACATTAAAAGCCCCATATATCATTACAGCAAATAATAATACTAGCACCAGACAGGCACCATAGGACTCAATCATATCTGCAATCACGTGTTTTGGTGGAATCAATCCTGATGGATAAATCATCTTATATTCTAAGATATCTCTATTAAAGTACAATCTTCCTGTTTCTAGTGCTTTATCGTAATTTATTTTAAACTCATCAAACATTTTTTTCGTCAACGTATAGGTATCTCTTGGTTTCTTATACCAGACATAGGCCTCTATACCATCTGTATTTTTTAATAGGTTCTCTTTATTGCTTTCATCCAGGACACCTATCAAGGCACTTTCTTCAAAACTTTTTGCGTAGTCATTATATTCTCCAACAATAGTATATTCTTTGCCCTTTACTTTGAGTTTTGAACCTAGCTTATACTTCTTGTATTTTTGTAAAAAACGCCTTGGTACAATCAACTCATCACTTGAATCCGGCCTTTTTCCAGATAGAATTTCATAACCTTCTAAATCCTTGTAGTAGACCCCCTTTTCTATTATGGTTGCATCCAAATCTGTTGAAATTAATTTGTCAAAGGAAACCCTCTTTATTTCATCATTATCCATAATTGACTTGAGCATATTTCTATCTACCTGTGTAAAGGAAACATTGTAATCACCAACAGTAGAAAGTATCAAATCATATTGGTCTGCTTTAATCGTTCCAATAATAAATATAATCGTACCCAATAAAACTACGGCCAAAAATATTGACAATCTAGTCGCAAGCGTGTCTTTTTTATTATTTTTTATTTGAGAGTTCAAGAGTTCATTAGTAATTTTCATAGGATCACCCCTCAATCCTATTTAACTTACCGTCAACCATCTTATATACCCTATCGCATGAATTGGCTACTTTTTCATCATGTGTAATAATTATAATCGTTGATTTAAAACGCTTATTCACAAGTCTAAATAAGGAACTTATCTCTTCAGAATTTTTTCTGTCTAAGTTTCCCGTTGGTTCATCCGCCAGAATAATTGCTGGCCTTGTTATAAGACTTCTTGCAATAGCCACCCTCTGTTGTTCTCCTCCTGATAGCTGTTTGGGAAAGCGATCAAGTTTTTCTTCTATGCCTAAAGTTCTTATAATCTCATCAAAATACTTTTTGTCTTCCCTTTTATTATCCAGAAGTAAGGGCAAGAGTATATTTTTTCTGACACTAATATTAGGTATAAGGTTAAAAAATTGATATATTACACCTATATTCCTCCTACGAAAAATTGTCAACTCTTCCTTACCTAGTTTGGTTATATCCATATCCTGTATATAAATTTCCCCACTAGTAGGTTTATCTACACCTGCTAATAAATGTAGTAAGGTTGATTTCCCAGAACCACTATCACCTATTATTGCTATTAAAGCCCCTTTTTCTAGTTCAAAGTTCACCTCTGAAAGAGCTCTAACCTCCACTCCTGAATCATATGTCTTTGTCAAATTTACAGTTTTTACAATACTCATATAAAACCCTCCCTTCTTTAAGCCTAGAATATCACGCTTATATGACTAGAAAGTGACTAGACAAATAAAAATGAAAAAGGGAGTGATCGTAACTTTTTTCTTAAGATTAAATATAAAACCTGAATTCAAAATAGTTAGAAGTTTTTCCCCTCGTGTAGATAAGCTCTCCATTTTGCTTTTCTACTATTGTTTTTGCCATAGGTAGACCTATCCCGTAGCCTTTAGAATTTTGATTTTCCTTGTAAAATCTTTTGTATATCTTTTTAAGAACCTCATCTGATATCCCTTGACTGTAATCCTCTACTATTATACTCTTGTATATATTAGTTTCTTTCAAGATAATTCTTACACCCTCTTTTGGAGATGATTCTATCCCGTTTTTCACAACATTATAAATAGCTTCATATGTCCACTTCCTATCACATACCAGGTCGAAATTTTCCCCTATTATAGGTGTTGTAGACCCTCTGTCTGCAAAGAGTATTTCCATTTCTGTAACGATTTCTCCAACCATATCTTTGATATTAACTATATCCTTTTTCATCTTAATGGTACCTGAATCTAATGCAGCCAATTTTAATAAAATATCTACCAGATGGTGTAGTCTATTAGTATTTGACCTTATATGTCCAAGATATTCTTTTTTGTTTTCTTCATCATCCTCTATCAAGTCAAGCATTAGTAAAATTCCAGTTAGGGGTGTCTTTAATTGGTGGGCAATATCCTCTGTGTATTCTCTCAAGGTTTCTTTATTTTCTTTTGCCTTGTCTGCAATTATTTTATTTTCTAGAATCACCTTTATAATTTCATCCATTAGTTTGCCAAATTCATCATCTTCAAGTTCATACTCATCTGTATCTATATCCAAAGAATGTAATAAGGTAAATATACTATCAATCTCCTTGTTAAGTTGAGCTTTCCTACGTCTTTCACTTAAAATTAGGAGTAGAAATATAAGTGTATTAACTAATATAAACAAGAATAATGTAATTACATCTAACCTGGGACTTATATGAAATACTGCTAATGAAAGAACCAGGTTCAAAAGGACAATAAGTAAATATACTTTCTTAATCCTCATAATTTTTATCCTCCCACATATAGCCTATCCCTCTAACAGTCTTTATATACTTTCCATAGTTTCCTAATTTGTATCTCAGTCTTTTAATAGTCACAGTCAGTGTATTATCATTTACCTCATAGAGATCATAACCCCATACTGAATCTATAATCCTCTTCCTGATAACATTAGCCCCCCTGTTTTCCAAAAGAATCTCCAAAACTGAAAATTCCTGTTTACTAAGATCTAAATTATCACCACTCAAGTATGCAGTCATCGACTTTAAATTCAAATTCAAATCACCAAATACTATATCTCTACTTTTTGTATTCTTCCTCCTAAATATATTGTCTATTCTGGCCTTTAATATTGGTAAAGAAAATGGCTTTGTTATATATTCATCTGCACCAAATTCAAACCCCCTCAATATATTTTCATCTGTATTTTTTACTGTAAGCATAATTACAGGTATATTCGAAAATTCTCTTAACCATTTTAGGTAGTCAAAGCCTGAACCATCTGGAAAATTCACATCTAGTATTATCAAGTCAAATTCATTAAAATCTATTTTTTCCGTCATAGTCAAATTTCCAAAAACTTCGGTCTCCATGTCATACCGTTTTAAAAAAGTCTGAACTGCAAAAGATATTGTATTATCATCTTCAATCATAGCTATCTTCATAAACTCACCCCTTATATAAGTCTACAAAACAAGGGAGAATGAATTACTTGTTCACCCTCCCTTATCAACATCAATTTTTAAAATTATCTAATTAGACTCTAGCCTTATAGTTACAGCAAACTAAGCCTTCATAACACTTCCAAGTATACCATTTATATACTTATAGGCATCATCGTCACAATACTTCTTTGCAATGTTTACCGCCTCATCACAGGCAACAACCTCTGGTATAGTAAACATAAACTTGATTTCAGCAACAGCCAACCTTAAGATGGCAACGTCAACTGCAGGCATTGTATCTGTAGTCCAGTTTCTTGCATATTCATTTATATAGGCATCTATGGCCCCTATATTGTCTTCAACAGCCCTGGCTGCATCCATCAAATATGAGGAATCCAATATGACCTCCCTATAAGAATCCAGCATATCTATTTCCTTGCCACCATGTGACTTGTGAATTTCTATAGCATCATCTTCTACTGAATCCAAAAATCTGTCCAGGTCTTGACTTAGACCCTCCCAGCCCGCATTTGATACGGCCCTGCTATAGAGATACTTCATAAATATTTCCCTAGAAACCTTCCTCTGCATTATTAAATTATTAGCTCTAGTCATTTTCTTTCTTTTCTGCCTTTTCTTTTTTTATCACTAGGCTGCCAACATGGACATTAACCTTTTCAACCTTGAGACCTGCCATAGTTTCAACTGCATTTACTATGCTTTCCTGAACCTTGACAGATACATCTGGTATTACCTGACCATATTTAACGGCTATATCTATGTCTATTATGGCCTTGTCATCCTCTACGCTTACCTTTATTCCGTGGTTTCTGAATAGCTTATCTGTGAATGAAGTAGACTTGTCTATTCCGTCTATTTCTAGTGCTGCAAAACCAGCTATTGTCTGTATAACATCATTTGAAATCTTTATCTGACCTAAATTTTCCATAGTGCACCTCCATGATTATTCACTATTATCTTATGCTACAATCATACCAAAATATACTTATTTTTGCAAATTATTTTTCCTTTATAAGACCCGACCTGTAGGCTGCTAGAAGGTCCTTAAGGTCCTCTACCATCTCCAACAACTGTCGGCCATCATTTGTATCCTTTATCATCCTCCTCTTGGCCTTGTGTTCTACCAAGACTGTAGATGATATAATATCCCTTTCGTTCTTAACGGCATCTTCCTTTGATGTAAAAGGCTCATGGGCTACCAGCTGAAGGGTCCTTGAATTGTATATTAGGGTATAACCCGCCATACCAGTCTTGCTCTGGTAGGCCTTGGAGAAACCACCATCTATTACCAGGACCTTACCCTGGGCCTTGACTGGACTCTCACCCTTCTTGTACTTAACTGGCACATGGCCATTTATAATGTGGTCTTCTTCAAAGTCCATATCGAACTCGTCAAAGATCTTCTTTAATATAGTCATGTCCTCTCTCAGGTTAAAGTATGGGTTCTTGTTCTCCTTGTGGGTTGCCTTGTCTTCTATAAAGTACCTCTCATAGGTAGTCATATCATCCTTACCAAATAGGGAAGAACACTTGCCTGTCCATAGGTACCAGAACATGTCTAAGCCATAGGACCTCTTTTCTTCATCTTCTTCATAGTAGGCCTCCCTAACCAGGGATTCCATCTTATCTAACAAAGCCTTGCCCGAATACCTCTGTCCCTTTAATTCCATGGACATAAAGCTTCCATCATCATTAAGTGGTAGGCCACCATGGATTAGGAGGTTTCCGTTGTACTTAAGGTAGATGCTTCCCTTAGAGAATAGGAAGTTTACGTGTTTTTGGAGCTTGTCACTCGACATAAAGGCATCGACTAGCTTGTCGATTATCTCCCCTTCTTCCTCTGTCAGTTTATAAGGGTCCTTAGGGTCTATCGTTGGGAAGTTTGTATCCTTAAGCGGGTAGGTCTTGCCCTTGATTACTATAGTTCCCTTGTCGTAGTCAACCTTGTCTAAAAGCAAGCGGTGGCTCATTTCATATTCTGGCCTTCTGTTGATAATAGCCCCTTCTAGCTTGAACTGGATCACACTGATAGCCTTGTGGATCTTGGCTATCATGGAGATTTCCCTCATATTAGTATTATCACGGTCAACCTTGGGCTGGAATTCACTACATGGGTCATTTCTGTAGGTATTAATGGCAAAACTGGCCAAGGGCAGAAGGTTTATCCCATATATATCCTCTATAATATCCAGGTTATCGTACCTGGAAGATATCCTCAAGGCATTGGCTATACAAGTCTTTTCTCCTGCTGCTGCCCCCATCCAAAGTATGTCGTGGTTACCCCACTGGATATCAACACTGTGGTGGCCCATTAGCCTTTCTATAATCAGGTCTGGCCTTGGCCCCCTGTCGTAGATATCACCAACTATGTGCAACCTGTCAACTACCAGCTTTTGTATTACCTTGGCCAATGCTCCTATAAAGTCCTCTGACTGGCCCAGTCTGATTATAGATTCTACCAGGGATATATAGTACTCTTCCTTGTGCTCGCTCTTCCTATGCTCATGCATCAACTCTTCTATGACATAGGCATAGTCTTTTGGTAAGAGCTTTCTCACCTTGGACCTGGTATACTTACTAGAGCAATACTTGCATAATTCTACCAGCCTGTAAATAGATATCCTATAGAAGTCCTCCATATTTGCCTCGGTCTTTTTTATCATCTCCATCTTGCTAAATGGATAGTAGACCAAGGTAGCCAAGGACCTCTTTTCTGAGTCCCTCATGGTATTGGTAAAGAGTTCATCTATCTTTCTCCTAACCACACCTGACCCATTTTTCAATACATGAATAAAGGGTTCATGCTCCCCATGTATGTCTGATAAAAAATGCTCTGTCCCCTTTGGTAGGTTCAATATTGCTTCTAAATTGATTATTTCTGTACTTGCTTCAGATATTGTCTTATACTGGTTGGACATTAGCTTCAAATACTTGAACTTTAAATCCTTGTCATCAACAGCTAAATTATCTCTCATATCTACCTCCAAAACACCCGTCTGGTTTACCTACTTGTTTTCAGCCTTTTCCTGGTCACTTGATATATAGGCCCTAATCTCTTCAACCACATTTCCATCTACAAATTGAATGGCCTGTCTAATCGCATTCTTAATTGCCCTGGCATCAGAACTACCATGGGCCTTTATTAGGCCTCCTTCTACCCCTAAAAATGGCGCTCCCCCATGTGATGAATAGTCAAGAGAGTCTTTTAGCCCCCTTAGACTGTCCTTCATCAATAGGGCTCCTACCTTTGACTTGGTTGAAGACATGATAGATTCTTTTATTTTCTTGAAAAGTGATAATACCGTTCCCTCCAGGGTTTTTACTATGATATTACCTATAAAGCCGTCGCATACGACTACATCACAAACCCCGTTAAGTATTTCCCTAGTCTCCATATTACCTATAAAGTTCATATCATCCCTGTCCTTTAGTAGGTCAAAAGCTGTCTTTACCAGGTCGTTACCCTTGCCTTCTTCTGTGCCTATATTGGCCAGGGCTACCCTAGGTTTTTCCATATTCATAACCCTCTTTGCATAGATATTAGTCATGGCTGCAAAGTCAAGCAACTGCTGGGCATCACAGTCCACGTTGGCACCTGTATCAGATAGGAGGCTGACACCCCCATCCATAGTAGGTATAGCCGTACATATACAAGGCCTGCTAATACCCTTAATCCTCTTTATTACAAAGACGCCACCACTTAGAAGGGCCCCTGTACTACCAGCTGATACCATGGCATCAGCCTCCTTATTTTTAACCATATTAAGGGCAACTACCATAGAAGAGTCCGTCTTTCTCCTGATAGCGACCACTGGCTTTTCATCATTTGTGATTACCTGACTGGTATGTACTATTTCTATCTTTGTCTTATCGCAGTCATACTTGGACAATTCTGCTTTTAGCTGGTCCTTTTCCCCTGTTATTACTATATCTATACCGTATTCCTTGACGGCCATGCAGGCTCCCTCTACAGGGGCCATAGGTGCATTGTCCCCGCCCATTCCATCTATAACTATCTTCATATTTAACCTCCATTAAAAAGCTACTATTTAGATTATACCATATTTTTGAACGTAAAAATAGCGTAAGCAAAAAGCTTACGCTACCTAAAAATCTTATTCCGTTTTCTAAAATCTAATTAGTCAACTGATACTACTTCTTTACCATCGTATGATCCACAGCTTAGACAAACTCTGTGTGGTAACTTTGGTTCGTGACACTGTGGACACTCAACAAAACCAGTAGGAACCATCTTTGAATTAGACGCTCTTCTCATTTTAGTTTTAGATTTAGATGTTCTACGCTTTGGTACTGCCATGAAGACACCTCCTTACTCTATTTTAACAATTCTTTTAATTTAGCAAATCTAGGATCAATGTCATCGTCGCCCATGGAGTCTTCACATACACAGTCTTGGGTATTCAAGTCTACCCCACAGCCCGAACATATTCCTTTGCAATCTTCGCTACACAACACTTTTTGAGGCATGTTATAAGTCAGAGTACTATCTACAAGTTCCAAGAGGTCAACCTCTGTCCCTTCTAGAGGAAATATATCTACATCTTCATAACTATCCTCGTCATACTTCTCTTTCATTAGGTATGCATCTATCTCATAAGCTACCGGAACCTCAAGGTCTTTTAAACATCTCGAGCAGGCTCCCTTATAACCAAAGTTAACCTTAGCCTTCAGTAAAAAATTCCTGCCAGCCCTAGATATCCTACCAGTTAGATGCAGGGGTGATATCAAATTATAATCTACACCATAATATCTAATCGACTCTACATTTTCACAAAAATCAAAGTCTACACTTTCTCTCTCCTTATTGGTTAGAGAGTCTATATTTAGCTTCATAAATTTATCACCTCTAAAACATTACTTGTCTATTATACATATTTGAGTCTTATTTGTCAAGCATTTTTAACGATTAGATAGCCTTAAAGTATCTCTTGCTATCATCAATTCTTCGTTTGTTGGTATCAATAATACCTTTACTCTTGAATCATCTGCAGAGATTATCCTATCCTTACCTCTTACATCGTTCTTTTCAGGATCCAGCTTGATTCCCATGAAGTCCATGTCAGCACAGATCGTTTCTCTCATGCCTATACCATTCTCTCCAAGACCAGCAGTAAATACTATAGCATCTACCCCATTCATCTCGGCAGCATAAGCTCCTATATACTTCTTAACCCTCTGAGCATATGCATCCAGGGCATTTATAGCCAGCTGGTTTCCTTCAGCTGCTGCATCTTCTATGTCTCTGAAGTCTGAAGATATACCTGTCATACCGTATACTCCTGACTCCTTGTTCATTAGCTTGTCAACACCATCAGCATCAAGACCTTCCTTCTTCATTACGAAAGGTATTATAGCTGGGTCTATGTCACCACATCTTGTTCCCATTATTAGACCTTCTAGTGGAGTTAGGCCCATTGAAGTATCTACTGACTTTCCTCCGTCCACTGCAGTTATAGATGCACCATTACCAAGGTGGCAAGTGATGATCTTTAGGTCTTCCGGCTTCTTACCTAGCATTTCTGCAGCCTTCTGTGATACGTATAGGTGGGAAGTTCCGTGGAAACCGTACCTTCTTACACCGTGCTTCTTATATAATTCATGAGGCAAACCATACATAAAAGATTTTTCTGGCATTGTCTGGTGGAAGGCTGTATCAAATACACCTACCATTGGTACATCAGGAAGTATAGCCTTACAAGCTTCTACGCCCATTAAGTTGGCTGGGTTGTGTAGGGGAGCAAGGTCACTACAATCCTTGATTGCAGCTATTACTTCATCAGTCAATACTGCAGAAGAAGCAAACTTTTCTCCACCGTGAACTATCCTATGTCCAACAGCATCTATTTCCTTCATTTCCTTTACAGCTCCTACAGCTGGATCTGCTACAGCACTTAGGACATGGCCAATAGCATCCTTATGGTCCTTCATTGGCTGCTCAACTATGTGCTTGCCATCTAGACCTTCCTTTTCATGCTTAAGGATTGAGCCTTCTATTCCTATTCTTTCAACCAACCCCTTGCAAAGAACTGCTTCATTTTCCATATCTATTAACTGATACTTTAATGATGAACTACCACAATTTAATACTAAAACTTTCATTTAATTACATTCCTCCACTTAACCTTAATTATTTTACCTCTGTTAATATACCACTTTTTTTAGAAAAAGTACATATACTTCTTAAAAAAACAAACTTAAAAAATCTACTTGAATCAAAAATTAAACTTTGTATCAAAAAAATCTGCCTGGCCCCTTGCTAGCAGGTCCGGATTCTTGGCATGGTACTTTTGATAATAGATAGCGGATGTCCTCAAGTCTATATCCAAAAGCTGCCTGTATAAGGCATTCTCCCTATATTGGTCGCTATCCAGGGCCTTGGCTGGACTAGTCACTATCTCTATACCTGACCTTTCTTTTGCCATCCTAAGTATATCCCTACCCCTTTCAGTCATGCCTAAAACCCTAATGTATGGCAGGCTTTTAACCAGCTTTACCTGGTCCAGGTCTGACCTCCTAATACCAAGCAGGATATTGTAGAGGGCCCTTCTTAACTTTGCCCTAGTATGTGACTTATTGGTCAAGCTTTCTAAAGTATCTTCCATACTGGCAGATGTCAGGACTACTTTTTCTATGGACTTGTCCAGGCCACCATTGACTTCAAAGTACCCGTCCAGCTTACCCTTGTCCCTGGCTACTATATATGATATTTCCTGGAAGAATGATTCTTCCCCCATTAGGCCTATCCCCTGGTTACCTAAATCCTTGATTATGTCAAGGACAGACTTGTCCAGGGCCATACCCAGACTTTTGTCTAATCCTCTAAACCCTAGATTATCGAGTCCAGCCGGCTCCTGGCCAGGTTTTATTTCCATAGTCGACCCTAGGAGGGTCTTTCTTATGGCACTTGCTGACGGCAGGTCTCCACCCAGGTCCTCACAATTATATGAAGATCCCTTCCTCCTTATAGTCACTGGCTCCATAGGTGACCCTAGCCTTCTCGCCTCCTTAAGGTACTCTAGACCCAAGATGTTATTGGACTCAGCAAGGATATTGCCTAGGTCGAAGTCCTTAAAGCCTTCCTTAATTGCCTCTTCCCTTGCCCTGGCATAGGAAAGGCTACCCTTCATTAGGTCCCTAGCCCTCTGGTCTATCCAGTCAGCCTGGTCATATATAAAGTCAGCCAGACTAGTAAGCCTGTCTATATTACCATCTTCTGAACCAAAACAAAAAGAATCTACACAGTCCAATGAATTTAGACTGAGTAGACCCCCTCTAGCAAATATTTCAGCAGTTTGTCCGGCAAAGATACTTGGTATTTCAATTACCAAGTCCACACCCTTATCTAGAGCCATCTGGGCCCTGGCATACTTATCCACTAGGGCAGGACCTCCCCTTTGAACAAAATTACCACTCATGGCTACCACAAGGTGGCTACAAGAGGATATCCTCTTAAATTCCTCTATCTGGTAACTATGTCCCTTGTGAAAGGGGTTATATTCCGCTATTATTCCACCAATCTTCATATGCCTATAGCTGGGACTTACCCTTCCTAACTTCAGATAGGATTTCTACTAAAGTAGCTTCTACACTCTCTAACTGTTCTATAGAGTAGTTTCTAGCCCCTGTTCTTAAGTCTCTAGAGTAGTCTGTAGCTTCCTTTATCATCTTTTCAGACCTAGCCTTGGCATCCTTGTTTATCTTGCTCTCAGACACAAGTTCCTCAGCCCTGATAGTAGCTTCCTTCATCATGCTTTCAATTTCTGAATCAACCTGTTTGTTTTTTATTATTATTTCGTCGTTACATTCTCTTATCTTTTGTTCTCTTTCCCTCTTGGCTTCTTCTCTTAGGAAGTCTGCATCATTCCTGGCAGATTCAAGGATAGAATCCTGCTCCTTTATAATCTTTAGGGCAGTATCAAGTTCATATGGTAGGGCCCCCTTTAGCTCGTCTATCAGGTCTAACATTTCATCCCTGTCAACTCCTACCTTCTTTGATAGCGGGAAGCCACTAGCCTGGTTAAGCATCTCTTCCATATCAGCAATTATTTGCATAATCTTAATATCTTCGTTCATATTTATCCTCCAATTTACATACTATATTATTTTTTTCCTTTTAACTTTTCGATTACACATCTTGGTACCAGGTTACTCACATCAGCGTCAAAGTGAAGAACCTCTTTTATAAGTGATGAACTGATAAAAGAATATGTCTTGCTGGTTGGCAAGATAACTGTTTCCAATTTATCATTTAACTCCTTGTTCATGTGGGCCATCTGTAATTCATATTCCATATCTGCTATGGTCCTAACCCCCCTGACAAGTACACTTATATCATTTTTCTTGCAATAATCTATCAAAAGACCATCAAAACTGATAACACTTACATTGTCCAGGTGCTTGATTGATTCCTTAATCAAGTCCATCCTCTCTTCCATAGAAAAGAGGGTATTCTTGTTAGGATTTATCAGCAATCCCACCTGCAAGTGCTCGAACATCTTGGCAGCCCTTTCAATTATATCTATATGACCATTGGTAATAGGATCAAAAGTTCCTGCAAATATGGCCTTAACATCCTTACTCATCCTCATCCTCCAAACAGTAGAAAGTCAACATGGTGATCCCATACTTCTTTTCCTTGAAAACCTCTAGTCCCTCTAGGGGTTCTATAGGTGTATTGGCATCATGTTCTACTATGACTATTCCATCCTTTTTCAATATCTCCCTGGTCCTTATGGTTTCAAGTACCTCTTCAAAAAGGCCCTTATAGTAGGGAGGGTCCACAAAAATTAAATCAAACTTTTGCTTCCTGGTTTCCATATCTCTTAGACACTTTTTGAAATCACCATTTACCAGCTGGCTCCTATCAACCACTCTAGCCTTTTCAATATTAGACCTTATTATCTTGATACTATCGAGACTATTATCACAAAATACTGCCTGGCTGGCTCCCCTTGACAAGGCCTCAATGCCCAGGGCTCCACTACCTGCAAACAGGTCAAGAACCTGACTATCGTAAACCCGGTCCTGTATTATGTTGAACATGGACTCCTTTACCCTGTCAGTAGTTGGTCTTACCCTGTCATCACTTGGTGTATTGAGTTTTAGCCCTCTGGCACTTCCGGATATTACTCTCACTCCTAGTCCCCCTAATAAAATCTTTACTTAAATATATTCTATCATACAATATTGTATTTAACTAGATTAATATTCCTATTTTAGGCAAAATATTATATATACAAATATATATGTATTTTATCCAAATATAGCTTCCCTTAGTGACATTTCTCCACATAATTCCCTATATGGATATATTTCCACCTATAGACTTAAACATTTCTTCTATCTTGAGCCTAAGGCCTTCATTTTCCTTTAGCCTAAGTGATGGGTCTTCTGCATAGATTTCCCTGGCCTCCTTTTGGACCAGCCTCAAAATCTTCATATGTTTAAATAGGTTGGCTACCCTTAGCTCAGGTAGGCCGTGCTGCCTAGTTCCAAAAAAATCTCCTGGTCCCCTTAGTTCCAAGTCCTTTTCGGATATCTTAAAGCCATCGTTGGTCTCTTCCATTATGGCCATCCTGTGTCTACAGATTTCTGTCTTTGACCCGTATATTAGTGTACAGTAGGATTTTTCACTCCCCCTGCCTACTCGTCCCCTTAACTGGTGGAGTTGGGCCAGGCCAAATCGTTCTGCATTTTCAATAATCATCAGGCTGGCATTTGGTACATTTACGCCTACTTCTATTACTGTTGTTGAAACCAGTATATCAAGTTCATGGTTCTTGAAGGCCTCCATGACCTGGTCCTTTTCACTGGCCTTCATCTTGCCATGCAAGAGCCCTACCCTAAGGTCCTTAAAAAAGTCACCCCTCAACTCATCATAGACCTCACTGGCTGACTTTAGGTCAAGGGTCTCACTCTCTTCAACTAGGGGGCAGACTACATATACCTGTCTCCCCTTTTCTATTTCAGACCTAACCTTGGACATATAGTAGGATTCTCTTTTTCTCTTCTCTATAGCCAATGTTTCTATTGGCTTCCTACCTGGTGGTAGCTCATCAATAATGGATATATCCAGGTCCCCATAGAGAATAAGGGCCAGGGTTCTCGGTATTGGTGTAGCTGTCATAACCAGTACATCCGGGTTTTCTGACTTGGAAGTCAACCTCCCCCTCTGGTTAACACCAAAGCGGTGTTGTTCATCTGTAATTACCAGACCTAGGTTGGCAAAGTCAACCCTGTCCTCTATTAGGGCATGAGTTCCAATTAGGATATCTATTTGCCCACTGGCAAGATCTTTCAATATTTCACTAGCCTCTTTTCTAGTTGAACTTCCGGTCAAGACCTCGACCCTAATGCCAGTATTATCAAAAAATTCCTTAAAACTTTCCATATGCTGTTTGGCCAGGATTTCTGTTGGAGCCATGTAGGCCCCCTGGTAGCCATTTAGGACGCAGTTGGCCAGGGCCAGTTGGGCTACTACAGTCTTACCTGAACCCACGTCCCCCTGGACTAGCCTATTCATTATCCTATCAGATGTCATATCCGCCATTATATCGTCATAGGCCTTCTTCTGGGCCCTAGTCAACCTAAAGGGTAGATTTTCCTCTATCTTGTCCATGTCCTCATGCCTTTTGAACTTTATCCCCTTACTTACCTTGTTATTGCCCTTTACAGCAAATAGGCCAAGTTGTAGAAAGAGTAATTCTTCAAAAATGAGCCTATACATGGCTATTTTTACATTTTCCTTTTTTTCTGGGAAGTGCATATTCCTTATGGCAAAGTCAACCCCACACAAATTGTACTTGTCTACTATCCACTTGGGCAGGTACTCATCTATGCTTATATCGGATGATTCGAATATATTCCTGATCATCCCCATGACTTCCTTATTGCCTACTCCGGCTGTTAGGCTGTATACAGGAACTATTATCCCGGTATTCTTGTCTATCTTATCGTATTCTATCTCACAATTATGTAGTTCGGTAATAGGACCAAGATTCTTTTTTACACTGCCAAAGGCCTTGACTATATCACCCACCCTAAAGGTGTTTCTCAGGTAGGCCTTGTTGAAAAATACCAGTTTAGCCTTGCCTGTATCATCACTGACATAGAATTCTGTAATCCTAAGCCCCCTACGATTAACTGAGTTTATCCTGTCTATCTTGACCCTTACACCAGTCTTTTCGCCTTCTTCCAGCTGGAATATCTTTTTCTGCCTACTCCTATCTTCAAACTGCCTTGGGAAATAGTAGAGGGCATCCTTGACTGTAAATATGCCCAACCTGGCCATCTTTTCTGCCTTCTTGGGACCTATTCCTTTTACAAATTGTATATTTTCGTTTAATACACTATACATGCTACCTCCATATACTAAAAGAGTATAGGTAGGACTACCTATACTCAAATATACTCTTATAACTATAACTGGTCACTTGAGGTCTTAATAAATATGGATAAATCCCCTTAGACCTCCTTTGTCAACCTCTTATAGTTCCATATTAAAGCCTACTCTACAGATATTAGGTAGTAGTATAGAGGCTGACCTCCATAGTATAACTCTACATCCAGGTCATCAAATTCATCCTGGATATTTTCTGCAAATAGTCTTGCAGCATCCTCCTCTACATCTTCACCATAGTAAAGGGTAATTATGCTTGCATCGTCATCTACCATTTCCTTGATGACATTTCTAGTAACCTCTTCAACCTGCTTACCAGAAGATATTAGGGCCTTACCAGTGATACCTATTACATCGCCTTCAGCAACCTCTATACCACCCATTACAGTATCCCTCACTGCATAAGTAATCTCGCCTGACTTGATAGTTTCAAGCACAGACTCAAAGTTTTCCATATTAGCTTCCGGGTCTGCATCATGGTCAAATGTAACCATACAGCTAATTCCCTGTGGTATATTCTTAGTAGGAACTACATAAACATTTTTTTCAGATAGTTCCTTGGCCTGGTTAGCAGCCATTATTACATTGCTGTTGTTAGGCATGATAAATATGTTCTTGGCATTTATCATCTTGATTGCATTCATAAAGTCCTCTGTAGATGGGTTCATTGTCTGACCACCCTCGATAACTATATCAACACCCAACTCATCAAATATATCAGCTAGGCCCCTACCCATTGTAGTAGTGATAAATCCAAAGTCCTTTTCTTCTTCATTTACAACAAAATCGTCCTCAGCTGACACCTGATCGATTTCTTCCTGTTCTTCATCAGTGATTATCTGGTTTTCATGCTGAAGTCTCATATTTTCTATCTTTATAGTCAATAATTGACCAAACTTTAGGGCTTCTTCTAGGGCCTTACCTGGATTATTTGTATGAACGTGAACCTTTATAACACCGTCATATCCAACAACTACCAAGCTATCTCCATAGCCCATCATTATATCCCTTATAGTATCAGAATCTACTTCCTGTGATTCTAGTATAAATTCAGTACAGTAGCCAAACTTGATGTCTACATCCCTGGCACTATCACTGTGAACACCAGTAGCTGGGACTGCCTTTGTTTCTTCACTGGCACCTAATAACCTTATAGGACTTCCCTTTAAGGCACTCAACATACCTTCATATAGACATACCAAGCCCTTACCACCAGAGTCTACAACTCCAGCATCCTTAAGGTTCTTTAACAGGTCTGGTGTCCTCTCAAGAGACTTGTCAGCTTCTTCAACTAATTTTTCCATAAATTCAACGAAGTCCTTGGCCTTCTTGGAGTTCTTTACAGCAAAGTCACTTGACTCTCTTACAACAGTTAGGATTGTACCTTCTATAGGCTTGATTACGGCCTTGTAGGCAGTATCAGAACCTGACTTAAGAGCCTTGGCAAAATCATCAACACTTAGGTCATTTTTTCCTTCTATAGACTTGGATATACCCCTTATAATCTGTGACAGGATAACTCCTGAATTACCCCTGGCCCCCATCAGTGATCCCTTAGATAGGGCCTTGCCCAGGTCAGTTATAGAATCAGACTTTATAGTCTTCAACTCCTTTATAGCAGAAGCTATTGTAAGCGACATATTAGTACCTGTATCTCCGTCTGGAACTGGGAATACATTTAGTTTGTCTATTAGATCCTTGTTATTCTGTAGATGGTTTGCACCGGAGATAAACATCTCCTTTAACAATTTACCATTAATACTTTCTATCATTTCTCTCCTCCTGATTATTTGACTCTTATTCCTTGAACACTTACAGTTACTAAGTTAACCTTTATTCCAGAATACGTCTCAACAGTGTACTTGATTCTTTCAATAATATTGTTGGCAACTGTTGTAATATTTGTACCATACTGTAGTATAACAGAAATTTCTATATCTATCTGGTTGTCGTTAATTTCTACGATATTAACACCCTTAGTGGCGTTCTCACCCTTTAAAAGTTCTACTATCCCCTTTGACTTTGATGAAAAGCCAACCAAGCCATAACTTTCTGTGGCAGCCTTATAAGTAAGCTGTGCCAATACATTTTTGTCTATTTCTATATTTCCTAATTTACTAGTTAAAATTGAACTCATGTTGACCTCCTAAATTATATATATCCTTATACACTATTATACAAAAAAATAAGCAGTAATGCAATTTTTTACTTGATTTTTTCATACCACTATGATATTATTAATTATGTTTTTAGGCTTAATATTCTAGTATTAAGGAGGTGTACTTAATGTCAAAAGTATGTAGCGTGTGCGGTAAAGGTAAAGTATCTGGTAACCAGGTATCACACTCAAATAAGCATAATAAGAGAACTTGGTCAGCTAATATAAAGAACGTGAAGGCTGTTGTTGATGGATCTCCTAAGAGAGTTTCTGTTTGTACAAGATGTCTACGTTCTGGAAAAGTTGAAAGAGCATAATGACGACAAAAGATACCATAGGCTGGTATCTTTTTTTGTTGTATTAATTTATATTTCTTCTTATTTCCAATTTATTCCTAGTCAAGATATCTATCCCCTAAGACATCATATAGGCCCCTGGTCCTTATCCTGATTTCAGGTATTACTGGCAGGGCTATAAATGATAGGGCTATAAATGGTTCTATACCACGAGGAACACCCATCTGGTGGGCCCTTTCAATCATCCTTGACAGTATTTCATTCATCCTTCCACTATCCAGGTCACTTATAAGACCCATGACTGGTAGTGGCAGGGCTCCGAATACGTGTCCATCTTCTACCAGGACATATCCGCCCCTTATTTCCTTTAACTTATCTATAGCAAGCATCATGTCCCTGTCATTGTCACCAAGAACTATTACATTGTGGGAATCATGGGATACACTGGAAGCTACTGCCCCATTTTTTATATTATAACCCAAGACCTTGGCCACATGGTAGTTGCCAGTATTATGGTGTCTTTCTATTACTGCAACCTTTGATATGGTCTTACCTAAATCACAATTTTCACTATCTTGGTCCCTCTTGCTTCCTAGATCCTTATTTTCAAGTTCATAATTATCCAAGTCTACTAGTTTGGTCAATATTTCTCCTTCTATCATACCTATAGCATGACGGCTACTCTTGTAGGCCAACATTTCTTTCTTAAACCAATCAATATGGAGGCTATTAAGTAAGTCTGGGTCTACCTTACCCTTATTTCCATCATAGACCTGGTCTATAAACCTACCACCATACATAACCCTATCTATATCAACTGTCTCCATATCATTTAGGATTATTAGGTTGGCCTTTTTACCAACTGCTATCATGCCTAAATGATCTAAACCATAACACTGGGCTGGATTTAAAGTCGCCATCTTGTAGGCAGCAAGAGGGTCTAAACCAAGTCTAATAGCCTTCCTGACATTATGGCTGATATGCCCCTCTCTTTGTATATCCTCTATATGCTTGTCGTCTGTACAGAAGGTAAACCTGGATACATCGGTATTATTGTCAACTATACCCCTAACTATAGCCTCTAGGTTCCTGGCTGCAGACCCCTCCCTAATATGGACATACATACCATTTCTCACCTTCATCATGGCATACTTGTACTCAGTGGACTCGTGGTCGGTTAATATACCAGCCATCGCATAGGCAGCCAGTTCCTTACCCTCTATAGAGATAGCATGGCCGTCCTTAACCCTATTTTCAAAAAGTTCTAGCTTGTCCATCATCCTAGACTCAAGGCCTATAACCGCCCTCTCATCCATAACCTCTCCCAGACCTAAAATCCTGGGCTTGTCAAGGAGGTACCTAAGGTCTTTAGCCTCCATCAGACAACCTGTATCTTCCCCATCCTTACAAGGCACACAGGAAGGTGCCATAATATATACATCTCCACTGGCATCCTCTGTCTGGTCAAGTATATAGTCTATTCCCTTGATACCTGCCACATTTGCAGCCTCATGTGGGTCTGCTATAAAGGTTGTTGTTCCACTCAGTGATGCATAATGGACCAATTCCCTGGGGTTAGCCAAAGTAGATTCAAAGTGGAGGTGGGAGTCTATAAAACCTGGGGCCACATACTTGCCATTACAATCTACTTCTTTTAGACCCTCATAGTTGCCCAAACCTACTATATACTGGTCCTTGATAGCTATATCAGCTTCCAAGACTTCTCCAGTCTGGACCATTATAAGCCTGGCATTTTTCAATACTATATCTGATTTTTCCTCTCCAAGTGTAAATTTAGCATATTTTTTATAATCTACTATCTTCATATAAAGATCCCCCTCCTTATAGACATTTTAAATATAGGCAGACTAGCTAATTTTTTAGGAGTAAAACCCCACCTATTATAAATATTAGGATCAAACTCAAGACACCATTTCTAACGTCACCTGTAATCTGAGTCACTATACCAACCAAAAACGGTCCCATTATGGCTGCAAATTTTCCAAATATATTATAGAAACCAAAGTATTCATTTGAATTTTCCTTTGGTATCATCTTGGCAAAATAAGACCTACTCAAGGCCTGGATACCACCCTGTGAACTACCTACCAGGATGGATAAGATCCAAAACTCTCTTGCTGACTTAAGGAAAAAGGCAAATATACAGATAACTATATAAACACCTATACCAGCTATCAGCATGGCCTTACCCTTAAATATTTGGGCCAACTTACCGTATATAATAGCAAAAGGAAAGGCTACAAACTGGGTAACTAGGAGGATTACTAACAGGGTAGATGAATTGATACCTACAGCTGTTCCAAAACTTGCTGCCATCCTTATAATTGTATCAACACCATCTATATAGAAGAAGTAGGCACATAAGAATAAAAAAGCCTTCCTATTCCTTCTTACCTTGTTGAAACTCTTCTTCAACATCATTATAGAGTCTTTTAACCTGTACTTTTCATATGGTTTACCATGTATCTGTTCTACATTTTTTAACATTGGTAGGGTAAATATCAACCACCACATTGTAGTTATAAAGAATGATACCTTGCTGGCTGTAATACTTGATATAGGAATTATTGACTTCTGTGCAGCCATGATTATACCCATACATATGATAAATGGTATGGTACTACCAATATAGCCAAATGCATAGCCCAGAGACGATATCATATCCATCCTCTCTTCTGTAGTTATATCAGTCAAAAAGGAATCATAAAATACGTTACTCAGGGAGAAACCAATTAGGGAAATAATATAGGTAGCCATAAGTAGCTGCCACTGGCCATAAGGTATAAAGGCCATCATTCCTGAAAAAATAATACCCATCATTGAGAAGATAGTAAAGAACTTCTTCTTTACCCCCATATAGTCTGCCAGCCCACCCATAAAAGGCGATAGGACAGCCACAATTAAAGATGCAATTGCATTAGTATATCCCCAATATGAGGTCGCCATTTCCTTTGACAGACCTATCTGACCTACCATTGCTGTAAAATATATAGGTAGGATCGTCGTCAACATTGTCAATGTAAAGGCCGAGTTGGCCCAATCGTATAGGATCCACGATTTTTCTTTTTTTGAAATTCTTAACACATTAAACCTCCAATATCTCCACTAGTGCCCTACCATCAGTATCCTTCATTTCTAGGCCAAGTATGGCAGCTAGGGTAGGTCCTTCATCTGTCAGTGACATCTCTTCTAAAAATACATTCTTTTTTATGCCCTTACCAGCTACTAGAAATACTGTTTCATAATTTTCCTTGCTGTAGGGGTTGTATCCATGGTTATTTATACAAAGCTTTGAGGACCTCTTTGGTGCCTCTAGGGCCTTTATCAATGGGTGGTCTTCCACCTCATCCTTGAAGAAGTAGCCAATAGCTGCCTCTAGCATAAACCTGCAAGATGGGTCAGCCCCCATATCTCTAGCCTCTTCCCTGCTATATACTGCCTCAATGGCTCCCTCATCTATAAGGGGTTTTATTGCATTCATCAAGTCATCATCGCTTATATCCTGACCTGCATATATATAGGCGGCCCCGTCAGCAGACTTGCATACTGCCTTGTAGCTGGCAACGAGGTTGTCCTGGGTCTTTGTGAGTAGGCCTGCCCTTTCAAAGGCCTTGTTTGGATATATGTTTGTGTGGCCGTCTATACTGCTGTGGTCTCCCAAAACAACTATGACAGAGTCCTCGTAAATTTCCTTTTCCTTTAGCTTGGCCACCAGGTCTCCCAACCTCTTATCAAGCCTGACCATGGCCTCATGGGCCTCCTTGGAATTATATCCGTACTCATGTCTTTGAGAATCCAGGTCTATATAGTGGACCATATTTATATGGGCTGGGTACCTGTCTAGGGCATACATAAATGATGCATGGGAGAAGTTGTCCAACTCAGGCTCCTTGTGTCCATTTCTCAACTTGCCAAACTTAGAGTTTAGGTCATACTGGAAATATGGACTCCCATTTACCATAGAGACCCATATCTGACTCTGCCACTTCCTGTTGGCAAATATTTCAGGCATATTGTATTTTATATCTTTAGACCCTGCTGTAACCGGCCAAAATATGGATAAAATATCATAACCCGCCTTCTTGGCATAGGACTGGAAGGTAGGAACCTTTATATCCCTGTCATACCAGAACCAGTCAGGACTCAACCTTGATGGCTGGACCCTTGTATTGTTGATTACCCCATGCCTGGCTGGATATGTTCCCGTTGATATTGTAGCATGGGCACAGTATGTTAAACTTGGGTAAATTGTTTTTACATTTATACAACCAGATGCCTCCTTGAAAAATTCTCCAAAGGCTGGTAATTCTTTCATCTTATCTATATCCACCCTCGATAGGCCATCAAAGGATAGGACATGTAGGTATTTTTTTTCCATTGCTACTCCTTATCTATTAAATAGTGTTTTTTCAAGACAAAATGTACCTTATCTCTTTACTAAACTTATTATACAATAAATTTTATATTTTCTAGCCTCCAATAACGAAATAAATGAAATTTAAAAACAAAAATTTAGTATAATAAAAAACCATCTTGATACAATAAATACCGGCTCTATGTCAAATAACGTTGGTGATAATTTAAATCAACAAAATCTATTAAATTATGCGGCAGCATCCATAGCAAACTTATAGCTATGGATGTTGCCCTTTTGTATTTTATACCTTTCCATTAGCATTATCCTTGCCTTAAAATTCCTAAAGCTCCTGTATCCGTAGGATACTCTTTTAATTACCTTAATCTTGTTATTTTTACCCTCCACCATAGCATTCGTATAGTCATATTTTAATGAGTTTAGCACATACTTTCTAAGCTTTTTAAGGGTTTTTATACTCTTCCTAAAACACATGGGAATTTTATCAGTCCTAGTATTTAGAATGTCTTTAAGCATAGCCACATCG
>NZ_ADGQ01000061.1 GCF_000147675.1 Peptostreptococcus stomatis DSM 17678 | reverse complement strand
GTGAAGCCCATGACAGATATAAAAATAGACGCTTTAATTGTAGACCAAGAAAAAAGCTAGATAATACAAGTCTATATGAATGTGTAAAGGATTTATTTTTGAGGCATCAATGGTCTCCGGAACAGATTTCTTCTCGATTGAAATTTGAAAATTCAAGCTTCACTATTAGCTACAATACAATTTACAGGGAAATATATAATGGTCGTTTTGATGAAAAAGTACTATCACATGGAAATAGAGGAGTTATTCGCAAACTACGACATCGTGGTAAAAGCCGTCATACAAAAAATTATGAAGAAAGACGTGGCAAAATTCAAATTAGTAATTATTCAAATTAGTAATTTGATTACAGATAGGCCAGATCCTGCAAATAATCGAGAACGATTAGGTGATTGGGAGGCTGATACAGTTATGGGACAGACTGGTAAGGCTTGCTTAGTAACATTAACTGATCGAAAAAGTAGGTATCTACTATGTAAAAAATTGCAAAAAAGAATTCATTTTTAGTAAAACAAGCGATGATTGAGCTTTTATAAAATCAACCTCTAGAAACAATAACTCCAGATAGAGAGAAAGAGTTTTCTAAACATTCAGAAATTAGTCAGGAGTTGAATTTAGTAGAGTTTTATTTTCCATTTCCACATCATCCTTGGCAAAGAGGAACAAACGAAAACACCAATGGATTGCTTAGAGAATATTTCTCGAAAACTATGGATATTAATCAATCAGATAGCTATGTTGAAGCAAAAATGAAAGAAATAAATCTTAGACCGCGCAAATGCTTAAATTGGAAAACTCCATACGAGGTTTATCATTCAGTAGAGTTGCATTTGACTTGACAATTCAAGATATGTAAGAATTAATTTACAGGTAGGATATATAAAAAATCTGAATTTTACTTGCAATTTAATTATTGATGTGTTAGAATGTATACATCTTAGATATATGCTATGAAAAAGGAAGAGTAGGGTGGCAATCATCTATAGAGAGGTTGGATCATCGGCTGGAAGTCCAACTAGACAGACCTATCTGAAAACTACCTTTGAGCAGGACTTAGTAGCCTAGGTGAAAGTGTTCGGTTGACTACCTTATAGTCGTTTGAGTGTCCAGAGTCTATCTGGAAACTTGGGTGGAACCGCGATTATTCGTCCCAATTCTTTATGAATTGGGATTTTTTTATACAAATTTGAGCCTTATAAATACTCGAGAAACTTGTAAGACTCAAAGAAGGATCCTTGTATAAAAAACCTGGACTTTTACTAAGTATAGTAAAGACTAAAGAATTAAATTATGGAGGGATAGATATGTTAAAGATTGAATTAAGAGATGGCAACTTTGTAGAAGTTGAAAATGGAGCATCACTTTTAGATGTAGCTAAGGGAATTAGTGATGGATTTGCTAGAAGCGTCCTAGTTGGTGCTGTAGATGGTAAGCTAGAAAGCCTAAACAAGAAGTTGGACAAGGATTGTAAGGTTGACTTCTATAAGTTTGAAGATGCAGAGGGTAAGGAAGTATTCAGACATACTTCAGCCCATATATTTGCCCAGGCAGTTAAGAGATTATGGCCTCAAGCTAAGTTGGCTATAGGCCCAGCTATAGAAAATGGCTTTTACTATGACTTTGACCTAGACTATAGACTAGTTCCAGAGGACCTGGAAAAAATAGAAGCAGAGATGAAGAAGATAGTAAAGGAAGACCTACGCATAGAAGGTTTTGAAGTATCTAAGGAAGAGGCTATCAAGATGATGGCCGAAATAGGGGAAGACTACAAGGTAGAAATGATAAATGACCTACCAGATGGTGAAATAATCTCTATGTATAGACAGGGAGAATTTGTAGACCTATGTAGGGGACCACACCTAGAGTCAACTAAGAAGATAAAGGCCTTTAAGTTACAGTCAATAGCTGGTGCTTATTGGAGGGGTGACGAAAATAACAAGATGCTTCAGAGAGTATACGGTACTTCATTTGAAAAGAAGAAGGACCTTGATGCCCACCTATTTATGTTGGAAGAAGCTAAGAAGAGAGACCATAGAAAGATAGGTAAGGAATTAGGCCTATTTATGATACCAGATGAAGGACCAGGATTCCCATTGTTCCTACCTAGGGGTACTGCCCTAAAGGCTGCCCTAATGAAGTACTGGGAAGAAGTTCATAGGGAAGCCCACTATGTTGAAATAGAAACTCCTATAATCTTAAATAGAAAGTTATGGGAGACTTCAGGACACTGGTTCCACTATAAGGAAAATATGTATACTGTCCAGATAGATGAAGAGGATTACGCAATTAAGCCTATGAACTGTCCTGGAGCAATGTTATTCTACAAGTCACAGCTACACTCTTACAGAGATTTCCCAATGAGAGTTGGTGAAAGAGGTAGGGTACATAGACACGAGTTGTCAGGTGCACTACACGGACTAATGAGGGTAAGAGCCTTTACTCAGGACGATGCCCATATCTACTGTTTACCAGACCAGATTAGAAGTGAGGTTAAGGAAGTAATCAACCTGATAGACAAGGTGTACAAGCAGTTTGGATTTAGCTACCATGTAGAGTTGTCTACTAGACCAGAAGATTCAATGGGTACTGATGAAGAATGGGCAATTGCAGAAGACGGCCTAAGGGGTGCCCTAGAAGAAATGGGTATGGAATACAGGGTAAATGAAGGTGATGGTGCCTTCTACGGACCTAAGATAGACTTCCACCTAAAGGATTGTCTAGGAAGAACTTGGCAGTGTGGTACTTGCCAGCTAGATATGCAGTTACCTCAGAGATTTGATGCTACATATGTAGGCAAGGATGGGGAAAAGCATAGACCAGTAATGCTACACAGGGTTGCCCTAGGTTCTATAGAAAGATTCATAGGTATACTAATAGAAAACTATGCAGGTAAATTCCCGGTATGGCTAGCTCCATGCCAGGTTAAGGTCTTATCTGTATCAGACAAGTACAATGACTTCGCTAAGGAATTACAGGACAAGTTATTTGATGCTGGAATCAGGGTTGAACTAGATTACAGGGCAGAAAAGGTTGGATTCAAGATCAGAGAAGCCCAGTTAGAAAAGATACCTTATATGCTAGTAGTTGGTGAAAAGGAAATGGAAAGTTGCCTACTATCAGTAAGATCTAGAGATGAGGGTGAATTAGGCCAGATGTCAGTTGAGGACTTCCTAGCTAAGATAAACAAGCAGATCGCTGACAGAGAAAATGTAGATGTTGAAGTATTATAGTATGAGATAGGGTATCTTAAATATCCGCATATATCTACTAGATATTACTTATAAAAGTTAAAATTTTTAAGAGGGGACCGCCTCCTACTAGATAGACTAGTGGGAGGATTGGTCCTCTTTTTCTTGCCTAATAGATAAGCTAGAAGAAAGATTCTGTTAAAAAAGAAATTTATTTTTTTATTTAAGTGCTTGACAAGGGCCATAAAAAGTGGTGTAATATATACATAAGCTTTTAGCACTCTAAGTGAGTGAGTGATAATAACAAAAAGGACGGTGATACTATGGATCTTACGGAGAGACAATTAAATATATTAAAGGCCATAGTAAAGGACTATGTGGAAACGGCTGAGGCTGTTGGATCCAGGACCATATCTAAAAAATATGATTTTGGAATTTCAGCAGCGACTATCAGAAATGAAATGTCTGACCTAGAGGATTTGGGTTACTTGGTTCAACCCCATACGTCTGCAGGCCGAATCCCAACCAAGAAGGGCTACATGTTGTATGTAGATTCCCTGATGGGTAATAGGGAGTTAGAAGAAGATGAAAAGGAATTGCTTAGAAAGTGTGTGGAGAATAACTTTAACAGGGTGGATGACCTTCTAGAAGAATTATCCAAGATCCTGTCTAGCATCACCAACTATACTACTGTTGCAGTATATGATAGGAATAGGGGACTAAGGACCATAAAGTACATCCAGCTAGTCAGCCTATCACCAGAAAAAATCTTATTGATACTGGTAGCAGATAATGGTGAGATAAAGAGCAGGGAGTTTGATACACTTGTAGAGCTTCCACAGGCTAAGTTAAATGTAATTTCAACTAGCCTGTCCAACAAGCTATCCGGTAAAAAGTTTAGTGAGTTGGATGAAGAGATGATAGCCTATATTAAATATGAAATAGGTGAGTATTCAGAAATAGTAGATGACCTAGTCTATCTCTTGAATGCGGATAGTGATTACAAGATTTCCATGAATGGGGCAACAAATATCTTTAACTATCCAGAGTTCAGTGATATGGTGAAGGCCAAGTCCTTCCTAAATATGTTGGAAGAGCGTGAAAGCCTGGCCAAGATGATAAGGACTAAGGGTATTCAAAAGGACAACCTGAATATAGTTATTGGTAATGGTGATGATGTAAGTACAGACTTGAGTATCATAACAGCTACCTATAATGTCCAGGATGACCTTCAGGGTAAGATAAGTTTCATAGGACCAACTAGGATGGATTATTCAAAGGTATACTCAATCTTAAATTATATGAGTATGTTGCTAGATGGTAAGTGATGACTATAAATAATGAGAGGGGTGTATGATTTGGATAAGGAAAGAAAGGATCCAATTGATAAGGATGAGGAAATAGTCCAAGAGGACATAAAAAATGAAACAAGTGAAGAAATACTAGTGGAGGATGGACAGGATCTTGTCAATGAAGAAAAGTCTGGACCTGAATCTGAAGGAAGTGATCAGGAAAATATAGATGAATGTGAACCAGACTTTAAAATAAAGAGTCTGGAAAATAAGATAAAGGACCAGGAAGAAGCTATCTTGAGACTGAATGCTGAATATGCAAATTTCAGAAGAAGGACAGCAGAAGAAAAGGCAACTATAGGCCTATATGCTAATGAAAAGGTCTTTAATGAGTTGATACCAGTTATAGACAATATGAAAAGAGCCTTAGAGGCTTGTGAGGACAAGGAAAGTCCACTATTTGTTGGTGTAGACATGGTATACAAGCAACTTCTGGATGCCCTGAAGAGTTCAGGACTGGAAAGTATAGATGCAGAACTTGGCCAGGAATTTGATCCTAACCTTCATATGGCAGTTATGCAGGAGGCTAGTGATGAATATGAACCAGGTAAGATACTGATGGTTCTTCAAAAGGGATACAAGCTAGACAAGAAGGTCTTAAGGGCCAGCATGGTCAAGGTTTCTTGCTAGAAGTAGATTAAAAAAGTTAGTAAAATAAAAAATATAAATAAAAATAATAAAAAGTTTAATTTTGGAGGTAATAAAAATGGGAAAGGTAATAGGAATAGATTTAGGAACAACTAATTCATGTGTTGCAGTATTAGAAGGTGGAGAGCCTACAATTATACCTAATAACGAAGGTATGAGAACTACTCCATCAGTAGTAGCTTTTACTAAGGATGGTGAAAGAATAGTTGGTGAGCCAGCGAAGAGACAGGCTGTAACTAATGCGACTAGGACTATAACATCAATCAAGACTCATATGGGTACTGATTACAAGGTAAATATAGATGGTAAGGACTATACTCCTCAGGAAATATCAGCTATTATATTACAGAAGTTAAAGGCAGATGCTGAAGCCTACTTGGGTGAAAAGGTAACTGAGGCTGTAATCACAGTTCCAGCCTACTTTACAGATGCTCAGAGACAGGCAACTAAGGATGCAGGTAAAATAGCAGGCCTAGAAGTTAAGAGAATAATCAACGAGCCGACAGCTGCATCACTAGCTTATGGTCTTGATAAGTTAGAAGAAGAAAAGAAAATCCTGGTATTCGACCTTGGTGGTGGTACTTTCGACGTATCTTTGCTAGAAATCGGTGATGGTACTTTCGAAGTATTGGCTACAGCTGGTAACAACAAGCTAGGTGGAGATGACTTCGACCAGGTTCTTATAGACTACTTGGCAAGTGAATTCAAGAAGGCAGAAGGTATAGACCTTAAGGCTGACAATATGGCCCTTCAGAGATTAAAGGAAGCAGCTGAAAAGGCTAAGAAGGAACTATCTTCTACAATGACAACAAATATAAACCTTCCGTTTATAACTGCGACTGCAGAAGGTCCAAAGCACTTGAATATGGACTTGACTAGGGCTAAGTTTAATGAATTGACTGCCGACCTAGTTGCTAAGACTATGGGACCAACTGAACAGGCAATTAAGGATGCAGGCATATCTGTATCAGAAATAGATGATGTACTACTTGTTGGTGGTTCTACAAGAATACCAGCTGTACAGGATGCTGTTAAGAAGTTTATAAACAAGGACCCACACAAGGGTATCAACCCTGATGAATGTGTTGCTGCAGGTGCTTCAATACAGGCAGGTGTATTAACAGGTGAAGTAAATGACATACTTCTACTAGATGTTACTCCACTATCATTAGGTATAGAAACACTAGGTAATGTATTTACTAAGATAATTGAAAGAAATACAACAATACCAACTAAGAAGTCACAGGTATTCTCTACAGCAGCTGACAACCAGACTGCAGTTGACATCCATGTATTACAGGGTGAAAGAGCTATGTCATATGACAATACAACTCTAGGTAGATTCCAGTTGACTAACATCCCACCAGCAAAGAGGGGTATACCTCAGATAGAAGTTACATTTGATATAGATGCCAACGGTATAGTAAATGTAACTGCTAAGGACCTAGGTACTGGTAAGGAACAGAAGATTACTATAACTTCTAACACTAACATGTCAGAAGAAGAAATAGAAAAGAAGGTAAGAGAAGCAGAAGCTAATGCAGAAGCTGATAAGAAGAAGAAGGAAAAGATAGAGGCAGTAAACCATGCTGAGGCTATAGCTTATCAGACAGAACAGACATTAGTTGAAGCCGGAGAAAGTATAGCTGCAGACGAAAAGGCTGATATAGAGGCTTCTATAGCTAAGGTTAGAGAAGTTAAGGACAAGGAAGATGCTTCGGTTGAAGAAATCAACGCTGCAGTAGAAGCATTGATGGGCAAGTTCCAGAAGGTTTCTCAGGACCTTTATGCTAAGGCTCAGGCAGCTCAGCAGGCTCAGCAGGGTGGTCAGGAAGAGGCTCAGGACCAGCCAAAAGATGATAATGTAGTTGACGCTGACTTTACAGAAGTTGACGACAAGTAAAGATTATTAGGTCCGGTATAGACAGGAGTGAAAATATAACCTATAATTGATAGGTGAAATACGACAATGGCTTGTGGATGACCGCAAGCTATTGTTGTTAAATTAAAGAGGGAGGTGTGAATTTTGGCAAATAAGGACTATTATGCAGTCTTGGGTGTAGAAAAGACTGCTGATGATAAAGAACTAAAAAAAGCATATAGAAAATTAGCCATGAAATACCATCCAGATAAGAATCCTGACAACAAGGAAGCAGAAGAAAAATTCAAGGAAGTAAATGAAGCCTACGAGGTATTGTCAGATCCACAAAAGAGACAGATCTATGACCAGTATGGTGCAGATGCAGTAAATGGTCAGGGTGGATTTGGAGGAGCCGGTGGCTTTAATGGTGCTGGTGACTTTGGAGATATATTTGGAGACATATTTGGAGACTTCTTTGGAGGAGGCTCTAGAGGATTTGGTGGTTTTGGTGGTGCCCAAAAGAGGGGCCCTAGAAAGGGTGCTGATATTAGGCAGCATATAGGAATTACCTTTGAAGAGGCCGTATTTGGTAAGAAGGTAAATATTAAAGTAAATAGAAGTGAAGAGTGTGAAGAATGTCATGGTACAGGATGCAAGACTGGTACATCAAAAACTACATGTAAGACATGTGGTGGCAGGGGTGTAATCAGTGAGGTTAGACAGACTATGTTTGGTAGTATGGCATCACAGAGAGAGTGTCCTGACTGTCATGGTACAGGAGAAAAGATAGAGAGTCCATGTAGTAAGTGTGGAGGCTCTGGATCAGTAAGAAAGACCAAAACAATAGAAGTAAACATACCAGCTGGTATAGATGATGGCCAGATGATAAAATTAGCAGGTCAGGGTGAATTTGGAGACCCTGGAGCACCTAGGGGTGACCTATATCTTTGGATAGATGTCAAGCCACATAAGACTTTTAAGAGGGATGGTTTTGACATATATATGGATATGCCTATATCATTTGTCCAGGCTACACTGGGTGATGAACTAGAGGTTCCTACTATAGATGGAAGTGTTAAGTACTCGATGCCAGCAGGAACACAGACCGGAACTGTCTTTAGACTAAAGGGCAAGGGTATACAGCGTATTAACTCATCCTCTAGGGGAGACCAGTATGTCAAGGTAAATGTTCAAATACCTAAGAAGGTGAGTGATAAACAGGCTGACCTATTGAAGAAATTTGCTGAAGAAAATGGTGAAACTGTCAATGCTAGCAAGAAAAAGTTGGGTCAGAAGATAGAAGACTTCTTTACTAAATAGACAGTAGGTAAGCTATGGATAAATTTAAGGAAAGAACAAGCATTATAATTGGGGACCAGGCTATAGAAAAACTAGACCAGGCTAGCGTAATAGTATTTGGTCTAGGTGGAGTGGGTAGTTATGTTGTTGAAGCCCTGGCAAGGGCAGGCATAGGCCACTTGACCCTGGTTGACTTTGATGATGTAGATATAACCAATGTAAATAGGCAGCTACCAGCCCTCCATTCAACCCTTGGGTGTAAGAAGGTTGATGTAGTCCTAGATAGGGTTAGGGATATCAATCCAAATATAGATGTAAAAGGACATATTTGTCTCTATGATGAGACAACATCAGACCAATTATTAGAGGATCACTATGACTATGTTGTTGATGCTATAGATATGGTAAAGTCAAAGATCCACCTTATAGAAACTTGTTATATTAGGGGACTAAATATTATTAGTTCTATGGGCATGGGCAATAAACTAGATCCATGCCAGATAGAGATAAGTGATATACACAAGACGGAAATGTGCCCCCTGGCCAAGTTGGTCCGTAAAGAGGCCAAGCAAAGGGGGATAAAGAAGCTGACAGTGGTTTATTCAAAGGAAAAACCAAGTAAGCCACTAGTGGTAGAAGATGATGGTAGCTTAGAAAGGATCAATGGAAGTATATCCTTTGTACCATCAGCAGGAGGTCTCGTAATTGCCTCTTATGTAGTTAGAGACCTACTGGGCTTAATATCCAAATAAGCTAAATAAATATGTATAAAATCTATTCCAAAAGGTACTTTCTTTTAGAATAGATTTTTTTTGTATTTCTGACATCGAAGTAAAAGACCATGTCCCCATTTAAGTCTGTACGGAAGGTTTGAACCTGGTATTTTTTGAAGGTATCCAGGGTTTCTTGGTGGGGGTGACCATACTTATTTTTGTAGCCACAGGATATTGAGGCCATCTGGGGTCTTATAGTGCCTATAAACTCATCACAGGAAGCTGTCTTACTACCATGGTGGCCTGTCTTGAGGTAAATACACCTGGGTAGCCTGTAGTGAGCCAGGACTTCTTTTTCCATCTCGGAGTCTGCATCACCAGTAAACATAAAACTTGTACCATTCTGAAAGATGGTGAAAATAAGGGAATTCTTATTTTCATCATCCCTGGAGATATTCCTGGGGGATAGGACATTTATAAGGGTATGGTCAAGTTTTACCTGGTCACCAGACTTAAGAGGGGTAATTTTAATATTCTTTCTCCTACATACATCTAGGATTTCTATCAGGTCGGTCTTTGATGCCCTGGATGGGGGGAAGTAGACATTTTTTGTTGGAAACTCCTCTATAACCTTGTCCAGACCTCCTATATGGTCGCTATCAAAATGGGTACCTATAACAGCATCAAGTTTTTTAATATGAGACCTTTTTAAGTGGCGGATTACATTTCTTGAGTATTCATCTTCACCACCATCTATAAGTATATTTTTATTGTCAGGTGTTACCACCAGGGTAGAGTCGCCCTGACCAACATCTATAAGATGGATTTCAAGCTGGCCCTGGTGGGGGTTACAGGCTGTCAGGCAAAATATTGTATATAGGAGGGTCAAACAGACAAGGAGACCCTTGAAAAGTAATTTTTTTCTCATAGAAACGTTATCTTCCTTTCTAAATGTAATTTTATTGTTTACATTTTTATCCCTTGGGTATATAATAAAACAGTTAGCTTAGTGGATTATATATTTTATGCTATGACTTGATACCAGTCCTAGATTAACTAAGGGATATGATTAGGAAACTGGGAAGATGGGTATTCAATAATGAAAGTCAAATATATATATAGTAAAGCTAAAATCAAGAGAAATATTGTAATATTATATAGACAGTTTTCAAAATATTAGTTAATAATGAATTAATATTTTGTATGGTAAGAAGAATTGAGGAGATTTTATGGAATTTAAGGAGATAAATATTGAGGCCAAACCAATACTTGACAAGTACTTTGATTTGGTTAATTATGAAGCATGTGAATACTGTTTTAATACTTTATATATGTGGCAGCACGCCTACAAGACACATTACCATATAGGTGATGGATTTGCTATCCTGGTTGGAGAACATAATGGTGAGATATTCTCTATCCTACCACTGGCTCCTGAGGATAAGATACCAGAAGCAATCGAGTATGCTATCAACTTCTTTGATGATGGCAAACACAAGATATATTTTAGGGGTATTGACCTAAATGTTGTAGCAATGTTGAAGAACCTATATCCTGGCAAGTTTGAGTATATAGAGGAGAGGGATATATTTGACTATGTATACGATGCCGAGAAGCTAAGGACAGTCAAGGGAAGAAAATTGAGTGGTAAAAGAAATCACCTGAACTTCTTTAAGAGAGAATATGAAGGTAGGGTTGAGAGAAGGCTTTTAGATGAAAAGGACTTTCCTGAGTGTTTTGACCTATTGAAGTCCTGGTCTACAAGCAAGGATGGGGACCAGGAATTTGAAGATAGCATAGATGATGAGTATATAGGTATAAAGAAACTACTCGATAACTACTCGGCTTTAAAGGACAAACTGAAAGTTTACGGTATATTTATAGATGGAAAACTTGAAGCCTTTAGTATGGGAGAGAAGATAAATGACGAGATGGCCCTTGTTCACATAGAAAAGGCAAATGCTGAGATAAGAGGTCTTTATCCATATATCAACCAGATGTTTATAAGCGATATTTTTCCAGATGTGAAGTGGGTAAATAGGGAGGAAGATATGGGGGTCGAAGGTCTAAGGAAGGCTAAGATGTCATATTATCCTGAAAGATTTGTAGAAAAGTATACAGTTAGATCTGTATAAGTGAATCCACAGATAAGTAAAGTAAAAATATGATTAAAAATAATAATGAGATAATAACACTCCCGTAAGATTCTTTATACGGGAGTGTTATTTTTTGCAAAAGAGTAACTGGGATCATATAATTATCAAAAAAAATAAGTCCTAGTTAGTCTTGGGTAAAGCTAGCATGCTATAATATAGGTAAGTGTATTTTGAAAGGAAGTAAGTATGGAAATTAGATTTACAAATATAAATGAAAACCAGGGAGTAAGGGACCTTTGGACCTACTGTTTTGCGGATAGTCAGGCCTATGTGGACTTTTACTTTAAAAATAAGTACAAGCCAGAAAAGACGATGGTGGTAGAGGATGGGGGAAGGATTTTGTCATCAATCCACCTAAACCAACACAGACTTAATCTGTCGGGTAAGGACCTGGCTACATCGTATATAGTAGGCGTATCTACCCTGCCAGAAGCAAGGGGGATGGGCTTTATGGCCGACCTGATGTCGAGGTCACTATATGAAATAGGGGCCATGGACCAGTCATTTGCAATTTTGATGCCTATAGACCATAGGCTATACAGGTCTTATGGCTTTGAGACTTGCTATGATATTTTAGAGGTTAAGTTAGATATATTCGACCTAAAAAAATTTAAGTTAGATGGTAACTTCAAGAGGGCCGGCAAGGAAGAAGCGGGTGATTTGCTAGATGTTTATTCATCAGCCATTGCCGGCTACAATGGCTCCGCCCTTAGGGACCAGGCCTATTTTTCAGAATTCATTGAGGAAATGGATATAGATGGTGGTTATACATATATTTTTTATAGGGATGGCCAACCTACAGCCTACCTTGCCTATACTATAGAGGGGGGGAACTTCTTTGTAAGAGAGGTATATTACAAGGACATGGGTGCCTACCAGTCTGTATTAAAGTTTATATTCAATCATAATACCCAGTGTAAGGCTGTAACTATTAATACGGGCCTAGATGACAGGTTGATGGATATACTGGACAATCCTAAAGATGCCAGCTTTACTTTAAAACCTTTTATGATGGCAAGGATAATAGACTTAGAAAAATTTTTGGTTGACCTGGAGATAAAAAGTGGCCTGGGCGAGGAAGCAAGTTTAAACCATGAAGATACAAACCTTCAAGGAAGCCATAGTGCAAATATAGAGGTAAGTGACCCTGTGATTAGAGAAAATAATGGTATTTACAGGTTTGATAATAAAAGTGGAATACTAAGGGCTAAGAAGCATGGCAATGCAGTTAGTGACTTATATGGTCTGGCTGAGAATACTATCCTGGGAGAGGAAAGGGGTAGTCTGGAAAAGCTGGTTGAGGATCAACCTGAAATTGATATTAGCCTTACTATAAATGAATTGGCCAGCCTTCTATTTGGATATAGGACTATTGAGGATATATGCTTTATAAAGGGGATGGAAGCAAGTGATAGCTTGAAAGCTATTTTTGATTTTAAGAAAAAAACCAACCATATAAATGAATATGTTTAGGTAAAAAACCTTTAGATACTTTTTTGTATAAAAACTGCCTATAACTCATAGAGGTGGTTTTATGAGAAGGTTTGGACTACTAGTCCTGGTCTTGGTCCTAATATTTAATTGGCATAGAATAGGAACTAGGCAGGCAGGCTATGGAGACCTTGGCCAGGCTAGGGGTATGGTAACAAACATAGTAAAGAAAAAGAAAATAACAAACTACTATATGGGCAAGGTCCTGGCCGTTGATTTTTCTGGCAAGGACAGGGGGGTCCATATTGGCGATAGGTTATGTTTATACGGGAAGTCAAGAGACTTAAATAACTTTATAATCAAGGACTTTGATTATGGAAGATACCTAAAGTCTAGGGGAATAGATACATATATAGAGGTATCTAACCTGGATATATATGGAAGGTCAGGATTATATTACAGGATAGGAAGCTTAAAGGACTATTGTATAGGTGCTAATAAGTTTATGTATAAGGCTTATGGAGATATACTAAACTCTATAGTCCTAGGCTATAGGGGAGACCTTGATAAGGATGTGGTCTATACATTTAGGGATGCAGGGGTAAGCCATGTAATGAGTATATCTGGACTTCATATATCTATACTGGTAGGGATTTTCCTGGTCCTGGTTGACAGGATTAATAGGTTGGATAGGTTGGGTCTTTTATTCATTGGCCTAATATTTTACAATATCCTGGTTGGTGGTGGTCCATCTATCACTAGGGCTATTGGACTCAGCGTATTGGGGGCCTTGGCATATTTTGTGGATAGGCGGTTAGACCCAATCAATATATTGGCCCTTATAGCCAGTATAATGGTCTACCTAAATCCCTATATTATATACAATATATCCTTCCAGTTGAGTTTTCTGGCTGTCCTATCCATAGTCATATATTCAAAGTATTTAAGAAAGTACATATATTTTAATTTTTTGAATACCTGCCTGGCTGCAAATATTTTAACCTTTCCCCTGGTTGTCTATAATTTTAAGACTTTTTCCATGGTTGGACTGATAGGAAATATCCTGATCTTGCCCTTTATAGGTCTTATAGTATTTTTAGACATGATATCCCTGCTTCTTTATGGTATATCTTTAGACCTTGCCTTATTGGTAGCGTATATCAATGAAGCTATCTTAAGGCCTCTATACTATTATTTGGAGAAGTTGGCAAATTACGGGGTTTATAATATGGAGGTAAGGTCTATGAACCCACTTCTATTGCTAGCCTACTATATAGGTGTCCTTGGACTTGCAATATTTTTGGAAATATATTATATTAAGGTGAACAAGACAGATTAAGAGGAGGATATATGAAGATAGGTGACCTACTAGAAAAATTTAAGGATAGAAAATTGAATAAGATTAACCTGGTTTATGGTAGGGAGCTACTTCTTATAGATAATCTAGTTGATGCTTTTAGGGACCTGGCTAAGGATTCTATGCCAGATTTTAACCTGACTATTATAGACGGCCAGGAAACAAATTTAGAAAGCATGGTATCAGCTATAGAGACCCTACCCATGATGTCTGACAAGAGGTATGTCCTTGTCAAAGATTTTGAATTATTTCAGACCAAGAGAAGGTTCTTTAATGATGAGGCAGAGTCTGAACTAATCAGGATAATTGAGGATATGCCTGATACAGCCCTGGTATTATTTGCCTCTTATGGAGATATAGATACCAAAAAATCCAGATTGTATAAGGCTGTTAGCAAGCTGGGTGATGTTTTGGTCATGGACAAGCTTGACGACATGGACCTCTTTAAATGGTGCAAGGAGGCCTTTGAGAAAAACCAGATACGGGCTAATAATTCTGAGTTGGTCTACTTTATAGACCTGGTGGGCTATAAGGATAAAAAATCATCGGTAACCCTGGCAGATTTAAAAAATGAAATAGATAAGATATCCGCCTACCTTGGCAAGGGAAATTCCTTGGACAAGGAGTCTATAGACAGGCTTTTGACTAATAATATAGAGGATAATGTATTTAAGATGATAGATATGATAGGGTCAAAGAATACAAAGATGGCTCTAAACCTATTTGATGATATGATCTACAGGGGTGGGTCTATCTTGGGGACCTTTTCCTTGTTGTCAGCAAGGTTTAGCCAAATACTCCAGATAAAGGCCCTACAGGATTCAAGGGTATCCTTTGATACCATAAAAAATACCATGGGTCTTCAAAAGTTTGTATTAAATAAGTTGACCAGCCAGGCTAAAAATTTTGACGAAGAATCAATCAGGGCTATTATCAAGTCCATATCTGATTTTGACTATGCTATCAAGCAGGGTAAGATGTCAGACAGGCTGGCAGCGGAAATACTCATAGTAAAAGCTTCAAAAAAGTAGCAAAAGATAGACTATTTCATGTATAAGTTTGGTCGGTTGATTGAATAATCAACTCTTTACTACTATTGATAATTCAGGAGGTATTTATGGCGTTTAAAATATGTATGATAGAAGATGATTCTGATTTGGCAGGCCTAGTCAAGGAATATATTGAAAGGTATGATTTCGAAGTTTCTATTTGTGAGGATTTTAAGAATATAGATAAATTTGTAGATGGGCATGGTCCGGATTTAATTTTACTGGATATTAACATTCCCTACTTTGATGGATTTTATTGGTGTAATGAAATCAGGAAGATAACAAGGGTACCTATTATATTTACTTCTGCAAGGACTGAAGACTATGACCAGGTAAGGGCCATTATGAGCGGTGGAGATGACTATATAACAAAGCCTTTTTCATATGACCTCTTGCTAGCAAAGGTAAATTCCCAACTTAGGAGGGCCTATGGAGAGTATGCTAATAAAGAAACTGGTTCTACTTGTGGGGACTGTTCTTTTAACAAACTTAGGTTCACCCTAAAGTGCAAAAATAAGCAGATAGACCTGCCAAAGAATGAGGCTATACTGATAGGCATTTTGTTTGATTCTTACCCCAATGTAGTAAGTCGTGAAAAAATATTATCTGAAATTTGGGATAGTGAAATGTTTGTAGAAGAAAACACCCTAAATGTAACTATCAGCAGGGTTAGAAAAAAGTTAAAAGAGTTGGAATCTGACTTAAAGGTAATAACGGTAAGAGGGATGGGATATAAGGTAGAATATGAAGGATAAAAGGGTATTAAAATTATTTGTTTTAAATAATATTTCTATTTTTTTAATAGTTTTTTTTGTGCAGGTATTATTTTTCGGAATCTTGTTTTATATAGAGGGTCTTTGGTTTGAAGAGATTTTCTACTTTGCTTTTTTAGTATTCTCTATATTGTTTATATTCTTTTTGTTTAGGTTTTATAAAATAGGAAGGGTCTATGGTAAATTTTTCCTTAAAAGTGACCTCTTAAATGATTACCTGATAGATGAACCAAGGAGTTCCCTTGAAGAAAATTACAATACTATGATAGGGGAAATAATAAACAATAATAGCAAGAGGGAAATCTTACAAAAACAGGACAAGAAGTTGCAAAAAGTTATGATATACAGGTTTGTCCACCAAATGAAGACACCCTTATCTGTCCTGAGGCTTATTTGTGAAAATCACAGGCAAGAGGATGACTATAAGAAGATAGTGAGGAATATCAATGCCATTGAATATAATTTAAATCAAATTTTGGATCTTTATAGGTTAGACGAATTTAAAAATGATTTTGTATCTGAAAAAGTATTCTTGAAACAAGCATGCAAGGATAGTATAAATGGCTTGAAAGACTACTTTATTACATTTCAAATTTATCCTAGGCTGGATATAGATGATGATATTTATGTATATTCAGATTCAAAGTGGTTGAAATTAATCATCCACCAAATTCTTACCAATGCCATTAAATATAGTGATAAGGGGCAAACCGTGACGATTAGAGCTGAAAGGAAAGCTGATAGGGTAATACTATCAATTATTGATGAGGGTATAGGTATAGAAAAAGCTGACTTAGATAATATTTTTGAATTGTTTTACATAGGTAAAAATGGAAGAAACAATGCTGATTCAAGTGGAATAGGTCTTTATATAGTTAAAAAGGTCATTGAGTACTTGGGCCATAAATTGGAAGTGGAGTCTGAAATAGGTAGGGGTACGACCATGACAATAATATTTTAGTGGATATATATCCGGTAATATTACAAAAATGTAAGCTTGAGTAATATTATCGGATTTTTATTTGATTTAGTATCCTGTAAAATATAAGACAAATAAAGAAAAAATTCTAGCTAAGTAAATGAAAGTACTCAGCAATTTAAAGCTTTATAGGTTAGCTTAATAACCTAAATCTATTATATAGGGAGTAAAATTATGATATTAAAAGTATCAAATCTTGAAAAAACATACAGGGGTAAAGTTTCTTTCAAAGCTTTAAGTGACATAAATATGGAGGTTAAAAAAGGTGAATTTATAGCCATAATGGGGCCAAGTGGAAGCGGTAAAAGCACCTTCTTAAATACCATATCGACTATTGACAAGCCAACAGGTGGTTCTGTTTTGATTGCAGGGAGAGACCCCTACAAGATGAATGATAGTCAGCTTTCAACATTTAGAAGACGAGAGTTAGGTTTTGTATTCCAAGATTTTAACCTGATTAAGACCCTGACTGTAGGAGAGAATATTATACTACCACTTACCCTGGATAATATCCCTTTGGATAAAATGGACAAAAGGCTGAATGAGATAAGTGAATTTCTTGGAATTTCATATTTACTTGATAAAAGGACTTATGAAATTTCAGGGGGACAGGCTCAAAGGGTAGCTATAGCAAGAGCTGTAATAAACGAACCTTCGATATTACTGGCAGATGAGCCTACAGGAAATCTTGATTCTAAAGCAGCAAGAGATGTGATGAAACTATTTAAGAAGTTGAATGAATCTATGGGGGTTACAATTATTATGGTAACCCACGATCCTAATATTGCATCCTACTCTGATAAAACATATATCATAAAAGATGGCAGTTTATATCAGGAAATAATAAATAGAAATGATATAAATATGTATAAAAAGGAAATACTAAATACTATGAGCCTGCTTGGAGGTGATGAAATTGACCCTACTTAATTTTGCCTACTATAATATAAAAAGAGATTTTAAGACATACTTATACCACTTTTTAAGTTGTGTATTTTCTGTATTTATCTTCTTCTTGTTTTCTGTTTTGTCTATGCATCCCGCATTAAAAATAGTAGACAAGGGGAGTACCATTGGCCTTGTATTATTTACGGCGAGTATAGTATCGATGATTTTCTCGTTTGTACTAATTTTATACTCGGTGGGTAACTTTTTAAAAAATAGGAGCAGGCAATTCGCAATCCTAAATATTATAGGTGCCAGTAAGAAGCAGTTTAAAAAATTGATATTTCTTGAAAATATGATAATTTCTATGCTTTCATTGTTTGTTGGGATAGTAAGTGGATTGATTTTTTCAAAATTATTTTTACTAATTGCACAGACCTTGATAGATAACCTAAAACTGAATTTCTATCTACCACTTATGCCAATTATGCTTACAATAGGCTTAATGGGAGGCTTGTTTTTGTTAATATCATTACTAGCCCCTATAATTTTGAGAAAGAAAAAGATAATAGACCTTCTAAAAAAAGAAGAAGTTGCTGAAAAAAGCCATTTTGTCCTTTCTTCACTAGCACTTGTAATTTTTCTAGGACCTACTCTCTATTTTCACCTTAAAAGAGATTTTTTCACCTTTATTTATATATTGGACCTCCTATCTCTTATTAGTATTTCTTACTTTCTTTTCAACCTGATTTTTTCTATCTATCATTTAGTTATGAAAAAAAGTGGAAAGATATATGTGAAGAGCAACCTAATAAGGGTGACTAATTTTAAGTACAAAATCCATACTAATATCAAGACTATGGCGGGTGCTATGATTTTGTTTTTTATAGTTCTGACTTCATTCGTATATATAGTTGGAGCACCTCTTAATGTTGCTGAAGATACGGAAAAAATAATGCCCTATGCCTATATGTATGCAAATTGGGAAAATGAAGCTGATGGCGATAAGAAGGCGGAAATAATATCTAATAGCCTATCTAAAAAACAAGGATTTAAGGAACTTACAATAAGATACAGTAAGTTCAAAAGCAATGAAAAGCCTATAAGACATATAGTTTTATCTCAATCAATGTACAATGATGTAGCTGATTTATTAAAAAGGGATAGGGTAAGTTTGGCAGATGACGAATATTTCCTGGTTGGGGTGAATGGGAAAAAGGACCCAATTTTAGGGGATAAGGTAAGAAAAAAGCTTGACCAGTATGGTATAAAAAAAGAAAATGGTCTAGACAGGAGGATAATTGCTTTATCAGGTTATTTTTCAAGTGTTACAGTTATTTCTGATAAAAAGTATGCTCACCTATCCAAAGACCTGGTCAAGGAAAAAATATATGCCTTTATGCAGGCTGATTTTATAGAAGATAATCAAAAAGAAGTAAGAGATTTAAAAAAGGATATAGGATTTGAAATAGGAAAGGAAACTTTTATGACCTATTATGGCTACTATGAAAGTGAAAACTTGACAAGAAGGTTAGTTTCCTATGTTGGGAGTATATTATGCATATCATTTTTAATAGGAATAGCAAGTATTATATACTCAAGACTATATTCTTCTATTGAAGAAGAGAGCAAGAAGTATAGCATTATGATTAAAATAGGTTTGAGTCAAGAAGAACTAAATGGTATCTTGGCAAGCACACTAAGGTGGGTCTTTATACTTCCTTTTCTTGTATCGCTTCTTGAAACATGGATATTCATTACCTTGATTAACCAAGTAACCTTGACATCTTATACAAATTTGGCAGGTATTTGTAGTTTGATATATATAATATTAGGATTAATAATGTATATAGTGATAAAGAAAAAGTATAAAAAGACGATATATGACAATATTTATGGAAGCTAGTTTCTTATTGAAAATGATGATAGAAGAATTTTAAAGGGTCATATACTTGCAAATAAAAAAATACCAGATATAAACAAATCCACTAGCAGGCTAGTGGATTTGTTATATCTAGTATTTTCAAACGTTTGACACACAAGATATATCTATACATTGCGTTGTCACAATTATAAATGATACCCGTCGATATCATATTATTCCTCATTAAGCGTTCATAGAGTTTAGTCTGTTAGCAAGTTTAGAAACCTTTCTATCAGCAGCATTCTTATGGATAGTACCCTTTGATGCTACCTGGTATATTTTCTTCTGAGCTAACTGGAACTTAGCCTGAGCTTCTTCCTTGTTACCTGCAACTACAGCTTCGTCGAATCTCTTTATTGCAGTCTTTATCTGAGACTTTCTAACTCTATTTAAAGCAGTTTTCTTTTCTATAACACCGATTCTCTTCTTAGCAGATTTAATATTTGCCATCTATCTTCACCTCCCTATAAATGTTCTAAATTCATAATCAACATACACAATTTTAACAGACTTAAAGACAAAAATCAAGCTAAATTACAATATTTAATAAAAAAATATTCATTTTTCAATACACATCTTTACGTTGACAGATTTTTAAAGTAAAATGTAGGTTGAATACATATGGAAACTTACAGAAGAGGAGGAATTTATTTGGTAAATAGACAAAAAAATACTAGGAATTTTAGCATAATTGCACATATAGATCATGGTAAGTCTACCCTGGCAGATAGGCTTATACAAAAGACAGGACTAGTGTCAGAGAGGGATATGAAGGCCCAGCTACTAGATAATATGGACCTAGAAAGAGAAAGGGGGATTACCATCAAGCTACAGAATGTTCGTCTAGAGTACAAGGCTAATGATGGGGATACCTACTACCTAAACCTAATAGATACCCCAGGCCATGTGGACTTTAACTACGAGGTATCTAGGTCTTTGGCTGCCTGTGAAGGAGCCCTATTGGTAGTAGATGCTGCCCAGGGTGTAGAGGCCCAGACCTTGGCCAATGTATATTTGGCCCTAGAACAGGACTTGGAGATCTTGCCAGTAATAAATAAGATAGACCTACCAAGTGCCAGACCTGATTACGTCAAGGATGAGATAGAGGATTTGATTGGCCTAGACTGTAGTGATGCCCCACTAATATCTGCAAAGAATGATATAAATACAGAAGACGTACTTGAAGCCATAGTTAAACATGTACCAGCCCCAGTTGGTGATGACCAGGCTCCACTAAAGGCCCTTATATTTGATTCATACTACGATGCCTACAAGGGTGTTGTGGCCTATGTAAGAGTCTTTGACGGTTGTGTCAAGAAGGGCATGATTATAGAGATGATGAACAGCAAGAAGAAGTTCGAGGTTACAGAGGTTGGTGTAATGGCACCAAATGCCACTGAGCTACCAGAACTATCTGCAGGTGATGTTGGCTATATAGCAGCTAGTATAAAGGATATCAGGTCTTGTAGAGTAGGTGATACTATAACTGATGCTAATAACAGGACTGACCAGCCCCTACCAGGTTATAAGAGGGCTACACCGATGGTATACTGTGGTATCTATCCAGGTGAAGGAGAAAAATATGAAAATGTAAGGGATGCCCTGGAAAAGTTACAGATTAATGATGCTGCCCTGGAGTTTGAGGCTGAGTCATCAGCTGCTTTAGGCTTCGGATTTAGGTGTGGTTTCCTGGGTCTGCTTCACATGGAGATTATCCAGGAAAGATTGGAGAGGGAGTTTGACCTTAATATCATTACTACAGCCCCGTCCGTTATATACAGGGTTACAAAGTTGGATGACGAGGTATTAATGATACAGAACCCTGCAAACCTACCTGAACCAACAGAGATTAAGATGATTGAAGAGCCCATAGTAAAGAGTGATATCATAGTACCTAAGGACTATGTAGGTGTAGTAATGGAGCTATGCCAGGAGAGAAGAGGTTCTATGAAGGATATGGAATATATGGATGATACCAGGGTAATGCTCCACTATGAACTACCACTAAATGAGGTGATATACGACTTCTTTGACGCACTGAAATCAAGAACCAGGGGTTATGGGTCTATAGACTATGAAATGAAGGGTTATGTACCTTCTAACCTCGTTAAGATGGATATATTAATAAATAAGGAGCAGGTCGATGCCCTAAGCTTTATAATTCACGAATCTAGATCCTTTGTAAGGGGTAAGGCTATGTGTGAAAAGTTAAAGGGAGAAATTCCAAGACACCAGTTCCCAGTGCCAATACAGGCAGCTGTTGGTAACAAGATCATAGCCAGAGAAACTGTTGCAGCCTATAGGAAGGATGTTTTGGCTAAGTGTTATGGTGGAGATATATCAAGAAAGAGAAAGCTTCTTGAAAAGCAGAAGGAAGGAAAGAAGAGGATGAGGCAGATTGGTAATGTTGAAGTTCCTCAGAAGGCCTTTATGTCTGTACTTAAATTGGATGACTAAAATGACTAAGGATATGAAGAAGATAAAAATTGAAATTCCTACGAGGGCAAGTCAGGTTATAGATGCAATACAAGCATCAGGATATGAGGCCTTTGTAGTTGGAGGATGTGTTAGAGATTCAGTCATGGGGAAAATACCCCATGACTGGGATATCACCACAAATGCCCTTCCTGATGATATAGTCAATATATTTCCAAGGTCCATACCAACGGGTATCCAACACGGGACAGTTACTGTCTTGATAGATGATGAAGCTTTTGAGGTGACTACCTATAGGTTAGATGGTGACTACCTTGATATGAGGAGACCAAGGTCCGTATCATATAGTCAAAACTTAGAAGATGACCTATCCAGGAGGGACTTTACCATCAATGCCATGGCCTATAATGACCAAGTAGGTCTGGTGGACAAGTTCGGTGGTCTAGATGATATTGAAAAGAAGCTGGTTAGGTGTGTGGGAAATCCTGACAAGAGATTTAATGAGGATGCCCTGAGGATATTAAGGGCTTTAAGGTTTTCTGCCAAGCTGTTCTTCGATATAGAGGGTGAAACCATGGACTCCATAATAAGAAATTCTGTAAATATTGAAAAGGTTTCTATGGAGAGAATAAATACTGAATTTGAGGGTATAATAAGGGCTAATACTAATAAATTAAGTTTGATAAATGACCTGGATATAAGAAGTTACCTGTTTGGAGATTTTTGCTTTGACGAAGAAGACTTGACCAGGGCAATGATCCTAGAAGATATAGATTCCCATGAGGAATATTTACAAGCGGCCAAAAGAGCCATGATATTTAGCCATTATGAGGGAGACTTAAAGGCCCTCTTGAAGTTCTTTAAATACTCAAAAAAGGATATGGAAAAGACCCTCTTTATATGGAATGCCCTAAGGGATCATATGTATGAAGATTTATTAAATGAAAATGCTACTAGGGATGATTTAAGGCTTACCATAAAGTACATTTTAAGGGATGCTAAGGATAATATTTTGGCTAAGTACGCAATTTATGCAAAAATTATTGAAAAATATGCAAATATCGGCTTAATTTTCAATCTATTTAATGATATAATAGAAACAGGAGAGTGTTTTTCTGTTTCTCACTTACAAATAAGTGGTAGGGATATTATCGATGAGGGCCTGGCTAGGGGTAAAGAAGTTGGAATCCTGCTAGAAGCCTTATTGTGCCAAGTTATATCCCAACCCCAGCTTAACGAGAAAGAAAGGCTGTTAGAGATGGTCAGAAAAATACAAAAACAATAATATTTGGAGGTTTGACATGGATTATAAGTCATTAATAATGAATGGAAGATCAGTAAGACATTTTAAGGAAACACCAGTAGATACTAAGGCACTTTTAGAATTAGAATCTTATATCAAGGATTGTAAGAAGCTAGATTCATCAATAGTTATTGAACCTAAGTTCTTTGCTGGTGATGACACTTACAAGCGTCTATATGGTATAGCAGGTTACCAGGGTGTAATGATCGAAGCACCAAACTACCTAGTATTGATATCAGAAGACAAGCCACAGCACTTAGAAAATGCAGGCTATGTAGGTGAAAGAGCAATATTAAAGGCTAGAGATCTTGGAATAGATAGTTGTTGGGTATCATATTCTGATAGGGATATGGTTAAGAAGACTCTTGGTCTAGAAACTGACAAGGAAGTAGTAGCCCTAATAGCTTTAGGTTATGGCTCAAAGGAAGTTAAGGTTGAGCATAAAGCTAAGACTGGTGACAACTATTCTAAGTCTAATATGTCTACTGCAAATACTGGATCTGAAAGAATTAGTCTTGAAGAAATGGTTTATATAGACAAGTGGGGTAATGCAGCTACTTCAGAAATACTTGAAGAAAGAGCCCTACTAGATGCATTCTCATATGCTAGGATGGCTCCTTCAGCTCTTAATAAGCAGCCATGGAGATTTATTGTTGATGGTGGTAAGGTTGTGCTAGCTATAGATAGCGAAGACTACAGAGGAAGCTACTTAAACAAGATAGATGCAGGTATCGTGATGCTATACTTCGGTGTAATACTAGACGTTACTATGTTTGATTCTAAGTGGGGATTTGATAACCTAGACAAGGATTATGGTATACCAGCTAACTACACAGTAGTAGGATACTGTAATATATAATTCTGGTTGAATCCAAGTAATAAATGATATCTAGATGGCTAAATTGTAAAGACTTGCAGTTTAGCCATTTTTTATAAGATTATAGGAGGGTCCTTTTTGCCGTGGTGGGCTTTATTGGGCAATATTAGTTGTTTTAATTTTGGAGTGTGAATTTATGAAGACTAGAGGCTTGTACATACACATACCCTTTTGTGCAAAAAAATGTGGGTACTGCGATTTCACATCCCTTGTAGGAAATGGAACCCAGATAGATGACTACCTATCTTACCTGGACAAAGAATTTAACCTATATAAGGCTGGTAACCTGATTGATGATATTGAGACTATTTTTATAGGTGGGGGCACTCCCAGTATATTATCAGCAAGTCAGTTAGAGAGGTTATTTTCAATTGTAAGGAAAAATGTAGACTTATCTAAGCTTAGAGAATATACAATGGAATCCAACCCAGGCAGCCTTACAAGGGATAAGCTAGAGCTTATGAAGGCGGGAGGCTTAAACAGGTTAAGTATAGGCCTCCAGGCTAGTCAAGACCACTTATTAAAGTTTTTGGAAAGGATCCATACCTATGAGGAGTTTCTGGAGTCCTATAGGTTGGCCAGGTCAGTTGGATTCGACAATATAAATATAGACCTCATGTTTGCCTTCCAGGGGCAGACCTTAGAGGATTGGCGGGAGACCCTTGAGAGGGTTGTCTCTTTGGAGCCAGACCACATATCAGCCTATTCGTTAATAATAGAAGAAGGAACTAAGTTTTTCAATATGTATGAGGATGGAAGCCTGACTGACTATGATGAGGATGAATATGTCCAAATGTATAGGTATACTATTGACTACCTGGCAGATAAGGGATATGGCCAATATGAGATATCAAATTTTGCCAAGCAGGATAAGGAGTGTAGGCACAATCTAATCTATTGGGATGATAGGGAATACTACGGCCTAGGCCTGGGTGCATCAGGTTACTTAGGAGGCAAGAGGTATACCAACTACAAGGACATGTTCAACTACTACGAAAAGCTTGATGCTGGCGAGAGGCCTATAGACTTTGAGGAGACAATAAGTAACCGGGAAAAATTAAATGAATACCTGATATTGGGACTTAGGAAGATTGAGGGCATATCTAGAACCAAGTATTTGGATAGGCTCAAGAATATCGACGAAGACAAGTATAAAGAAAATATTGAAATAATCAATAGCTATATAGGAAGCGGACATATTATCCAGGAGGGTGATCATATAAGGTTGAGTCAGACTGGATTAGAAATATCTGATACAATAAGTTTAGACCTACTATTATACTAGCTCTTTTTATGTTATAATGGTAAGAGGCAATGATGATATATGACATTATAGGGCAAGGTTAAATAAAGATAATATTTGAAAGTCACTTGTTTGCCTATGATGTGAATTTATTTTTCTTATTACATGTATAAATAGGAGTGTGGATATGAATAGAGTTAGTGTGAAGATAGATGGTGTTGATTACCAGATAGCAGGAGAAAAGAACGAGGCAGAGATAGTTAAGGTTGCCAAGTATATAGATGGAGAGTTGAAGAATATAAGCAAGGCAGCCCCTTCTCTTAACAAGACTAGTGCCGCCATACTTACTTCTGTAAATATAGCAGACAAGTTATTCGATAGGGACCGTGAAATAGAAGAACTAAAGAAGGAAATCTACCAGATGAAGGAGACGGACTCAAACAAGAACGAAGAGGTAGAAAAGGAATTTGATAATGTACTTTTAAAGCTAGAAGAGGCAGACTCAAAAATAGCAGACCTAAAGATAAAGATTTCTAAGTTGGAAACAGACTTGGCATCCAAGGATGAAACTATTAAAAAGTTAGAAACATCGGGTGGACAAGTAGGTGGAGATGTAGATAAGATTGTAAAATCTCTTGAAATGAAGGTCAAGGAAATGGAAAACAAGGTGGCAGTTGCAGAAAATATGGCTGCTGAATTCCAAAACAAGGCCTATAACCTGCAGTTAAACTATGAAGAATTAAAGAATAAAACTAACAAGTAAATGGTCTTTCACTAGTCTATTTTTAAAAATAGGGGTGTATGGATTAGAAGATCATATGCAAGTATTTAAGAGACTACTAGATCATTCGGCTAGTAGTCTTTTTTAAAGGCTTGTCGGTATAAATATTAATAGGGGGTATTAATATTTATAGTCGAATCAACGACTAATATTATATATAAAAAGAGTCTTATATGTGAAAAATAGATATGATCTAAAAATAAGGTATGGAGGAAGTATGAATAAAAATTTAGAGCTTTTGGCTCCGGTTGGTAGTATGGAGGCCCTTAGGGCAGCTGTACAAAATGGGGCAAATGCAGTATATTTGGGCGGTAAGGTCTTTAGTGCCAGGGCCAGTGCAAATAATTTTGATTATGATGAGTTAAGGCAAGCAGTTGAATATGCCCATATTAGGGATTGCAAGGTATTTGTGACGGTAAATACCCTTATAAAGCAGTCAGAGATGGAAGACTTTATAGACTATATAAAATACCTCTATTCTATAAGCGTTGACGCCCTTATACTACAAGATATTGGTATGGCCAGGAGGATTAGGGACATCCTTCCTGATTTTGAACTACATGCTAGCACCCAAATGGCAGCACATTCTCTAAATGATGTCCTGTATTTAGAGTCTGTAGGTTTTAAGAGGGTTGTTTTGGCCAGGGAACTAAATGTAGAAGAAATAAAAATGATAACTGACCACTGCCAGGCTGATATAGAAATATTTGTGCATGGGGCCCTTTGTGTATCATATTCCGGCCAGTGTTATATGAGTTCAGTCCTGGGGACCAGGTCAGGAAACAGGGGTAGATGTGCCCAACCATGTAGGCAGAAGTATAGACTATTCAATAGTGATGAAGACAGGTATGAAGATGTGGAGGGGGACTACCTATTAAGTCCTAGAGATCTTAATACTATAGAAGACATTGGGAGGATAATAGATACTAATGTCCTATCCCTTAAGATAGAGGGAAGAATGAAGAGGCCAGAGTACGTTGCTACCGTAGTTAGTTCCTACAGGGATGCTATATTGAACTATGTTGAAAATGGTAAGTCAGGCATTTCTGATGAAAGCCTAGAAGACCTATATGTAATATTTAATAGGAAGTTTACCAGGGGTTACCTTTTGGGACAGACTGGGGGAGATATAATGAACTCTTCTAAACCTAATAACAGGGGCCTATATGTAGGTCGGGTCCAGGCCTATAATAGCAAGTCAAAAAGGCTAAAGATAAGGCTGGAAGCAAGTTTGAAAAAGGGTGATGGCCTGAGTATAGGTGGTGGAACAGTAGGTAGAATTATACTTGGTAAAGATATAAGGACCATTGGCCTTCCTGGGGAGAGTGTAGAAATTGACTATATAGGTAAGATTAAACCTGGAACCCAGGTATTTAAGACCAGTGATGGTCAGCTTTTGGATAGGATGAAAAAGACCTATGAACCAGGGCATGAATATGTGAAAAGACCCCTTTATATGGAACTTGACTTAAAGGTTGGTCAGCATCCCTGTTTAAAGGTTTGGGATGATAGGGGAAATATGGTAAAACTTAATGGAGATTATCTTCTTGAAGAAGCTATAAAGGTTCCTATAAGTCAAGAAAAAGCGATTAACCAGTTGTCAAAATTAGGGAATACACCCTATTATCTAGAGGAAATAAAGTGTAATATAGATGGCAAGGCCAGTATGCCTATAAGTGGTTTAAATACACTTAGGAGGTTGGCTATAGATGATATATCCAAGCAGAGGGTTAGAGTTCAAGGGAGGACCTACGATAAATGTGGTAACCAGGAAAAGAAGCTGGTGACTCCACTTGTAGATAGGATACTTGACAAAAAACAAGGGCCTAAGTTCAACATTAGTTGTGGAAACCTAGACCAATTGCAGGCAAGTCTAGAATATAATATAGGAGATATCTACTATAGGGATATAGCCAGCCTGGGCAAGGCCATAGATATATCTAGGCAAGCAGGCAAGGATATATACTACTATATGCCTAGAATTATAAGAACTGATGAGGAAAGGGTCTATAAGGTCTTGTCAAGTCTGGATGAGGAAGATATGGCATACCTAAAGGGCTTTAGGATTTCTAGCTATGGCCAGATAGGTTGGGCCAAGGACCACTTACCTGACAAGAAAATTCTGGTGGCCCCTTGGTTAAATGTAATAAACGACCTGTCCTTAGATTATTACGCTTCTATAGGTGCCAGTAGGATCTGTATGTCACAAGAAGTATCCCTAAACCAGTTAAGAGGTATGGATAAACTTTATGGACAGGCATATGAAACCGAGTATGTAGTATACGGCAACAACGAAATGATGATAAGTGAGTACTGTCCAATGGGGGTTTTAACCAAGGACTGCAAAAAAAATAAGAGGGATGCCCTATGCAACAAGAGTATATATTATCTAGAATCAAATGAGGGGCATAGGTACAGGCTAGCCCAGAGTCCAGAGTGTAGGACGACTATTTATTCTGATGAAATAGTAAATCTAGTAGATGACCTAGATAGTCTATCAATGTTAGGGATAGACAATTATGATATAGTTTTTAACTTTGAGGACCAGGATGAGGTTGGGGCAATATTAAAAGGCTTTATACTTGGTCAAAGGGGAGAGCTTAATAGACTAAAGAGGACCTATAATACCGGTCACTTGTACAAGGAAATGGATTAAAAAGATAAGGAAGTGATTTTTTTGGCTATTTATATCGGAGACAAGACCACAACAGCTAAGGTAGACAGGGCATGCGTAGAAAAATATGGTATAAGTGAACTTGTCTTGATGGAAAATGCAGCTAGTAGTGCATTTAATAGGATTCTAGAGATAGAAAAGGAAATATACAAGGATGCAAAAGAAAGGATAAGGGACACTGACCTTGAAAACTTTGATTTAAATATTTTCTCAGGCCTTCCCTTTAGGAAACTAGGTATCTTGTGTGGTAGTGGCAATAATGGTGGTGATGGCTTTGTCTTGGCAAGAAAGCTACAAGCAATAGGCAGGGAGGTGGATATACTCTTTGTTGGTAATCCCGACAAGATGAGCAAGTCTGCCCATATCAATTACAAGATTGTAGACAAGTTGGGACTTAGGATTAGGTATTACAATGATATAGCCGACCTGGAGTCTGAGGTTGAAAGCCTTATGACTAAAATGGACAAGTATGACATCTTGATAGATGCCATCTTTGGTGTAGGTATAAATAGGCCGGTAGCATCAAAGTATAGGCCTTTATTTGAAACAATAAACTCATATAGGGAAAAAAATATGACTAGGATAATAGCCATAGATACGCCATCAGGTTTAGACCCTGATAGAGGTCTACCGGTTTCTGACAAGGATGACCCTGGTATAGCCCTAAGGTGTGACTATACGATCAGTTTTGATTATTTTAAAAAGGGTTTTTTGAACTATGGCTCCCAAGAGTATACTGGTAAGGTTTATGTGGAAAGCTTAGGATGTAAGAAAGATATATTAGAAGAAGTCGGTTTGAAAGATAGGTTTGTTAGTAATGAGGACCTGGTATTTGACAGACCTAGCCTATCAGCCCACAAGGGTGACTTTGGCAGAGTTTGTATCTTTGCTGGCTCTAAGGGATTTTATGGGGCTGCCAGGTTGGCTACAGAGGCTGCAGTAAAAGCTGGAGCAGGCCTAGTTACTTTGATATCTGACCAAGATGTCCAAGCTGTATTGGCCCATAATTTGATAGAGGCCATGACCTGCAATTATGGGGACCAGGCTAGAGTGGATAAATTACTAGAAACATCCCATTCAATAGCAATAGGACCTGGCATGGGTATAAACCAGTCAAGTACCGATATCCTATCCTATATATCAAGTAAAACTAAGCTGCCAATAGTAGTAGATGCAGATGCTATAAGTTTATTTAAGGACCTTGACCTAAAGGACAGCTATAGGTATATCTTAACGCCTCATATGGGGGAATTTTCTAGGTTGATAGGGGTAGATGCTGACCTTATAAAAGAGGATAGACTTTATTATGCTAAAAAGTATGCAAGAGAAAATAAGCTTGTCCTGGTATTAAAGGGTAAGAACACAATTATTACTGATGGGACAAGGTCACTTGTAAATACTACTGGCAATGAGGGCATGGCCAGGGGTGGTATGGGAGACTGTCTGACAGGAATAATTGCCAGTCTAGCTGCTAGATATGAACCTTTTGAAGCTGCCTGCAAGGGCGTTTATCTGCATGGTTTGTGTGGAGACCTTATATACAAGGATAGCTTTACAGTCAGCCCTGGTGATTTAATAAAAATAATTCCCAAAGTTATGAAATTGATGTATAATTAATATATATTAATTATGTTGTTTTAACTACAATAATTCAATTAGAGGAGGTATTGACTTGTTTGGATTAAGTATGAAAGTTATATGGGTAATAGTTGCCATAGCCTTTGCAATCGGCGAAGCGGCTACTCTAGCCCTTACCATGGTCTGGTTCTCTATAGGTGCCCTATGTGCCCTAGCAGTGTCTTTCTTTGTCGATAGTGTATTAGTGCAACTATTGGTCTTTGCAGTAGTGTCAGGTCTGCTACTTTTAATAGCGACTAAGAAGCTAATAAGGATGGATAGGAGCGATGAAGAAAATGCCTGGACAAGCATAGATACCAATGTAATGGCAGTAGTTGGCAAGCAAGGAATAGTTTTAAGTGAGATAAACCCTTATAAGCCTGGTTTAGTAAAGGTTAAGGGAGAGGATTGGACAGCTATATCTCAAACAGGTGAAACTATTGAAGTAGGATCTGAGATAAGGGTAGTAGCCGTTGAAGGTGTCAAGCTGCTAGTAACGAAAAAATAGTTTTTTATTTTAGTATTATTAGGAGGTACTTACATTATGTTAGGAATAATATTTGGAAAAATTTTTACTTTTTTGTTTATTTTAATAATATTATTTATAGCCATCAGGTGTATTAGGATTGTCAAGCAGGCGAGGATGGGTATAATCATGAGGCTGGGCAAGTTCCACAAGGAAGCAAAGACAGGTATACATTTCTTGGTTCCTTTCGTAGATTCTATGGCCTATATGATAGACTTGAGAGAAATGGTAGTTGACTTCCCACCACAGCCGGTTATCACTAAGGATAATGTAACAATGCAGATAGATACAGTAGTTTACTATAAGGTGACAGATCCAAAGAGCTACGTGTTTGAGATAGCTAACCCTATTTCTGCCATAGAAAATCTTACAGCGACTACTTTAAGAAACATAATAGGTGACCTAGATTTGGATGAAACTCTAACATCAAGAGACTTGATCAATGCCAAAATGAGAACAATCTTGGATGAAGCAACAGATATCTGGGGTATCAAGGTTAACAGGGTTGAATTGAAAAATATCATGCCACCTAGAGATATCCAGGCTGCAATGGAAAAACAGATGCGTGCAGAGAGAGAAAGAAGAGAAGCTATTTTGCAGGCAGAGGGTGAAAAGCAGTCTAAGATCCTTATAGCAGAGGGTGAAAAGCAGTCTGCTATACTAAAGGCTGAAGCAAAGAAGGAAGCTATGATTAGAGAAGCAGAAGGTGAAAAACAGTCTAAGATTCTAGCAGCAGAAGGTGAAGCTTCAGCAATCAGACAGACATTTGAGGCCAGGGCAGAGGGTGAGGCTAAAGTTATTGTTCAGACTCAAGAAGCTAGTGCAGCAGGTCTTAGGATGGTATTTAGTGCCATGAAGGAATCTGATGTAGATGATAATATACTTGCTCTTAAGTCTATGGAAGCCTTGGTTAAGCTGGGTGAAAGCGAATCTTCTAAGCTTGTTCTTCCATCAGATGCAGTTAACTTCTTGGGTACATTTAAGGGTATAAAAGAAGTTTTAACAGATGATAGCAAGAAATAGAATATTATTGATGCTTGTAGGACTTAGGTCTAATTAAGTCTTACTGGTTATAATCAAAAAACAGATAAATAAGAGATGTATTTTATTAATCCCTAGACCTTGTCTGGGGATTAATATTTATAGGAGGTTATAGTATGGGGCTAGTAGATAGGCTGGAAAGTCAAAAAAGAGAGATGGTCTTTAAGGAACTTTTAGGCAAGAAATATAGTAGTTTGAATGATTTTAAGTTGGTCTATACGCCTATGGAGGAGATAACCCTGATTAGTGTTAAGAGGTTATTCTTTCAAGGTAAGTTGGGTGAAGCAGAAGATCTATTGTTTTCTAGTATAGAAAAAAATAAGACGAGAAATTCAATTTTTATAGCTGGAGAGTTTTACACCCTATTGATGGAATTATCCGATGAAGAACTGGAAGAAAAAAATTTTTCTAGGGAAGAGGTCATGTCAGGGATTAAGGATATAGGAGAGCTTTTGAAGGAAGAAATACTTCTTTTTGAAAAGTAGGAGTTACTTTTTTCTGTATAAAACTTGTAAAATTTTTATGGTAATTGTATAATAAATACTTAAGTTATTTTTTATAAAAAAAACACACAGCCGAAGCTGCATGCATTAGAATTTGTGATGGAATTCTATTTTAGTATAAATGTTTCGTCCTGTCAAGTGTTTTTATAGAGATTATAAAAAGATGGGAGTAGGATAAGAATGAAGATAGGCTTTGATCATGAGAAATATTTAGAAGAACAGTCCAAGTATATACTGGAAAGAGTTAATAACTATGATAAACTCTATATAGAATTTGGTGGTAAGCTAATCGGTGACCTACATGCCAAGAGGGTATTACCAGGATTTGATGAGAATGCCAAGATAAAGGTACTCAGTCATATAAAAGAAAAAGTCGAGGTAGTAATCTGTGTATATGCAGGGGACATAGAGAGGAATAAGGTCAGGGGAGACCTTGGCATTACCTATGATATGGAGGTTATGAGGCTGATTGATGATCTACGAGGATACGATCTGGATGTAAATTCAGTAGTAATAACAAGGTATGAAAACCAGCCTGCTGCTACAATATTTATAAACAAGCTGGAAAGAAGGGGCGTAAAGGTATATAGGCATGGTCCAACTAGTGGATATCCCACTGATGTTGACTTGATAGTTAGTGACCAGGGCTTTGGTATAAATCCATATATTGAGACTACAAAGCCAATAGTTGTAATGACGGCACCTGGACCAAATAGCGGTAAATTAGGAACTTGCCTAAGCCAGCTCTACCATGAAAATAAAATGGGCATAACTGCAGGTTACTCCAAGTATGAAACCTTCCCAGTGTGGAATCTACCACTCAAGCATCCGGTAAATATGGCCTATGAGGCTGCTACTGTTGACCTAAAGGATGTGAACATGATAGATGCCTTCCACTTAGAAAAGTATGGTGAAACTACCGTAAATTACAACAGGGACTTGGAATTATTCCCTGTTTTGAAGAAGATAATAGAAAAAATAACTGGAAGAGAAAGTGTATTTCAGTCACCTACTGACATGGGTGTAAACAGGGTAGGCTTTGGTATTATAGATGATGAAGTGGTAAGAGAAGCCGCTATCCAGGAAATTATCAGGAGATACTTCAAAACCCTATGCGACTATAAGAAAGGCAACCTGGACAAGGAAGCCGTTTCAAGAATGAAGATGATAATGGAAGAGCTTGGCCTTAAGGGTGAGGACAGGAAGGTGGTCAATGTTGCTAGACAGTATAGCAAGGACCACTGTCAATTTGAAGATTGTCAGTCAGTTTCTCTGGAGTTATCTGATGGTAGAATCATTACAGGAAAGTTTTCTAAGACTATGACAGGGTCAGCTGCCGCAATATTGAATGCCATCAAGGTTTTGGCAGATATTCAAGACCATATCCACCTGATATCACCACTTGTCTTAGAACCTATGTTAAACCTAAAGAAGAATGTGTTTAAGAGTAGGAACACATCCCTTGATGCAGAGGAGGTTTTGATGGCCTTGAGTATAAGTGCGGTAACAAATACACTTGCCCAGTTTGCCATGAGTAAGCTATCTGACCTAGAGGGTGCCCAGGCACATTCTACTGTTATCCTAAACAAGGATGATGAGCAGGTGTTTAGAAAATTGGGTATAGATGTTACTTGTGATGACAAGTACCAATCTAGCAACCTATATGAGGGTTAAAAAATATAAAAACTATTTTTTTTGACTTGGTCAAAATTTTAATAAGCAATACTAGATAAAAAGGAACCGAGTGACTAGCTGGGTTCCTTTTTGTAGTAGTATGACGGGCATGCCGTCAGTCTGTGGTGAAAGTCCACGTAGGGCGTAGTTGCCGACGAACCTCATAGCAACTTGCAAGGTTATCACCGTGAGGTGATGGCGAGAAGAAGCAATAGCAAAATCGTAGCCTGACGCACAGAAACCTAATATCAAGGCTTACATAAAGGATGAGTGGGCTTATAGTCACAAAGTCCAAAAGTCAAAGTGACTTAATCAAACTGAGTATAAAAAACATGATAAGCTAAAGAGTTTAAGAAAAAGACTATGAAAAATCATATAATAACAAGATTAAAATCAATTGACAATATGTCAGTTTGGATGTATTATATAAATAATAGGAGGGATAAAATGCGAGATGTGAAAGAACCGGAAATACGACGTGCTGAAATTATGGATGCTGCAATGCTACTCTTTATAGAGCAAGGGTATACTAATACAACAACTCAGGATATTGTTGACAAGGTAAATATATCAAGAGGCTTGCTGTACTATCACTTTAAAAATAAAGAAGATATCTTATATTGTCTTGTGGAACAATATTCAGATAAATTATTGAAAGATATTCATGTTATTGTCTATGATGAAGATAAAACCGCCATTGAAAAAATTAGAGCTTTTATAGATGCCACAATTATATCTTCGGAAAATATTTCAGCAGAGGGAACAGAGTTACAAAAAACAGTTGATCTTGAAGAAAATCGATATATGATAGATAAATTATCCCATAAGATTATTGAAAAACTGACAATATATTTTGAAAGGATAATAAACCAAGGAATATCAGAAAAAACACTTTTTGTAAAATATCCGTCTGAAACAGCGGAATTTCTTATGACAGCTTATGTTTTTGTTTCAAATAACATAAGTATAAGATATTCAAAAAAAGAGTCTGTTAATGAGTATTTAAACGCATTTAAGATAATGCTTGAACAAAGTTTAAATGCAAAAAAACTTTTTAGCAATTGAAAAAGAATAGAGTGTTTGTAAAAATAATAATGTTCCGATAGCTAATGCTAAACAAGCTATCGGTATTATTTCAAAGAATAACTGACAAATTGTCAATGGAGGTAAAAGCATGTTAGAGATTAATAATTTTAGTAAATTTTACGGAGACAAAAAAGTTGTTGATAACCTATCCATTTTAGTACAGTCTGGAGATATTTATGGATTCATTGGTGCAAATGGAACCGGAAAAACTACAACAATAAAAGCAGTAGTTGGGATTCATGATTTTGAGAATGGAAGTATAACGATTGATGGGCATTCCATTAAAGAGGAGCCAGTTATTTGTAAAAAAATGATGGCATACATTCCGGATAATCCAGACTTATATGAACATATGACGGGATTTCAGTACATCAATTTTATTGCAGATTTATTTGAAATTTCTACTGAAATACGCAGAGAAAGAATTCAAAAATATAGTGATTTATTTGAAATGACTAAGCATCTTTCGGGGATGATATCTTCGTATTCACATGGTATGAAGCAACGAACAGCGATTATTTCTGCACTGGTGCATTCTCCAAAGTTACTAATTTTAGATGAACCTTTTGTAGGACTTGATCCAAAAGCAGCTTTTCTACTAAAGAAAGTAATGCACGAATGCGTGTTAGATGGAGGAGCTATTTTCTTTTCAACACATGTTTTGGATGTTGCAGAAAAATTATGTAATAAAATTGCAATTATAAAAAATGGAAAGTTAATCGCAAGCGGAAATACAGAAGAAGTCAAAGGTGATAAAACTTTGGAAACTTTTTTCATGGAGGTACAAGATAATGAGCAAAATTTGGATACTAATTAGAGCCCAATTGATAAATTTTTTTCCAATCAACGAAATTAGAGAGCCAAGAAATAAAAAGCAAAGTTCTGTTGTGATTGCAAGTTTTGGAATAATAACTCTTGCTATATTTTTCTGTGTCTATAATATTATGACAGCCAAAACACTTGTACAAGTTGGACAGCAGGAATTGATACCGGCTTATATGGTTGCGGTATCAAGTTTTTCAATATTATTTTTGACAATATTTTATACTAATGGAATTTTATTTGGTAGTCATGATATGGAAACGCTTTTATCGCTACCTTTAAAAAGCTCAGACATTATAAGTAGCAAGTTTATGTTTATGTATTTATTGAACTTTTTAATAGGATTTATATTTATGCTTCCGGGAGGCATTGTTTGGGTGTTAAACGGAAACTTAAATGTATTGCAGATTATATTGTATTTTACCTCCATGATTTTTGTTCCATTGATACCTATGTGCATAGCAGCATGTATGGGAATCATTGTTGTGGCTATTTCATCTTATTTTAAGAGGAAAAATGTTATTGCTCTAATCTTTTCATTTGCAATGATAGGTATAATTGGATATATTGCAGTGTCAGCTATGAAATCAGGTAATGAAGAGAGCATTGAGATCATGCTTTCTAAGCAAATTACCGAACTGTATCCAATATCAGGGTTATTCATGCAACACACAAATTTTTCAATGTATATTGGAGTGGGATCATTTATTGCTTTTTCAACAGCAGTTTTTTATATATTTGTAAAAATTGTTTCGATGAAGTATGGATTGCTTAATACTCTTGCTAAAACAACATCAAGATATTGTGATAACAAAAAATATTATAATAGAAAATCAATATTTTTTTCCTTGTATAAAAAAGAAATGGGACGCTTTTTAAGCTCGTACATGGCGGTCTTGAATGCAGGCCTTGGTGTAATACTTTTATGTGTTTTTAGTATATTTTTGCTTTTTAATTCTGTAGAACAAATAGGAGAGTCTTCAGGAATAGAAAATATAAATGAATATCTCTCAAATTTTGCTCCATTATTTATTGCATCTATGCTCTCGCTCAGTTGCCCGGCAGCTTCAGCGATATCTTTAGAAGGAAAAAACATTTGGATTTTGCAAAGCTCTCCTGTTAAGGTAAAAATGATCTTAAATTCCAAGATAGCTGTAAACCTTACACTTCATTTGATGGGGTATATGATTTCCATATTTGCATTTATGCTAAAACTTGATATGAACTTTATTCAAGTTATTAACCTAATAATTGTTCCTATATGCTATTCGTTCTTTATAACAGTGATAGGAATTTCCCTAAATAAAAAGTATTCAAATTATGAATGGGAAAGCGAGATGATGGTTGTAAAGCAGAGCATGCCTGTTATTGTGTCTGGACTTGTCGGGATAATTGCACTCATTACACCAATTCCTCTTAATTGGTTTTTAAATCTTCCGATAACACTGGTTTTGCAGATAATATCAGTTACTTTACTTGTTATTTCAAGCGAAGTTTATATAAAAGTTAGCAAGTCAAATTTTATTTAGTTTAAGGAGGGAAAATTGTATGAAAGTTGGGCTGTTAAAAGATGTCTTGGTGTTGATGTTAATGATTGTTGTAATATTTATTATTTGCATATTTCTCCCGGAGAAAATTCCTGTTCATTTCAATGCAAAAGGAGCCCCTGATATGTTTGCTAATAAATATTATCTTCTGTTTGCTACGGTTATTCCATATTCTGCTTATTGGAAATTTATACGAGGAAGGAAAAATAAATGAATGTATATCTATATTTGCAAATTGCTTCTGAGTTAAGAGTGTCTTCGTAATTACATACACATAGCAATAAAATTTTATCAAAACCAAAGAAGTAGAAAATAGTATATAGTATTAGTTTTTAACCTAGGAGGACATTTTACGCCAAAGTGTAGAAGTCCTCCTTTTTTACGCTAAAAACTAGAATCAGAGAGCAAAAAAAGCAGGATTACACAATAGATAAATAGGATTACTACCTTTATGTCAAAGGAAAAGTGGTTAAGGTAAGTGAAGAAGTCTATAAAGCCTATTGGAAGATGAGGTAGCATGATTGATATTGAAAAAATGTAGAAGTAAAAACTCAAATTGAAGAACTGAATAAGGCATTAGCTCAATTTGCTTTTTTGACTCTTGTGTATTTAATTCTACTAAAAAGTATCTTTTAATTGGATGTGGATTGCCGTTATTTTTGTATGTATAAGGAAGGATTAAAAAAATAATATTTGGAAAAATATGCCATTTAATTAGCAATTTGAAGAAAAAGTCAAGCTTTTAGAAGATGTAGGAAGCAATTTTCTGATAATCTGAAAATAACTTCTTGCTTTTATTGTAAATAATAAAAAAATATTTAGAAAAAAGTAGAAAAAAATACAATTTATCGTAAAATCTTGTTAATTATATGCTATAATATTAGATATGGATACTACGCGACGAAAGGATGTTTTTAATAATGGAAAATAATTTAACTATGCAAGAACTACTAGATATGCAAGAGCAAGAGCTTAGCAAGATTAATGTAGATGATGAAATTACGGGAAAGGTAGTAAAAATCAACCATGATAGTCTGGTTTTAGGCCTTGAAGTTGGTTTTGACGGATTAGTACCTGTCAGTGAACTAAATCTTGAGAGAGGTCAGGACATAGAAGAAGCTTATAAGATAGATGATGAAGTTACTGGTATTATTACTAATATCAGCTATAAGGATGCTACAATTAAGATATCTGTTCTTAAGTTAGAGCAGAGAAGTGACCTTAAGGAAATAATAGATGCCCTAGAAGAACGTAAGATAATAAATGTTCATGCTTACAAGGCATTGGATAGGGGGCTGTATGTTCAGTACAAGTCATACACAATGTTTATGCCAATATCTCAGATAGACACTAAGTTCGTAAAGGACACTAGTGAGTATGTTGGTAGAGACCTTGATGCTTATGTTAAGGAAGTTAACCCTAGAAAGAACAGGATCATAGTTTCCCATAGAGAAGTTGCCCAGGAAATATTAGATGCTGAAAGAAAAGAAAGAAGAGCTAAGATAAAGGCTGAAAGAGAAGCTGAAAGAGCTAGAATAAAGGCTGAAAGAGAAGCCCTATTTGCTTCACTGGTTGAAGGTGAAAAGAGAAAGGGTAAGGTTACAAATATCATGCCTTACGGTGCCTTCATAGATTTAGGTGGGGTAGAAGGACTTGCACATATAAATAACTTATCATGGACAAGGGTTGAATCAGTTGAATCAGTGCTAAATGTTGGTGATGAAGTTGAAGTATTTGTTCAGAGTGTTGACCCAGAAACTAAGAGAATTGCACTAGCTCTTAAGGATCCGGATAAGGACCCATGGAAGTTAATAGCTGATGAAGTATCAGTTGGAAGTGTAGTAGAAGCTACAGTACTAAGAATAATTGAAAAGGGTGCTTTCCTACAGGTTAAAGAAGGTGTTGAAGCCTACCTACCAATAGGTGAATTGAGCGAAGGTAGAGTTAACAGGGTAGAAGATGTTGTAAATGTTGGAGATACTGTTAAGGCTGCTATAATCAAGTTCAATGCTGATAACAAGAGAATGATGCTTTCAATAAGAGAATTAACTAGAGAACCAGAAGAAGATTTATCTCAGTATATGTCAGTTGGTGACGATACTATAGGTAACATTGGAGATGTATTAAAAGAAAAGCATGAAACACCTGAAGCTGAATAATTTTTAATATGAACTTAAGTTAGTAAAGAGGGTTGCGAGTGCAACCCTCTTTTATAAGTTATTAGTTTTCCTAATAGATTGGAGAAGAAGTATTTAAAGGGATGATGGTAAAAGTACAAGAGTAATTTGTATGATAGGTTTAGGAGTGTGTTGTGATAAAATTTAAAAAATTAATTTGAAATTGAATTTAAACAAAATTTTAAATATCAGCCCCAGTATAGATTTGAATATAAATTTGAACATCAATTATTTCGTGGTGATTGCCATTTTTCTTGTTTTTCTACTCATGATGGCCTTGAACTCCTATACACCGCTTATAGTTGATGATATGGCCAGGATGTTTTCAAAGAATATGATAAAGATTGATGGAATATCAGGTATTATATCCAACGAAAGGTATAAATATGCAAATATAAATCCCTACCAAGTTGGGAATTTTATAACAGGTATTTTATTGCTATTAAAAGATAGTTTGGCTGATTTTATAAATTCTATGGGATTTTGTATTTTCATATATATGATATCTAGCTATGGTTTTGCTAGGAATAAAGAAGCAATAGTCCAGCAGGCAATTAATGGGGTCTTAGTCATACTAGTATTCCTGTTTATGTGGGTATCTATGCCAAAGTTTGGGAATACCTTTTTAATGGTATCAAGTATAGGCAGGTATATCTGGGTAAGCCTTATTTGCCTTATGGTCTTGATTAATGCTAGAAAAATAGCCCTTTCTGATCAAGAGGAAGATCAAATGGTGGGTATCAGGAAGATGTTGCTCATGATTATCGCCTCATTTTTGTCAGGTTGGTCCCAGGAAAATTTGGCTATTGGTATCCTAAGCATCCTACTATATTATATTCTTAGGTCTTATAAGGAGAAAAGAAAAAACCTACTAGTCTTGATTTTATCATTGGTTAGTATGTTGACCGGTTTTATCGTAATGATGTCATCTCCTTCCAGGAGGTCTTTAGGAGAGATGGGTTCAAGTCTAGGGGTTGACCTTTATGCGGGTGCTGCAAAGATGTCATCGACAAATAATGGGTTTGTAAATTACCTGCTTATATTCATGATAGTTGCAATATTGCTCTTGGTGGTATCAAGGCTTGTATATATGGATAAAAATTGGGAGGCTGAGATATACCTTCTTGCAGGGATTATATCCTTCTTATCTATATCTCTTTTGCCAATAGGAGAAAAAAATCCGGTTTTTGTGCCGATATTATTAACTATTATATCCTGTCTTATTGCCTTTTCAGTGATAAGACAGGACCACTTAAAACTCACTTTGGCTAGTCTAGGTCTAGTTTTGATTGTATATATATTTTTATTTATACCTAGCCTCTCAGGTGCTCTTTCTGCTAACAAGGACTACCTATCCAGATATAACGCTAGGGAGATTATTATTATAGACAACAGGACCAATGGACACTTTGAAAATATAGAGATACCTCCTATCAAGGCCAAAAATTCATATATGGCAGCCTATGGGAGTCCAGATGGCAGTAAGGATCCAAAGTACTGGGTTAACCAGTATATTTCCAAATACTATGGTGTTGGGAGTGTTTTAGTAAGGTAGTGTGGTCTTAGTAGAGTAAATAAGTTAAAACAAATTGAGACTTATAAAGAGATTCAATATACAAAAAGGGGTGGTTTGATGTCTAAAAAAACTGTCAAGACAAATGCAATGAGAATTTTAGATACAGAAAAAATTGACCATAAAGAACTGTCTTATCCGGTTAGCAAAGACCATGTAGATGGTGTAAGTGCAGCCCAAGCCCTGGGTAAGGACCCGAGAACAGTCTATAAAACCCTGGTAACCCAGGCTGGTTCAAGGAGCTACTATGTCTTTGTTATACCTGTGGCAGAAAATCTAAATTTAAAAAAAGCAGCAAGGGCCTGTGGTGAAAAAAATATTGAAATGATCCATGTCAAAGATATAAACAAGGTGACAGGCTATATTAGGGGTGGTTGTTCACCCATTGGCATGAAAAAATCTTATCCGACATATATAGACCAGTCAGCCCAGGATATAGAAACTATCACAGTTAGTGCAGGTAAGGTTGGCTACCAGGTTGAATTAAGTCCTAAGGACTTGCTAGATTTAATTGGGGGTCAATATGCTGACCTTTTAGCAGACTAGGATGGAAGATGTAAATAATGAGGTGTGAAATTGATAAAAATAGGTGAAATTAATAAGTTAAAGGTTTTGAGAAAAAAGGACTACGGATATTTTTTAGATGGTCAAACTAAGGAAAAGAGTGATGATATACTTTTACCGAACCAAAATATAGTAGATGAAAGTAGTATAAACTTAAACCAGGAACTAGAAGTCTTTATATACAAGGATTCACAAAATAGGTTGATAGCTACTCAAAAAAAATCAAAGGCTATGGCTGGCCAGGTTGCCATACTTGAAGTTTGTGATAATTCAGAAATAGGTAGCTTTATAGATATTGGCCTAGAAAGGGATGTCTTGGTTCCATTCAGGGAAAGAAAGTATAAGCTTTTTGAAGAAGAAAAATATCCTTTTTACATTTATGTAGACAAGTCTGGAAGGCTAGCTGCTACAACAGATATTGGGCCATATTTAAGCCTGGAAGCCCCCTTAAAGAAAGGGGACACATGTAATGGATATGTATTTGGTTTCCAGTCTAACGGTACAGCTCTTATTTGTATCGAGCCAAACTATTACGGATTGATACTAAAAGATGAATATTACACTAGCCTTAGAGAGGGTGACCACCTAGAGGGGTTAAGGGTTATAAAGACCTATGAAGATGGTAAGTTAGGCCTGTCAACAAGGGCAGAAAAAGGAGAAGAATTAGACAAGTTGGCCAAGAATATCCTTAGCTATATGGAGGGTAATGATGGTTATATGAGATTTAATGATAAGTCTGACCCTGAAGAACTTAGGTTGGTATTTTCCACTAGTAAGAAAAACTTCAAGAGGAGTTTGGGGACCCTTATGAGGTATGGTCTTGTAAGGCAGGATGATAAGGGCACTTGGTTGCTATAGATATTATATTTATTCAGGGTAAGCCTGATATTTATCCGAGAAGTCTGATAAAATCATGAATTGTAAGTAAATTTATTAAGATTTTCCACATAATTTTAATAACATAATAGACAAAGTAAAAGCCTTCCTTTTAATATTAAAAGAAGGCTTTTAAATATTGTTTTAAAATGGTCTAGCTTACTATAAATTTGATCTTGAGAGTCCACACCTATAACCTTAAAGGTCTAGGCTAAAGCTTAGTGGTAGCAGGTGGATGATATCTGTTACAAGAAGTTCTTTGCCATTTGTCAGTATAATAGGGCATGTTGGTTCTAGTAATTCAGATAAGACTTGCCTGCAGGCCCCACAAGGTGTGGTTAGTTTCTTATCTTCTGATACTATAGCTATAGCCCTGATGTCCTTCTTCCTATAGCCATGTGAGTAGGCAGAGAAGATGGCATTTCTTTCTGCACAATTAGTTAAGCCCAAGGACGCATTTTCAATATTAGTACCTATAAAGTATTCATTGGTCTTGGTTTCTACACAGGCACCTACCCTAAAATTTGAGTAGGGAGAGTAGGAGTTTTTAAGGGCATTAAAGGCTCTATTTATAAGGGACTGGTCCCTCTTATCTATTTTGTCTAACCACTCAGAGTTAAAGTATTTCTTATTAGGATTGTATCCGCTATTAGTGTTCATAAGTATTTCACCACCTATTATTTATTAGTTTCTAGTATATATGTCCCAAGCTAGATATATAGACTATTTGAGCGTAATCCTTATTATCTGATTCAATAAGAGATTAGAATTACGGGGTCATAATTTTTCGTCCATATTTATATCTTGTTTTTGACCATTCTTGATTGACTCTATTATTTGGTAATTGGCAGCTTCAATCATAAATTGGATTACATTTAGGGTATGAAGTACATAGTCGTAGTCAATTGGCCGTTTGTCAGGACTATTAGGTTGAAAGTCTAGTTCATGGGCTATTATATTTCTCCTATCAGCAAGGTCATCCACGAATTTTTTTAGGGCTGTAATACTAGTCAAGTCTTTAAATCTCATAAAAATCCTGGGATGGATAGCTTTCCAAATATTGAAATTAATTATATATCCCAAGTTCCTATCGATGGCATAAGACTTTTGCATAGTAAAGCTTGATGTAAGTTCATAGATTGTATCGCTCAAGATTTTTTCCTTTTCCTGAGGGTCAAATTCAATTTTGTCAAACTTCTTCAAGAGAGATATTGGAATCATAAAGTTGTCAAAAGACTTACCAGCAGGAGCTTTTTCCTTGAATATTTGTAGTAGCATAATTTTTACAATATCATGCATATACTTGTCCATGGAGCCACATATTAGGATAATACAGTACCTAAGTATGTTATCGTCCTTCTTATTTTCTAACAGAAGGTCTCGAATCTTTCTTGTGTTTTCATGGAAGACATCTATAGGTATATTTATGCTGGGATCTATTAGGTCTAGGCCAGTAGCCCGGGGCTTAATAGTAGGTTTTGGCCTTTTGAAAGAGTTTTTGTATTTATTAGTCATTTAACTCCCTCCTAAAGTAATTTAATCCTCCGTACTTTCCTGCCAGATAGGCATTTCTAAAATTTTCACTCCTCGATACATCCATAATATCAGCCAAAGAGTAAATAGTAGTTTCATTGAAATCCATATCTGTGATATATACCTGGTCACGTCTCAAACTCTTCATCTCAAGTAGGTCTGTTGTATGGGTAGTTGTAATCAACTGTCCTGACCTATTTTCAACAGGGTTTTGGAAGAGTCCTATGATATACTGGGAAACGACGGGGTGTATATAGGATGTCATTTCATCTATAACCAGGGTTTTTCCATTATATAGGGCATCATAGATATAGGCATATAGGGCATATATCTTTATGGTACCTTCAGACTCTTCAAATAGGTTAAATACTATGTCCTTTGAATTTCCCTCCATATCAATACCTTTTTTAAATGTATTTAAGGTCATGGTTTCACAGTCTACATCATCTGGTCCACCAGATTTTTGCCTTATATTGCTATAAAGGGTAGATTCACGCATTTCATTTTTGATAGTATCATCTATATCAGAATCCTGGAGAGCCTGGCTAAGGGTTTGGGTCTGGATAGAACTAATATTTGAATAGTTGATATCAGACAGCATCCTTAGAAGTTTGGCATGGAAAATATCACCTTTTTCAAGCAAATACCTAGTGGTCTTTTGTATATTTTCCCTGGAATCAAAGTTGTTCTTTATGATAATCAGGTCATTTTCTACCCAATCTATAAAGTTTTCAACCCTCTTATCAAAAATACCAACACTACCTATAAGGGGTCTTTTTGATATGTTGGAGCCCATAATTTTTTTAACAACATCTCTGTCTATTTTGACATCTAAGGTAAAATCATTATAAGTTCTATCTATCAGCAGGTTATGGTTTTCCTCAGAATCAAAGGAGGATAGTCGCTCATATATTATTGAGTTTTTATCATATTTGACCTGGTAGTCATATATGCACTTATCAACTATTGCCCTTAACTGGTAGGATGTAGGTTTGTCCCTATAGGCATCTGACAGTTTAAAAGGCTTGTACTGGAAAATATCTATGCCTAGTTTTTCCGGGTTTGATATCTTTGAAAAGACAATCTGTGTTTTAGCCATATCAAGAGCCTTTAAAAAATTGGACTTACCTGAGGCATTGAATCCGTATATAGTGATTGCAGGCAAGAGGTTAAGGTAGCTATTAGGCCTATGTATTTTAATTTTGCTACCTTCTTCATCGTCGGATTCAATAAGTGAAAAGTTCAACCTATTCTTTATGGAAAGGTAGTTTTCTATACTAAAATCGATTAACATATGCAGTACCTCCTTAGCTTATATACTATTATTATACTACATTGAGAGCATCTTAGGCATTTATAAACAAAAAAAGTAGAGGTGTACGTACGTAC
>NZ_ADGQ01000062.1 GCF_000147675.1 Peptostreptococcus stomatis DSM 17678 | reverse complement strand
CACCAATGATACCACCAACAAGAGATTTAAAGGTTACTAAGGTTTGGAAAGATAAGGACAACAATTACCTAGTGGGTCCTGTAGAAAAGATAGAAGTTGAACTATACAAGGATGGAGTAGCTACAGGTAAAAATTAGATCTAACAAAGGCTAATAACTGGACAGGTACTTTTGAAAAACTTGATGTGGCTGATGGTCTTGGATCTACAAACTACTATAAATATACTGTCAAAGAAGTAGGAGAAAGTGGAGGAGCCATTCAATTACTTGGTAAGTGGTATGGAGTAACTTATGGAGGTACAATGAAGGATGGCCTTACAGTTACCAATAAGGAGAAAAGACCATGGACACCAATGGAACCACCTTTTAGAAATATAAAGGTAGAAAAGAACTGGAACCTATTAGGTCGTGAAAAACCTGTAGAAAAGTTAGAAGTAGAACTATATAGGGATGGAGTAGCTACAGGCAATAAACTTGAACTTAATAAGGGCAACAACTGGTCAGGAGAGTTCAAGAAACTTCCAGTAGCAGAGAAACTAGGCTCTACAACCTACTATAATTATACAGTTAAGGAAGTTGGAGAGAATGCAGGCTCAATCATATTTGGAGGTATGCAGTTTAGTGTAAACTATACAGGAGATATGAAGGATGGCTTTAAGATTACCAATAACTACACACCACCATATACTCCATGGACACCACCAACAGCAGATAAAATAGACCTTAAGGTGACAAAGTTGTGGAAGGATAGTAAGGATAATAATATCGCTGAACCAACAAACAAGATAGTAGTAGAATTGTATAGAGAAGGAAAGGCTACAGGTAAGAGACTTGAACTTAACAAGGCTAATAAGTGGTCTGGAGAATTCACTGATTTAGAAGCTAAGTCAGATTCTGATGAATACTACCGCTATACTATTAAAGAAGTTGGAGAAAATGGAAATATTATTAAGTTTGATGGTAAGCAGTATAAGGTAATCTATGGTGGAAGTATGAGGGATGGTATAACAATTACTAACAAGAAGGAAGATCCACCAAAACCACCTACGCCAAATAAGCCTACACCAAATAAACCTACACCAAATAAACCAACTCCACCTAAGCCTAACACTCCTAATCCAAGACCAGTTCTTCCAAAGACAGGAGATGGAATAAATCCATCAACATTTGCTTGGTTGATACTTGCCCTAGGAGCTTGTCTGTCATTAGTAGGTTATAGACTTAGAAAACATGCGAAGTAAAAAAAGAAAAAATCAAACAAAAAAAAGAGGAAAGCTCTTTATATATATAGGGATTATATTAGTTCTTTTCTCTGTGAGTTTTTTACTTTACCAAAAGTATAAACTTCACAGTATGAAAGATAAGGCGACCAGCCTTGAAAGTCTACTTGTCAAAAATCAAGCCAAAAATAATAAGGCAAAAAGTGACAAGCAGTCAGGAAGAGAAAAAACTGGTTCTGAAACAATAGATGAGACTTCTATACAAGGAGAAGTTGGTGAAATTTATTCATCGGCTATAGGAGTCATAAGGATTGACAAGATAGGTGTTGTCTTACCGATTGTTGAAGATACAAAGATTAAGTCCCTAAAAGATGGAGCAGGAGTTTTAGAAGGTACAGATTTACCTTCTTCCAATGAAAATACTGTGACTGTACTTGCAGGACACAGGGGAGGAAGAAACGAAGAACAAACCTTTTTAAAAATCGACAAATTAAAAGATGGTGATGAAATAAAGATTACTACAAAAGAAGAGGTTCTCCACTATAAGGTAGTGGGACGAGAAATAATTGAACCAACTGACTGGAGTAAGTTCACCAGACAAGAAGGGAAGACAAGGTTAATCTTAATGACCTGCCACCCATACCCTCAAAATTATCAAAGGCTGCTAGTTAAAGCAGAATTGATAAAAGATGTAGAAAATATTGAGGAAAATTAAATATAAAGTATATAAAAGAAACTTTTTAATTATTCCTAAGGGGGAAGGCAATCTAGTTTATTTCTAGATGCCTTCCTTTTTTGTATACTAAATATAGTCTAAAATCTCTATTAAGAAACAATCATTTATCCACCTGAATCATAAGCCAACAAGTCCTTAAACCTATAGCCAAAATATACTTTTTCATGTATAATAAATAATGGATTACACTAAGGGAGGTAGAAGGATGGCCAATATAAAAAACAGGAGTCTGTCAGAAGAATTCCTTGTAGAAATTAATAAGATAATAGACTATATATTAAATGAGAATAAATTTGTAGTGACTTCTCACATAAACCCAGATGGTGACAATATAGGGTCATCATTGGCTATGTGTGGATTTTTAGATGCCTTGAATAAGGAATATATATATTTGTTAGATGATGACTATCCTAGTAACCTGGCTTTTTTGAACAAAGAAGGCCTAAGAAATACTTCTGACCAGGTATCCAGCCTAGAGGGATATACAGTAATAGCCCTGGATTCAGGGTCTTATGATAGGATATGTATAGACAAGAACCTGCTTGAGACTGCCAAGGGTATCATTTGTATAGACCACCACCATACTAATGGTGATTATGGCTTTATAAACTATATAGATCCTAAGGCATCTTCAACATGTGAGTTGGTCTATAATATTATTACCAGATATGAGGATATAAAGTCTAGGCCCATAATAGGATCAGAAATTGCAACACCCCTTTATGCCGGTCTGGTTACAGATACTGGTAACTTCCAGTATTCAAATACAGAGCCATCATCTTTACTGATGGCAGCCGACCTGATAGCCAGGGGGGCTAGAAAACAGGAAATTATAGAGAATATTTACCAGAAAAATTCACCAGCCTATTATAGGATCTTGGGTGAGTGCTTAAATAAACTAGAGATAGTTGACTCGAAAATATGCCTAGCCATAGTTACCAAGGATATGTTAGACAAGTATGGACTAGAGTATGGTGATATTGATGCAATCATACCTTATACCAGGGATATAGATGGTGTTGAACTGGGCATCTTTATCAAACAAAAGGAACTTGATGAGATTAGGGTAAGCCTAAGGTCTAAGTCACATATTGACTGTACAGAGTTGGCAGCTACTTTTGGTGGTGGTGGTCATATTAGGGCATCAGGCTGTACTTTTAGGGATAAAAGCCTTGAAGAGGTTAGGGAGATGCTTCTTGAGGAAGCAAAAAAACTTTTTTAGAAGGATAGGAAGTAATGGATAGAATTTTTAATATTTACAAACCTGCTGGGATGACATCCCATGATGTAGTCTACAAGGTTAGAAAAATATTGGGTATAAAGAAGGTTGGTCATACTGGAACTCTGGACCCAGATGCAGTAGGTGTCCTACCCATTTGTGTGGGCAGGGCTACCAAGGTGTGCGACCTAATACTGAATAAGGACAAGACATATGTTTGTGATATGGTTCTTGGTATAGAAACAGACACATATGATTCTTCAGGCCAGATACTAGAGGTCAGGGACCCATCAGGAATTGGTGAGGAAGACCTGATAAGGGCTATGAATAGTCAACTCGGTCCTATTGACCAGCTTCCACCCAAGTATTCTGCCCTTAAGGTTAATGGAAAGAGGATGTGTGACCTAGTCAGGGCCGGTAAGGGTGACCAGATTAAGCTTGTGGCCAGGAGGGTAATTATAAAGAAAATAGATATCTTGTCCATGGACCTGCCAAAAGTCACTTTTGAAGTTGAATGTAGTAAGGGGACTTATGTTAGGAGTATCTGCCATGACCTTGGACAACTACTGGGAGTAGGTGCCCATATGACAGGATTAATTAGGTCCAAGACGGGTATATTTGAAATAGATAAGGCAATTAGTTTAGAAGACCTTGAAAGGTTTAGAGACGAAAATAAGTTGGAAGAGAATTCTTGGTCAGTTGAGGATGTCCTGTCAGACCTACCCTATATAGTACTTAAGGATAACGCTGTAAAGTATTATTCCAATGGCGGTAAGATCGAGGACAGAAGGTTTGACGACCACAACCTGGGGGAGGATTCTGACCTAGTCAGGGTCTATTCTAAGGATGGCTTTATAGGTTCAGGTCAGCTCATTAGGCAAGATGGTCTTTTGATGGTCAAGAGTCATAAGTTTTTTTAGTGACGGGCTAACTTGCAGAGAGGTTGGCCTAAATTCTCAAATTAGATAGAAAATTAAACTTAGAATATAGATGCTTTATAATAGACGATAAAGAGATAGGTGATGTGATGATAGTTTTTAATAGTATTGAAGATATAGTCTTAGATACCGATACATGTGTAACCATAGGAAATTTTGATGGTGTACATATGGGTCACCAGGAGTTAATATCTAAGACAGTCAAATATGCTAAAAAGAAGAGACTAAAAAGTGTAGTATTCACTTTTTCAAACCATCCGGTTAACTTTTTCAAGCCGGGATATGTAAAAAATATAATTAGCCAGGAACAGAAACAGGCCCTAATAGAAAAGCTAGGTGTGGATGTCTATGTAAACATTCCATTTGACATAACTATGACCCAAATTTCTGCTAGAGATTATGTAAAAAAGATTCTGGTAGATAAGTTGCGTATAAAAAAGGTTATAGTTGGTCATGATTTTTCCTTTGCTAGAAAAAAGGAAGGGAACCCGGAAAAGTTAATAGACTTTGGTAAAGAGTATAATTTTGAGGTTGAAATAGTAACACCAGTCCTATTAGATGGAAAGAGGGTCAGTTCAACAGACATTAGGACCCTGATAAGCAATGGTGACGTGGCTGGTGCAAAAAAACTCTTGGGCCAGTACTATTGTATAGAAGGTATAGTTGTGGAGGGGAGGCAGATAGGTAGGACTATAGGTTTTCCTACAGCCAACATAGACTATGATAAGTCCATGGTGATTCCTAGGATGGGCATATATGCCAGCCTGGCCACTGTAGATGGAAATGTCTACTGTGGAGCAACCAATATCGGCACCAACCCAACTGTCCATGGAAAAAAAGTTACTATAGAAACCTATATACTGGATTTTGACCAGATGATATATGGTAAGGAACTAAAGGTTGAATTTGTTGAACATATGCGTGATGAGGTGAAATTTAAAAGTAAAGAGGACCTGATGAACCAGCTCAAGGAAGATGTAGCCTATGTTAGGGAAAATTATGTGTCATGTCTAAAATCAAGTATAGATAAGGTGAAGCCAAGTATAGATAAGGTGAAATAAAACTTGTATTTAAAAAAGTGATGTGTTATAATAATAGAGGTTTAACCATGGCTCGGCAAACGAGGCTCCACTCCTTGCTTAGCTAATGGCGATTTTTAAATTTTTAGGAGGAAAGAAATGAACAAGGAACAGATAATCAAAGATTTTGGTAGAAAAGAAGGAGATACAGGTTCTCCAGAAGTACAGATAGCTTTACTAACAGCTAGAATTAATGAACTTAATGAACACTTAAAGGTTCATAAGAAGGACCACCACTCAAGAAGAGGTCTATTAAAGATGGTTGGTAGGAGAAGAAATCTACTAGGATATTTGAAGAAGAACGATCTAGAAGGTTACAGAGCCTTAATAGCTAGATTAGGACTAAGAAAATAATTTCTTTAAGCAGGTGTGATTAGTTTCATATCTGCTTTTTTACTTATAGACTAGGTTTGCATTTTAAAAAAGCTGAAATATGTTTTTCTAGCTAGAAATTAAGCTTTGAAATTAATAAAAATCTATATTTATAGGTGTCAATATGGTATAATAGATTGTGTTGACTTAAACAGAAAAAAGTTTTAGGAGGTAGAACTTTGGACATAAAATTAATATGTGATAGTTTATGTGATATTCCTGATGACTTATATAATAAAGAATATCTGGAAATAGTCCCATTAACTTTGATATTGGATGGTAAAGAGTATAGAGATAATATAGATCTGACTAAAGAAGAGTTTTATGAAAGAGCTTTGAAGTCAAGCCAGGTACCAAAAACTTCTCAGGCTACTTATATGCAGTTTAAAGAGGTGTTTGACAGGGCTATTGAGGAAGGCAAGAAGGTTATTTGTATTACTGGTTCATCTACTAAGAGTGGTACCTACCAGAGTGCTCTGTTGGCTAAAAATGATACTGATGGACCTATCCATGTCTTTGATACAGAACAGCTGTCCTTGGGGGCAGGCCAGTATGTGGTTAGAGCTTGCGATATGATAGATGAAGGTCTTTCTTATGACGAGGTATTGTCAGGTCTAGAGATTGTTAGAGATACTGTAAGCATCTTGTTTGCACCATCATCTTTTGATTTCTTGAAGAAGAGCGGTAGGGTAAACCTAACAACTGCTATATTGGGCAATATGCTGAATATAAAGCCAATATTTATCATGGAAAAGGGTGAAATTGCCCTTGCATCCAAGGTAAGAGGGGTTAAAAAGTTGGTTGGCAAGCTGATAGATATGGTACTGGAAAAGAACGAAAAGTATTTGGGTGAGATCACTGTCATAGTTGGATATGGGTCTAACCTTGAAAGTTTTGCTAAACTGAAGGAAGAGGTAGAAAAGAGGCTAGAGGACAAGGTAAAGAAGATTGTCTATGCAAAGGGTGGAGCCTGTATATGTTCTCACACAGGTCCAGATATAATTGCTATTAGTTATTCAAAATAATTGACGGGCAGAACTTGTTGAAGTGGCTGTCTATTAGTAAGATAGTAAAAATTGTTAAGATAAAAAAGTAAGAGGAGGAAACTATGTTCGAGCATAGAATATTTAAAACGGAAATCGCCGGTAGAACATTAACTGTTGAAATTGGTAAGATTGCCGAAATGACAAATGGTAACTGTATTATCAGCTATGGTGATACTATGTTAATGGTTAATGTGACTAAATCAGCACAGCCAAGAGATGGGATTGATTTTTTCCCTCTAAGCGTAGATTTTGAGGAAAAATTGTATTCAGTTGGTAAGATACCAGGTGGATTTTTAAAGAGGGAAGGTAGGGCTTCTGAGAAGGCTACCTTGACATCTAGATTGATAGATAGACCTATTAGACCCCTATTCCCAGAAGGGTTTAGAAATGATGTACAGGTAGTTGCTACTGTCTTATCAGTAGAACAGGACTGTACGCCTGATATAGTTGCTATGTTGGGATCTTCAATAGCCCTATCAATATCTGATATACCTTTCAATGGTCCAACTGCTTCAGTCTTAGTTGGCCTAATTGATGGTGAGTTTGTATTAAATCCTAACCAGCAGCAGAGGGAAGATAGTGACTTACACCTAGTAGTATCAGGTACTAAGGAAGCTATAATGATGGTTGAGGCTGGTGCAAATGAAGTAGACGACAATGTTGTTTTAGATGGTATCCTTTATGCCCATGAAGAAATAAAGAAGATAGTTGAATTTATAGAGGGTATTGTGGCAGAAGTTGGCCATGAAAAGTGCCCAGTTGAACTACATGTTCCAAGTCAGGAAGTTGAAGCAGCTGTTAATGAATTTGCCAGAGAAAAGATGAGAGAGGCAGTTAAGACAGTTGAAAAGATGGAAAGAACTGAAAAGATGGATGCTGTCAGTGAAGAGACTATGGCATACTTTGAAGAAAAGTGGGACAACTTTGAAGAAGTAGCAGGGGATATAGAAGATGTCCTACATGATATAATTAAGGATGAAGTTAGAAGCCTTATAGCTGACCACAGTGTAAGACCAGACAATAGGTCACTAGATGAAATAAGACCTATCTGGTGTGAAGTTGGTATGATACCAAGAACTCATGGTTCTGCAATATTCACAAGAGGTCAGACTCAGGTGTTGAATGTTACAACATTGGGTGCTCTTGGAGATGTACAGAGACTAGATGGTCTAGATGAAGAAGAAAATAAGAGATATATGCACCACTACAATTTCCCAGCATATTCTGTTGGTGAAACTAGACCTTCAAGGGGGCCAGGTAGAAGAGAAATAGGTCATGGTGCCTTGGCAGAAAGGGCTCTACTACCAGTAATACCTAGCAAGGAGGACTTCCCATATGCTATCAGGCTGGTATCTGAAGTATTGAGCTCTAATGGTTCTACTTCACAGGCGTCAGTTTGTGCATCTACTCTTTCGCTATTAGACGCTGGTGTACCTATCAAGGATATGGTAGCTGGTATAGCCATGGGTCTAATCAAGCACCATGGTAAGGTAGCTGTATTGTCAGATATCCAGGGTATGGAAGACCACCTAGGTGATATGGACTTTAAGGTTGCAGGTACTGAAAAGGGTGTAACTGCAATACAGATGGATATCAAGATAGCTGGTATAGATGAACCTGTACTTAGGCAGGCCCTAAAGCAGGCTAGAGAGGGTAGACTTCACATACTAGGTGAAATGAAGAAGGTAATTACTGAGCCTAGACCAGAGCTATCTCAGTATGCTCCAAAGATTGTCAAGATGTTGATAGATCCAGACAAGATCAGGGATGTAATTGGACCTGGTGGAAAGATGATCAACAAGATTATTGATGAAACAGGTGTCAAGATGGATATAGAACAGACTGGTGAGGTATTTATCGTTGGTGTGGATCCAGAAATGATAAATAGGGCACTAGAAATGGTAGAGGAAATAGTTGCAGAGGCTGAACCAGGTAAGATATATAAGGGTACTGTTACAAGAATAGAAAAATTCGGAGCCTTCGTTGAGATACTACCAGGCAAGCAGGGTCTGCTTCATATATCTCAGATTTCTAAGGAAAGGATAGCTAATGTTGAAGACGTACTAGCTATCGGTGACCAGATAGATGTTTTAGTAACTGAAATAGATGACAAGGACAGGATAAATCTTTCAATAAAGGCTATTAAGAGATAGTTTAGATTACAGTTCATTAAAGGTCAGTGTGAATAGATTTTGCACTGACTTTTTCATATTTTATCCAAAGGCTTAGGGCTAAGGGCTTTAATTTATATATTAGCCATAACCAGAGTCAAATAGATAAGTTGGGAGGTAATTATGACTACAGGAAAGACTAATAATACTAGTATTGCAAATAAAATTAAAAATATAAATAAATCCAGATTTCAATTTAATATAAAATTTGGAAGGCACTTGACAAGTAGCATGCTTGCAGGTCTTATGGTATCAAGCCTTGTAACTACTGGCCATGCCCTTGATAGGTTGGCTGGCAAGGATAGGTTTACAACTGCAGTAGAAATATCGAAACATTTAAATTCAGAAAATAAACCTATAGTCTTGGCCAATGCCAGGTCCTATGTTGATGCCCTTTCTGGAGGAAGCCTGGCATCCGCTAGTCAAGGAAGGATACTCTTAGTAGAAAAAGATACCATGCCTGGTCAGACCATGGATGAAATTGCAAGAAATAAGCCAAGTAAGATATATATACTTGGAGGATATTCATCCGTATCATTAGATATAGAAAATGACCTCAAGACTAGGGGTTATGAAATTGTTAGGATTAGTGGACAAGATAGGTATGAAACCTCTCAGAAGGTTGTTGATGAAATAATAGAAAAATATGGTGCTGAGGGCTTGTGCCTAGTTGCCAACCAGATGGATGCTATATCAGCATGTGCCTATTGTGGTGGTAAAAAACCAATCCTATTAATAAACAAGTCACTAGCTAATGACAATATAAGCTCTAAGTATGGAGAAATGTACAAGTTTGCCATAGGTGGCAGGGATTCTATAAGCCAGGACTTATATGACAGGCTTGGACTTAAAATGAGGATAGCTGGTAGGGATAGGTACGATACGGCTATTCAAATTTCTAAATTGATAGATGGGGACAAGGTCTATATTGCCAGTGGTCAAAACATAATTGATGCCCTGTCATTGGGGCCACTTGCCTACCAGGATGGGGCAGGTATAGTATTGACTAAAAAGTCGGGTATGGACAGGTCTTATGAGTCCTATATAAATAAGAAGTACAAGGATATTAAATTAGTTGGCGGGCAAAAATGGGTTCCTGATAAGCTATTTGAACCTCAGGCAAGTGGTGATAGGGATAGGAAACCAAATCCAAATACTATACCAACTAATAGGTCGTCATTCGAATACTGGGACTACTATAACCATTATGACAAGACTCTAGTCTATAGCCAGGACCAGATACAAGAAATTAATAAAAGAAATATATCCAGGTCAAAGTACCTTAATAAACTTGAGGATATAAAGGGCCAATATGGTCTTATAGCAAAGAGAACTGTTATAAGGGAAGGACCTGGTATAATGGATTCCTCAAATAGTCAGGACCAGGGGGCCTTGACAGGTCTCTTCCCTTGGGATGAGGTAGTAATAGTAGGCTATAATTCTGACAAAACTTGGGCCAAGGTATATTGTGTGGACTATTTAGGTTGGATACCTACTAGGAATATTATGAAGGTAACGAAAGAAGAATTTCTGTCTAATAGGAAGCTTGAATTTGCAACTTACATAAATAGGCAAAAAAATATAGATGGCTATACTATAGACATGGGTACGAGGATGCCTATAGTTTCTGAGGATAGTAGTAGATTTAAATTGGCAATGCCACTAGCAGGAGAATTCTATAAAACAACTACAATTGACCTAGACAAGTCAGAACTTGTGAAGTCCTATCTTGCCTTTAGCCAGGCAAATATAATAAAACAGGCCCTAAAGTTTGAGGGTGAAAAATATGGCTGGGGACACAGTAATAATACCAGGGATTGTTCTGGATTTATTAGGGACATCTACAGGTCTTTTGGTATAATTATTCCTAGAGATGCCGGTCAGCAGGCCAAGGATATAGTTGGTAAAAATATAGACTTTAGTCCATATACTACAAGGGTTTCCAAGGAAGGATTCCTTTTAAAACAGAAGCCAGGTATTTGTATGTATATGCAAGGTCATGTGATGATGTACCTAGGAAGGGATGGCAATTTTAGACCTAATATGATCCACCAGTATGGTTATGCCTTTGTAAATGGCAAAAAGACTGGGGTTTTTAGGAATGAAATCAATGATGTTGCCAAGTTGGTAACTTCATCATCAGCCTTTATAGACTATGTTACATCAGGCCGTGATTTTACCAGTTTATCTAACTAGGCAAGGAAGTTTAAACGTAAGGTCTATACTATAAATAGAGTCTTATATTAGTTATTAGACTTTATTTATATAGTACATTTTTAGTTAAGAAAACTATGTTAGAATAATACTGGAGTTGGACATATTTTTTTCCTATCATATAGATAGGTTAGGTATAAAGAGACTTTTCTGGTCTCTATGATATGTCGTTAAGGAGATAGGATGATAAAATATAAATCATTGAAAAATGGAATGAGGATAGTTGCTGAGGAAATACCCTATGTTAGGTCGGTATCAGCGGGTGTCTGGATAAATGTTGGAGCTAGAATGGAAGAAGGCTATCCAAGAGGCCTGGCCCACTTTATAGAGCATATGCTATTTAAGGGAACCCAAAGAAGGTCTTCTAAAAAGATATCTAATGACATAGACTATTATGGGGGTCTTTTAAATGCCTTTACTGGCCATGATCATACATGTTACCATGTTAAAATGCCATACAACCATATATTAGAAGGTCTTGATGTTATAGCAGACTTGCTGACGGGATCATTATTCTCAGAACATGACATAGAAAAAGAAAAGTTGGTAATCAGGGATGAGATTAAGATGTACGAAGATTCGCCTGAGGACTACCTTTATGAAGAACTAATGAAGAGGACCTATTCCAACCGGGGGGTAGGTAGGTCGGTCTTAGGGACTATAGAATCTATTGCTGAAATTTCAAGGAAGGATACACTTGATTTTTTTAGTAAGTACTACATACCTAATAATGCAGTCCTAGTAATGAGTGGAAATTTTGTCCTTGAAGATATAGTAGATAAACTTGAGTCTATCTTCTCTAAATGGGAGCCTCGGGACTTTTATATATCAAGGCAGGGGCAAGACTTTAAGTCCCAAAATTATATAGAGGATAGGGATGACGAACAATCCAACATAGGTATCCTATTCCCATGTCCTAATGATGATAATTATAGGGATTTTCTGGCAGTCAAGCTAGTAAATAATATTTTGGGTAATTCTACTAGTTCTAGACTATTTCAGAATATAAGAGAAGATAAGGGGCTTACCTACAATATTTATTCATCAGATTCCTTCTATGTGGATCATGCAGAATTGGGTATCTATTCCAGTATGGCTGACGACAACTTGTACCAGGTATATAAGTTGATAATAGACGAAATTGACAGCCTGAGAGAGTCTTATATCAGCCAAGATGAACTAGACTTTGCCAAGGAACAGTACAAGGGTAGTGTTCTTATGAATATAGAGGATACTGAAGACAGGATGCTCCTAATTGGAGAGTACGAGGTAAATGATAAGAGGCTCCTGTCTATAGAAGAGATAATGGAGATTATTGATTCTATTGACTTAGACTACATGAAGAAGACGATTGATAGGATATTTGGTTCTGAGATGTCTCTGGGTATAACAGGTAGGTCAGCGACCTCCCTGATTAGTCAAATTAAAGAGTTAAGAGAGGTGAAATAATGCCTAGTAAAAATAGTAGACAGCCTGGCAGGAGGTCTGGACCACCAGCCAAGCCTGTTAAAAATAAGAAAAGTAGAAAACAGAACAAAAAAGGAAAGACAGGTCTTAGGATAAATGGGGAATACCAATATTTGATACTGGTTTTTCTAGGGCTTTTCTTTGCCTATGGTCTGATGTCATCATCAAGTGCCCTAATACCGAGGATAATACAATTATTATGCAAGGGCATGTTTGGAGGCCTGGCCATGCTAATACCATTGACAATGGTGGTCATGGGAATTACAGGTATTCTAGAGGGTAATGAAAAGATAGACAGGTTAAAGAAGACTAAGATCTTTTATATATTTGTCTTATTTATTGTCATCTATTATGGCCTGATCAACTATGCAAGGACGCCATCTGAGAGCCCATTTAGTCTAGATATGATACAGGATATAGTCAAGATAGGGGTATCAAGAGAGGGTGTCGGCCTGATACCATCTATATTGACCTACCTACTTAGTCATTTATTAGGTTTTGTTGGTGCCTGGCTCTTGACTATATTTGCAACTATATTGACAATACTTTATTTCTTCGAGATTTCGGTTAAGGATATAATTGCCTATATCAAAAATCCTAAAGATTCTAGTAATATTATCAACAAGATTAGGACTAAGTTTGGTAAGAAGGCCAAAATTGATGGCGTGGATGACAAGACTATGTTAAACAAGACCGGCTTCTTTGAAAGGATTAGGGACAAGTTCCACAAGAATGAGGAAGTTGAAGACTACGAAGAAGAAGTTGATGATGACAAGACTATAAAGATAGTAGGTTTTAACAAGGCAGAAGACGACTACCTGGAAATCCTAGAGGGTACCCAGGGCCTATCAGACTTAGAGATTCTCCAGCAGATGCAAAAGGAAGAACCTATAATAGATGGTTTGGTCACCAAGGAAGATGAGGACCTATCTAATAAGAGGTCTAACAAGCTACTACAGTTAGATGATGAAGAAGATACACTTGGACTGGGGCAGGAGTCAGATCTTATGATTAGTGGGTCATCTTTGCCTAAGAGAAAGATGACTGGTCTAACAGAAGATGTTAAGATGGGACATATTCCAACTAGTAAGACCTATGTGGAAGAGGATGATAAGTTAATTCCGGAAAATGAACACGAAAAATATAAAAACTATAAGATGCCACCAATCTCACTTTTGAACAAGCTAGCTGGTGGTGGAGATAAAAAGTCCAAGCATAAGGTATTAGAAAATGCACGTAGGTTGGAAAAGACCCTGAGGGACTTTGGTGTAGACGCCAATATCAACCAGGTTACTGTAGGGCCTACAATTACAAGATATGAAATTCAGCCTAATCCAGGAGTCAAGGTCAGCAAGATTGTCAACCTAACTGATGATATTGCCCTTAGCCTTGCAGCCAAGAGTATTAGGATGGAGGCCCCAATACCAGGCAAGAGTGCTATAGGTATAGAGGTACCAAATGATGAATCACAGATGGTAAGTGTTAGGGAAATTATAGATAGTGATGAGTTTAAGAACTTCAAGTCACCCCTGGTTATGGGATTGGGTAAGGATGTTGCAGGTAGGATAATTGTTGGTGATATAGGCAAGATGCCCCATCTTTTGATAGCAGGATCTACCGGGTCTGGTAAGTCAGTTTGTGTAAATACCCTTATTACCAGCATCATGTACAAGGCCAAGCCTGATGAGGTCAAACTAATGTTGATAGATCCTAAGGTTGTTGAGTTGGCCAATTACAACGGTATACCCCACCTATTGGTACCAGTAGTAACAGATGCTAAGAAGGCAGCCAATGCCTTGGGTTGGGCTGTAAGCGAAATGAACAGAAGGTACAAGTTATTTGCTGAAAATCAGGTCAAGGATATCAGTTCCTACAATGAAAAGTCTGATGATCCACTGCCTAAGATAGTTATAATTATAGACGAGTTGGCTGACCTTATGATGGTTAGTGCAAATGATGTAGAAGACCATATCTGCAGACTGGCCCAGATGGCTAGGGCAGCAGGTATGCACCTAATTGTAGCCACGCAAAGGCCATCAGTTGATGTAATAACTGGTGTAATAAAGGCGAATATACCTTCTAGGATTGCCTTTGCTGTTTCATCGCAGACAGACTCTAGAACTATACTTGATATGGGTGGGGCAGAGAAGCTTCTGGGTAAGGGAGATATGCTATTCTACCCACTTGGGGCTGCAAAACCTGTCAGACTTCAGGGGGCCTTTATATCAGAGGCCGAGTCTGAAAATATAATTGATTATGTTAAAAAGGAAGCTGGAGAAATTTCTTATGCAGGTGATATAGAGGAATCTATCTCAAGTGTAAACACTGAAAGAAGTGGTGATGAGGATGAACTCCTATATGATGCCATTACCTTTGTCGTAGCCAATGGTCAGGCCTCATCTTCTATGCTACAGAGAAAGTATAAGATAGGCTTTAACAGGGCAGCCAGGTTAATTGATAATATGGAAGAAAGGGGCATAGTTGGCCCTAGTGAAGGAAGTAAGCCAAGGAAGGTCTTAATTAGTCAAGAGGAACTTTCGGCTTTTGAAGACTAGTAGCAAGTTTTTGCTACTAGTCTATATTGTGAGATATGGAGGAAGTAATTTGAAGATAGCATTAGAATCTTTGGGATGCTCAAAAAACTTGGTAGATGCCGAGATAATGTTGGGTCTCCTTAATAAAAATGGACACCAGCTTGTTGGAGACTATAATGATGCTGATATAGTAATTGTAAATACATGTGGTTTCATTGAATCTGCCAAGCAGGAGTCAATAGACTCTATTGTCCAGTATGCTAACCTTAAAAATGAGGGTAGTCTTAGCTACCTGCTAGTGTCAGGATGTCTGGCACAAAGGTATCCTGATGAACTGGTGGAAGAAATACCGGAAATAGATGCTATAGTAGGAACAGGCTCATACCAAAATATAACAGATGTTGTAGATGGTCTGACAGAGAGAGACGGTATAAGGTTGATTGAAGATATTAATTTCACCTTCAATGAAGACTTGCCTAGGTATGTATCTACCCCTGACCATTTGGCCTACCTGAAGATAGGGGAGGGCTGTGACAACCATTGTACCTATTGTATTATACCTAAGTTGAGGGGTAAGTACAGGTCAAGAAAGCTTGAAAACCTCCTAGAAGAGGCAAAGAAACTAAAGGAAGCTGGTGTCAAAGAGCTAGTCGTAATTGCCCAGGATACTAGTGTCTATGGTAGGGATATATATGGGAAACCTGACTTGGCAGGCTTGTTAGAAGGTTTGGCCTTGTTAGGCTTTGATTGGATAAGGTTTATGTATTCTTATCCAGAGGGCATTAGCCAGGAAATTGTTGATGTGGTTGCCAAGTATGACAATATATGTTCTTATTTTGATATACCTATGCAGCATGCAAGTGACAGGATACTTAAGTTGATGAATAGGAAGACTAGTCGCCAGGAGCTAAAGGACAAGGTTGACATGATTAGGTCAAGGGTGCCTGATGCAACAATCAGAACTACCTTTATAGTGGGCTTCCCAGGTGAAACTGACGAAGACTTTGAGGACCTGATAGACTTTGTTAAGGAGATGAAACTAGACAGGATGGGGGCCTTTACCTATTCCAGAGAAGAAGATACGCCGGCTGACAGGTTAGATGGTCACCTAAGTCAGGGGGTAAAGGAAGAACGTCTACAAAGGTTAATGATGGTTCAGCAGGCCATATCAGAAGAACTGAACCGTAAAAAGATAGGAAAAACTTACAAGGTCTTGATTGAAGACCAGGTTGATGATAACCTATATATAGGGAGGACTCAATGTGATGCAGAAGATATTGACAGCGTCATATATGTTGACTCTAGACAAAGTCTTGAAATAGGAGATTTTGTCAATGTAGTAGTAAAAGAAGCCTTTGAATACGACCTAAAGGGTTGTCCAGAAGGTCAGTAGTTTTTAAGGAGGGTATGGGATGAATTTACCTAATAAATTGACAGTTTTCAGAATATGCATGGTTCCACTATTTATGCTATTTATCTACCTACAGATACCGGGCAAGTACTTGATTTCTCTAATTATATTTGCCGTAGCAGCTATTACAGATGCTTTAGATGGTAGGATAGCTAGGAAACATAACTTAGTTACTGATTTTGGGAAATTTATGGATCCATTGGCAGACAAGCTCCTTGTGATAGCAGCCTTGACTTGCATGATAAAGCCAGGCCTGGTTCCAGCTTGGATAGTTGTGGTTATAGTTGCCAGGGAACTAGCGGTAAGCATAATGAGGGCTATAGCAGCAGCTGATGGTAAGGTTATAGCAGCTGGTAATAGTGGTAAATTAAAGACTGTAACCCAGATGTTAGCCATAGTATTCTTACTTTTGGGAGCCCATATGGATGCAAGTCTAATTTTGAAGGTAGGAACAGTGTTAATATATATAGCAGCTATACTTACCCTATATTCTGGATATGAATATTTCTCAAAGAACAAGGAATTATTTGAAGATAGATAATTAGTAAAGGGCTTATATGACTGGTTTATACTTAGGCCAAATTGGATATAGAAATTTAGTAGCAAGCTTATACATTGATATAGAAAATAAACCTGGGTATTTGCATATTTTTATAAATTTGCCTATAAACTTACAGAAAGGACTAGGCTTATATCGTAAGCCATACGACATAGTTTTATTATTTTACTTATGATGGACAAAAAAGAACAATTGTTCTTGACTATGTCAACCACTTATTATATAATAAAGCTACAAGAACATATGTTTAATTGATGGAAAGGGTAATAATATGACTATTGATAATAATAAAATGGAGGCTTTAAACGAGGCCTTAAAGAAAATTGAAAAAGAACACGGTAAAGGCTCCGTAATGAAGCTAGGTGAAACTACAGGTTTAGATGTTGATTCTATACCTACAGGTGTAATAGGCCTGGATATAGCAGCAGGAGTTGGAGGTCTACCTAGGGGAAGAATAATAGAAGTATACGGACCAGAATCTTCAGGTAAGACAACAGTAACCCTACACTGTATAGCAGAAGCCCAGAAGAGAAATGGTATTGCAGCCTTTATAGATGCAGAACATGCCTTAGACCCAGTTTATGCCAGGTCTTTGGGTGTAGATGTAGACAATCTAATAATTTCCCAACCAGATACCGGTGAACAGGCCCTTGATATAGCAGAATCCTTAATCAGGTCTGGGGCAATAGACATTTTAGTTATAGACTCTGTTGCAGCCCTTGTACCAAAGGCTGAAATTGAAGGTGATATGGGAGATTCACACGTTGGCTTACAGGCCAGACTGATGTCACAGGCACTTAGAAAGTTGACTGGTTCAATCAAGAAATCTAACTGTGTAGTTATCTTTATCAACCAGTTGAGAGAAAAGGTAGGGGTTATGTTTGGTAATCCTGAAACTACTACAGGTGGTAGGGCCTTAAAGTTCTTCTCTACAATGAGAATAGAGGTTAGAAGGGTTGACTCTATAAAGCAGGGTGACAAGATACTTGGTAATAGGACAAGGATAAAGATTGTAAAGAACAAGGTCGCCCCACCATTCAAGCAGATTGAGTTCGATATTATGTATGGTACGGGTATATCTAAGTCAGGAGATCTTTTAGATGTAGCTGTAGGAATCGATGTAATAAAGAAGGCTGGTGCTTGGTATAGCTACAATGATGAAAAAATGGGACAGGGTAGAGAAAACTCTAAGAACTTCCTAGAAGAAAACGAAGACATAGCAGCTGAAATAGAGGCTAAGGTTAGAGAATACTACGGTCTACCAATAGATGGTGTAGAAGTTGCCTCTAGTTCAAAAGAAGAAGAGCAGATGAAGTTCTAGTTTTTGTGATCCATTTTTATTAATAAATAGTATAGCGTTGCTAGTGATTAAGGGCTTTAATGAAGTTAGTAAAAAGTCTGGTGTCCTATCAGCGCTTTTTTATTTATTTTAAAATCTCATAATGATTGGTGTCTTATATTTTAAGGGGTGAATTATTGGTGAATAAAAATAAAGAGGGCCAGGTATTATTTGCAATAAACAAAACCTGACCCCTTATTAGGATATTTTTATCCTAGACATTATATATTCATAATTGAATTAATACTATAAGTTTCTGTTGTCCTTTAACAAGACGTCGTGGGCTCCACCTTCTACTATAGAAGTTGCAGATACAACTGTTAGCTTAGCCTTCTTTTGTAATTCTGCTATTGATAGGGCACCACAGTTACACATTGTTGACCTAACCTTTGAAAGGGTAAGACCAACATTATCCTTAAGAGAACCCGCATATGGAACATAAGAGTCAACGCCTTCTTCAAATGAAAGTTTCTTGTCTCCACCCAGGTCATACCTCTGCCAGTTTCTAGCCCTAGCAGAACCTTCACCCCAGTATTCCTTCATGTAGGCACCATTTATATTTACCTTGTTTGTAGGAGATTCATCAAATCTAGAGAAGTACCTACCCAACATTACAAAGTCAGAACCCATAGCAAGGGCAAGAGTTATATGATGGTCATAAACTATACCACCATCTGAGCAGATAGGGATATATATACCTGTTTCTTCAAAATACTCATTTCTAGCCTTGGCCACATCGATAACTGAAGTTGCCTGACCACGACCGATACCCTTTTGTTCTCTTGTAATACAGATAGAACCACCACCGATACCAATCTTTATAAAGTCAGCTCCAGCCTCAGCCAAGAATCTGAAACCTTCCCTGTCAACTACATTACCAGCACCAATCTTAACACTATCTCCATATGTTTCTCTTATCCAAGCTATAGTTGTAGCCTGCCATTCTGAATGACCTTCAGAAGAGTCAATACATAGGATATCTACTCCAGCCTCTAATAGGGCAGGAACTCTTTCAGCATAGTCTCTGGTATTAATACCGGCACCAACCACATACCTCTTTAGGCTATCATGTAGCTCAAGAGGATTTTCCTTGTGTGAATCGTAGTCCTTTCTGAATACCATATATACTAGCTTACCTTCTTCATCAACTATTGGAAGAGAGTTTAACTTGTTGTCCCATATGATATTGTTGGCTTCTTTTAAAGTCACGTCTTTAGGAGCAGATACTATTTGTTCCAATGGTGTCATAAAATCTGCAACCTTAGTGTCAGGTGACATCCTGCTAACCCTGTAGTCCCTACTTGCAACTATACCCAGTAGTTTTCCATTTGCAGTCCCATCATCAGTTATTGCAACTGTTGAATGACCAGTCTTTTCCTTTAGGGCTAGGATATCTGCCAGGGTATTATCAGGTGTTAGGTTTGAGTCACTGACTACAAAACCAGCCTTATGCATTTTAACTCTTGCAACCATTGCTGCCTGGCTTTCGATTGACTGAGAACCGTAAATGAATGATATTCCACCTTCCTTAGCAAGGGCTATAGCCATTTTGTCATCAGAAACCGACTGCATGATGGCAGATACTAGAGGTATATTCATCTTTATTGCAGGTTCTTCTCCCTTCTTGAATTTAACCACGGGTGTTTCTAGACTTACATTTGCCGGTACACAATCAACTGACGAGAATCCTGGTACTAACAAATATTCACTAAATGTCCTAGATGGATCATCGAAATAAAAAGCCATTAATTATCATCTCCTTAAAAATTATATTTACTTGCTTAGACCTAATATATTTAAAAATAAAAAATATATGGTATAAAATAAGAACTAGTATAGCACTTAAAATACCTAAAGTCAATAATACATGAATATATTATAACAAATTTTTATGTCATATAAAAGCAAATAATAAAAATATGACCAATAAAAGGTCCGTATTAGAAATTAAATTTATACCTATAGGCTAAAGTGACCAATAATAGGATGGCCAGGGCTAAAATCACTATCTTTTCAACAAGGTTTGAAAGTAGGGAACCTACTTTTAGGTTAGCAAACCTGTAGTATTTCTCACTAAATGGAAGAAAAAGGGCGACACCCCTCTTTGTCGTCATATCAAAGACCAGGTGGCTGGCATAGGCAATACTGGCAGGATAGGCCAAATTTGAAGGGCCACCACCTTTTTCTATACAGGTGAATATTAGAAATATTATGGCAAGGGCCAGTAGGCTATGGCTGATACCCCTGTGTTTCAATAGGGGATAAACACCTATCAAAAGTGTAAATAGGGTATAACCAATATTAAAATTATGCAAGTACATGCTTGCCCCTATAAGAAAGAATACAGCTGATATTACCAGTGAACGAACCAGGTTGGAAGTAAGCCATCTCGATGCCAATAGGGTAAATACCAGGGCAAAAATAGTTGCCATATAGAGGTTTAAACCTGTCTTTTGATACATATAAAATGATATAATAGCAAATAAAAAAAGTATCACTGAATGTATATTCCTAGTCGAATCCTTACTTATTAACTTGTTTAGTACATTTGAATTGGCCTCGTCTATATCAGACATTACTGAGCATGCCATAGCCACGGGTATGGTTAGGGGACTGATTGGTAAACCACATAAGAGTGAAATTTCTAGGGTTGCCATGGTCCCAGCTATTAAGTGTGTTCTACTTCTCATTAATAAACCTTTCTATGAAAAATACTAATTTATCTATAGCATAAATATATTTATAAATTATACCATAAATAGGTCTCCTATGTAGATAATTGGAAAAAAGTATTTAAAAAGGGGATTTTTGTGGTATTATAGTATATAGATGTTTTGTGTTCGTGAAAAATAAAAGTAAAGGAGATAAATTTTGGCAAAAAACAATAATGATATAATAAAAATTATACCTCTAGGCGGTATTAATGAAATCGGGAAAAATATGACCGTCATAGAGTATAAGGATGAGATTATAGTAATTGATGCTGGACTGAGCTTTCCAGAAGATGAATTGCTGGGTATTGATATAGTAATACCGGATATTCTTTACCTGATGAGGAATATAAACAAGGTAAAGGGTATATTTATAACGCATGGTCATGAGGACCATATAGGGGCTATCCCTTATTTACTAAAGAAGATTAATGTGCCTGTCTATGGTTCACCACTTAGTATAGAGCTGATTAGAGTAAAATTAAAAGAACATAGAATAACAAATGCTAAGTTAAATATAGTGGGACCAAGGCAGCAGATAAAGTTAAAGAATATGCAGGTTGAATTTATAAGGGTAAACCACTCTATACCAGATGCCTATTCAATAGCTGTCCACACTAACCAGGGTGTAATTTTCCATACAGGTGACTTTAAGATTGACCTAACACCTATTGATGGTCAGATGATGGATATACACAGAATATGCCAGATAAGTGATGAAGAGGGGATTCTTCTGATGATGGCGGATTCTACTAATGCAGATAAGCCAGGCTCAACTATGTCAGAAAAGAGTGTAGGAGAGGGTCTAGATAACCTCTTTAAGAGGGCGCAGGATAGTAGAATTATAGTAGCAACTTTTGCCTCTAATATACACAGGCTTCAGCAGATTGCCGAAGTGGCTAAGGTATATGGAAGGAAGGTAGCCGTATCTGGTAGGTCCATGGTAAATATTTTAGGTGTAGCCAAGGAACTTGGTTATTTAAGTACAGATGAACACATTATAGACCTTAACTCTATCCATAAGTACAAGGATAATGAATTGGTCATAATTACGACAGGATCCCAGGGAGAGCCAATGTCAGCCTTGGCGAGAATGGCTAACTCAGAACACAAAAAAGTAGAAATAAAGAAGGGTGACCTGGTAATAATTTCTGCACATCCGATCCCTGGAAATGAAAAAACAGTATCAAAGGTAATAAATTTCTTGCTTGAAAAGGGTGCTGATGTTGTATCAAGCGATATAGCTGACATACACGTATCAGGACACGCAAGACAGGAAGAATTGAAATTAATGCATGCTATAGCTAAACCAAAGTTCTTCCTACCAGTCCACGGTGAATACAAGATGTTGAAAAGACATGCTGAATTGGCCAAGGGAGTAGGAACAGACCCAGACAATATATTCATAATATCGAATGGGGATATTTTGGAGGTTGATAGGAAGTCTGCTAGAAAGAATGGACGTGTTCCATCTGGTAGAGTATTGATAGATGGTCTAGGAGTAGGAGATGTTGGTAATATAGTCCTAAGAGACAGGAAGCACCTATCAGAAGATGGTTTAATGACAATAGTAGTGACACTTTCAAAAGAAGATGGAAGAATTCTTGCTGGTCCAGATATTATATCAAGAGGTTTTGTTTATGTAAGAGAATCTGAAACCTTAATGGATGGGGCCAAGGAGATAGTATTAAATATCTTTAAGCAGTGTGAAGCAAAGAATATTAAGGAATGGGCTTATATCAAGAATACTATCAAGGATGAATTGAAAGAGTACTTGTATATAAAGACAAAGAGAAATCCTATGATACTACCTATACTTATGGAAGTATAAGTTTTACAAGCTAATTAAGATAAAAGTGGGGTCTTGCCCCACTTTTTCTATATATGTAAGGATTTTTAAAGGTAAAATGGTATAATATAAGAAAGAGTGCAGTAAACTAGTAAAAATGACCTAAATTAAGTATTACTTACCAGATTATTATGAAGTTCTGTACATCTCATAGAGAGGAGTAAATTTATAGATGAGTTTAAGTTTTTTAAATAGTGTGCCTGAATTTTTTGCATCAATTCTGGGAATACTATTTGCAATATCTATACATGAATTTGGACACGCATTTGTAGCCTACCTAAATGGTGATGATACAGCCAAGCGTGCAGGAAGGATGAATATAAACCCAACGAGTCACATAGACCCATTCGGTATGCTGATGATGTTTTTAGTTCACTTTGGTTGGGCAAAACCTGTTCCAGTTAATCCTTATAATTACAAGAATGAAAAACTAGGTAATATAACGGTTTCTTTAGCTGGTATAGGCTTTAACTTGATATCAGCCTTTATATTTGTTATGATATATAAATTTTCTAATGAGTGGAATTTACTAGGTTTTGTGAACCAGGAGACTATGCTGATGGTAACTAGGTCTCTGGTAATGTATAACGTTGGTTTTGCAGCCTTTAATATACTGCCTATACCACCACTTGACGGTTGGAGCCTTATATCTACCTTCTTACCAAGAAGGATTGTATATAGGGCATATGAATATTCAAGATATACTTTTATAATTTTTGTAGTTTTGATAATGACAAATATTTTAGGTTTTATATTGAATCCTATTTATACAGTATTTTTTAACCTAGTAACGATATTTATCTAGTAGGGGGTAGGTATGGATTATAGCATACAAACAAAAAAATATGAGGTGCCAATGGAGCTCTTGTTTGACCTAATAAGTAGGAATAAAATAGATATTAGGGATATATCAATAGTGGAGATAACCAACCAGTATATGGAGTATGTAGATCATGTTAAGTCTATAGACATGGACTTGGCTAGTGATTTTATCATGATGGCTACCAGGCTTTTGGAGATAAAGTCCAGGTATATCCTATATCTAAGGGATAAGGGGGAAGACAAGCAGGACCCAAGACAGGAATTGATAGACCAAATTGAAGAATACAAAAAATATAGGCAGATAGCAGAATACCTAAAGGATAATATCAAGGAGTATGACAACAAATTTTATCGTCAACAAGAGGACTATGATATGGAAGATGATGAAGAAAACCTAGACCTATCCAAGATCAACTTTGATGAAATTGAGGCCATCCTTCCTGACTTGTTCAAAATTCTAGAAGAAGTTGAAAAAAATAACCAGGGTGACCAAGATCTTGAAAAAAATTCTAATTTAAAGAGGATAGTAGAAAATAAGACTATATCTGTTGAAGATAGGATTGTATCGCTTAGGTCTAAGATAAACAAGTCTAGGAGGCTTAGTTTTATTCAGAGTCTTGATAATCCAGATAAGAAGGAGGTAATAGCAAGCTTCTTGGCCATGCTAGAACTCATTAAACTAAAGGAAATAGAAATTATCCAGGACAAGCCTAATAAGGACATAATAATTATTAAGAGGGAGGGCAAGGACGATTGAGAAGAAGTCAGATAAAAAATATAATTGAAGCCATCTTATTCTCATACGCAAAACCCGTCAGTATTGAAGAACTAAATATGGCCATAAATGAGGAGCTATCACCTAAGGAGATAGAGATCATGCTCCATAAGTTGATAGATGAATACAAGGAAAATGACAGGGGCATCCAGATAATAAGGATAGAAGACAAGTACCAGATGTGCTCTAATGAAGAATATGCTCCCTACATCAAGAAACTAGTTGAACCTGGTAAAAAGAGGTCCCTGAGTCAGGCTACCTTAGAAACCCTGATAATAATTGCCTACAAGCAACCCATCACAAAGAATGATATAGAGGCTATTAGGGGGGTTAAGTGTGACAAGGTCCTAAAAACCCTTTTGGATAATGACCTAATCTATGAAGCGGGAAGGTTGAACAAGATTGGTAAACCTATTATTTATAAGACTAGCCAGGAATTTTTAAAGGTACTTGAAATAGAGTCACTTGATGACCTGCCAAAACTGGCCAGTGAATAAAAGTAAGATTTATAAAAAGGTTAAGGAGGTATTAGTATGGATAATTTAGAAGAAAAGATCATATCACTGAGGGATATGATTAAGGATTCAGATAATATAGTATTTTTTGGTGGGGCAGGTGTTTCTACGGAATCTGATATACCTGACTTCAGAAGTTCAGATGGACTATTCAGCAAGAAATTAAATAAACACTTTAGTCCGGAGCAGTTAGTATCCCATACCTTCTATGTCCATTATCCAGAAGACTTTTATGCCTTTTATAAGGACAAACTTATATACCCAGATGCAAGACCTAACAAGGCCCACAAGGCCTTGGCCTACCTTGAAAAAATTGGTAAGTTAAGGGCAGTGGTAACACAAAATATAGATGGTCTCCACCAAATGGCAGGCAGTAAAAATGTCTTGGAACTACATGGTAGTGTTAACTCGAATACCTGTCAATCATGTGGCTACAATATGGACTTAAAAGAATTTCTTGACCTGGAGGGTCTAGTCCCTAAATGCCCCAAGTGTGGTGGCTCAGTAAAGCCGGATGTTGTCCTATATGAAGAGTCACTTAATGAGGATACTATTATAAAAACAATTAAGGCTATTTCTGAAGCTGATATGTTGATTGTAGGTGGAACATCTCTAGTCGTATATCCGGCTGCAGGCTTCTTGGACTACTTCAAGGGTAGGCATATTGTTTTGATAAATAAGGCTGAGACTTCCTATGACAGGAGATCAGACCTAGTGATAAATGATTCTATAGGTAATGTTTTAGATATGGCAGTAAAAGACCTATAAAGCATAAAAAGACACCTTTTTCCAAGATGGAAAGGGTGTCTTTTAAAAATACCAGCCTAGTTGACTAGGCTAACACAAGTGTCAATATTAGTATAGCTTTTCTGCTGTTTTAACTAAGACAGACAGGCTTTTTTCTAAATTCTTTTTGAACTTTTCGTCAAATCCACTCATATTTTCAACTAGAGTTGATGTAATCCTAAATTCTTCTTCCTTCAATACCTTTTTACCATCTTCAGTGATGCCATAGAAAGTATTTCTTCTGTCTCTTGGATCTTCTTCCCTAAAAACATACCCGGCTGCAACCATTTTGTTTAGAAGTATGCATAGACTTGATGTAGAAACATAAAGATCCTTGCTCAGGTTTTTAAGCTCAATTTTTTCGTACTTACTAATCTGCTGTAACGTAAAGAACTGCTTTGAAGTAAGTTTCTGAATTTTCTTCATCCCTGTGCTTGTGACATTTTTTATTAGGTTATCGAACCTATTGAAATTCTCTAGTAAAAGTAGTGCTAATCTTCTATCTTCCATTTTGTCTCCTCCTCTTATAAAAAATTAAAATATACATAAATGAATATTGTACTAAAAAGAAATATCATAAAATATAGTATTTATAATATATTTCATAGATTAATTGTATCATATTTTAAGCGTGAAATAAAGATATTTTTTTTAATAAAATAGATTATAATATAGTTTATTGTAAAAAGTCAGAAAATAATATATTATTTAATATATTATTTATACTAATAAATAATGAAAGAAGTTAAATATGTTACTTTTTTGTAACTTAAAATGTTTACAAATTTGTAATTATTTGCTATAATAATTAGAGTACTCAGAAAGGGAGTGTTTTATTTGAATATAAAGATAGGTTTATCGGCCTTAGCTGTCCTACCATTATTTGGTGCTTCAGCCTTTGCAGCCGGACAAGTCGGAGTAATTAATTACGAATATGTAAATATTAGAGTAAATCCAGGATCAAATGAAAGTGTTAAGTTCGTCCTTAAAAAAGGAGATGAGGTGGAAATTCTTTCTAAAAGAGATTCTTGGGTAAATATTAAATTCAATAACAATGATGGTTGGGTGCAGGAATCAGCTATAGCTGAAAAAAGTGAAACTGTAAATAATATAAAGACTGCACCTGCAAGTATTACGAAGACAGTTTCTAGTAATACATTAAACCTAAGGAAAGAAGCTAATACAAAGTCATCTGTTATTCAAGTCTTGAAAAAGGGTGATAGGGTTAGAGTTCTTGAGGAGGGTTCTGCCTGGACTAAGGTAACATACAATGGTAAGACAGGTTATCTTTCAAGCAGGCTCTTATCTGCTTCATCTACTGGTTCTACGGCAAGTGCAGGTAGAAAAATGATGGTTATGGCTAACAACCTAAGTGTTAGAAAGTCTGCAAATTCCTTAAGTGAAAAGTTAGCTGACTTAAGCAGGGGAGATACTGTTGAGTATATATCTAGTACTAATGGATGGAACAAGGTACGTTATAAGGGACAGATAGGTTATGTATCTTCATATTACCTTAAGGATACTGGTGAAGAAGTAGAAAATGTAGGCCAAGATAATAATGCAGGGCAAGATAGCAGTGTAGGTAATGAGGATTTGACTATAAATACAAGTAACGGTCAGGCAAAAGCCTCAGTGGGTAATACTAACTATGTTGATATGGGTATGACTCTGGACGAACATGTTGATTTGCAGATGTCAAAAGCCGTAAATACCTTGACAGTAGGCGGATGGAGAAAGGTTACTAGAAATGAGTTAAAATCTTATATGGACCCATCAAGGTATATGGATTCTTCTAACATTATGCAGTTTGCCCTTCTTGACAGGTATACTGATGATATAACTGCGAGTCAGTTAAATGCATATTTAGCAAAATACTGTAGGTCAGGTAATGTTTTCTATAATCAGGGACAAGCCTTTATAGATGCTGCTAAAAAGAATAATATAAATGTATTGTATCTAGTTGCCCACTCTATGATAGAAACCGGTTATGGTACATCTAAGTTGGCCCAGGGTACCGTATACAATGGTAAGACTGTTTACAACTTCTTCGGTATAGGGGCAGTTGATGGAAATGCCCTAGCAGGAGGTAGTGCTACAGCCTATAATAATGGTTGGACTAGTGTAGCTGCTGGAATAGACGGGGCTGCATCATGGATAACTAATAGGTATATCCATAGTAGTAAATATCATCAGAACACGCTTTATAGCATGAAGTGGAACCCAAGTATTATATACCACCAGTATGCGACAGAAGTAAGGTGGCCAAGTTCTATAGCTAATAAGATGGCCGATATAGCTTCATACTCAAGCAATATAGGGGCAATGAGTTATAATATACCTAAGTATAGATAAATCTAAAGATTTATTAAAAGAAAATTAAATAAATATTAAAAATAAGAGAAAAAAAGACTTGCATGTCTTTAACTTTTAGTGTATACTTGCATTAGTAATTGAATAGAAGATAGAGGCGCACTTGTTATTAGTACTTGAGAAAAGGGGTAAAGCACCCACAAGGAAAGGAACAATTGCCGAAGCATACAAACAGCTTTAGGTTTGTATTGCTGGGGGTACGTAGAATATGCGTATCACTGTCACAAGTATCTTGTGTTGGGCTATCATTTGAGTATGCTTTTTGTGCCTCGGATACCCATCCGAGGCTTTTTATATGCTTTGATGTCAGAAATCTTCTATCAACAATATTACGAAAAAGGACTTATATTTTGTAGGAGGTTATTATGAACAGAAAGAATTTAAGAGTCTTGGTCATCACCCTGATGATGACGATTATGATGGCAGTGCCATCATATGCCGAAGAAATTGACAAGATTGCACAGGCAAATTCATTAAAGTTAGGAATTATAACAATTATACCGCCATTGCTAGCAATTGTCTTGGCATTTATAACAAGAAACGTTGTAATATCATTGTTTTTAGGAGTAATGTCTGGATCACTGATACTACAGCTATCAGGTGGTAGCGGTATAGTATCAGGAATAGTTTTGGCCTTCCTAGACTTTATATCTAGAGCCCTAAAATCCCTAGCAGATCCATGGAATGCTGGTATCGTATTACAGGTATTATGTATAGGTGGTGTTATCAACCTTGTAGGTAAGATGGGAGGAGCCAAGGCCGTTGCTGAGTCTCTAGCAAGAAGAGCTAAGTCAGCAAAGGGAGCACAGACTATTTCCTGGTTTTTGGGGATATTGGTATTCTTCGATGACTATGCTAATTCACTAATTGTTGGTCCAATAATGAGGCCGGTCTTTGATAAGATGAATATTTCCAGGGAAAAGTTAGCCTTTGTAATAGATGCTACTGCAGCACCAATAGCTGGTCTGGCAATCATATCGACTTGGATAGGCCTAGAAGTAGGTTTGATACATGATGCCTTTACTAGCATTCATGTAGACATAGATGCCTTTGGTGTATTTTTAAGCACTATACCATACAGGTTCTATAATATACTTATTTTGGCTTTTATATTAATTACTGCCTACATGGCTAGAGAATTTGGTCCAATGAGAAAGGCGGAATATATAGCTAGAAGAAGACAGAATATAACAACTGACCTAGACCAGGGTGTTGAAGAATTAGATGATATGGCACCAAAGGAGGGTGTTACTCTAAGTGTTTGGAATGCTATTATACCTATAGGAGTACTTATAGTCAGTTCACTAATAGCCTTCTATTATAGTGGTTATTCTACAATTATGGGTGGTGAAGATGCAAACCTAATAGCATCAATCAATGCTAGTCCGTTTTCATTCTCATCAGTAAGACAGTGTTTCTCATCTTCTGATGCTTCAGTAGCCTTATTCCAGTCTGCTATATTCTCATCTATAGTATCTATAATTATTGCAAAAATTAAGAAGATCTATACTATGTCAGAAGCTATAGAAGTTTGGGTAGATGGTATGAAGACTTTGATGATTACAGGTGTTATCTTGATACTTGCTTGGTCTCTAAGCTCAGTTATCAAGGAAGTTGGAACAGCTAAGTTCCTTATAAGGTACCTATCAGGATCACTACCACCATTCCTGCTACCAAGTATTATATTTATATTGGGAGCTGTAATTTCATTCTCAACAGGTACTGCTTACGGTACTATGGGTATCCTGATGCCTCTTGCAATACCTCTAGCGTATTCATTATCTCCAGAAATGAGCTATGTAATAGTTGCAACATCAGCAGTATTAACAGGAGCTATATTTGGTGACCACTGCTCACCAATATCTGATACAACAATCCTATCATCTATGGGAGCCGGTTGTAACCACATTGACCATGTAAATACGCAGATGCCATATGCTATATTTATTAGTGCAATTACTATAGTATTTGGTTATATACCTGCAGGTTTAGGAGTTCCATTCTATATCGTACTACCAGTAGCTATAGCAGCTTCTGCTATAGGTCTAAGATTTATAGGTAAGAGGGTAGATGTAGATGACAAGGACCTGGAAGCAAAGTTGGCTAAAGATGGTATAAACTTCTAGTTTAAATGAAAACTATATAATTTGAATTTACAGATCGCTAGCATAAAAAATCCCCCAAAAATGGGGGATGCTAACGATCTTTTATATTATTTAAATAATGAATAATATATATCTTTGAACCATATTTTTTTAGTATAGGTCCCTATGCCTTTGCAAGTATTCCTTGATAATTTCAGTAAGTAAGGGGCCTTTTTTTTGTGATATATTGGTGGCCAGGGTAGAGAAGTTTTCCCAAACCTCCTGATCTATTGTAATGGCAACCTTTTTGGCTTGCTTGATAATATCTTTTTCAATTTTAATATCAGTATTTTCTATTTGCTTAACTTGTTTTAGGGGGTCTAGGTCCTTGATTGTCATATACCAGTCATATACTTCACACAGCTTATCCAATTCGTCTTGAGTGAATGTAACCCTGCCAGTCTTATTTTTATTTCTAGGCTTAGTCTTATTCACAGCCTTAGTTTTTTCTTCAGTAAGTTTTTTGACTCCATCAACTCTTGTTTTTGATCCTAGGGTAACTCTTTTAGGAATCTTATCAGTGGAAGTCTTCTTAGTTTTATCATTTGATTTAGTCGTTTTTGAAGTTTCCTTAGACTTGGTATTTCCAGTTTTTACTCTATCTTTTTTGCTTGTGGATTTTTTTGGTTCAAGTAGCTCATTAAAAGTTATTTGCTTATTAGACATAGTTGACCTCCTATCTATATTCCTGACTATTATATCATATATTATAGGGTGGATGTATGGATATTTTGCTCTATTAATGATAAAATAGGTTTATATAGTGTTTTGAATGCTGAAATTTTTAATAGTATATGATAATGATATGGGAATAAGTCTAGTTAAAGTCTAGACATTATTATTTATACTTGAGTATTGATGGGGGGAAGTTATGAAAATATTAATAGTTGAAGACAATAAGACGATACAAAAGGATATAGAAAAGGAGTTATCTAAGCACTTTGATACAGAAACATGCGGAGATGGTGAGGAAGGTCTTTACCTAATTTCACAGGGTATATATGACTTGGTTATATTGGACCTAATGTTGCCAAATATGGGTGGTATAGAAATATTAAACCAGGCCAGAAAGGATGGTATAGATACACCAATCCTAATATTGACAGCCAAGGAGGCCCTTGATGACAAGGTTGAAGCCTTTACTCTTGGTGCCAATGATTACTTGACTAAGCCATTTTATATGGATGAGCTAGTGGCCAGGGTGTATGCCATACTTAGGACAAATGGGAAAATAAAGGACAAGAAGTACCTAGAATTCAAGGACTTGAGAATAGATTCTGAAAAGAATAGTGTCTATATAAATGACGAGGAGATAGAGTTACAGAATAAGCAGTTTAAACTCCTAGAGTATTTTGTCTTGAATAAGGGGTCAATCCTCTTAAAGGAGCAGATATATGATAGAATCTGGGGTATAGATTCGGATGCTACTATAGAGATTGTAGAGGTGTATGTGAGTAATCTAAGAAAAAAATTGTCCAAATATGACTATGATAAATATATAAAGACAAAGAGAAAGGTTGGTTACATATTGGATGATAAACAATAATGTTTTTGATAGGACCAAAAGAAATCTGACTTTGACCATTATGTGTGTAGTAGAAGTCTTTATGATTTTGGTTAGTTGTTTTATATACAATTATTTCAGTATTAGCTTGATTGGTGGTATTGATAATAATTTAGCTGAAGAATTTCACTTTATCAAGGACCAATACAGTAAGGATTCGATACTAGAACCTATAAGCCTTCAAGACCCAAAGGATATCCTATACATATATAAGGGTGATACCCTCCTATACTATACTAGGAATAGGTATTTTGGTATTAGCATTCCAAAAGAAAATCTGGGTAAAGAGGAGGGCTTTGTATACGAAAATATAAACGGATATAATTTTAGGAGTCTTGTGGTCAAGGAGGAAAATGGTTATAAGTACAAGATAATGAGGAATATTGACTCAGAAATATTAAGTTTGGGCAATATGGTGACTCTTTTGATACTTGTTGACATACTATCTTTATTGCTTGTATATATAATAGCTAGATATCTATCCAGCAAGGCCCTTAAGCCTATAGAAACATCTTGGAACAACCAGGTTAAGTTTGTCCAGGATGCATCACATGAACTAAGGACTCCAGTTGCCATAATCCAGTCTAAGCTGGAATCATTATTGAAACAACCGGATGTTACCATAGAAGATGAGGCAGAGACTATAGCAGTGGCCATGAGAGAAACCAGGCAGCTAAAGAAAATGATTAATGAACTCTTGTCTCTGACTAAGGAGGAGTCAATAGTCAAGCTCAATATTGGCAGGGTAGATATAGAAGCCTTGTTCAAGGAGACCTTTGAAAGCTACATTGAAATTGCGGACTACCAGGACAAGTCTTTTGACTATCAGATTAAGATGAAGAATAGTATTATATATACTGACAAGACTAAACTTAACCAATTAATCAGAATACTTGTAGACAATGCCTTCAAGTATACTGAGGCTGGTGATAAAATATCTATCACAGCCAGTGAAAAGGGCAGGGACAGGGTTTTGATTTTGGTTGAAGATACTGGTATAGGAATATCTGAAAAGGACCAAAAGAGAATATTTGAGAGGTTCTTTAGGAGTGACTCGGTAAGGGCAACTGAAGTAGAAGGTTCAGGTATAGGCCTATCAATAGCCAAGTTGATAGCAACAACCCTATATGGAAACATAAGGGTCAAATCAAAACTAGGTCAGGGTACTAGCTTTACTATTGACATACCTAAGGGTAAGCCAGTAAAACCTAAGCCAAAGGCTGAGAAAGTAAAGCAAAGTAAATAAAGTTTGCAATTTGAAATTGAAGTGAATATTTTTGTATGAATCTTGAAAAATGTACGAAAAATGTTTTAAAAGTTTTTTTCAGGTATTATAAGAATATTAGTGTACTTACTCAAAAATATTTGATAAAATGTTATTTGATAAATATGATTTAGGAGGAAATAAAAATGGCAAATGTAATTAAGGCACAGGATTTTGTAAAGAACGTAAAGGAAAATGAAGGAGTAGCTGTTGTTGACTTTTTTGCAACTTGGTGTGGTCCATGTAACATGTTAGGACCAGTTTTTGCTCAAGTAGCTGAAGAACAGAAGGACGTAGCTTATTTCGCAAAGGTTGATGTTGATGAAAGTATGGAGTTGGCTCAGGAATTTGGTGTAAGTACTGTACCAACAGTAATTTTCTTCAAGGGTGGTAAGGAAGTTAGCAGAGAAATAGGTTTTATGCCTAAGGAAAAGATTGAATCAATACTAGCTGGACTTAAGTAGTTTGTTCAGTTTATCTGATGATTTGTAAATTTAATATAGGTGAGATTACACATTCGTAGATCTCAAATTAATGGAGGTTATGCATTCAAGAAATAAGTAAATGAAAGCATAACCTCTCTTTATTAGTATAATTTTTTATCTAGTCTAAAATAAGATGATTTGTATTACTATATTTTTAATAAAATGAAAATATAAAATAATAGATGATAGTAATAATAACTTGCATTTATTATCAAGCTATGCTAGAATATGTTTGGTAGAAATCTGTTTATAATAAGAACCAAGGTAGCGCTACTATAAGAATTATAAAAACGTTTTCTGCTAAAAAGCATATTAAATATTGTTGTAAAACGTAGGAGGAAGTTATGCTTAATAAAAAATATAACATAAGCAAGAAAATGGTATCTGTTGCCTTGTCTTTAATAATGTCAACAGGAACCCTTGTACCAGGTTTTGCTGAAAGCAATCATATTAAAAGCCATGCAAATGTTGGCATTTTACAAAATGGAAAAGAGGAGAGTGAAGCCAAAACCAAGTTAAGAAAACTAGTAGAAAAGATTATATCTGATAAGAGTATCCTTGATAGATATTTAGGTACCATATTTATCAAAACAGTAGACAATGGAACACCTTTTGATGTATTTAGCGATGGTAGTAGAATGAATGAAACTGCAATTCAGGATACACCATGGTGGAAGTTGTGGCAAGAAGCATATCGTATAAATGGAAAATTGGAAAATTTAACAGATGCAGAAGCTAAATCACTCTATGATAATTTAATGATTGAAATAAATGCTATGTATTTTCCACTGTCTAATGAACTTAAAGCAGATGGATACTATGAAGGTAGAGAGGCAGATTTTGACATATATAAAGTTACCAGTGTAAATTCTTATACTCCGGCTCAAGATATATATGTTAAGGGAGAAAATAATTCGGAAATAAAAAAACTGTTTGGAGTTGTTGCCGTAGTTAAATCTGGAAATGAACATGATATCATGCTCTCCATGAAAAAAGAAATGGTTAAGTCTATCAAGCACATTTCCTTTAATGGAATATCAACTGTCAGGCCGATTACTGCTATAAAACCAATTGAGGAAGATAGTGATATTGCAATGTTTAGTGTCACAGTACCTGGAGAAGTTGGACCTGAAAATTTAGTGGTAAACAGCTTAAAATACATAAACAATAATAATCAAGAAATTACTATAAGTGAACCATTTGGTATTGATATAAAATATAGTCAATTAAAAAAAGTAAATACGTCTCTAAAAGACAAAAGACCACAAGGCTATGTTGAAAATAAGATTCAGGCTTGGATGAAGAGAGGCGAAGCCATAAAACGTGAGATAATGGATCTTACTGAGAGTAGGAAGATAGATGATGCTTTACGTGAGATTAGAGACTTTAGAGATATGGGCGAGGAAGATTTAACCAGTCTATATAAAATTGTTAAGCCTATATATTATGCGGAATATAAAGAAACCGCAAGAGGAATATTGAGAAAAAAACTTAGTCAGCAGAAAAGTAGCTTAGACAGTTCTGTTTATTCTCCTGAAATCTATACTAAAGAGAGTCTAGAAACTTTTAAAAGTGAACTTGAACGTATAAACAGAAGTATGGATAATAAGGATTTGTCAGATCTTGTTGGAGATGTGGCTAGGACCACTAATTTAAGCTTCACAGTTCTACGTTATAATACTGAAAAATTGCAGGGTTTGTATGATAAAGTCAAAGATAGAGTTGATCTAAGAGATCGTTATGAATCTGATTCATATGTAAAATTTTTAGTGGCTTTTACTAAGGCAGAAAAATGGCTAAATACTACTAAGAAGACTATGCCGGTTCCTAATGATACCAAAGAAATTTATGATGAATTAAAGAAGGCTGCGAATTCTTTGAAAAGAAAAGATGGAAGCAGTGATGATTTAATTGAAGATGACAAAGACAAGAATCAAGAAAAAGATGCTATATATGATGTTAAGGTAAATTTACAAAAACCAAATGGAAATGTGAATACTGACTTTTCTCAATTTATAAACAAAGATGCAAAGTATATTATAAAAGAAGGTGGAAAAAACAAGAAATTAGTTTTATATTTAAAACCTATTATGAACGGGAATAAAATTGATAAATTAATTACAGAATTTCAATATTCAAGAAGAAATATACTTCAACCAGCTAACACAATTACAAGTAAAAAATTTAAATTTGATTTTATAGACGGAACAAAAAGCTTGTATAGTCCAGAAAAAATAGAATTAGACGTAGATGGCAAGCAAGACCTTCTGCCTATAGATATAACATATTATGATTCCAAGGGAAATATAGATGTAAAACGTTATATTACTGATAATAAGTTAAGCATCAACTATGATGAAAAGATTAAAACAGATGATGAAAATCTTAAACCTGACAATGGGAATGGTAATAATGAAGAGCCAAATATACCAGGTAATAATGAATCTAAGGATTATACAGTAAATGTTAAGTTTTTACATGAAAATGGTCATTCTGAGAGTCATGCTGCATCTGCACTTATAAACAGGGCCAAGCTAAGCATTAAGGGTTCAGATAAAATATTGACACTGAAGTTAAGACCACTTTTGGGAGAAGGTGGAAACCCTACAGGAGTAATATCAAAAATATACTACTTTGAAGGAAATCAAAAGAGTGGTAAAAAGCTTGAGGGAAAGAACAAAAAATTAGCTAGAATTAGAATGAAGTATCAGTCAGTGGACAAGGAATACGAATATCCAACAGAAGTTGAAATACCGGTAGATGCTTCAACTCAAAAGCTGTATTTGAATCTTGACTCTGCTACACCAGTTTTTGGAGATAAAAATCACGAACATACAGTAGTCTTAGACATAGATTATGCTAAAAAAACTGATGGATACAATGATAGTGAAGTGGATAAGACTCAGTTAATAAACTTGATTAATGGAATAAACAAGGATTATTATGAAGTCTATAAGAATATCATACCTGAAAAACCTTATGAAAACTTGATGTCTGCTTATAAGAATGCAATATCAGTTAGAAATAATAATAATGCCACTAATGATGAAGTAAGTCAGGCATATAAAAATCTATTTAATTCTATTAAAAAACCGAATTTGTATATAGAATTAGATATAGTCAAAAAACAGGCAGATGCTGATTTAAAATCAGAATCAGAATCTGGGAAGTATACTCAAGATAGCATCAAAGAAGCGAAGAAATTTGCAGAGGATAGATATAAAGAGCTAAAAGAATATCTTGCAAGAGATGATATACAAGATTCCAAAATAGATGATTACAAGTATGATATTCAGCACTCACCTGATAGACTAAGATATGATACTAGTGAATTGGAAAAGGTAATAAGCGAAGCAGAAGGAAAATTAAATTCTGACAAATATACTGATGAAACAGTGGAGTATCTAAAGGACAAATTGACTGATGCTAAAAATTATCTTAAAGAGGCTAAGAGTAAGAATGGACAGGACAAAAGGTCTGATCTAATTAAGGCAATAGATAAAGCTATCAAGTCTCTAATAGAAAAAAAGGAAAAAGGTTCTAGCCAGGCAAGGAAATCCTTGGAGAGCAAGGTAAATATGGCTAAGAAAATAGAACAAGGCAAAAAATCTAAAGAAGCCTACGATGAACTTAATAAGGTGATAAATGAGTCTGTAAATATATTAAACACATCTGAGAATAATGACGACTATAATAAACAGATAGAAAAACTAGAAAAAGCAATCGAAAAGTTTAAATCATCTGAGGATGTAAAAAAAGATAACACAGATGAAAAGAAAGAAAAGGAAAATGAAAAATCTGACAAGAAAAGTATTGATGCAAAGATAATGGATGAGGACAATAAGGAATCAATGGCAGATATTTTCTTAAAAGATCATAAGGTCCTAACAACATATGACAAGGATAAAGATCAAACCACATATGAATTAACATTCAGAAGGTATGATGAGAATAAACCTAGTGTAGGTAAATTATATGTTAAAAATGGTGAATACTTTAAAGAAGCCAATCTTGTAAAGGAAGATAAGGGAGTAAATACTTTTAAATTTACTAGGGAGAGTAAACCTGAGAGAATCATAATCATAAAAATGTTTATTCCTGCTATGAATACGGAAAAGACTGCCAAGCTAACACTTAATGTAAAGAATGAAAATACAAAGTCTGAAATTAGCAGTCTAGAAGGTGAAAACAGGTATGATACTGCTAGTAAAATAAGTAAAATATTATACCCAAATACAAATAAGAAGGCTGTCTTGGCATCCGGTCAAGTAACTGTAGATGCTCTATCAACTTCACTGTTTGCAAAGAAGAAAGGGGCACCAATACTACTAACTAAGACTTCTTATCTGCCAAGTGAGACTATAAGAGAGTTAAAAAGACTAGGGGTCAGTGAGGTGAGCATAGTTGGTGGATATAATACTATCAACAGACAGGTTACTGATGAATTAAGAACTATGGGTATCAGCACTGAAAGAATTTACGGTAAGGATAGGTATGATACAGCTAGAGAATTAGCAAAAAAATCAAACTCAGATCTTAAGAAGTTGGTTATAGTAAATGGAGTTAATTATGCGGATGCTATTTCTATGTCCGGTTATTGTGCTCAGAATGACTACAATATGATTTTAACAAATGGTAAGAGTTTGTCTGATAGTGATATGTCATTGGTAAATAAAGCTGATGAAGTAATTATTGTTGGTGGATATAAATCCGTGTCAAATGACTTAGAAAGAAAGCTAGAAATGGCTGCTAAAAAGATTAGGAGGATTAGTGGATACGATAGGTATGAGACTTCATTAAAATTGTCAGAGGAGCTATATACTAAGTCCGATGGGATAGTTATGGCATCCGGTGATAATGATAAAATGACAGATGCTCTAGCGGGTTCTCAGTTAGCAGCTTATAAGAAAGCACCATTACAGTTAGTTTCAAATTATATGACTTCAAGACAGAGAAAATATATTGAAGATAATAAAATAAGTAATGCGACTATTCTTGGTGGAATAAACTCTATTGGTAGGTCAGTAAGAGAATCTATAAAGTCATTAATAGTAAAAAATTAGAAAAATTGATATTATAATCAAAAAATATTTTATCATAGGATACAATTTTGTATCCTATGGTAAAGTTAGGAGGCATTACAAGTGCAAAAAAAAATAAAAAATCTTGTCTGACTCTTATTCTGGCTACTTGTATGATTATAACAAATTACAGTGGTAGTATTATAGCTCATAAATCGTCAGAAAATATTGTTCAGGTTAGAGGAATGTCGTCTGATGATGTGATCACTGATGCGTTAAAGGCAAAGTTGAATAAAACTGATGGCTATATAGATAGCATGGTATATTTTAAGGATGATACATCAAATGAGGATATTCAAAAACTTAGTAAGACCATAAAAACAGAAGAGAGTAAAGACGATAAAGACAGGAAGGCTGTTATAGCTCAGCTATCTCAGACTGCTATGGAAAGTCAAGATGGCGTATTGGATTGGTTAGAGCAAGAAAAAGAATCTGGGAATGTAAAAAGTTATGAAAGTTTTTATATCATAAATGCCATACATTTGAAATCCAAAGCGAATCTAATAGAGAAATTAGCGTCTCATCCTAATATACGTAAAATAGATATAAATCAAAAAATTCAAGCTGATAATCCAATTGACAAGCAACCAAGTAATTTAGAATCTAACAGAGATGAGATTGAGTGGAATTTGAAAAATATCGGTGCAGACTTGGCTTGGAATCAGGGAGTTAGAGGTCAAGGTGTGACGGTCGGTATAATGGATTCAGCAGTAGACGCTAACCATCCTGCCTTAAAGAGAAAATTTAAAGGTTATGACCAATCAACTAATAGAGTTAATTTTGACAATAGTAATTATTTTGATGCTATTCAAGGTAAGCAGGATACTAGTGGTGTTCTTGATATGGCTCATGGAAGCCATTGTACTGGTATAGTACTGGGTTCTGAATTAAATTCAAGTGGTGAGGAATTTAATAGAATAGGTGTAGCACCTGATGCTCAATGGATTAATGCCAGAATATTTGATAGTAATTACAAGAATGTAGAACAATCAAGTTTTATAAGGGCAGCTGAATGGATGTTGGCTCCTGGAAATGACCCCTCTAAGGCACCCCAAATCATCAACAATTCATGGGGTGGTTCACAGTATTTGACAGATACCTGGTTTAAATCCACTGTAGATAGGTGGAGACAGGCCCACATCTTACCAGTATTTGCAGCTGGTAATCAGATGCCTGGTGAATCATTACCTGGTGATAGTAGTATAGTTATACCTGCGTCATACCCTGAGTCTTTTGCAGTAGGAGCAGTTGATATAATGGGTAACTTGGCTTCGTTTTCAAAAAGAGGGCCATCTCTATTTGATACAAGCCTTACAAAGCCAGAAATCTCTGCACCTGGGGTTAATGTAAGGTCCAGTATCAAAGATACTTATGCTTATATGAGCGGTACTTCAATGGCAGCCCCACATGTAGCTGGTGTTGCAGCCTTGGTAAAATCTGCAAAACAAAATCTAAATGATAGAGAGATACAAAAAATTTTAGAAGAAACTGCAACTCCAAAGACAGATTCCTACTACAAGACAGCACCTAATAATGGATACGGGCATGGAATTGTCAATGCTTATGCTGCAGTCGTAAAGGCAATGGATAAAGAAATAGGAACTATTAGGGGAAAAGTAACCTCTGATGGAAAACCAGTAGAAGCTGAGATAAGTGTAGAAGGTACAGATATTAAGGTTAAGAGTAGTTCTTCGAGTGGTGAATTTTTCCTTGTATATCCGTCAGAGGGGGATATAAAAATATCTTGCAAGGCATTTGGATATAATTCTATAGACAAAACAATTAAAATTAACAAAGAAAATACTACTCATGTAGACTTTGATATGGTTAAGAAACCTACAAAAAATTTGGAGGGGAGTGTTAGTGACAAATCAGGCACAAAATTATCTGATGTAAATGTATATTTAGTAGAAGATGCTACAACTGAGATTGAACTAACAGGAAATGATGGAAGGTTTAGCATCAAAGATGTTCCAGTAGGTGAATATACACTCAGAGCCTTTAAGCACGGATATAAATTCTATGAAAAAAAGGTAACACTTGATGAAAATTCAAGCGATTTTGATATAAACTTGGAAGACAAGAATGATTTAGATGAAGTTGAACTTTATTATGATAATGGTAAGGAAAACGAAAATGGAAAAAATCAGGTTGTTGGCATAAATGGTGATTTAGGAGTAGCAGTTTCATTCAAACCAAAGAAAAAGGCTACCTTGAGTAAAGTTAAGGTTAGGTTTGCTAGCGATATAGAGAATACGGGAACTTCTGCTATGATTTCTGTTGTGAAATTTGATAAAAATAATCGTATTAAAACATTATTAATGCCATTAAAAGTCAGACATTTGAATGTATTTGGTGATACGGAAATTGATTTGGAAAAGTATAATATACAAGTAGACGGAGAGTACTATGTTGTTATAGAACCGGACAAGGATACGAATAAATCTATTGTGGTTGCTCTTGACAGAACGGCTAGCAAGATGAAGAAATATTCATATCAAGTTGACAGAGGCTATTTCAGGTCTTATGATAGTCTAGATAATAAAAAAGGGGCTCTTATGATAAGATCAATAATATCATACGAAGAGGGAGCCAGTGATATAGATTATGATAGCAATGGTGATGATCAGAAGCACAAG
>NZ_ADGQ01000063.1 GCF_000147675.1 Peptostreptococcus stomatis DSM 17678 | reverse complement strand
TTATCACCAACATTATTTGACATAGAGCCTTTTTTATTCAGTTGTACAAATTGATTGTACAATCAATCAATAATTATATTGATAATATTTAAAAATAAAAAAATATTTTAATCTAAATCTTGACTAATAATATTGGTAGATGTACAATATATGCAAGAAGAGTATCAAATTAATTATTCTAGCAATACATAACACAATATTCTAATATAATTGCGATATATATTTTTTATCTTTAGTCTGTATATGTTGTTGTTTGTTGCTAGATGGAGCAAATATCATTTTATAATATTTTAGTATAATTAAAGGGGGATTTCTTATGAAAAATCTAATCAAAAGAACTTTGAGCCTAACGATGGCTCTATTAATGGTGTTTGGCATTTTTGCCAGTGCTACAAGTATATTCGCTGAATAAGGTAATCCAGAAAATAAGGTCATTAGTAATCTGACAGTATCTGGTCATGGTAAGTTTAGCAGAATACGTGGAACAGTTGATTTAAGTAAAACTGTAAGTATGGGAGAGTTGAGATTGATAGAAGGTACAGACAATCAATATACAGGTACATTAAACAGTTCTGTAGAGTCTACAGACTTGTTTGCTGGGGCATATGAACTTTATCAGAATAAATTTGAAAATGAGAGTACTGTTTTTGGTAACTTTAGGAATCTTGTTATGTTTGATAAAGGTGAACAGTTCCCAACTCTTACTTATACTGTAAATTTTCCAAGTAATATTACAGTTGATACAGCTAATATAAAAGCAATAGAAAAAACTAGTGCAATTAGTAAAATTGAAACGGTTGCTTCAAAACACTCAGTGACATTTACATTATATCTTGGTAATTGGGAAGATTATGAAGGTTTTTTCAAACATATTAAGGATGAACAGGGGTATTTTGGTAATACTATAGATATTTCAATCCCATTTAAAGTAGATGCATCTAATATAACGGGTGATTCTCTTGGTACGATTACTGGAACGGGATTATGTAGTCTTTATAAGTATGGTAGAATTTTTAGTGGCACAGAAATCGTGCACATAACATCCAATAATTCTTTTGATTTGAAGAGGTAATTGAAAATGAGGAATATAAAACAAATTCTAGGAAAATTTAGTATTTTAAGTCTATCATTGGCTATGGTAATTATTCCTGCTACTTCCGTTTTTGCAGGTGCCAACGAGGATGTATTATCATATATGCATGATGTTGATATGATTACTGGAGATATGGATGATAAAACTGAGCAAACGTTAAAAGATAATTATTGGGTAGATTTAGAAAAGAGAAAGGTTTTGAATGTAGCTACTAAAGCGAATGTAGATGATAAATATATGACTGGGTTATTCCCTAAGTATATTACACAACCATCTGATACAGCAGTAAATCCAATAGCTGCCTTTCATGGTCTTGATTTATATTCACCAGTTAATAACTTTCCTAATACAGGAATACGATCAAATGGACATACTTTAGACACGGCTTATTACGAAACTTTAAAGTGGTATGCAAAATTACCGTCAGATGCATGGAGAAATCCTTATAACTTCACTCAGGATAAAATCTTGAAAGCAGATGAAGTTGCTAATCCTGATGAGAAGCTGGCTGTGTACAGTGACTTGTATGCAAAGGGGTCAAGTAATTCATCAGAAGTTGGTAAGTATAATAGAGGTGATGAAATACCATTGGAATTTTCCCTAAACCTATCATGGTTTAAACGATATTTGAATGGATTCACTTTAGAAATGCTTGGTGGAGGAGGAACAACACTACAAAACATCGATACGCGAGCAGGTCAGTTTGTTGTTTCTGATTCAGGTTTAGCCTTCACTATTGATATACCACAAGGAGTTAGTGTTTCTGCTACTCCTCAAGTAAAAGTTCAAGGTCTAGAAGGTTTTTCAGCAACAACTTCTAGAGAAGATGGTAAATTAGTTGTAAGACTTAGCAAAGATGAAAAGTCTAAAAAATATAAGTGGAAAGAATTATTGGAAAGAATTTATGCTATTGACGCAAGTAACATTCGCGTGGGTATTTCTGGGTTGAAAGTTGATAACAATGCTATACCTGATTCTCAAATAACTTTAAAAGCTTCAGTAGCAGGTTTTTATGATTTTGCATTGTCTGAGACAGAAGTTTTTTATTCACCACAAGCTAATAATACAATACCTTTGGCAGCTAATAATACAATGCCTTTGGCAACAACCAATTTACCGAGAAATGCAGACAGATATTACACATTTTTTGCAGCTAAGCAAAGCAATGAAGGTAGGGATGCAAATGCCCCTACTGACAAGCCAAACTTAATATCATATACCTTCAAGGTAAATAAGGCTCCTGATAATCCAGGAGGAGGCGGTGGCGGAGGAACAACGCCAGATCCTGGTAGGGTAGACGGAGACGATAGGGTTGAAACAGGAATAAAGATTTCTCAAAAG
>NZ_ADGQ01000064.1 GCF_000147675.1 Peptostreptococcus stomatis DSM 17678 | reverse complement strand
GATTAAGGGGATAGAGCTGCCTCGCTGTTTTTATTGTAGGGACGTGTCCCTGTTGAGCTCGCAAAGCGTGCGAAACAATAATCCACCCGCTATGCGGGTGCGCTACATATGTTATACAAAAAAATCACCATTCCGTCGTATAATTGAATTGTTCAAGCTCAATAATACGAATAGGAAGGTGATTTTATGGCTAATAAAGCGAACAGCTTATCTCACACAAAATGGGCTTGAGATATAATAGGGATACAGAGGAAAAAGCTTGATAAATAGGAGCTTTCAGCACTGTATCCCTATTTTTAAAATCAAACAAAATATCGAAAAGGAGGCTTTTATGATATGTAGAAAAATATTTCAAGCCATTGTGTCAGTTATTCCATTAGCAAAGGCGGTGGTGAATCAATGAGATGGATAATAAAAATAATCTTGTTCCCAATCAGCCTGCTGTTAAGCATTTTGACCGCATTTCTAACATTCTTGCTTAGTATAGGAACAGCGATATTGTATTTGCTAATGCTGATGTGTGTATTTGCTGCCATAGGCTCGTTCTTTATGCTGCACAATACAAAAGCAGCAATAGAAGCACTCATCATCGGATTTCTGCTAAGCCCTTACGGAATACCGATGATTGGAGCGGCAATAATAGCTTTTATACAGGGAATCAATGAAGCGATAAAATCAATATAAAAAAATATAAAACTGTTACCAAAGGCGATAGAAAAAACTATCGTCTTTTTCTATGCGAAAAAATATGGAAAGGAGAGCTTTTAGATGAGTATGTATTTATTTGATGAACAACCTATCGTTGCAAATAAGACATTGGCAAGAGAGATAGGTTTAAATGAAGCTCTTATCTTACAGCAAATAAACTATTGGATAGAAATAAATAAGAAATCCGGCAATAACTTCTATGACGGAAGATATTGGACATATAACTCAATAAGAGCATGGCAGGAAAAAGATTTTGACTATATGAGTTTCGATACTGTAAAAAGAACCTTTGCGAAGTTGGAAAAGGCAGGTTTTCTACTCGTAGGAAACTACAATAAAGATCCAAGAGATAAAACAAAATGGTACACCATAAATACTGAAAAGCTGGAGGAACTTTATGCTGAAATTGAGAACAAAAAGAAAAAAGAAGAATTACAAGCCTTAGAAAAAGCTATGCCTAATGCATTAGGGCAAAATGCACCAATGGAAAAGTGCAAAATCCACCAATGCACAAGTGCAGATTGCACCAATGCAACAGAGCAAAATCTGCCAATGCAAAATGGCAATATGCCCCAACCATTACCAGAGATTACTACAAATAATTCATCAAAGATTACTACAGATATTTCATCATATAATTCCACCCATCATTCCGTCATAGATGCCGAGTATTCAAAACCAAGAAAAAGGATGGACGGAGAGGCGGAAATAGAAAACAAAAATATATATCAGAACTGCTTAGATGAGTTAAGAACACAGACAGGCTATTATGAACATCTTGAGTTGGGCAATAAATTTATAGTTAAAGACTTTGATGAGATATTAAAGATACTGGCAGATATTATGATACTTGATGATAGAGAGTTTGTTACAATCAATCAAACGAAGCTTCCTGCACATATAGTAAAAGAAAGATTTAGAAAACTTAAATCAGAGCATTTGGAGTATCTGTCAGATGTTATTAAGGAAAATGAATACAAGATTAGGAATATCAGAGCATTTGTCCTAACAGCAGCATATAATGCACCAAGTGGGATAGATGCACATTACTCTGCCCTTGTAAGCTATGATATGAGAGGAGGATATTGAATGTGATTAACGAAGAAATTGCAAGAAAGACACTAAGCCTTGAGGTTAAGGCTGCCAAAGTAACCGGAAAACTTCTTTTAACACTATTGAAAAAACTGATGAAAGAAGCAGAGAAACTGGGAGGACTTGAAAAGCTCGTTAAAGTAAACGGAAATGAAGTCAAGCTCAAGGATATGGCGAAAAAAGGACAGCTGGAAGAAATACCGGTAGAAGAAGCGGAACTGAAAGAACTGAAAAAAGAGCTTAACAAATATGGTGTTAAGTTTTCAGTGATGAAAGATAAGGAAACAGGCAAATACTCCGTATTTTTCCAAGCCAAAGATATGAAAATAATGGAGAAAGCCTTTAAAAATGCTCTTGCAACATCAGAAAGAAAGGCTGAGAGGAAAGAGTCCATTCACAAAAATATTGAGAAGTTTAAGGAGATGGCAAAAAATACTGTTTCTAAGGATAAAGTTAAGAATAAACAAAAGGAGCAGAGCTTATGAGCAGTTTGATAACATTTGAAAATATGGAATTCGGGAAACTCACTGTAATGGAAAAAGACGGTGAGTTTTTCTTTATCGGAAAAGAAGTAGCCGAAAAACTGGGCTATTCAAACACGAGAGATGCTTTGGTAAGACACATTGCGGAAGAAGATAAGGGAGTCGTGAAACACGACACCCTTGGTGGTAGACAGTCATTTACGATAATCAACGAGTCCGGTCTTTACTCTCTTATCCTATCTTCCAAGTTACCACAGGCAAAGGACTTTAAAAGATGGGTAACCACAGAGGTATTGCCGAGTATTCGTAAGAATGGCGGATATATCAAAAATCAAGAAAAAATGAGTAATGAAGAAATATTGGCAAATGCGGTACTCCTTGCCAATCACCTGATTGCTGAAAAAGAAAAAATCATAGAAGATTTAGAGCCGAAAGCCAAGTATTTTGATGAACTGGTGAATAACAATCTGCTGACCAACTTTAGAAACACAGCAAAAGAGCTTCATATTCCACAAAAGGTATTTATTCAATTCCTCTTAGAGAAGGAACTCATTTACAGAGATAAGAAAAACAGACTTCTACCCTATGCTAAGAACAATAAGGGATATTTTGAAGTAAAGGAATGGTGCAGAAACGATAATGATGCAGTGGGCATTCAAACCTTTGTAACACCTAAAGGAAGACACTTTCTTTTACTCTTGATTGGAGGTGAAAAGACTCGTGATAGATAAAATATTAAAAGACATTAAAGGCATATTTAAGGTGCAAGATAAGGCAAAGTTTGTAAAACAAAACATTCCCTATCTTGCATTTTTCTATATTGGCAACATCTTCTCTCATCATGTGAGAAGCTATACCGGTGGAGATGTGATTGACAGGATATTTCAGGGAATATTAGAGCTTAATACAATGAGTTTTCTCCCAAGTATTTATTTGGTGGATATACTGACAGGAATAGGAGTTGCTGCTATAATTAAATTCATTATCTATACCAAAGGTAAAAACGCCAAGAAGTTTAGGCAGGGAAAAGAGTATGGCTCAGCAAGATGGGGAAATAAAAAAGACATCGAGCCATATATGGACGAGAAGTTTCAAAACAACATCTTGCTAACACAAACAGAACGACTGACAATGAATGGCAGACCTGCTAATCCAAAGTATGCAAGAAATAAGAATGTACTTGTCATAGGAGGTAGTGGAAGTGGTAAGACGAGGTTTTATGTCAAACCGAACCTTATGCAAATGCACTCGTCATATTGCGTAACCGATCCGAAAGGAACGATAGTCCTTGAGTGTGGCAAAATGCTTGAAGATAACGGATATGAGATAAAAATTTTAAATACCATCAACTTCAAAAAGAGCATGAAATACAATCCATTTGCCTATATTCGTTCTGAGAAAGATATATTAAAACTTGTTCAGACTATCATTGCAAATACCAAAGGTGAGGGAGAAAAGGCAGGTGAGGATTTTTGGGTAAAAGCCGAGAAACTCTACTATACAGCCCTTATAGGATATATCTTCTATGAAGCACCAAGAGAAGAAAAGAACTTTGCAACTCTCCTTGATATGATAGACGCTTCAGAAGTCAGAGAAGATGACGAAACATACATGAATCCGATAGACAGACTCTTTGAAGCATTGGAAAAGAAAGAACCTACACATTTTGCGGTGAAACAATATAAGAAGTACAAATTGGCAGCCGGAAAAACAGCGAAGTCTATTTTAATTTCTTGCGGTGCAAGGCTTGCTCCATTTGACATTCAGGAGCTTAGGGACTTGATGCAAGAAGATGAATTGGAACTGGATACTCTTGGTGATAGAAAGACTGCCCTCTTTGTTATTATCTCGGACACCGATGATACCTTTAACTTTGTAGTATCCATTATGTACTCTCAGTTATTTAATCTGCTCTGTGATAAGGCGGATGATGTTTACGGCGGAAGATTACCTGTTCATGTAAGGTGTCTTTTGGATGAGTTTGCAAATATCGGCTTGATTCCAAAGTTTGAAAAGCTCATTGCAACCATTCGTTCCAGAGAAATATCCGCAAGTATCATTTTACAGGCACAATCTCAGTTAAAGGCAATCTACAAGGATAACGCCGATACAATCGTAGGTAACTGTGATAGTACCCTATTCTTAGGTGGCAAAGAGAAAACAACACTTAAAGAGCTATCTGAAACACTTGGTAAGGAAACCATAGACCTATATAACACTTCTGAAACAAGGAGCAATCAAAAGAGTTTCGGATTAAATTATCAAAAGACCGGTAAGGAACTGATGAGCCAAGATGAGATAACAGTTATGGACGGCAGTAAATGTATCTTTCAACTTCGTGGTGTCCGCCCTTTCCTATCGGATAAATTTGATATTACAAAGCACAAGAACTATAAGCTACTTGAGGATTATGATAAAAAGAACCTGTTTGATATAGAAAGCTATATGAAAAGAAGGGGCAAGGCTAAACTAAATAAGAATACGGTTATTATGAAGTTGTAGCTGTTAGATATTATTTGCATTTGGTATAATAATCAAAGAGAAATACACAAGGAGGAAACCTTATTGAACGATAAAGAGCTGATAGGAAAAGTTCATTCATCTATGTATCACCAATTAAAAAGAAAAGGATATGCAACAGCAGTAGATGTGCTTATGGATTTGGAAATACTTTCAAAGACTGACTATGAACTTTGGAGAAATGGAAAAGTTTTGTATTTGGAAAAAGTATGCAAGGTCAATCTTAAAAAATTGTCTACAATACTGCATGAAATGAGGGTATATGCAAAGAAAGGAAATCTAAAACCGTCGTTTTGTGTATATAAGAGATGGGCGGTTAAGAAAAAGAACGGGCAAGGGAAAAAGCCGGTTATTAAACTACGGTTTAGCAAAAGTGGTTCTGAATATATTGAAAAATGGTATGCTACTCACTTTGTAGATACGAAGAAGATAGAAAAGATAAAAGAAGAAAAACAAGTAAACAGCAGTGATGATAAGCAGTAAGTCTAAAAATAGATTTGCTGCTTTTTTCATGTAAAAAGCAGGAGGAAAGATGATAAGGATAAGAAATCCCACTTAACAGGCAGGAAAAATTTAATATCGAGGTTGTGAAGCGATTGGAAAATAAAACTTTCAGTCGTTTTTTATTGAAAAGAAAAAGGAGATAAAGACAAATGAAGCAGGAAATGATTAACATCAATGCCAACTTGGTTGCAGAGCCTACTTTTTCAAGTTTTGAAAAAGATGAGGAAACAGTAGAAGTTGCAAACTTTACTCTTGTAAAAAAATACGGGAAAGGCAAGGAATATATCAACTGTGCAGCTTATGGAGAGAAAACGGAAGTGGCAAAAGGATTTGAAAAAGGCGATCTCATTCATATCTTTGGATATTTCAAAGAGCGTGAAAAAGACGGTAAGACTTACAAAAACTTTGTAGTAAAGTCATACAACAAAATTGAGAAGAAAGAAAATAAGGAGGAAGAATAAAATGGAATTTTTTACACAGGCGGTAAATGTATTAAAAATCTTGGTAACAGCAGTAGGGGCAGGACTTGGAGCGTGGGGAGTTATCAACCTGATGGAAGGATATGGTTCAGATAATCCCGGAGCAAAATCACAGGGTATAAAGCAGCTTATGGCTGGAGGAGGTATTGTCCTTATCGGCTTAAAGCTTATTCCGCTACTTGCAAATCTTTTGAAGTAAGGAGAAATCTATGTTTGGTATTTTCGATAAGATAGAAGAATTTTTCAGAGAACTTCTGCTCGGAGGTATCAAGGCAAACTTAGAGTCCATGTTTCTTGACATAAACAATCAGGTAAACAGCGTTGCAGCAGATGTAGGAAAGACACCTATGGGGTGGAACGGAGAAGTATTCAGCTTTATTAAAAATATTAATGATTCCGTTATTATTCCCATAGCAGGGCTAATAATAACGGCAGTCCTTTGTATCGAGCTTATCAATATGGTCATGCAAAAGAACAATATGCACGATACGGACACCTTTGAGTTTTTCAAATACATCATCAAGATGTGGATTGCTGTATGGTTAGTATCTCATGCCTTTGAGTTTTCAATGGCGGTTTTTGATGTTGCACAAAGTATGGTAAACAAGGCGGCGGGGGTAATCAACACCTCTGCCACCGTTTCCGGAGATCAGATTGTTCAGATGGTGGATGCCCTAAAGGATAAAGGACTGGGTGAGCTTTTAATGATTCTGTTTGAAATCTCACTTGTAAAAGTTGCAATACAGGCAATATCCATCGTGATTATGCTTGTAGTTTATGGAAGAATGTTTGAAATCTATGTGTACTCATCTGTTTCAGCCATTCCTTTTGCGACGATGGGAAACAAAGAATGGGGGCAGATAGGAACAAACTACATCAAAGGACTGTTTGCTTTAGGGCTTCAGGGATTGATTCTAATGGTTTGTCTTGGAATTTATGCAGTATTGGTTAAAACGATAAACTTTACGGACATACACACGAGCATATTTATGGTACTCGGATATGCCGTATTACTGGGACTGATGATGTTAAAGAGCGGAACACTTGCAAAAAGCGTGATGAACTCGCATTAAGGAGGATAAGATGAAAACAACAGAAAATAAAGAAAGACTCTTTTTATCTGTGGAAGTTTTCCTTGCAGGATTTGCAGTAGCTTTTACTGCACTAAACAGGAGAAAACTAAGCAGACTGGAGAAAAAGATTGATACTGTCAAAAGAGACAGCAATTCCATTTTGATGTTTCAAAGTGAGAAAAATAATGAGATGGAAAGAGAAATCGAAGAAGTAAGGGACGAAGTTTCAAGCGTATATGGACATATAGAGGAACTTTTGAGAATAAAGGAAGATGGGAGGTAGCTTATGGCGTATGTACCAATTCCAAAAGATTTAAATAAAGTTAAAACAAAAGTTGCTTTTAATCTTACCAAAAGACAGCTCATAGGATTCAGCGTTGCAGGACTGATAGGAATCCCCGTATATATCTTTACAAGAAAATTTGTACCAAATGATATAGCGGTCATACTTCTTATTGTATCAACGCTTCCTATATTTTTCGCAACTCTTTTTGAAAAGGACGGACTGCCCTTTGAAAAGTATTTTAAGCATATCTATTTGCACAAGTTTTACCAACCGATGAAGCGTGTGAGAAAGGAGGTTTACCTTGAACAGCAAAAGAAAAATTCAGCAGATAAAGTTAGAAAGAAACAAAAAGGCACTAAAAAGGGGTAAACAGGACTTAAAGCAAGATAAAACAAAGATGAAAAAAGAGAGAAGCGGATTTTTAAGTCTTATCTTAAAGAAAGAGCCGAAACGCCATACCGTAGAAGATACCATTCCCTATCTTAGAATGTTAAAAAGCGGTATATGCCAAACAGATGAAAGGTACTTTAATAAAAGTATCGTCTTTGAGGACATTAACTACCAGCTTGCCTTAGATGAAGATAGGGACTTGATTTTTAACCAGTTTGCAAACTTTCTAAACTCCTTTGATCCGAGTGTAAGTATCGAGCTTTCATATATTAATCAGCTTGGAAGAAATGAAGAAATGCAGTCGGCAATACAAATACCGGATAAAAAGGACGGCTTTGACGATATACGATTAGAGTTTAGAGAAATGCTAAAAAGCCAGATAGTAAAGGGAAATAACGGACTGAAAAAATCAAAGTATGTAACATTTACAGTAGAGGCGAACAATATGGAGCAGGCAATCTCAAAACTTGAAAGACTTGAGATAGACATCTTATCCAATCTTAAAAATATGGGAGTAAGGGCGGAAAGCCTTACCGGCGAAGAAAGGTTAAAGATTCTTCATGATATATTAAATCCAAGTAAGACATTTTACTTTTCATATAATGACTTGCAAAGAAAAGAAAGTACAAAGACATATATTACACCTGATGAATTTAACTTTACACCAAGCAGATATTTTAAGTTCGGCAAATTCATCGGAGCAACAAGCCATTTTCAAATCCTTGCAAGTGAGCTTTCAGACCGTATGCTTTCAGAGTTTTTAGACATTGATGATAACATCAATATCTCGTTTCATATCAGGGCAATAGAACAGAGCGAAGCCATTAAGATGGTAAAAAGGAAAAATACCGATATTGATAAGATGCGAATTGAGGAAAATAAAAAGGCGGTAAGATCGGGTTATGATATGGACATCTTACCGTCAGACTTAATCACCTATGGGGAAGATGTAAAAAGCCTGTTAAAAGACTTGCAGACAAGAGATGAGAGAATGTTTGTTGTAACCATTGTCTTTATGAATTTTGCAAGGACAATACAAAAACTTGAAAACTCTATTGCACAGATAAGCTCCATTGCCAATAAGCATAACTGTAAGATAAAAAGGCTTGACCACACACAGGAACAGGGACTTGTAAGTGTGCTTCCTCTTGGAGTAAATAAGCTTGAGATTAACAGAGGACTTACTTCCTCATCTACGGCAGTCTTTATGCCCTTTACAACGGAAGAACTTTTCATCAACTCAAGCAACAGTTTGTATTACGGATTAAATGCCCTCAGTCATAACCTGATTATGGCAGACAGGAAAAGGCTCAAAAATCCGAACGGTTTGATACTTGGTACACCGGGTAGCGGTAAGTCATTTTCAGCGAAAAGAGAAATGGCTAATGCTATTATAGTAACTGATGATGATGTCATTATCTGCGATCCCGAAGGAGAGTACGGAAATCTTGTAAGACAGTTTGACGGGGAAGTCATTAAAGTCAGCAGTAAGTCAAAGGATTACCTCAATCCTCTTGACATCAATATGAACTACGGAGATGGGGACGCACCGCTTAAAGACAAGGCAAACTTCATAATGAGTATGCTTGAACTTGTAGTTGGCGGTAGCGGACTTACAGCGGAAGAAAAGTCGGTAATAGACAGGTGCTTGCCTAAGATTTATGAGAAGTATTTTGATAATCCGATAAAAGAAAATATGCCGATACTTCAGGATTTATACGATATGCTTAAAAATCAGGAAGAAAAAGTTGGTAAGAAACTGGCAACTGAGATGGAGATTTATGTAACAGGCTCTCTTAATGTATTTAACCATCAGTCAAATGTGGATTTGAATAAGAAACTCCTTTGTTTTGACATCAAAGAGCTTGGAAGTCAGTTAAAGAAAATAGGCATGCTTGTGATACAGGATCAGGTGTGGAATAAGGTATCTTTAAACAGAGGAAATAAGGCAACAAGGTACTATATAGACGAGTTCCACCTGCTTTTAAAAGACGAACAGACTGCGTCATATTCCGTTGAAATATGGAAAAGATTTCGTAAATGGGGAGGTATTCCGACAGGCATTACGCAAAATGTCAAAGACCTTCTGATGAGTAAGGAAATAGAAAATATCTTTGACAATACGGACTTTGTACTAATGCTTAATCAAGCGTCCGGCGATAGAGAAATACTTGCAAGAAAGCTTAAAATCTCAAAACCTCAGCTTAAATATGTTACCAACTCCAATGAGGGCGAGGGACTGTTATTCTTTGGAAATACAATAGTTCCGTTTATTGACAAATTTCCGAAAGACACCATTTTATATAAGAAAATGACGACAAAACCCGAAGAAGTGAGGTAGGCTTATGAGTAAAAAGATGAAAAAAGACTTTGCCGAGAGGCAGAAGATAAAAGAAGAAGCAAGACTTTTAGGGAAAGATAGTTTTGATATTGACGAAAGTAGTAAGCTAAAGCATGGGGATGATTATAGAGGGAAGATTATTCATGACAAAGATAGATTTCAGGATAAGATACACGAAAAGATAAGCAAGAGAATTTCTAAGAATGAGCTTACTCAGGGAAGTTCCAAGAAAAATGCAAGGCATAGAAAATCTGTTGAGATAAATAACAGTCAAGGAAATGACAACAAAGGAAATGCCGAAATAAAGTCAGACTATAATACCGATGTGAAAGACGGACGAATCTACGATCCTTTAGGCAAAGACCTTGATAATGACGGTATCATCGACAGATATGACAATGACTTTAGGGACAGCGACTATTTTGAGTCAACTTATGATGTGGAAGATAATCTTCATATAAAAGAGGATATGACAGAAAAATTCTCAAAAAAGCATAAGGCTCGAAAGGAAAAGTATAAGAAGAAAAACTATTCAGATAAGCTCTATACAAGAAGTAAGGAGAAGACTTCAAAAGAAGAAAATGCTAAAGATAAGGCTGAAAGCAAAAATACCGGTAAAAAAACTGTCTATGACAAAGAAAAAAAGAACAGGCTTTCCAAAGAACAAAAAAAGGCACTGAAAAATAAGGTCGCAAAGGTGTCTGCTCTATCAGGACTTGCAAAAGGAAGTGAAACGGTAAGGGATTATCTTTCCCATGGCAGTGATGAAAATCAGGGTGTGGAAACAGGAGAAAAGATTGCAGATGTAAACTCAAAATTACTTCATGGGATAAAAAATTATGCTAATAAGAAAAAGGCTAAGAAAAGCTATGATCTAAGCAAAAAAGATTACAAGATACGAAAGCGTAAATCAAAGCTGGAGTTTCGGGAAGCCAAAGAGGAATTAAAGAAAACGGATGAGTACAAGAAAGCTGATACCTTTAAGAGATTTCAAAAGCGTAAGCAAATGAAAGATACTATAAGAAAGCAGAATAAATCAAGGCTTAGGGACAGGATTAAGGAAGGAGTTATTAACACCTTAAAGAGTTCAAAGGAAATGATTGTACGAAAAGCAAAGGGACTTATGATAATTGTCATAGGTCTTATTATTTTACTGACTTTCTTTACCAACTTTGCAGGCACATCTATGACTGGAATGATGAACTCTACAAGCGGAGTATTAACCACAACCTATCTTTCCAACCAAACTGTGCTAAGTGAAATCAATCAGCAGTTTTCGGGATTGGAGGAAGGACTACAGGAGGAGATAGATTCCGTAGAGGGAAATTATCCCGGCTATGATGAATACATCATAGAAAAAGAGGGAGAAATCGGACACAATACCCATGAACTTTTATCCTACATCACTTCAAGATGTGGAGAAATTAAGGATTCAAAGGAAGTTCAAAGCATCATCAATGACCTTTTTACAAAGATGTATGATTTATCTTATCGGGAAGAAATTGAAATCAGATACAGGACAGTTACGGAAACATATACCGATGAAGATGGCAATGAGCATACCGAAAGCCATGAAGAAGCCTATGAGTATAAGAAGCTCATAGTAACGCTGAAGAAAAGAGAAATGGACAGTGTTGTAAGAGAAATCTTTGCAGAGTATCCCGATAATGTTCTTCACTATGAAGCACTGCTTGCATCTAAAGGAAATATGGAAACTGTCTTTGGAAGCGGAAACGGAAATTTATCGGAGATTGTAGAGAATCCCGACTTTTCAAATCCGGGAATTGCCTTTGATGATGTAACGGTGAAGGCATTGTTTAACGAAGCGGAAAAGCATATCGGAAAGAGATATGTATTTGGGGCGAACGGGCCGAATAACTTCGACTGTTCGTCCTTTGTGTGTTGGAGCTTTACCCATTCGGGAGTAAAAAATATGCCACGAACAACCGCTTGGGGAATTTACAAAACTTACTGCAATCCTGTATCTCCATCGGAAGCAAAGGCGGGAGATATAATCTTTTTCAAAAACACCTATAACAGTGGAAGTCCAATATCTCACGTCGGCATTTACGCAGGAAACGGTATGATGATACACGCCGGTGATCCTATCCGCTTTGTCAGTATCAATACACCTTACTGGAGAGAGCATTTCTACGGCTTCGGCAGAGTAAAATAAAGAAAGGACGGTAAAATGTGAAAAAAGAACTTACAGCAGTAAAAAACAAGATAAAGAAGTTAAGGGATAAGAAGGCTCTGATTGATGAAGAATTGGAGCCTTTATTGATTCGTGAAGAAGAACTTGAAAATGAGGAGATTGTTGCCATTTGCAGGAAGAACAACATTACAATTACAGATTTAATGGCAAAGGTTAAAAAGGAACAAACAGAAACGAAAAAGGAGAAAAAAGATGAAAACAGTTATGAAAAATAAGGTATTTACAAGGCTAATGACAGTTTTGCTTCTTGCAGTTATGGTCATTATGGAAGCTTACCCATCGGTAGCCTATGCACAGGTTGATGAAAAAGAAGCAGCACAGGAAACACTAAAAGAAGAACCGAAAAAACCGGAAATTACAGTTATTAAAAAGGAAGAAGAAAAAGAAGTCCGCTATCCCAATAAGTTAAATGCCAAAGAGCCGGAGAACTTAAAGCAAAGTAATGCAGCTTCAAATGGTGAAAAGGCAAATACAAATAAGGGAGTGGCTTCCGCTCCCTCAAAAGCAAGGGCTTCCGTTACGGAAAACAAGGATAATGCAAACCAAGATTATCCGATTCATCATAACAGCGATAAGGAGAATAAGGAAACCGATAAATATTCCGCTGATGCCAGACAGTTTATTACCTTTAAGACGAAGAACGGTAAGACCTTTCACCTCATTATCAATCACGATGAACAGGGAGAAAATGTAATGCTCCTTACCGAAGTTTCCGAAGATGATCTGCTCAATATGGTTGAAGCAAAGGAAAAACCGAAAGAAGTAGTCAAGGAAGAACCTGTAAAACAAGAGAAAACGGAAGAAGTAAAGCCTGAAAAAAAGGAAGAAAAAAGCAGCACCGGAACATATATCCTGCTTGCTCTTGTAACTTTGGGTGCATTGGGAGCAGGATATTATTTTAAGATAGCAAAGAAGAAAGAAGATAAGGAACTGGAAGCCTTAGAGGAAGATGATGATTTTTTCTCGGAAGCGGAAGTCAATGAAGAAATGGAAAATGAAGAAGTTGAAAATCAGGAACTGGAAGATGAAACAGAGGACAGCGAAGAAGATTAGGAGTAAAAAAGATACTATTTGCTGTAAAACACAGGGCGAGAGAAAATCTTTCGCCCTCTTATATTGAAAACGGGAGGAAAAACGATATGGAACTTGCGATAGCAGAAAAACCGAGTGTTGCCCTATCCATAGCCAAAGTGATTGGAGCAAAGAATAAAAAAGACGGATATTATGAGGGAAACGGATACAGGGTAAGCTGGTGTGTGGGACATTTAATACAAATGGCAAATCCCGATTCTTATGATGAAAAGTATGAAAAATGGAATATTGATGACTTGCCGATTATTCCAAGTGAGTATCAGTATGATGTGGCAAAGGCAACGAAAAAGCAGTTTAATACCCTTAAAAAGCTGATGAATGATAAGGAGATTGATACTGTTATCAATGCCTGCGATGCAGGTCGTGAGGGAGAAGCAATCTTTAGACTTGTATATCTTCAGGCAAGCTGTAAAAAGAAGATGAAAAGGCTTTGGATTTCCTCCATGGAAGATAGTGCTATTAAAGAGGGCTTTGATAATCTAAAAGACGGAAATGTTTATGATAATCTCTTTGAATCAGCACAGGCAAGAGCCATTGCAGATTGGCTTGTTGGAATGAACATCAGCAGGCTCTATTCTTGCTTATATAAGCAAAATTATAGTGTTGGCAGAGTTCAGACACCTACCCTTTCCATGATTGTAAAAAGAGATGACGAGATAGCAAACTTTAAGAAAGAAAAATACTATACGGTAGAACTTGAACTTGACGGCTTTACTCTCTCGACAGAACGAATCAACAGCTTGGAAGTGGCGGAACAGCTTAAAAACTTACTCGAATGCAGGATAGAAATTACGGATGTGATACAGAAAGAAAAAGTTGCAAAACCTGACTTGCCATTTGATTTGACAACACTTCAAAGAGAGTGCAACAAGCATTTCGGATATAGTGCCAAGCAGACACTTGACTATGCACAAAGCCTGTATGAAAAAAAGCTGATTACCTATCCAAGAACAGACAGCAGATATTTAACCGAAGATATGATTACAAGCACAGTCAACAGCATTTTAGGGAAAAATGACTTTGATACAGAGCGTATCAAGGTAGTATTCAACTCTAAAAAAGTTACGGATCACCATGCGATTATTCCTACAGTAAGCTCACTGAGTGAAGATTTATCGGGTATTCCTGAGAGTGAAGCAAAGGTATATAGGCTTATTTCTAATAAGCTCCATGCAAGTGTGGGCTATCCTTTAGTGGAAAATACAACGAAGATTGTGGCTGAATTTGACAGCTTTGAATTTACAAGCTCAGGAAAGGTAATTAAAGACGAGGGCTTTACTAAGTATTTGAAAGAATATAAGGCGAAAAAAGATGAGGATATTGAGCTTCCTGATGTCAGTATTGGCGATGTTTTAAGCATTGAAAATAAAGAGATTAAAGAAAAGTACACTCAAGCTCCGAAACACTTTACAGAGGACACACTTTTAAAGGCTATGGAGATAGCCGGAAATGACAGTTTAGACAAGAATGTGGAAGTCGAACGAAAAGGACTGGGAACTCCTGCAACTCGTGCCGGAATCATAGAGAACTTGATCTACAAAGGCTTTATTGAAAGGGATAAGAAGAATCTGATTGCAACACTGAAAGGAAAAAGTCTGATTGAGATTGTTGCAGATAACTTTAAATCAGCAGAAATGACGGCACAGTGGGAAATGGAGTTGTCTGATATAGCACAGGGCAAATCTTCCAAAAAAGAGTTTTTAGAGGGTATAGAGGCGGAAATAAAAGATACTATAACTAAGTATCAGGAGGTTTAGCCTATGTTTGATACTTTAATGAAACTTGATGAAAACAGAGAGATTTTAGATTTTTATGCAACCGACAAAAGAGCCATAGAAGAACTTTTAAATAGAGAAAAATTCAAAACAACAGTCTATGAGCCTGCGTGTGGTCAAGGACATATTGGTAAGGTGCTTAAAGAATATGGATATAAGGTGAAAGCGACAGATATTTGTTACAGAGGTTATGGAGAAGAAAGAGAAGTAGATTTTTTCACAGTTAAAGAAAATACCTTAGACATAGTAACCAATCCGCCCTATTTTTGTGCTGACAGGTTTATAAAACACGCTCTTGAAATATCTAAATCAGGAACAAAAATAGCGATGCTTTTTCGTTTGGCATTTTTGGAAGGACAAAAAAGATATGAGATGTTTAAAAAATATCCGCCTGAAAGAGTATATGTATTTTCCAAAAGGCTTAATTGTGCTAAGAATGCTGAATTTGAGAAATATAAAAGCAGTGCCATTGCTTTTTCTTGGTTTGTGTGGGAGGTAGGCTATGCAGGAGTAACAGAACTTAGATGGATAAAATAAAGTTATAAGGTACGGTATGCAGTAGAAAAAAGGCTCTAAAAATGGTATAATATACTAAAATAATTTTTGAAAAGGAGGTATTATGCAGCTTTTAGATATAAAAAGAATGGCTCGTAACATTCTTGAAAACCAAAACATAGAAAGCAGTTTTATTGAATATAAAAAGTCGGCAAACTTTAAAGATAAAATTCTAAAAACTGCCTGTGCCTTTGCCAATAATTATATGAATAACGAAATTGGCTTGTTATTCATCGGTATAGAAGAAATTGACGATAAGGAAACAGGAGAAAAAGCAATTCCGAAAAGACCGATAGAAGGTATAAAAGAGTCCAAGGTTGAAGGAATTGAGAATGAATTAAAATCACTTCTTGCAAATATTCGCCCTAAAATCAATTATCATATTATTTCAGATAAACTTGATGGAGAGTATTATCTTGTCGTTGCTGTTGAAAGTGGCGGCGGAGGACCGTTTCAAACAAGTGAAAAGGCGGAAAAAGATAAAGACATAAAATTAAAGGCAGGCAGATATATCAGGGTAGGCAGGGATTCACGACTTCCAAATCCGACAGAAGAATTTGAACTTTTGAAAAAATTTGCAGGCTTTTCTTTCAGCTCTAACCTAAATGATACAGCAACCATAGATGATTTAAGCTATGAGTATATGAAAGAGTATTTGCTGCAAACAGGTGCGAAAAAAGATATTAGAGAAATGTCTAAACTTGATATGGCAAAGAGCATGGGACTTGTAAGTGAAAGTGAGTATGGAGGTTACAGAGCCAAAAACTTTGCTGTTTTGATGTTTGCGGAAATGCCAAATAAATTCATTCCGAACGCCCAAGTAGAAATCATAAGAGAGATTGACGGAACGGATAAAATGGAGTCGAAAAGATTTGACGGACCGGTTTGGATACAGGCAAAACAGGTCAGCAAGTATTTTGAAGATAATATTATGGCTTCCTACACCATAAGAGAGTCGGATAAAATAGAACATAAGATTATCTATAACTACCCTCTTACAGCGTTTGAAGAGCTTGCGACAAATGCGATTTTACACAAAGAATATGATACACCTGAATATGTAGGAATATATATCTACAAGGATAGAATTTCTTTTGTAAATCATAACAGACCGCTTCCTCCTGTAACAATCGAAGCTCTTAACAGAGATAGAAGTTTTGATAGAAGGCAGTACCTAAATAAAGAATTGAAAGATATGTTTTTTTCACTCAATCTGATAGAATCTTACGGTTCAGGTATCAGACGGGCAAAAGACGCACTTATTGAAAATGGCTCTCCAGAGCTTAAATTCTATCCGGACAATGATGTAGACAATTATACAAATGCAGTGATGGAAATAAACACTGAGTTTCTAAAGAGTTTTAATGGTAGTTCTACCAAAGAAACTACTAAAGAAACTACCAAAGAAAAAAATAACATCCAAGAACAAATAGTGCTTCTTATGAAAAACAATCCGAGTATTACTGCTGAGCAGATAGCGAATGAAATTAAAGAGATAACAGCAGACGGAGTACGCTACCATATAAGGAATCTTAAAGCTCATGGAATTATTACAAGAGAAGGCTCTACTAAGTCAGGAAAATGGATAGTAATGAAATAGAAAAAACAGAATTACAGAATTTAAAGGTGATTAGAGTAACATCTGACCACCTTTTTTATTTGAAAAAAGGAGGTAAAAATGCGAATCAATGATTTTCATAACATTTTGGAGCTTGTAAAACAGGACATTCTGCATAGTGAAGCGGAATATTTAAAGCTCCTGAAGGTTGTCGGGAACAATCAAAGATATGATTTTAGAAGTCAATTAAGTATCTATGATAAAAATCCTGAAGCGACAGCCTGTGCCAAGTTCGACTATTGGCGTGAACGCTTTCATCGAACCGTTATGCGAGGACAAAAAGGAATTCCGATTTTAGAGGACTACGGCACATACAAAAAAGTGGACTACATCTTTGATGTAAGCCAGACCGTTTCAAGAAACAGAGATGTTAATGAGGTCAATCTTTGGCGATTTGATAAAGAAGCCTATCAAGAGGTCTTAAAGGAGATGATAGCAAGCGAAGGCTATGAAGAAAGCGAAAGTAACCTTGAAAATATCTTTTCTTTAAGCAGAATCTATGGTGATGAAAAGATAGATAGCCTGATGAATGAGCTTAGAATAGCTGATGAGGACAGAATATCCTTTGTTAAATTTGTAAGGGATTCCATCAGCTATGCAGTAGCTTCAAGATTTAAGTTATACTACCCTATGGATAAGGAGCTGTTAATAGAAAACTTCAAAAGATTGGACAGCATATCCCTTATGAGTCTTGGTGAAACCGTATCGGATATTAGCGGAAGTATCATAGATACAACCATTCAAAAAAGTAAAGAGTTGGAGCTTCAAAAAGGAGTTTTAAGAAATAGAGAAGCAGGATATAATCAAATACAAGAAGAAATTGAGGAAGGAGAAAACCATGTACTTCGACGAGATGATAAGGAAAGAATTAGTGAAACCGAGCGAGTTTTCAGAAATGGGGAGTACGGAGGAGATAGCAGTCAAAATCAGGGAGAATACACTAAGCAGCTTGGAGAAACAGATGGAATTCATCAAGGAATATCCGAATCCGACCTACGCAGTGATGAGGCTGGATTATCTTTCACAGAGCGAGGAGCAGAGCCGCTTCGAGATGTTAGTGGATCTATACAAGGAGAAGAAGCTGACAGAACACCTGATGGATATTCAGAAACAGGCGATAGCATTTATGAGGACAGAGAAGCCGAAGCTGATGAAGTCTTGGAAGATAGAGGACGAGAACAATCCACAGTATGGGGCGATGATTTCAGCCTTGAAGGAAATGACCATCAAGGAAATCGTGGAAATCTAAAAGAAAATACTAAAGTAGAGATAAGAGAAGCGGACAAGGCTTCTTTTTCTTTGCCTGAAAATTCTTATGGACAGATAAGGCTTAGCATCCCTCTTGCTCAGAAAGATATAGACACTGTCCTTATTAACGGAGGAAATCACGATGGTGGCAGACTTCCTGTTATTGCCGAGTTTTCTAAAGGAAAAAGCAATGAAGAATTGGGAGAATACCTTAAAAATACTTTTCAAGGGGGAAACGGCTATATCATTGACGGAAATGAAATCTCAGCGTGGTATTCGGATAAGGGGATTCATTTTGCTTCCGGAACATCGGCAAGGGAAGATCATACGCAGGTTTTAAGTTGGAGTGATGCTGCAAAGAGGATCAATGAACTTCTTAACAGCGGAGAATTTGCCACAAATGTGGAACTACAGGAAGCCTTAGACTATGAAAGAGACAGAATTTCAGAATCCCTATGGTATCTTATTCACGATTTGAGTGTGGAAGGAAAAGAACAAGGCTTTTTTGAATTTCTCGAAAAGGGAGGTGGCTTTCCGGATGAAACAAAACGATTATCCGAGGCACTGAAAAATCCTGAATACCTTGTAAATGTTATCAAAGAGTATGGACGATTTTTAGAAGCATATAGAGAAGATAGAGATGTACTAAGGTTTCACTATCATAAGGTGGACAGCCTTTATCAGAAGTTACAGGAGCTTGAACTGTCAAGAAAAGAATACAGTACCAATCTGACTGAACTTCCGAAAGTAAAAGCCTTTATTACGGAAGATGAAGTTCTTGCCACACTTTCAATGGGAAGCGGAGTAGATAGAGGAAAAGAGAGAATTACCGAGTTTTTCAAAGAGAACCATACTTTACAGGAAAAAGCCGACTTTTTAAAAGATGAATATGGAACAGGAGGAAGAAGCCATGCGGTATCAGGTTTGACAGGCAGTGGAGAATGGCACGATGCCAAAGGAATAAAACTGGAAAAGAATGATTGTAAAGATGTTTTTCTTACTTGGTCAAGTGTGGCAAAGCATATTGATGAGCTGCTTTCTAAAAATCTTTATGAAGAAAAGAAAATAGAAAGTAAGGCAGAGAGAGAAGAAGCAAAAGAACTACAATATTATTCTAAAGATGATCCTGAAAATCTGATGACTGATGAAATGCTTGAAAGAGTTCCTGAGCTTTACGCACAGGAAGAAGTATCTTTAGCGGATAAGGAAGTTCATGCAGCATATATCATTCCTTTCCGTTCTAACTGGACTTGGTATATGACGGAGTACGACAGAGAAAGCGGTGATGCTTTTGGTCTTGTTTTAGGGATTGAACCTGAATGGGGATATTTCAATCTGAATGAATTGAAAGAACTGAATGCTCAAAGACTTGTGTTGGAAGATTTTCCAAAGACTTTTCAAGAAATCAAAGATACCGAGCTTGTAAAACAGATGAGCGAGGAAGAAATAGACCGAGTATTTAACGGACAGCTTTCCTCAAAAGATAATCAAAAGGAACAGGACATCTTTTATCTTAGCGATGAAATGGGAATTTCCTTAGAAGAAGCAGAGAGTATTATCAACGATAGGAACAAATTATCAGGTATTAGCATAGAGGATACCGATAACAAAGGGACTTCCCCTGATGAAAAAATTGCCATTAAGGTCGGTACAGAGTTTATTTTGGCAGATAAGTCTGATGCAGCTCATATCAATTTATCCGAAGCGAAAAATAGCGTGGCTCTTGGTGGTGTAAAGTACAAGCTGTTTTATGGAGAGAGCTATGAAGATAGCAAAAAGGTTGATGAACTGATAGACAGCTACGGCTATACAGCGTATGAACTAAAAGAACATTTAAGAATAGATACAGCCGAGTATAAAACTTATGAAAATTTTGAAGAAATGGAAGAAGCACTTGAAAAAAGTCCTATTCAATCTACCCTATTTGACTACATTCAGCAAAAAGAAGAAGTAGAGCTGAATGAAAAAGAAGAAAGCCTTGCAGAACAATTTGTAGTGAAACAAGGCGATACCGTCTATTTTGATCATGAAGCATATATTGCAAGGGATATTGAAAAAAATAAAGTAAACGGAAAGCTGGAGGTATGGCTGTATCCGGCAAGAGATGGAAATAGGCAAATTGCAATCGTACCGTTTATGGATAATGAGGAACTGCTAAAAAAGATAAGCCTTGAAAGACCAAACTTTTTGGTTGGCGATGAAGTGAGATACAAGGATAAGGACTGTACCATTACCCGCTTTGACAATATGGGAAAAAACCTAAAGACCGTAACGGTTATGGACAATACCGAATATCTCGGCGGTATGATAACCGGCTCAGATGTCATTCCCTATCGTTTAGAAAGCGATCTTGAGAGGATATTTGAAAATCTGACATACAAGAAATCGAAAGATATAATTCAAGACATTGATGAAAAGGCAGAAAAACCTAAAACAGAAGTTCATAACTTTAAGATTACCGAAGAAATCCTCCCTGAAAAATTAACGCCAAGCGAAAGGTTAAACCAAAACCTTGAAGCAATCTCTATGCTTAACCGAGTGGAGAGCGGACAAAGAGAGCTTGACAGCACAGCTCAGGAAGTCTTGGCAAAATATATCGGCTGGGGCGGACTATCCGAAGTCTTTGACGAGAGCAAGGAAGGTCAGTGGAAAGAAGCAAGAGCTTTTCTAAAGGAGAACTTATCACAGGATGAATATGACTCTGCAAAAGAATCTACCTTAACGAGCTTTTACACACCGAAAACAGTAATTGACAGTATCTACTCTACCCTGTCAGGAATGGGCTTTAAGAGTGGTAATATCTTAGAGCCGTCAATGGGCATCGGAAACTTTATAGGCAATATCCCTGATGAAATGAATAAGTCCAAGTTTTATGGCGTAGAACTTGACTCGGTAAGCGGTCGAATTGGAAAACTTCTATATCCGGAAAGTGATATACAGATTAAAGGACTGGAAGAAACTTCCTTTTCCAATAACTTCTTTGATGCAGTTATCGGTAATGTCCCCTTTGGAGAGTACAAGGTCAATGACAGGGAGTATAACAAAAATAACTTCCTGATCCACGACTATTTTTTTGCGAAATCCATTGATAAAGTCAGAAACGGAGGCATCATCGCCTTTATAACATCTTCAGGTACGATGGATAAAAAGGACGAAAGTGTTAGACGATACCTCGCAGCAAGGGCGGAGTTTTTAGGAGCCATCAGACTTCCGAACGATACTTTTAAGGGTGTTGCCGGAACAGAAGTAACATCAGACATTATCTTTTTAAAGAAAAGAGACAGTATCAGAGAAAGGGACGAGGACTGGATACATCTATCTGAAGATGAAAAGGGACTTGTATATAACAAATACTTTGTGGAACATCCTGAGATGATGCTTGGAAGTATGGAGGAAGTATCAGGAAGATTTGGAAATACGATAGCTTGCCTTCCAAAAGAAAATGCTAACTTAAAGGAATTACTTACAAAAGCAAGTACAGAAATATCAAATAACGCAAAGTATGAAGAAATTGAGCTTTTAGATGATGAAATCACATCAATCCCTGCAACGGACGATGTCAAGAACTTCTCATATACCGTTATTGATGATGAAGTGTATTACAGAGAAAACTCCCTTTTTGTGAAGAAAGAGATAACCGACAAAAATAAGGAAAAGATTAAGGACTATCTTGAACTGAATACTGCCCTTAAAGATGTTATCTACAAGCAGAAAGAGGACTATTCCGATGACGAAGTAAAGAAAGCTCAAGAAAAGCTCAATGAAGTCTATGACAGCTTTTCTAAAAAGCATGGCTTTGTCAATAACCTTTCCAATACCAGAGCTTTGAAAGAGGACAGCAACTTCCCTTTGGTATCGTCCATTGAAATCCTTGATGAAGAAGAAAACTTCAAGGAAAAAGGAGATATATTTTCCAAAAGAACCATTACAAAGGCAAAGACCATTGACCATGTAGATACTTCTTTAGAAGCTCTTGTCTTATCTATGTCTGAAAAAGGTTATGTGGACTTTGACTATATGGAAAGTCTGACAGGAAAAGTCCGACCTACTTTGATAGAAGAATTAAGGGGAGAAATATACCTAAACATCAGAGAAGAACAAAACTTTTATAGACCATTATCCTTTAATCTCGAAGATGGAGATTTACCTTTCGCCTGTGCAAATGGCAGTAATTCATATAAATATGGCTATGTAACAAAAGATGAATACCTATCAGGAAATATCAGGGATAAAATCGCCATTGTTGACAGCTATCTTTCAAAGCTAAGACAGACCGAAAGAGAACTTCCTCATCTGGGGTATGCGGAAGATGGCAAAGAAAAAGAACTGATAAGCTATGAGATGAACCGTTTGGAGTATCAAAAAGCTGAGCTTACAAAAGTTTTACCAAAAGAACTTGAAGCAAGTGAAATAAGCGTTCGTCTTGGTGCAACTTGGATACCGATTAAGGATATAGAAAAATTCATCTTTGAAACCTTAAAAACTCCGGGATGGGCAAGATGGGATATTAAAGTCAAATTCTCAAACCTTACAAGCGAATGGAATATTGAAGGAAAAAGCAGGGATAAGGGTAATGACCTTGCTGAAATGACCTACGGAACATCAAGAGTAAACGGATATAAGCTGATTGAGGATGCCTTAAATCTTAAAGAAACAAAAGTCTTTGACCAGATTGAAAATCCGGACGGCTCGAAAAGTTCTGTACTAAATAAAAAGGAAACTCTCCTTGCAGGACAGAAGCAGGAGCTTCTAAAAGAAGAATTTAAAAACTGGATATTTAGCGATCAGGAAAGAAGAAGCAGACTTGTAAAGCTCTACAATGAGCGTTTTAACTCTATCCGAAATCGTGAATATGACGGAAGTAATCTCTCTTTTGAAGGAATGAATACGGAAATCAAACTCAGACCGCACCAAAGAAATGCAATTGCACGAAGTTTGTACGGTGGAAACACCTTACTTGCTCATGTGGTGGGCAGTGGAAAGACCTTTGAGATGGTAGCTTCCGCAATGGAAAGTAAAAGGCTTGGAATGTGCAGTAAATCGCTCTTTGTCGTACCGAATCACCTGACAGGTCAAATAGGCAGAGAGTTTATGCAGTTATACCCGTCGGCTAACATTATGGTGGCTGACAAGAAAGATTTTGAGCCGAAAAACAGAAAGAGGTTTATTGGAAAGATTGCTACCGGAGAATATGATGCGGTTGTAATCGGTCATACGCAGTTTGAAAAAATCCCAATGAGCAAAGAGTATCAGGAGAAACATATTCAGGATCAGATTGATGAAATTTTGAACTATATTGAGGAATACAAGCACGACAGAAACCAAAATTTTACGGTTAAGCAACTTGAAAAGACCAAGAAAAAACTGGAAGCAAGGCTTGAGAAACTAAACGATGATTTTAAGAAAGACGATGTCATTACTTTCGAGGAACTGGGTGTAGATAAGCTCTTTGTCGATGAAGCACATGGATTTAAGAATTTGTATCTTCATACAAAAATGCGTAATGTTGCAGGAATCGGGCAATCGGAAGCCTTTAAGTCCTCTGATATGTTTATGAAGTGTCGCTATATGGACGAGATGACAAACGGGAAAGGAATAGTCTTTGCAACAGGAACGCCTGTATCAAATTCTATGACTGAGCTTTACACCATGCAGCGTTATCTTCAGTATGAAAACCTAAAGAAAAATCACTTGGAACATTTTGACGCTTGGGCAAGTACCTTTGGAGAAACACAGTCCGCCTTTGAACTTGCTCCTGAAGGAACAGGGTACAGGGTTAAGACAAGATTTTCCAAGTTCTATAACTTGCCTGAGCTTATGAGTATGTTCAAAGAAGTTGCAGATATTCAGACTGCGGATATGCTTAATCTTCCTACACCTGAAGCACATTATGAAGTGATTAAAACTTTGCCGAGCGAGGAACAAAAAGAAATCCTAAAGGGATTATCTGAAAGAGCGGATAAGGTTAGAAATAGAGTGGTAGAACCTGATGAGGATAATATGCTCAAAATTACGAATGACGGCAAAAAACTTGCCCTTGACCAAAGACTGATCAATCCCCTACTTCCTGACAATCCTGATAGCAAAGTCAACGTATGTGTAAAAAATGTATTTGCGATATGGGATAAGACCAAGGAGAATAAATCCACACAGCTTCTATTTTCCGATATGTCAACTCCAAAAGGCGATGGAGAGTTTAATATTTATGATGATATTAGGGATAAACTTGTAGCAATGGGAATCCCGAAACAAGAAATAGCCTTTATTCACGAAGCTAATTCAGATAAACAAAAAGATGAACTCTTTGCAAAAGTACGTAAGGGAGAAATTCGTATCCTTATGGGATCAACACAAAAAATGGGAGCCGGTACAAATGTGCAGAACAAGCTGATTGCACTTCATGATTTGGATGTGCCTTGGCGTCCTGCGGATTTGGAACAGAGAAGTGGTAGAATTGTCCGTCAAGGCAATGAAAACAATGAAGTAAATATCTATCGCTATGTAACGGAGAATACCTTTGATGCGTACCTTTGGCAGACCATAGAAAATAAGCAGAAGTTCATTTCACAGATTATGACTTCAAAAACTCCCGTTCGTGTTGCGGAAGATGTGGACGAAAGCAGCCTAAACTATGCTGAGATAAAGGCTCTTGCCACAGGTGATCCGAAAATCAAAGAAAAGATGGACTTGGATAATGAGGTTACAAAACTTAAAATGCTGGAAGCAAACTACAAGTCCAACCGTTATAGGTTAGAGGATAAGGTCGCAAAAAATTATCCGGAAGAAATTGCAAGGACGGAAAAACTCATTGAAGCTGTTAAGAATGATATAGCAAGTGTAGAACCTAAAGCGGTAGGTGAGGAAAAGTTTACTTCCATTACTATTTTAGGCGAGAAGATTACCGATAAGAAATTAGCCGGAGAAAAGCTACTTGAAGCTATCAAAACTGTAAAAATCAACGAAAGTAAGATGATAGGAAAGTATAGAAATATGGATTTAGAGGTCAGTTATAACTTCTTTACCAATGAGCATAACTTCAGCTTAAACGGTGCTGCAAAGCATTCCGGAGAGCTTGGCACAAGTGCAGACGGAAATATAACAAGACTGGATAATGTACTTGAGAAAATGCCTGAGAAATTAAATAGACTTGAAGAAAAGCTCATAAGCACCAAAGAACAGCTGGAAAATGCCAAAGAAGAACTTAAAAAGCCGTTTGAAAAGGCTGATGAGCTGAAAACTAAGGTATTAAGACTTGCGGAACTGAATAAACTGCTTGATATGGGAGAAGTGGAAGAAAAGAGAAATGATAATCCCCTTGTAGAAGATGTAAAAAGAGCGATTATTGACTTCTGTAACAGAGAGTACGAAGAAAACCACAGCTACGATGAATTTGACACACTATACCCTGACTTAAAGCACATAGGTATTGCGTATACGAATACACCGGATGAAAGACATGGGATTCAGTACGAACTGAATTTAGAGGATTACACATGGACACAGTACATTGATGATACTCCAATCAAAACAGAGAGCTTTGATTATGAGAACAAAGGAGAGAATGAAACTCTAAGGAATATGAAAAATGAGATAGAGCTATCCTCTTTTGAAGATTTAGTCTATGTGGACTCGGAAGATTTAAAGGCAGCAACGGGACTTGACATTGATGATGAGGGAAATTTCTATGATCCGCTTGCAAAGGACTTAGATAATGACGGTATCATCGACAGATATGACAATGATTTCAGGGACAGTGATTACTTTGAATCAACCTATGATGTGGAAGATAATCTTCATACAAAAGAGGAAACTTCTCAAAGAACGGAAGATAAACCGTCTATTTTAGGACAAATCAGAGCTTATCAGAATGAGAGTAAGACGGAAGAAAAACAAACTACCAAAGAACAGGAATATGCAAGATAAGGGAGCTTATAAGCTCCCTTTTACCATGAAAGGAGAACAGAATGGATTACAAAACAATAAGGGATAGAATTGAAGATATGGCAAAGGATAACCACAAAGATTTTGTAAAGGCGGTTATCAGTATGGAAAAAGGCATCAACGATGAGAGTGCTTTGGATAAGCTTTATGATGATTATATGGCAAAGGATACCATCAATCTGCTTCATGAAGATTTTGACTATATGATTGAAGATTTAAGGGAACAGGGACAGATAAAAGACCTGCCCTATGTTCAGGAGGAAAAAGATGACATTGTAAATATTGTTGGAAATATTGTTGGAGAGGTCGATGTAGTTGAAAGAGAAAATAAGAACGGAGAAGCGTTTAAGGTGGCAAATTTCTCCGTAGTTTCCAAAGATGATGATGGTAATAAGGTGTATCATAGTTGCTCCGCCTATGGAGAAAAGAGTGATATTCCAAAGGACTTTAAACAGGGAGATTTCGTAAAGCTATTCGGACAGCTTAGAATCTCTATTGATGATAACGGCAAGGAGCATAGCAATGTAAGGATATTCTCCTCAAAGCTCTTAAAGGCGAAAGAACAGATGAAAGGACAGGATAAGAGTCAAGAGATTGCTAAACTGAAAAGTGAGATAGAAGAAAGAGAAAAAGACTTATTTTATGCTGATTCTTGGGAGCAGTCAGGACAGATTAGAGAGGATATTGAAAAAATGAAAGCCAAGTTAAATACCTTAACCGGCTCTGAAAAAGGGAAAGAAAACGATAAAAAATCCATACTTGGTGCTATCAAAGAATATCAGGTGGAAGATAAGCAAAAGCCGAAAGAGGGTAAAGAAAAACCAAAAGAAACGGAGAGATAAATATATGGTCGGTGTAGTCTTAGGACTGCACCGGCTCTTTTTTGTTGCTCAAAAAAAGGAGATAAAGATTATCTCTCCATCTCCTTACCCATATAAATTCCATAGTTCTTTCGTATCTGATAAAGCTCGTCCATAGTCGATTTTGTAGAAGAATACTCTTGCATTAGGGTATTCTTTTTTTCTTGTAATTTATCAAGTTTATCTAAAATATCCTTTGAATTTGGGAGTTTGGAATAAGTCTTTTTAAGTTCAGAAAGAGCATTTTCATAGAGGGTAATCTGAGCTTTATATTCCTCGAAAAATGCCCTATCAGACGGATTCGCCTTATATTCCTTGTAATAGGCACGATATTTTTTGACAGTATGAACTTGCTCCATCGTAGTGGATAACTGTTCCATTTCCTTATCAATCGCCTTGATTTTATCCTGTAAATTTTGTCTTTCATCAGCACTTTTCTTGATAAATTCATCAAGTTGCTGAACAGATTTTATGCCATGTTCTCTGATAAAGATAACGGATTCTGCCATTGTATTCAGATTATGTTTCGTCGCCCAGTATTCATAGCCTTTGCTTTCCTTTACCTTCACATTGGTATTCATATCAATAACATTTCCAATGCGTTTTTTAACGGTAGGCGTCTTAATAAGCTCGCTTTCAGCTATTCGTTCTTTTAATCGTTCTTCGGTATAATCTTCTCCAATCGTCTTAGCTCTTGTAAATCTCGGCTTGTCTTTTGGCTTAAAAGCTATATGCTTACCGTACTTAATTTCATAACCAAGCTCAGCCATCTTCTTTAGAAATTCCTCCCAATCCTTAGACTGTTTTATCATGCGGTCAATATCAAATTGAAGCCTACTCTTCCAAGAAGTACCTCTTTTTGTTTGCTCATTTTCATACCAAGACTTTCCACTCGTCTTGTATTTTTTCTTGTAGCTTTCGTAGTGTTCATCAATGACGGAAAGGTTATTTTCCTTGCACAGCTTATCACTCTGGTAACGGATCTTATGATAGCTTTTTTTATTGGATTGATAGCATTTGCCCGTTACCATATTTACATTATTAAAGATGATATGGTTATGAATATGCCCTTTATCAATGTGAGTAGATAAGACAAATTCATACTCATCTTTTAATATCTTTTTACACAGTTCCATACCGATTCGATGTGCCGTTTCAGGGCTTGTTTCTCCCGGCAAAAAAGATTGAATCAGATGTCTTGCAAGAACAGTTCCTTTTGTTCCTGTATCATTTCGTGTTCTTAAAAATTGTGTATGAGCAGTTTCTTGATGACATTTATGTGTACTTACCAAGATTTGTTCATCTGTTTTTTCTCCATTTACGATGTAGTCAATGGCAAGATTAAGGGTTGATTTTATAGGGTGTATTTTTGTAATAGCCATAAAAACTAATCACCTCCTGAAGTCTTGTTAAGGAGCAGGGAATGAATTTGCCATAGTTCTTTAGAGAAGTGTTCAATCTCTTTCTTTATATCGCTGATGTCCTCTTTGTAGATTATACCTGTCGAATTTATTCTCTTTGCGATCTGATTGATGTTGTTTGTAGCATTGGAAAGCAAGCCTTGTAAATCTCTGAAAGGTTCTAAATCTACTTGATATATTTCCTTTTCTAAAACGCATTTGCGGATAAAATGGCTCATATTTCTGCACTTCGCAAGTTTTTGTTTCTCTTCAAAAAGAGCCTTTTCTTCTTTGGTCAATTTAATTTCAAGTCGTTCATTTCGTATCCTATTTGCCATAGATAGTTCCTCCTGTATATGAATTTCGGGGTCTTAGGGTCTCCCTAACAAGCTAAAAATTGATAAAAAAAGAAGCAAATCCCGAAGGGCTGCTTCATCAATTTTTCCGTAAGTGTCCGTACACTTACTGTGCTTGCTACAAAAGAATGATCTGTAATAAGCGTTAAGCGTGTATTAGATTGCTATATTAATTTTATAGTAAAAATTAGTAAAAGTCAAAATTAATAATAAAATTCACTACATTGCTATATAAGGGAAAGGAAAATAAAATTAGAGGGAAACACATGAAACTAACGAAACTAATGAAATTTTATTATTGATATTTTGATGAGAATGTATTAAAATAAACTATGTATTTTGAAAATAAAAATCTATAAATTTTTTGAAAGGAGGGATAACTTGGGAAATAATTTAAGGCAATTTAGAGAAAAAAGAGGATTTACTCAAACTGAACTTTCAACAGCAGTTGGAATTAGTCGTCAGTATTTAAGTGATATAGAAACATTAAAAAAACAACCGACAATAAAAATAGCATTTGATTGTGCTAGGGTCTTAAAAGTATCTATTGAAGAATTGTTTTACTATATTTAATGGGTTTTATTAAATATAAATATAGATAGATAAATATAAAAAGTTTGCTATATGAATTACTCAGATCCCTATAAACTGGAACAACCAGTTTATAGGGATCATTTTATTTTGTACTCAGTTTAAATGTAAGACAACTATATTAGAGAACTAATAAACAGTAATAAAAATAAACAAAAAATACAAAATTTGCAAACAATAGTTGACAAAAAGTGTGCGATTTGATATGCCTAAAATAGTAACTATAAAATCATTTAGGAGGAAGGCTTTATGGATAGAAAATTTCAGTTAGTTGGGCTAATAAGACCAGAAAAATTTGGTGGAATTTACTATGAGCGTAATAGATTAGTCATCGAGTTATTAAATACAATTGGATATGAAATTATACGCTTAATTAAATCAAATAAGTCGATGAGTGAAATTGTTGATTTTATGTACCATAAGTATGATGCTGATAAAAAATTTATAGAAAGAGATGTTGAGCAATTTATAATTTATTTGAAAAAAAGCAAGTATATAGTAGATGATACAGACAATATAGATTCTATTATAGAAAATAAAAATATGAATAACCTTTACCCGAAGAATTTTGAAATGGAAAATTTTGTATTGGGAATGAAACCATATGAATTGAGATCGCCACTAAAGGTGTTGTTGGAACTGACTTATTCATGTAATCTCAGATGTATACATTGTTTTGCAGATGCGGACTTTTGCTGTGAGAATAGGATGGTTCAGAATGAATTAAGTTATGAAGATTGGTGTAAGATTATAGATAATATCATAAAAAATGATGTTTTTGAAATTTTATTATCTGGTGGAGAAGCAACAATGCGTGATGATCTCATCAAAATTTGTGATTACATTTCTTCTAAAGGAAGAAGCTATAGTTTACTGACAAATGCAACATTAATTGATAAAAAGATGGCTAAAGATTTAAAACGTACAGGCTGTGCTAAAGTAGAAAGCAATTTAGATGGATATGATCAAGAAACATATGAGAGATTCAGGGGAGTGAAAGGATCATTTGAAAAAACAATATCAGGAATTAAGGCGTGTCTTGATGAAGGTATCCAAGTAAGATGCAATGTTATGGAAACTAAAATGACCATATTTGATTTAAAAAAGATAGTTGATACAGCCTATGAAATAGGGGTTAGGGAGTTGTGTGTAATTCCATTGGAGATGGGTGGTAGAGCTAAAAACATAAAGAAATTGTGTTTTGGCAAAGAAGACATTAAAATGTTGAATGAATTTTATGAAGATGTTAATGATTGGTTTGATAATAAATATAAAAATACTGATATGCTTCTATTTACACCAAACCAATTTTCGAGAAATGGAAGTAAATATTCAAAAGTGTTTGATGTTGCTAATGTGATGCCACGATGTGGCGCAGGACTGATACATTGTACTATAAATCCGTTTGGTATTGTGAAAATGTGTCCTACAGATCATTCTTTATTGATTGCTGAGAATAGAAATGTGCTACACGAAGATCTATCAGAGATTTGGGAAAATTCAAAAATATTGAAAATGGTTAGAGGTAGTAACTTTAAAAAATGCGTTCATTGCAATGAATCGTGTGAAATGGAATGCCCTGTAATAAGGTATGAAACACATGGAAAACTTGAATATAGTTGCAATAGAGGAGGTTAGATATGGCTACCAAGAGAATACTGCTCCAAAAAGATATTGATGAATATTTAAATAAAAAACTCAATACTTATGGATTTGAAATACCAGTAAAGTTTTCTGCACCAATTTCACTTATTTGGGAGATTACAGGAAAATGCAATTCTAAGTGCCTGTATTGTTCAGGAGGATTTCCCAAAGTGGTTAAGGAAATAAGTAAGCAAGAAAAAATAAACCTTGCAAAAGAGATTTGTGATATGAAAGTTTTTATGATTTCTATATCTGGTGGAGAACCATTAGTAAATGAAGACTTATTAGATATAGTATCAATATTTTCAGATAATGATGTTCCAGTGATGATATGCACTTCTGGATATAATATAAATTATGAAATTCTAAGTAAATTATTAAAAATAAAAGGGATTGCATTTAATGTTTCAATTGATTCAGTAGATGCGGAAGTTAATGATTATCAACGAGGCAGAAAAGGAGCACTCAATGAAGCACTTAAATTAATAGAGTTTATAAGGGAAAACGAAAAAGAACGTTCTTTTATGAGCATCGAAGCAGTTGCAACAAAAAATAACTATTCTGGTATGAGTGATTTGGTAAAATTTTTTAATGAGAATTATTCAATAAATGAAATAAGAATACAACCTATGGTAACAATGAATCAAAAAGTTATACAATGTGGTCTGGATATAAATGCCGAGGAATTTCAATTATGTGTAACAAATGTTAATGGCTTTATTTCTAAATACAATGATCATGTTAAAGATGATAATTTGGGATTATCTACCTGTGTGAGATTTATTGATCAATTTAAATTAATTGAGAATGGGTTAAGAACTGGCAGAACATGGGGAGGAGTTATAACTCCTGATGGGAATTTTCTATTAAGTGTATATTTACCAAGTAATTTGGGAAGTATATACCAAGATGGTAGTTTCAAAACTACTTGGGATAATAGGTTTTCATGTGCATGGAGAAATTTCAAAGAAGATTTAGAACAAAAATCTATAAAAAATTTATGGGATTTAAAACGGTTATATGTATAGAAAATGTTCGAGGAGGAAATTATGAGAAAATTCATAAATGTTTTTGGTAATACCAACTATGATAAAGATATACTAGATAGTGCAGATAATTTTGGAGATTTCATAGATGCTAACTTGATACCTGAGAATGGATTTGATTCTCCTATATATGTAATGTGGGAGCTAACTAGTGTATGCCCTAATAAGTGTATATATTGTTATAATGATTCTCATAATAAAAATAGGAATGAACTTAATAGAAAACAGATTTTTGCTATTGCAGATGAATTGATAAAAGCTAAAGTTTTTCAGGTATGTTTAACTGGAGGAGAACCTACCTGTAGTTCTGAATATTTTGATTTGATGAGATATCTGCGTACAAATAGAGTGGAGATAGGAACTATATTGAGTGGAGCTAATTTAGACAAAAGAAAAATTCGTAAAATTGCAGAATATATAGATATGGTTCAAATAAGTTTGGATGGTTCAAAGCCAGAAATACATGATTATGTACGTAATAAAGAGGGGTCTTTTAATGAAGCTGTAAATGCAATAAAGAATTTTGTTTCAATAGGAAAACAGGTACGAGTTTCATTTGCTACAACGAAATATAATATTGATGATTTTAAAAACACAACTGAGCTTTGTAAATCATTAGGAGTTTCATCAATAAGGACACAAAGATTATCTATATCTGGTAGAGTAAAAGACAATGAAGATGAGATCTATGCAACAGAGGAACAATTTGCAAATTTGGAAAAGTATATTTATTCTAAAACTGCACCTATTCAAATAGAATATAGAAGCCCATCAGAACATATTGAGTTTGGAATAAAAAATGGATTTGCAACCGTTATGAGAATTAATTCAGAAGGGCTAGTCGGGATAACACCTTATATTGATGTATATTTTGGGGACTTAAAAACTGAAACATTTAAAAATGTTTGGAGTAAAATGAAGAAGGGATGGCATAATCCCAAAATGTTGGAATTGGCTCAAATCATGAATTCCAGAAAAAACGGAACATTGTTAGATCCTTTAAAAGATAGATTATTTTTATAAATATGGAGGAAATTATGATGTATAAAAATGAAATACCTAAATTGCTAAATTTGAAATGGAGATATGAGGGAGATGGGGAATTTATTATATATCAATATCCGATTACTGGAATGCTAGATATTCTCAATCCGGTAGCAAGTATTATATTTGCTAATTGTAATGGTACACAGTCTGTGGAACAAATATGTAATAAGTTAAAAAATGAATATAATGACATTGACTTTGATACGATAAAGAAAGATGTATGTTCATTTATTGATTATTTGATTAAAGAAGAAGTTTTATTTATGATTTAATAGGAGGTGAATAAGATGAAGTTTATTAAATTAGGTGATACAAATTTTGATAATATGTGTCAATATATCCAAGAAAATTTTGCAAACAATCACCAAATATTAAGCATGTATCAGCAACAGAACATGGTTAAAATGAGAATTGAAAATAATATAGAAATTGGTATAGTATGCGAAATAGATGATAGAATTGTGGGAATTGCAACTGCTATTACATCAAACAAAAAGAATTATTGGGGAATTGCAGTTTTATATGTAAGTGAGAGTCAAAGGAATAGGGGTATAGGGAAAAAACTAATAAAAGAATTAGAAAGACATATTTATGAGTCTTCTTTATCTAAATATAAAGTAAACATTTCAGTTAATGAAACTAACAAGGAAGGTTTAGCATTGCTTGAATCAATGGAGTATATGCGTGAAGGAAGAATAGGAGGGCTCATTCCTGATGATAATATAATAATTTTAGGAAAAATAAACTATGAATAGGAGAATGATATGGATTTCATACATACTTATATTAATATTTTACTACCATTAATAATTATAAACTTAATATTAGTAATTATTTCATTAAAAGATATTCTTAAAAATAATAAATATAAGTTTGGAAATAGAATTATTTGGGTATGTGTTGTTATTTTTATTCAAATAATAGGACCGATAAGTTATTTATTGTTTGGGAGGGATGAATAATGGTTCTAAAATCAGAAACTATCCTTGATGTCAATAATTTATCTAAAAGATTTGATAAGCGAACAATAATAGAAGATGCATCATTTAAGATTAGGAAAAATACAATTGTTGGACTGATTGGCAAGAATGGTGCTGGAAAAACAACTTTAATGAGAATGCTGATTGGATTTTTAAAATCTGATTCGGGAAGTATTATGTTGAATGGAGAAAAATTACAGTATGGAAAAAGTAGTGTAAGAATAGGCTATTTGACTGATGTACCGGTTTTCTATGATTTTATGAATGCTTATGAGTATTTGTCTATGTGTATTGGTTTAAAAAAGGAAGGAGTAGGAAAAAGCGATACTAATTATGAGGTAGAAGAATTATTAAAATTAGTAAATTTAAAAGATAACAAAAATAAAAGAATAAAGAGCTATTCTAGAGGTATGAAACAAAGACTAGGGATAGCACAGTGTTTGATAGGAGAACCAAGCTTAATTATTTGCGATGAACCAATGTCTGCTCTTGATCCAGACGGAAGAAAAGAAGTGGAGAAAATATTTAATAGTATAAAAAAAGAAACAAGTATATTGCTTTCTACACATATTTTAACAGATATAGATAGACTATGTGATGAAATTATTTTTTTAGATAAAGGTATAGCAAAAATAATTAATTTAAAAGATAATACAAATTTTTCTGCAAAGAGTAGAAAAATAGAAATTGATTTTATTGGACAAGAATTTAGCTTTATTGAAAAATTTGAGTTATTTTTAAAAAATAACGATATTGGATATAAGATAGAAAAGAAGAAATTTATAATTTCAAATTCAAAAGAAGAAATCATAAAAAAAATATATTATTATTTTGGAAGTAATGATATGAATGTACACCCAAGCAACTTTAGAATATCGGACATGTCTGTTGATGATATAATATAGGAGATGGTATTGTGAGAAAAGTTATAGTTCTTGTAAAAAAAGAATTGATGGAATCTTCAAGAAAATATAAATTATTAGTTATGTTAATAAGTTTCTTTCTTATTGGGATAATATCACCAATAGGAACAAAATATTTAGGAGAAATACTTAGACAACTTCTTCCCGAAGGATATGTCTTAAATGTTAGAAAAGCATCAGAAATTGAAGCATATTTTCAGTTTTTTAAAAATCTTTCTCAAATTGGATTGATTGTGTTGATTTTTGTTACATCTAGCCTAATGTCAGAGGAGTTAGAGAAAAGGACAATTGTCAATGTATTAACAAAAGGAATTGATAGAAAATATATAATTATTTCTAAATTTCTTTCATCATCTCTTATTTGGGCTATCAGCTATACAATAAGTTTTGTGGCTTTTAGATATTATGTAGGAGTATTTTGGAAGAATGAGATTTCTATCTTGCCTGTAACATATTCTAATTTAATTGTATTTGAGTATGGGCTTCTCATAATAGGAATAAATATTTTGTTAGGATTAATTTTGAAAAATAGAATTTTGACAGTTGTATTTTGTTTTATTTTCAACCTATTGCAAATGTTTATATCAATTTTTCCACAAATGTATAAAATATTACCAATTTCGCTATTATCCCAGTGCGTATATATTGTGGAAGGAAAAATAACGATAGCTGAAACTAGCATTGCAACTGTTATTACTTTAGTGTGTATTATATTGTCATTATTACTTGCAATATATTTATTTAGAAGAAAGGAAATAGAACAATGAACGGTGAGATAGAGGGAAATTTTGTGATAAAAATTGAAGCTCTTGTAAAAAAATTTGGTGATAAAGAAGCAGTTAAAAATGTGTCTTTTGAGGTTGCTGAGGGAGAAATTTTTGGTTTTTTAGGTCCAAATGGTGCTGGAAAAACTACAATTGTAAAAATGCTAAATGGATTAATAAGACCAAATGCTGGAAAAATTGATGTTTTAGGTTATGATCCGATATTATATCCAGAAAAGATTCATGCTCTGGCAGGTACGCTGACAGAAACAGCTGGTATGTATGAACAAATGACAGGAAATGAAAATTTAGTTTTTTTTCTAAATTATTTGGAATTGAAGATAGATGTATAAATGACAGAATAGAGATGGTTTTGCATCAAGTAGATTTGTATGAACACAGAAATGTAAAATTGAAATATTACTCTACAGGAATGAAAAAAAAGCTTTCATTAGCAAGAATATTTATACATAGACCTAAGCTGTTAATTCTGGATGAGCCAACATCTGGACTAGATCCAGAAAGTGCTAAAAGAATAAATAAATTAATAAGTGATTATGTAAAAAAAAGACATGCTACTGTATTTTTGTGTACACATCAATTAAGGTATGCACAAGACATCTGTACAAAATATGGTTTCATAAATGAAGGCAAGCTAATTTGCACAGGAAACTTTTCTGAAATTTTGAATAAATGCAACTTAGAAAAATATCTATATTTATATGCGAAACTAGATAAGAATGACAGATTTTTTGATGATTTTGAGATTGATTCAGATAGATATAAAGTCCCTATAGTGAATAAAGAAGAAGTATCAACTATAGTAAAGAAGATAGTTTTAAGTGGTGGTAATATTTTTGAAGCAAAAATTTGTGAACCAAGTTTAGAAGAATTATATTTTTTACTTGTAGAAAGGAAGGGCTTTTATGAATAATGTATCGAATGAAATCATAAAAAAAGATGCTTTATTTATATTAAAAAATAAAAAAATAATTGGAATTATGTGTTTAGTACCAGTAGTTTTAACTATTATTATGCCTACAGTATTTGTCGTTTCTATAAAAAATATTAGTGTGAATTTGGATATGTTTTCTAAAATACTTAATATAGAGATGGACAGTTTGACTTCAGTAGAGCAACGAAAGATTGTAGTAGATTTTTTTCTATATAATGTTTTACCTATATTTTTTATGTTAATACCTACTATGATGTCAACTATTATATCTGCAAATTCATTTGTTGGGGAAAGAGAAAAGGGAACTTTGGAAACACTATTTTTATCGCCAATAAAAGTAAGTGATATTTTTATAGCGAAAGTAAAAGTTTCTTTATTTTTGAGTATGTCCATAAATATTATAGTATTTATATTTATGTTTATAATATTAAATATTGTTCTATATGTTACTAATTTTAATTTTTTAATTCCCGATCTGAAGTGGTTTTGTATACTAGCAATTACTAGTCTTGCAATAACAATTTTATCTACAACTTTTATAATTAAAAAATCTCAAAATTCAGATTCTGTGGAAGAAGCACAACAGTCTGCAGTGTTTATTATACTTCCAATAATTGCTATTGTTATAGGGCAATTTACAGGAGTGATAATAATTAATAGATCTGCAATAATTCTTGTAAGTGTAGTTTTACTTGTAGTATCAATTGCAGTTATGAAATTAATTTCTAAGAAAAGCGATTATTATATGTAATATGAACGTATATTACTATAGTAATAAATATCTCAATAGACTCTATTTTCATTAATTATATTTAATTTGCTCTCTTAAAAAAATATATTTGAAAATGGATATTTGAGTATAAGGAGGGAGGTGAATTTATGAAACATCAATATATGTCTCCGGCTAGCTTAAGATTATCAAGTGTTGATAATGAGTATGGTGCAGCGATTGGAGCAGTAGTGCTTTGGGTAATTGGAGCAGTTTTTGGATGGTTGGTTACCTAGCCTAAGATGCTTAAATCAGAAGGTGGATATCTGGTTACAAAGAAAATTTACTTTGTTGCAAGAGAGTCAGATTTGTTCACCAAAGGGCAAGGAGCAATATCCTTGCCCTTTTTAAATAGTGACGCCATGTAAAAATTTATATCATCTGAAAACATACTCAAGATTTTCATACATATTTAAGCCTAGAGACATAAAGAATAAAGAGAATGAAATTTAGAGAATATTTGGATTAGGAAATTATGATACTCAAATATGAAATAAAATCAATTAGCCACTTTATTTATATTTGATGATATACAAATTTGATGAATTTAAGAAGAGGAGTAATATATGCATGTATATAGATATTTTTTAATAAGAATAAAGAATATTTGTTATAAAAAAAGATATAAATGTTAAAAAATTTCTATACAACTTACAAATTTGTATAAATGGTTTTTCTTATTTAAAAGGACTAAGTCTATTATTATGCCGTAGTCCTCCTTTTTTTGCCTGAAAACAAGCAGACAGAAAAAGAATGGAGGACTTGAAATGAAAAAAGAATACTACCTTTATGTCAATGGGCAAAAGGTGAAAGTCAGTGAGGAGATATATAAGGTCTACTGGCGTGAGAAAGAGCATGAAAAATATTTGGAGCAGGTGGACAGGAAAAACCACTTGCTCCTTTTTTCTTCACTGGATCATGATGGACACTTTGAGAAAAATATTGTTGATGAAGGCGTTGATGTAGAAAAGATTGTGGAAACACAGATGATGATTGAAGCAGTCAGAAACGCTATATCAAGGCTTAACGCAGAAGAAAAGGACATCATAGAGCGTTTGTATTTTCATGATGAACCAGTCCGTTCGGTAGCAAAGTTAAAGAGTATCACACACCCGGCTTTGATTAAGAAAAGAAACAAAATCTTAGAGAAGCTGAAAAAATTTATCGAAGAAATTTAGAAATTCGGTAACCAAAGGGGTCAAATTTTCCTTATATAAAGTGAAGGGGAGTTTGACCTCTTTTACTTTCTTTTATAAGAGATAGGTTGCTATGGCAAATTGGAAAATAGAAAGAAAAATCCCTTTCAAATATTTTGTTCTTTGACAACTGAATAGACCAAGGTAGGACTTTATCTGCTTGTGGAGAATTATGACTTACGCCAAGACCTTTCTGCTAAAAAATATTTTGGTTCAATGAATACTGAGAAAATCAAGGAAACAAGGAAGCGAGCGACAAATAAGATTACATAAAAAACAGATGTGGCAGTCTGTTCGTTGATACAGGCAGTGATAATGATACTTCAACAGTTTATGCCGGCTCGTCTTGAATAAGGGGCGGAGGTGAGATTCCTATGTTGTCAGCCAAGACACCTACCAATGTCAAAAAACTTAAAAAAGAAAACAACAGGGAAAGGAGTTTTCTAATGAATGCAGAAGAATTAGCAATATATAAAAACATGTCAGCGGAAGAGATAGACAGGAAAATTGTCCCTGATATTGAAGATATAAAAGATAAGAAAAATGCAGAGCCGCTTTCCATGTACTTTATGAAAGTCGGAAATGTCATTGTTAAATGTAGCTATGCAGAGAATGGAAGAAGTTTGGAGGATTGCTTTTTGTCTTACCTAAAAAAGAAAGCAATGCTTCTTGATTAAAATATGATAAAAGGGGCAGACTTTTTTACAAATCTATGGTATAATACGAATCAAATAGGGATACAACTTCATAAGAGCTGAAAGACTCCAAGTTATCATATTTCTCCTTAAAAAAGAATATGAAAGTTTGGAGGTTTTGTTATGTCTAAAAACAATTTAGATACAGATGTTCTCAAAGTTGCCATGTATCTTAGATTATCACAAGATGATGAAAAATATGATAAAGGCTTTAAGGTGGAAAGCAACAGCATTTCAAACCAAAGACTTCAGATTAATGACTTCATTGATAAAAATGAGGATATGGAGCTGATAGAAGAATATGTCGATGACGGATATTCAGGGATAAACTTTGAAAGACCGGCATTTAAGAAAATGATGGAAGATGTCATCACAGGGAGAATTAACTGCATTGTTGTAAAAGACTTATCCAGATTTGGCAGAGATTATATTGATAGCGGAAGATACCTGCAAAGAGTGTTTCCCTCTCTTGATATAAGATTTATTGCCCTAAATGATAATTATGACAGCTATACAGCCAGTGAAACGGAAAAGAACTTGGTCATTCCGTTTAAAAGCTTCATCAATGACAATTATTGTAGGGATACTTCCGCAAAGGTCAGAAGTGTCTGCAAGGTAAAGAGAAAACAGGGACAGTTTATATCAAACTATGCTCCTTACGGCTATGAAAAAGATAAGGAAGATAAGCACAAAATAGTAATTGATAAAGAAGCGGAATATGTGGTGCGGAAAATCTTCTCAATGAAGCTTGAAGGGTACAGCTCATACTCTATTGCCAAACACTTAAACGATAATGGAATCCCATCACCGATGGAGCATAAAAAGGCAAAGGGAATAAGGTATAAGACAGGCTTTAGCACAAAGGCGGTTGCCAAATGGGATACGCCGGCAGTTAATCGTATTTTAACCAATGAAATCTATATCGGAACACTGCAACAGGGAAAACGGGAAAAGATAAACTATAAGCTGGATAAGGTGGTTTCCAAGGATAGAAGCGATTGGATTGAAATCGAGGACAATCATGAAGCTATTATTGATATTTATGACTTTGAAATTGCCCAAAAACTTTTGAAATGTGATATAAAGGCAAAAAATGTTGGGGAGAAAGCGGATTTGTTTTCAGGTCTTTTATTTTGCAAGGACTGTAATGCTCAGATGACGAAGAAAGTTGATAAGAGAGGGAAAACTCCCACTGTCTACTATATCTGCTCCCAATACAACAAAGGAAAACAGTGCAGCAGGCACTCAATCAAACAGGAGGATTTAAAAGTAAGCGTACTTGAGATGATTCGCCATTACATCAACTCTCTTGGAAAGTATGAAAGCATTTCGGAAAAAGTAAGGGACATGGAAGTATCCTATGAGCTTTTTAAGAAAATAGATAAAAGACAGGAATATACCAAGAAAAGCAAGGCGAAATTTGAACTTTTGAAATCGGCCCTATATCAGGACTTAAAAGAGGGAATCATTTCAGAAGAAGAATTTTATGGTATGAGAGAGTTTTATACAAACCGTATCGTAGAAAGCGAACTGATTTTAGAAAAGCAGAATAAAGAAATTTCAAGACTCTATCAAAAGAGTTTGGGAAACAAAAACTTCCTGTCAGATATTAAAAAGTACAGGAATATAAGCACCTTAGAAAGAGGGCTTCTTGTAAGACTTGTCAATAAAATCTATGTTTTGGAAGAAAAAAGGATAGAAATCCATTTTAACTATGATGAAACTACAGATATACTGGATAAGTTAAGCGACTACACAAAGCAATCCTCCGAGCTGATGAAGGAGGTGGTGTAGATGGCAAGGACAGCGAACAGGCGGGCAAAAGCGGAAGAAGCTCTGTTAAGCAAAGAAAGCGGAAACAGTTTTCAAACAGCGATTTACACAAGAATATCAAGAGATAAAAAAGAAAAGCCGAGTGATTCCATTGAAAATCAAATTGTTCTTTGTGAAAGTTATATAAAGAAAAATGATGGTCATAATTTGGTTGGAATATATAAAGACATCGCAAAGACAGGGACAGAATTTGAAAGACCTGACTTTGAAAAACTTATGGGAGAAGTAAGGACTGGAAAAGTCAACTGCATTATTGTAAAAGACCTATCCCGCTTTGGAAGAAATTATACGGAGCTTGGAAACTTCATTGAAAAGATATTTCCGTTTCTTGGAGTAAGATTTATTGCGGTTAATGACAATCTGGATACCTTTCACATGGAAGATCCCAATAAATCTCTTGAGGTAATCTTGAAGAATATTGTAAATGAAACTTATGCAAAAGACATTTCAAAGAAAATATCAACTTCCCATCAGATTAGAATTAAGCAGGGTGGATTTATTTGTGGTGCAGCTCCTTATGGCTATACAGCAAGAAAAGATGAAGATGGAGTAAGACGGTTATATGTTGATGAAAATACAGCTTCCATCGTAAAAGAAATCTTTGATGCGTATTTGAAGGGATTTAGTACACTTGATATTTCAAAGTTACTGCTTGAAAAGAAAGTATATATAGCAACTGATTATAGGAAGTTTGGAAAAGCTAAAGCTGATGAAAATGAACTTATAAGAGCTTGGATGCCAACAACAATATTACAAGTGCTTAAAAATCGTGTATATACAGGAACACTCATTCAAGGCAGAAATCAAAAGCATTTATTTGAAGGTAAAAAGAGAGAAAGGCTTGACGAAGAACATTGGACAATAACAGAAGATGCCCATGAAGCAATTATCTCGCTTGATACATTTGAAAAGGTACAGGAGAAAATTTCCTCAAAATCTAATTCCATTAAAAATAGCAGAAAAGAAAATAAGAATGCTAAGGATGATACAGTATTTAGAGGAAAACTCTATTGTGGGATTTGTAAGAGAAAAATGAGCGTACACAGGCAAAAAAGCGGTAATAAAACTGTATTTTATTTTAGCTGTAATCGGTTCAGAGAATTTACAACAGAAAAATGCGGAACATCTATTACAGAGGCTACTCTTGAAAAAACTGTTAAAGCAGCCTTTGATGCTATTCTTTTAAATAACAGTAAAAGTTATAAGGCTTATCTGAATGCTTATGACAATCTTAAAATAGAGATGGATAAGAAAAAGGAAAAAGAAATAACTGAAATTGAAAGAAAAATTTTAGGCTTTAGCAGACTTCAAAGTGAGTATTATGAAAAATATGTTTTGGGCAAGTGGAGTAAAGAAGATTTTGAAAGGGAAAAAGGACTTCTGTGTAAAAAGAAAGCAGAACTTAAAAGCCTAAAAGAAAGACAAGTTGCTATCTTTGAAAAAGAAGTATTTGAACTTGAAGAAAGGCATAAGTACCTTACAGCACTTTTTAAAGGTAAAACAAAGAAATGGGATAAAGACTTTGTAGATAGCATCATTGATAAGATCTTTATAGGGAAAGATAACACAATAGAAATCAAATTTAATTTTGAAGAAACTCCTGTGATTACTGAAAAACTCGGTAGAAAGACAAGGAGGAGCTGATATGAATACAGTAGATTTTTATTTAAGACTTTCCTTAGAAGATGACGACTTAAAAGACGAAAGTAACAGCATTACTTCCCAAAGAGAAATCTTAAAAGACTATATCAGTTCAAGAGAAGAATTTACCGGAGTGAAGATAAGAGAACATATTGATGATGGCTATACCGGAACAAATTTTAATCGTCCTGCATTTCAAAAGATGATAGGTCTTGTGAAGAAAAATGAGATAAGAACTATTCTTGTAAAGGATTTATCACGATTTGCAAGAGATTATATTGAATCCGGAGCATATATTGAGCAGATATTCCCTTTTATGCAGGTTCGTTTCATCTCTGTGAATGACAATTATGACAGTAATAACAATGAGAATGGAATCAGCAGTTTAGAAATTCCTTTTAAGAATCTTGTCTACGACTACTATTCCAAGGACATTTCACAAAAAATCAGTTCATCAGTAAGAGTAAGACAGAATAGAGGGTATTATTTCGGTTCAAAAGCACCGTATGGATATGTAAAAGATGAAAAAGACCATCATCAGCTACTTGTCGATGAAAGAGTGAGAAACATCATTGAAGAAGTCTTTGAAAGATACCTGAGTGGAGAAAGTATGCTTTCCATCTCCAAGGATTTTAATCATAGAGGTGTTTTAACGCCGGCAAAACATATAGGGCTTAAAAGAGGAAGTGGAGTATGGACAGGACAGATTATCAGATATGTTTTAACACAAAGAGTTTATACAGGAGCTGTTGTTGGTGGAAAGACAAGGGTACAGGAAGTTGGTTCTGATAATAGAAAATGGGTTGATAGCAAAGACTGGATAATTAGAGAAGATATGCACGAAGCTATTATCTCTAAAGAAGATTTTTGTAAGGTTCAGAGTATGCTAAACAGCAATGCAAAACTAATCAGTAGAGAGCGTAAGAATTTTCATATACTTCAGGATAAGGTCTATTGTGGTAAGTGTCATCATAAGATGAGCTATACCGTTTACTCCGGAAAAAGTGACGGATATTACTGTTCGTATCGGTACAAGGCGAAAGACTGTGGCTGTATGAAAGGAAAGATACAAGCCTCAGTACTGGAAGAAATCGTGTCAAAGGAAATTCAGCTTTACACCGAGCATTTTCTTGAGGAAGAACAGACGAGAATGATTGAGTATAGAGTCAGAGAAAGTATTTGTGAGAACCTGCTTGAGCGAAAGAAAAAATTGGAAGCGGAACAACAAAAGAACCAAATTTCCAAAATGCAGTGTTACGAAAGGCATAAGCAAGGTATCATAGAGAAAGACGAATACCTCTCAAAACGGGAATCCCTCACACAAAGAGCTAAGAACATCGAACAGGAAATAGCCATCATAGAGGATAAGATACAGGAAAATACCGCTTCAAGACATCATCTGAATGTCGATAAACTAAGAGAAGCGGTAGCCGAAGGAGAACTTGTTTTAGACTGGATCAACGAAGTCATAGACAGAATCTATGTTTATGACAAGGACAAGGTGGAGATTGTTTGGAAATTTGAAAATGAAATGGAGGATTAAGATTTGTTGAAGATAATTTTTATCAAAGAAAATGAAAGCTTAATAATTGAATTATCATCGAGATTAGAAGGTATGAAATTTTTAAATGGGATTTTATTTAATTTGATTTTTGAAAAAGACCACGCTCAACAACCAATAAAAATTGATCATAAAAACAGGGTGAAAGTTTTGGAATTTCTGGAACGAAAATATTCAAAATATAAAGAAATGAATCGTTTAAAAAAATTTTTCAAAGATTTATCCAACGCAGAGTATATTTATATTTTTTTGTATAATGATTGTCTTGAAGAAGAGTATGATACTTTAAAACAATCCTTATTGTATTATAATAATGATTATACTGAGGGTGAGATAGTAAAAGAAATGAAAAAAGTAATTGACCAAAAAGAAAAAGCGAAAAAATTTTTGGATGAACTACCTTATGAAATGATAAATATAATACCAGATAGAAGAATTTTTATGGGTGAAGTAGTTAAAGAAAATAGGAGATGTATTTATTGTGGTAATGATATAAAAAATGGAGCGACCTTTAAAGACATTGCTCATGCTATACCGGAAGCTTTGGGAAATATTAAATTTTTTCAAAATGAAGAATGTGATTTATGCAATGAATACTTCTCAAGAAATGCCGAAGAAGATTTATGCAATTATTTAATTTGGGAAAGATTAAAGTACGGTCTTAAAGGCAAAAATAATTTGCCGAAATTTCAATTAACTGATGGGAGATTTGCAAAATTCTTTGATTATGAAAACGAGAATTATGATATAGATTGGGGCCGATTTGAGGTAGTAAAAAAATTTGTAAAGGAAAATAAGGTTAAAGGTCCAGTTATAATTTCTAATAAAAATATAAGTGAAGTAAAAGATCTTGAAGTTAACTATGTTAAAGATTACATTCCTCAACATATATATAAAACTTTAGTAAAAAGTGTAATGGGGCTTATTGGGAATGAATTTTTACAATATTTTGATGAAACTATAAAATGGCTTCGTTATGGAAACGAGTATGTTGAGTTACCTAAAGTAGCAATAAGGAATTCTAATAGACTGATAATTGAACCGGAATTGTATATTTTTAAAAGAAAAGACATAGGTTTATATGCAATTCCATATTGCTATGCTGAGTTAAGGATATTAGATAAAATATTCATATTCATAATACCATTTACAAAAAATGACAGGTTAAAATTTGTGGCTGAAAAAGAATGCATATTATTTTTTAATATAATTAGTGGTATATATGGAAAGTATATTTTAGAAGATTTTTCTTGTGTTTTTCCAAAAAAAATTGAAAAGAAATTTAAAGTTGTTAAAGACATTATTTGAGAATAAAAATGCATTCAGCACCTGACATGAGGGGGTGATAGGAATACTTCTTAGAGAGTTTAAAATTTTCAAAAGCATTATGATGAATTATATTACATTTGGATATAATAGGGTCTATGAAATGGAATGGAAATTTGAATAAAGAGGATAAAGAAATGGATAAAAAAGATGAAATGATGATTGTAAATCATGAATCCCTTGTAAAAAAGATTTATATTATTAGGGGACAAAAGGTTATGCTTGACTTTGAATTAGCCGAAATATATGGATATGAAACAAAGGCTTTTAATCAGCAAGTAAAAAGGAATATTGAAAAATTTGATGAAGACTTTATGTTCCGATTAACCGACGAAGAAGTATCTGAACTTTCAAGGTCACAAAATGTGACCTTGAACAAGAGTGCAGGAAGAGGTAGTAATATTAAGTACAATCCTCATGCTTTTACCGAGCAGGGAATCTATATGCTGATGACAGTTCTCAAAGGAGAGCTTGCGGTCAAGCAGAGTAAAGCTCTGATTCGTACCTTTAAGAAGATGAAAGACTATATCGTAGAAAACCAAGGGTTGATTGGAAAAAGAGAGTTTTTGCAGCTTTCGATGCAGATTACAAGTAATGTCGTGGAAATGCAGGATTTAAGACGAGATTTAAGAGATGTGGAAGAACAGGTGGCGGAAGTGATGGACACCTTAAATAATGTGGTGCATAAATCCGAACTATCTGATTTGATCCTTGATCTCAGCAATCCGCAACTCAAATACGGATTTTTACTCTTGAACGGACAACCGATCGAAGCAAATCTTGCTTATAAGGATATTTACAGCATAGCGAAAAAGAGTATTTATATCGTCGATAACTACATCGGAGTGAAAACCTTGGTCTTGTTAAAAGATGTCCCTTCATCGGTAGAGGTCATTATATTCAGCGATAACATCGGGAAAGGACTTCATACCCTTGAATATCAGGATTTCTTTAGGGAATATCCGTTTAGAAAGATAACATTCCAAAAATCCGGTGGAGAGTTTCATGACAGATACATTATTATTGACTGGAATACCGAACATCAGCGAATCTATCATTGCGGAGCGTCTTCCAAAGACGCAGGGCAAAGAATCACAAGCATAACGGAAGTGGTCGATCAGATGATTTATACTGACCTTATCGATAACCTCTTGAAAAATCCGGTGTTGAAGTTAAAATAGAAGTGGAAAATGGATTGGAAATTTGAAAAAAATATGTATCCAATACTTGACACAAGGGTGGATGTGTAAATATCATATAGTATTTACACCAAAATACAGGCGAAAAATAATATATAATCAGTATAAACAAAGTATAGGCCAAATTCTGAGACAGTTATGTTCGTATAAAGGTGTAGAAATACTAGAAGGTCATCTTATGCCAGACCATGTACATATGCTAGTAAGTATACCACCTAAAATTAGTGTATCATAATTTATGGGTTATCTCAAAGGAAAAAGTGCACTAATGATATTTGACAAATACGCAAACTTAAAATATAAATTTGGAAATAGGCATTTTTGGTCTGAAGGATACTATGTAAGTACAGTTGGATTGAATGAAGCAACTATAAAGAAGTATATTCAAGAACAGGAAAAACATGATATAGCCATTGATAAATTAAGTGTCAAAGAATATGAAGATCCCTTTAGGGATGGCAAGTAGTACAAATACCCTTTAAAGGGTGGCGACGAGTCAAAGGCCGAGCTTGAACAGAGTGAAAGCCAGCACCTTTAGACGCTGGCCGGTAACCCTTGGACTTAAAGACTACCTATGAAGTTGTTGTACACTTCAATGAAAATGCGACTGAAACAATGCAAGATAGTAAAAAACATACTTACATATTATATAGGAGCTATAAAATAGGGATATTGATTTGGCAATGAGATCATTATCGGTATTAAACTAAAAATAATGTACAAAATAGCTTGCGAATGATATAATTAAAATATAAAAGATATTGATGGTTTTTTTGTATTGTGGTTAGAAAAACTTATGCAGTTAGAAGGAAAGGAGAATTAAAGATGATTACAAAGAGCTTCGAAAGAAAATTAGAAAAACTTGGTGCATTTGAAATTAGCTTTGATATGTTGAAATTATCAGAAAAGAATGAGAAACATTTGAAATTTTTAAATGCAGGAAGAGGAAATCCTAATTGGATTAATACCTTGGGAAGATTAGCTTTTGCAAGACTGATGGAATTTGGCGTGTCAGAATGCAAAAGGACTCTAGATAAAGGAGATTTAGCTGGATATGTTGACTCCAATGGAATTGAGGAGAGGTACAATGCTTTTTTAAATCGTGACGATGAGGTGGATGTATTTCTTAAAAAGATCGTGGAGTATAGCGTAGACCATCTAGATTTAGATAAGAAAAGCCTTATTTTGGAGCTTACAAATGGCATTATAGGAAATAATTATCCGGTTCCTAGCCGTTGTTTGGAGAATACGGAGCACATCATCAATGCATTTCTTCAAAGCATTCTATATGGGAAGGCTAATTTAAGAAAAAATACTAAGGTATTTCCAGTAGAAGGCGGTACGGCTGCAATTGTTTATATATTTGATTCCTTAAAGCATAATGGACTACTTAATGATGGAGACCGCATTGCAATCAACACACCGGTCTTTACTCCTTATATTCAGATTCCGAGACTATCAAATTTTGATTTAGCAGAGGTCTATCTTCAAGCAAGGGAAGAAAATCAGTGGCATATTCCAGATTCTGAATTTGAAAAGCTTTTGGACCCTTCTGTCAAGGCATTTTTCTTAGTGAATCCATCAAATCCGGGTTCTCGTAGTCTTACAGATGAGACTTTGGAACAGTTAAGAAAGGTAGTTGTAAAGCGTCCGGATCTTATTATTATAACAGATGATGTATACGGTACTTTTGTAAATGGCTTCCGTACTGTTTATTCCGTTTGCCCAAGAAACACTATTTTGGTTTATTCGTATTCAAAGCTTTATGGTGTTACAGGATGGAGACTCGGAGTTATAGCAATTAATGAAGATAATGTTTTTGATGAACTGATTAAGAAGCTTCCTGAGAAGAAGAAAAAAGAACTAGAAAGCGATTATTCTATCGTTACATTTAATCCTTCGGAAATGGGCTTTGTTGAAAGGATATGTGCAGACAGCAGATCTATTGGATTGTATCATACAAGCGGGCTATCTACACCACAGCAGATTATGATGGTTCTTTTCTCTATGACCCATTTGGTTCTTGAAAATGAAAAGGATCAATACATTGAAGCTTGTAAAGAAATTACAGCGATTCGTTACCACAATTTAATGTCTACATTAGGCTTACCTGAGGATAACAGTGATTCCAATGCTAAATATTATACACTGATTGACATATATCAACTTGCAGAGACAAATTATGATAAGAACTTCGCAACATGGCTTAGAAATGAATTTGAGGAAATAGATTTTCTTTTACATCTAGCAAAGGAAGATGGTGTTGTGTTGATGGAAGGAGTTGGTTTTGGAGCAACTCCTGGTACAGTTAGAATTTCAGAAGCAAACCTAGAGGACAATGATTATAAGGAAATAGCAAACCGTATTATATCCCTTTTGAAAGAATATTACGAAAAGTATACAAAAGAGAAAAAAAAGCTATAGTATGGAGGAATTTTAAATGAATATAGGTTTAATCTCACATGAAGTGTTGGAAACAGCACAACGTATTACGGTAACAGGCTTCTCTGATATAGCCCATTATTTGATTGCTAATCCAGTCATTTCTATCTTTATATGTCTTGCACTTGGATATTTTATTGGAAAGGTAAAGATAAAATCCTTTACGGTAGGTGCCACTGTAGGAACTTTGTTGGTAGGACTTCTCATTTCCCTAATATTGAAGGGGGCAGGAACTTACGAAATTGACGGAACGGTTAAGACAATCTTTTTCTCACTGTTTATTTTTACTATCGGATATGAGGTTGGACCTTCATTCTTCGCAAGTTTAAAAAGATCTGGCCTTAAAATTATTGTCCTATCCATATTCTTCGCCGTGGTGGCTTTTGCAGTTTCGATTGTTTTGTTTAAGACTTTTGATATTGGAGCTGGAGAAGCTGGCGGAATTTTGGCAGGTAGTCTTACACAGTCAGCAATCTTAGGAACAGCGGATTCTACTATGAAGGGTATGCTTTCAGGAACAGAACTGAAAACGGCTGAAAGTCAAATGGCAGTTGCTTATGCACTTACCTATGTTTTTGGAACGATTGGGGTAGTTGTTTTTTTGAGGAATGGTGCATCAAAGTTAATTGGTGCAAATTTGACAGATACAGTTAAGAAGAAAATTGAGCAAACAAATTTCCATGAGTCTTCTTCGGAAAACACTGTGGTTGGAAATATTAAAGCACGTGCATTTTGCTTAGAAAAAGGAGCAGAACTTATTGGCAAAACAATCGGTTCCATTGAAGAACAGTACGATGATTCTCTTACAATAATTCAGATTCTTCGAGATGGTAAACGGGTGAATCTTGCACCGGATGTGCAGCTTCTTGAGAAGGATACAGTTACGATTATAGGACTTCTTGATGCAGTATTAAATTTTGAAGCTTCTGGCATGAAGGAAACTAATGATTCAGAAGCTCTTAGGCTAGATGTTGTAAAGCAAGAAATAGTTTTAACTAACAATTTCTCTCTAGATGTTATAAAGAATCTTTCAGAAAATGGAATCGTCATTTCAGAAAGGATGAGAGATAACGATATTCTCCCTGAAGAGGAGGAGTTAAAGGCTCTTGATCACTTGACATTGGTGGGATCAAAAGTTGCTATTTCTAAGGCTGTAAAGAAACTTGGGTATGTGAAGGATACAGGAACTGAGACAGATATATCTTTTATCAGCATCGGGCTTGTAGTTGGTTTATTAATAGGTGCAATCAGCTTCGTTGTGTCCAAAATTCCGATTACACTTGGATCTGGTGGAGGAGCTTTAATTGGAGGACTTCTGTTCGGATATTATCAAGATAGACATTCTAACTATGGACTGATGCCGAAAGCAACCCGATGGTTTTGTAAGAGTGTTGGATTAAATCTCTTTATAGCCATTGTGGGACTTACTTCTGGAGCTTCCTTCATATCTGCATTGCAATCTATGGGCTTAAAGGTACTATTAATTGGTATTTTGGTAACCATTTTGCCTCATATTGCTTCCGTTTACTTTGGAAGATTTGTGTTAAAGTTAGATGCTGTAGATATCATTGGTGCTCTATGTGGTGCTGGAACGTGTACAGCAGCACTTAACGGAGTTGTGGAGGAATGTGATTCAAGTATTTTTGCTATAGCATATACACCAGGATATGCAATGGGAAATATTTTACTTACAGTCTTAGGTCCTCTTGTAGTAGCAATATGCATACATTAGTTATTTGAGTAGATAAGATAGATAGATTCATACATTTATTTTAAGGAAAAGTGTAAAGTAAAAATACTTTACACTTTTTTCTTAAAATACTTGACTTTTTATAAACCTTGGTTTATCATATTATTTATGTAAAGTGTAAGACCTTTACAGATAGGAGGCAGTATGGATATTCAAAAGATGGTAGAAATCGAAATACTGTATAGTCAATACGGTCCCTTGTTGACAGACAAGCAAAGGGATATCTTGTCTATGTACTATGAAGAGGACTACTCACTAGGAGAGATCAGTAATATACTAGGGACATCCAGGCAGTCCATATTTGATTCCTTGAAGAGGTCGGAGAAGTCTCTAAGAGACTATGAGGCCAAGCTAGGTATGGTAAAAAAGTTCAAGAATATAGATGAAGAGATTAACAAGCTAGCTGATAAGGTAGAAAACTTAGGCAAGAAAAGTGGTAACCTTGAGGAATCAAGTCAGCTTATAGAATTAATTGACAAGATTAGGGAGTTGATATAATGATATTTGAAGGATTATCAGATAAACTTCAAAACGCATTTGGAAAACTTAGGTCTAAGGGAAAACTGACTGAGGCTGACGTTAAGACAGCTATGAGGGAAGTTAAGATGGCTCTTTTGGAGGCAGATGTTAACTTCAAGGTTGTAAAGGACTTTGTAAAGGTTGTACAAGAGCGTTGTGTAGGCGAAGAGGTATTGAAGAGCTTGACACCAGGTCAGATGGTGGTAAAGATAGTAAATGAAGAGCTGACAGCCCTTATGGGGGATGTTCAGAGCAAGTTGACATACTCGCCACAGCCACCGACTGTTATAATGATGGTTGGTTTACAGGGTGCAGGTAAGACTACAACTTCTGGTAAATTGGGCGGTTACCTGAAAAAGGATGGTAAGTCACCACTACTAGTTGCCTGTGACGTATACAGGCCGGCAGCCATTAAGCAGTTGCAGGTTGTAGGTGAGAAGCTAGACCTACCAGTATTTGCCATGGGAGACCAGGTTTCACCGGTGGAGATAGCCAAGAAGGCTCTTGAGCATGCTAAAAGCCACTCAAATGATGTGGTTATTATAGATACAGCAGGTAGACTACATGTAGATGAAGTCTTGATGCAGGAATTAAAAGATATAAAGACTCAGGTAAACCCTCAGGAAATACTCTTGGTTGTTGACTCTATGACGGGTCAGGATGCCGTAAATGTTTCTGAGAGCTTCAATGAAATACTTGGTATTGACGGGGTAGTTTTAACTAAGCTAGACGGTGATACCAGGGGTGGTGCGGCTTTATCAATAAGGGCTGTAACACAAAAGCCTATCAAGTTTATTGGTATGGGAGAAAAGCTTGATAACTTGGAACCTTTCTATCCAGATAGGATGGCCTCTAGAATACTTGGTATGGGAGACGTACTAAGTTTGATAGAAAAGGCTGAATCAGCCCTTGATATGGAAAAGGCCAAGGAGTTAGGTCAGAAGTTAAAGAAGAATGAAATGGACTTTGAAGACTTCTTGATGCAGCTAGAACAGGTTCAAAACCTGGGACCACTAGACAAGCTTTTAGAATTGGTGCCTGGTATGGGTAATATAAAGGGTCAGATAGGTGACCTGGACAGCAAGGGCAAGGAAATAAATAGGACTAAGGCTATTATCCAGTCTATGACCCTGGAGGAGAGAAGGAATCCACAGATACTTAATGCTTCTAGGAAGAAAAGGATAGCAAGGGGTAGTGGTACTAGTGTCCAGGATGTAAATAGACTGATTAAGCAGTTTAATGAAATGAAAAAAATGATGAAGATGTTCCAGTCAAGTGGAATGATGGGCAAGATGAAGAAGGGTGGTTTCCCTGGTATGCCTAAGTTACCTTTTTAGGTCAGCAGATTCATTGTTTGAAAATAAATTATATTAATATTAAATTTTTTGGAGGTATTTTGAAATGGCAGTTAAGATAAGATTAAGAAGAATGGGTACTCATAAGAAACCTTTTTACAGAGTAATAGTAGCAGATGCTAGATCGCCGAGAAACGGTAGATTTATTGAAGAAATAGGATACTATAACCCATTAACAGAACCTAAGCAGGTTAAGATTGACGAAGAAAAGGCAATCAAGTGGTTGGTAACAGGTGCACAGCCTACTGAAGTTGTTAAGAAGTTATTCGTATCAAACGGAATAATTGAAAAGTTTGAAGCAGCTAAAGAATCTAAGTAAATTTTGGTGGAGACGAGAATATGAAACAACTAGTAGAAGGAATAGCAAGAGCTCTTGTTGACAATCCTGACAAAGTGCTAGTCGAAGAAATTGTGGACGGCAAGGAAGTCCTACTTAAATTGACGGTTGATGACTCAGATATGGGTAAGGTAATCGGCAAGAAGGGTAGAATTGCTAAATCAATAAGAACTGTATTAAAATCAGTGTCCAACAAGAAGAAAGTAAATGTAACATTAGAAATAGTAGAGGATTAGGCTTGCCTAATCCTTTTTTGCTAAAAAATAAATTTTCTTAGCGACTTAGAGACTAGGCTTATTCAAACAAGAAAGCCTTAATAATAATGCTAGGAGGTAATTAAGTGACTGATAAACTGGAATATTTTAAGCTAGGTAAGATAGTAACTACCAGGGGCTTAAAAGGAGAAATTAAAATATACCCCCATACAGACAAGATAGATAGGTTTAAGGACCTGGAATACTTTTTTATAGGTAATGATAGGGAAAAAAAGTACCTTGTAGAAAGAGCTGTAACTGCATCCAACAATTCTATAGTTGTTAAGTTGAAAGGTTATGACACTATTGAATCAGTTCAGGCCCTGATTGGCAAGTTTATATTTGTTGATAGGGAGATGTCATATCAATTGGACGAGGATGAATTTTTTATAGCGGATATGATTGGTATGGATGTAGAGACTATCGAGGGTCAAAAAATTGGAAAATTAGTCGATGTTCTGCAGTATGCAGCAAATGACGTATATGTAGTTAAGGGAGAGGATTCAAAGGAATACCTTATTCCTGCAACATACGAAATTGTGCCGGATATTGACACAGAAAACAGGTTGATGAAGATCAAGCCTATACCGGGACTACTGGACTAATGAGGATACATGTGATGACACTTTTTCCTGATATATTTGCTGCATATATAGGAGAAAGCATGATAAAAAAAGCAATAGACAATGGAATTTTAGAAGTTTATTTATATAATATCCGGGATTTTTCGGAAAACAAGCATAGGAAGGTCGATGACTATCCATTTGGTGGAGGGGCAGGTATGGTGATGACACCCCAGCCCATTATTTCAACTTATGAGCATATAATCAAGACTCATAATATTGATAAGCCAAGGGTTATATACCTATCACCCAAGGGTAGGATATTTAACCAGGAGATGGCCAAGGACTTTTCACACTCTGAGGACTGTATCCTTCTGTGTGGCCACTATGAGGGCATAGACCAGAGGGTTATAGATATGATTGTTACCGAGGAGATATCTATCGGTGACTATGTACTTACAGGGGGAGAGCTCCCCGCCCTGACCATGATTGATGCCATATCTAGGTTGATACCAGGTGTTTTAAACAGGAATGAGAGCTTTGAAGATGAAAGTTTGGAGAATAACCTACTTGAGTATCCCCAGTATACTAGGCCCAGGGACTTTAGGGGGGCGGAGGTGCCGCCTGTCTTAGTGTCAGGCAATCATGGTAACATAGACAAGTGGAGACTTGAAGAGTCTAAGAAGATAACGAAGGATAGGAGGCCAGATTTATGGGACAAGTACCAGGCCTCTCACAGGGAAGATAATAAAAAAAAGAGACGAACTCGAAAGGCGGATTAATATGGAAAATAGAAAAAAAGTTAAGGCGATAGGCATAGAGACCTTTGTCTTTCTGATGATATTTATTGGAGGATTTTCTTGGTTAGGTAGTGTTATGGGAGTAGGTCCAATGTTTAAGACTATGATGGCCACAGCCCACGACCTCCTGCTTAATACAGTATTTTTAATAATGGCAATGGCAGTCCTAGCAGGTGCTGTCAGCAGTTTACTATCAGAATTCGGGGCTATAGCCTTGATCAACAATATATTTGCACCTTTGATGAAGCCAATATGGGGTCTACCAGGTGCTAGTATTACAGGTGTTGTCGCTACATACCTGTCTGATAATCCAGCAATTATACCATTTGCCAAGGATAAGACATTTACACAGTACTTTAAGAAATACCAGGTACCAGCCCTTTGTAACATAGGTACAGCCTTTGGTATGGGTCTTATTGTTACTACATTTATGATAGCCCAGGGTAAGGAATATATAGCTCCAGCCCTTATAGGTAACTTAGGAGCTATAATAGGTTCTATAATAAGTGTAAGATTGATGCTAAGACAGACTAAGAAGTACTATGGTGACCAGGCTATGGAGCCATATGATGAGACTATGACTAGCGGAGATATGAAAGACCAGGGCGAATTCAGACTTGTAAGAGAAGGGAACTTATTCCAGAGGATTCTGGACTCCTTGCTAGAAGGTGGTAAGAATGGTGTTGAAATGGGCGTTGCAGTTATACCAGGTGTTTTAATAGTTTGTACACTAGTTATGATGCTAACTTTTGGACCAGGTGAAAATGGGTATACAGGTGGTGCTTACGAGGGTGTAAAGCTATTACCATATATAGGTCAGAAGATAAGTTTTATACTTGAGCCACTATTTGGATTTAAGTCACCAGAAGCTATAGCCTTCCCAATAACAGCCCTAGGAGCAGTTGGAGCAGCTATATCTCTAGTACCAGAGTTTATAAAGAATGGGGCAATAGCACCAAACGATATAGCAGTATTTACAGCTATGGGCATGTGCTGGTCAGGTTACTTGAGTACTCATATAGGTATGATGGATGCATTAAAGTCTAGGGACCTGGCAGGCAAGGCGATTCTTGCCCATACAGTAGGTGGCCTATGCGCAGGTATATTTGCCCATATAATATTTATGTTAATAGTTCACTAAAGGACAATTTATTAAAACTTAATTAGACATAATAAAAAGGCTATGCTGAAAATCTAAGATTTGGAGCATAGCCTTTGTTTTATCATTTGGATTTTAATGAGCCATTTTTAGTTTTCCTGGTGAATCCTACTTAACAAGGGCCTTATGGAATTTCTTTTTACCCTTCTTAATGATTACACCTTCCTTAAGGTCATCTAGGCTGATTGTAAGGTTAAGGTCTTCAACCTTCTTGTCAGCAATAGTCAGACCGCCCTGCTGAACCAGTCTTCTAACTTCACTCCTAGATGGCACTAGGTCACATTCCAACATAAGGTCAGTGACATTTATTGCACCGTCTGTCAGCTTTGCCGGGTCAATTTCAGTAGTTGGCATATTAGAATCATCTGCACCGCCAGCAAATAGGGCCTTAGATGCTTCCTGAGCCTTCTTAGCATCTTCTTCAGAGTGGACAAGTCTAGTCATTTCGTAGGCAAGTAGTTCCTTTGCTTCGTTTAACTTAGCACCTTCCCAGGCTTCCATAGGCTTGATTTCTTCAAGTGTTAGGAAAGTTAGCTTTTTGATGAAGTTGATAACGTCAGCATCATCTACATTTCTCCAGTACTGGTAGAAGTCAAATGGAGAAGTTTTATTAGGGTCAAGCCATACAGCTCCACCAGCAGTTTTACCCATCTTTGTTCCGTCAGCCTTAGTCAATAGAGGTATTGTCATGGCATGGGCATCCTCACCTAATTTTCTACGGATTAATTCAGTACCACCAAGTAGGTTAGACCACTGGTCGTTACCACCTAGCTGGATATTACATCCGTACTCTTTGTATAGGTGGTAGAAGTCATATGACTGCATTACCATGTAGTTGAATTCAAGGAATGACAGCCCCTTTTCCATCCTGTTCTTGTAGCATTCAGCCCTTAACATATTGTTTACAGAGAAATGTGGGCCAACTTCTCTCAACATATCTATATAGTTTAGTTTAAGTAGCCAATCAGCATTGTTGACCATTATAGCCTTGTCATCGCTGAAGTCTATAAACTTAGACATCTGAACCTTAAAACAGTCACAATTGTGCTGGATAGTTTCTGGTGTCATCATAGTACGCATATCAGTACGGCCTGATGGATCACCTATGTAACCAGTACCACCACCAACTAATACTACTGGCTTGTTGCCAGCCAACTGTAGCCTTCTCATCATAGATAAGGCCATGAAATGACCAACGTGTAGTGAATCTGCTGTAGGGTCAAATCCTAGGTAGAATACTGCCTTACCAGTATTCACTAGATTTCTTATTTCTTCTTCGTTAGTTATTTGGGCTATTAAGCCACGTGCTTGTAGTTCTTCAAAAACTCCCATTAGTACACCTCTTTCTGAAAATATATTATTTCTAAACTAAATAAGTATATAATTTTGTAATAAGTCCACATATATTATACACTATATAAATACAAATTTAAAGTGGGGCAAATTATAAAAGGCTTCCTACACCTATGTAAGAAGCCTTAATTATCAGTTTATATTAGGGCTCCTTTATTATCATCGGAAATAGAGCCACTAGAATTTGCTATGTGACCCTTTAAATCTTATAATAATAAACGTAACCAAAAATTGCTATATTTAACTTGCTTGTCGAATTGTCTATACTGTTTCTTTTCATTTTGGCTACCTCCCTTAAAATTTTATTAGTAATTGTAACACTTATTACTAGTATTTGTCAATACAATTCCTAATATTAACAACATTTACATTTATATTGAAAGAGTGGACTTTAATGAAAAGCAAAGATTTATATATATGTTTGTGATATATACAAGATTATTGAAAAAATATAATAAAAAACCATTTAAAGTATTGACAATACTAATATCTAAGGGTATAATGTAATGGTTATTGAGTACGGGCGTACCTCTTTTACAAAGGTCAAGTATTTATGTACGTCTATGATATTAGGAGGAAGAAATGAACGAATTAATTAAGGCTATAGAAGCCGCACAGGTAAAATCAGATGTTCCTAATTTTGGACCAGGGGACACAGTAAGAGTACACGTTAAAATCGTCGAAGGTAAGAGAGAAAGAATCCAGGTATTCGAAGGTCTTGTTATCAAGAGACAGGGCGGAGGAATCAGAGAAACTTTCACTGTTAGAAAGATATCTTTCGGTGTAGGCGTAGAAAGAACATTCCCAGTTCATTCACCAAAGATTGAAAAGATTGAAGTTACAAGATTTGGTAAGGTTAGAAGAGCTAAGATCAACTATATCAGAGGTAGAGTTGGTAAGGCTGCTAAGATCAAAGAAGCTAGAGGCAAAAGAAAATAATCTAGCATATACAATTATGTATATTAGTAAATTAGGGTGTCTCAGGATGCCCTTTTTTAGTGTAAAAGAGCCTTAAGGCAAGGGGCCTTTGGGATTGATATATATGAGGGCTTTATTATAGCCCTGCTGTGACAGTCCAGTCGCAGGAAGGAGGAAGCATGAGTTACAATGATGAATATTTGAGGGATGACAACCTGAATATAAACTGGTATCCGGGTCATATGAAAAAGACCAGGGAGCTGGTACAGAATAATTTAAAGCTAGTAGATGTGGTGATAGAGCTTTTAGATGCAAGGATACCACTTAGTAGTAAGAACCCTGACATAGATAGGTTGGTGGGTGATAAGCCTAGGATAGTCCTGTTAAATAAGGCAGACATGTGTGAGAAGCCTGCTATAGATGCCTGGGTGGCCTACTTTGCCAAGGAGGATGTAAAGGCAATACCTATTAACGCCATGACGGGTACGGGTGTTAACAAGGTAATATCTGAGTGTAAGGCAGTTACCAGGTCTATGATGGAAAGTTTGGCTGAGAAGGGCAGGAGAGAGAGGGCTATCAGGATTATGATAGTTGGTGTACCCAATGTGGGCAAGTCTTCCCTAATCAACAAGCTATCTGGTAGAAGGTCAACTCAGACTGGTGATAGGCCAGGTGTTACCAAGGGTAAGCAGTGGGTCAAGATCAGGGGTGACATGGAGCTTTTAGATACCCCGGGTATACTTTGGCCAAAGTTTGAAGACCAGGAAGTTGCCTTAAATCTCGCCTTTACAAGGGCTATAAAGGATGAAATCCTAGATGTTGAAACACTTGGTTTGAGGTTGATTGAAAGGCTTATGGAAATAGCCCCAGACCTTTTGATGGAGAGATATAAGCTAGAATCTATTGGTCCACAGGGGATTGATACCATGGAAGCCATAGGCAGGAAGAGGGGATTTATACTAGGAAATAGGGAACTTGACTATACTAGGATAGCAACTACAGTCCTGAATGAGTTTAGGGAAGGTAAGATAGGTAAGATAGTACTTGAAATGCCTTCAATCTAATTTGATTGATTTTCTCGGTGCTTGACTTAAAAATAAATAAAAAATATAATTACTATAGGAAACTTATTATAGATAATCCACCGATAGAAAAGTTATCGAATGGGAGGAGTTTAGATGAATAAATTAGTAAATAAGGCCTCTAATTGGTTGGAAATAAATTTGGATAATTTGGAATACAACTTTAAGGGGATAAAAAATAAGATACCTGAGGGCACAAAGATGTGCATGGTCATAAAGTCAAATGCCTATGGTCATGGAGCTGTTCAAATAGCAAGGTTCTATGAAGAATTAGGTGCTGACTTTTTTGCTGTAGCCAGGTTAAATGAAGCCATGGAGCTAAGGGATCATGGAATTACCACACCTATATTAAACCTTGGTTATACCAATCCATTGACTATAGAAGATTCTATTAGAAACAATGTATCTATGACTGTATTTGACCTTGAATTGGCTCAAGAGATTGATAAGGTGGCCAGGGAAATAGGAATTAAGGCCAAGATACACCTAAAATTAGATACTGGTATGTCTAGGCTAGGCTACGTAGTCCTTGATGACAAGTTAGATGAGATTGCAGATGAGATAAAACATATAAGCCAGTTTGAGGGCATAATATTAGAGGGTATGTATACCCACTTTGCAACAGCTGATGCTAGAAATAAGGAATTTGAAAATCTACAGACACATAGGTTTTCCGAAATGGTTGACAAGGTCAAAGCCATGGGTGTGAATATTGAATATATCCACTGTTCTAACAGTGCAGAAATCTTGGACTGTGACGAAAAGTATGATATGGTTAGGCCAGGTATAATCCAGTATGGTATATACCCCTCAAATGAGGTGAGCTATTCTATAGACATCAAGCCAGTCATGACTTTTAAGGCCAAGGTCTCAAATGTCAAGGTATTGGATGCAGGTACATCTATCAGCTATGGCAGGGTTTATTTTACAACTGTAAAAGAAAAGATTATAAGCATTGCAGCTGGTTATGCGGACGGTTTTTTGAGGGGGAGGAGAAACCCCTACGTATACATAAACGGGGTAAAGTGCTCTATAGTTGGTAGGATATGTATGGACCAATGCATGGTTAGGGTACCAATGGATATGGATGTAAAGGTCAATGATGATGTAGTTATCTTTGGTGATGACCTGGTTTCTGTTGATGATGTTGCCAGGGGATGTGATACCATAGCCCATGAGGTCATGTGTATGATGAGCAGGCGTGTACCTAGGGTTTACTATAGGCATGGAGAAATAGTATCTATAGTTGACTACTTATGAAGATAAGTAATGGGTCGGCAATATATATGTCGTTGACTGAAATAAGGAGCTTTGTATGTTAAAAGATTTAGACCTGAGTGAAATTAATAAATTAAAAACAAAGGAAATAAAGGACCTGGCAGATAGGATTCCTGAAGAGGAATATATGGACTTTATAGAGATTTTTTCTGCTGATGAGAGAAAGTCAGTCCAGTCTATCTGTGAAAAACTGAAAAAGGCCCTGACCAGAAAGCAGGCAGAGGAAGAAAGACTAGACCTCCTAAACTACTACGAAAACGAGTGCTATAAAAATGGAGCAATCTTTGTAGCCGGCCTTGACGAAGTTGGCAGGGGTCCCTTGGCAGGACCGGTAGTGGCAGCAGTAGTTGTCTTAAAACCAAATGCCAGGATAGAGGGCATAAACGACTCCAAAAAGTTGTCAGAGGAAAAGAGAGATGCCTTATACGATATTATAATAAATGAGGCCATAGACTATGGCATAGGTATGGCAGATAACTTTGAGATAGATGAACACAATATCTTAAATGCTACCTATATAGCCATGAGGAGGGCCTTAGAAAAACTAGAAGTTGAAGTGGATTGTCTCCTTAATGATGCAGTAAGGATACCTGGGGTCGATATTCCCCAAATGCCTATTATAAAGGGGGATGCCAAGTCTATATCCATAGCAGCGGCCAGTATAGTAGCCAAGGTTACCAGGGATAGGATGATGGTTGATTATGACAAGGAATATCCAGGTTATGGATTTGCTTCAAATAAGGGCTATGGTACCAGTGACCACTACCAAGGCCTAGAAAAATTTGGTAGGACCAAGATACATAGAAATAGCTTTTTAAAGAATCTTTAAGGGTAAATTTTTATGTATATTTATATGGAGGTATGGATATGGAATACAAGGAAATGCTGGATAAGGCAAGAGAAAAGTATAATGGATCATGCAAGGCCTGTAGGGTCTGTGATGGTGTAGCCTGTCGTGGTCAGGTTCCAGGCATGGGCGGTAAGGGTACAGGCAAGGCCTTTATAGAAAATGTAGCAGCCCTTGATAGGATAAAGCTGAATATGAGGGTTATCCACAAGGTGGTTGAGCCAGATATGACAATAGACCTATTTGGTAAGGAGCTAGACCTACCAGTGATGGCAGCTCCAATAACTGGTACAATCCTTAATATGGGTGGCCTAGTTACAGAAAAGGAATATATTGAGCCTGTAATAGAAGGCTGCAAAAATATGGGTACCTATGCCATGGTAGGAGATACAGCAGTACCACAGATACTTCTTGATAACCTAGAGGTTATGGAAAAGTATGATGGGGCTGGTATTGTATTTATCAAGCCATGGGAAAATGGAAATATAATAGAAAAGATCAAAAAAGCAGAAAAGGCTGGGGCATTAGCCGTTGGTGTTGACCTGGATGCATGTGGTCTAGTTACACTTAAGCTACATGGTACACCTGTATTTGCTAAGAATATAGATGAAATAAGAGAGCTTGTAAATTCAACGGACCTTCCATTTATCTTAAAGGGTATAATGACTCCTGATGAGGCCCTGATGGCAGTAGAGGCTGGTGTTTATGGTATAGTTGTTTCTAACCATGGTGGAAGGGTCCAGGATTATACTCCAGGAACTGCAGATGTATTATCTGAAATAGCCAAGGCTGTAGATGGAAGGATTAAAGTATTTGTAGACGGGGGTATCAGGACAGGTGTGGATGTCTTAAAGATGTTGGCCCTGGGTGCTGATGCCTGTCTTATAGGTAGGCCCTTTATAACAGCTTCCTTTGGTGGTCAGACTCAAGGTGTTGAAATGTATATTTCAAGACTAAAGGCAGATCTAGAGGCAGCTATGGTATTAACGGGTTGCCAGGACCTTGCTTCTATAGATGATAGGATAATATATAAGTAAGAATATAGCAATAAGGATATTAATAAGAATATATTAATAAGTATAATATAGACTGGTAGTTGACCAAAAACCACCAG
>NZ_ADGQ01000065.1 GCF_000147675.1 Peptostreptococcus stomatis DSM 17678 | reverse complement strand
GACTTATAAAAGTCCCTTTCTATCAGTGTTAAATAAGCGTTTGTAAATTTCGTATCTTTATAAACTAGCGTTTATGAATAAACTCTAAAATTTATGATTTACCAAATGGTTGAGCAAAATATAAAAAATACTTTTTAGTAACTAACCACGAATAAGGTTTTCTTAATATTGAATCAGATTTTTCATTTATGATTACATAAAACTTTCCGTTATTTTTTTTAGCAACTTTTTCATCTAATTTATTATGAAAGTCGTCTTCTTCTATATCAGAAAATAGTAAACTGATGGATCTTATCTGTCCTAGTGTAATCAAACGCGTTCTTATTGCCATTGATGGATTTATATGTAGTAGAAGATAAGATAAGACAAATACAATCAATGAAACTGTTAAGACTTTCCTTTTTTTCATATGAGCATTCTCCATAGTATATTATTTAATACAAAGCTGTTAAGGTAACATATGATCTATAATCACCATTATTTCCAGCAGGATGAATATCATTAATTCTCTCATTGCGTCGATCATGCGTATGCGAACAAATTCTAAAATTTGGACCAGGTGTCGATACAATTGTAGTATGCGAAATTCCACCATTTTTATATAAATCTAGGAAACAAAAATCACCTTTCTTCAATTTTGAGCCATATGATATTACATGACCTCTTGGTCCAACATTTGATGTATTTCTAATTATATATCCTCTAAGATACTTTGCTACAGTCCACGCATGACCATATCCTTTGGAATTTTTAGGACCATTTTTCGTATCCCATAGCCTATATTGTCCATCCATTATGGCTCCCCCGCCTGTACGAGCTCCACCTTCAAATAATATTTGAGAACCAAAATTTGCACAATCATATGTAAAAATCTTATAATCATCGTTATAATTATGAGCATATTTCATCATATAGTTATACATTGCATCTCTATTTACATATCCATTTGTCGCTTTTAATTCCACATTTCGAATATATTTAACATCTTGATTTAATAATTTTCCATTTTCATAATTATTATTTTGATTGAAATAATTTTCCATCTCAAAATTATAAAAAAGCTTCATCTTGTGTATGGCATCATCGACTTTATTTAAACGAAAATCTTCATCAGGGATTCCTGCAATCTGAATTATATCTATTTTTTTCTTTGAATCAAATGGGTTTGTTATTTCATCATCTGAACTTGCTGACCAAATTTTCCATAAGTCATCCACTTTATGCAATCTGATAATGTAATTAAATACCGATGTGCCTACAATATCATCATCTTTATATTTCGTTGTTTTTTTTGCACTAACACTTAATTCTAGCATATTTTCGTCTAGTTTTTTGATATTTTTATACTGAAAATCGCTATAATTAACGTACTCCAGATCTTGTTCTTTAATTCCTGTAGAATTCAAAGTTTTCTTTCTGTAGTCATTTCTTAACTTGAGGAACTCTAAATACTTTTTTGAGTTTGTATCAATCAGACTATAGTCATCTGAAGAAAACATAAAAGAAAGATTTTTTGGTATAAATTCTTCGACTACACTTTTTACATCACTAGAAATATCATTTTCTCTAACTCCTACGATTTCTGATTGTTGCAAATTATTGGAATCAGCATAAACTAACGTAATCCCAAACGAAATGCTAAACAATAATACAAAACAAGTACCAACTACTTTCAATAATTTTTTATTCATAGAAATACCTCCTCATATTTTATTACTTATAATTTAATGAATTTTAAGAACAAAAAATAAAAATGGTTGATTGTATAATCAAGTTGAACAATTAAATAAAAAATCCATAGCTATACTTCTGTGGTAGAATGTAGGTGTTAAATCAACAATAAACCAAAGGAGTTACAACTATGGATTATGTATATTTTACCACAACTAGACACGAAAAAGGGAAACATCTTTCTTATGATGAACGAGTTTTGATTCAGATTCGCTTGAAAGATGGATGGTCAGCTAACAAAATCGCCAAAGAAATCGGCTGTGCTCCAAACACTGTTCGTAATGAGATACGCAGAGGTACTGTCTCCTTGTATAGAGGCAATGTTAAGCGTTATAAGGCAAAGGTAGTACCAGTAGAATCGTCTTGCCTGCGGCAGACACCTTGATAACCTAGAAAAGGCAGCTTTCCTTGCCTATGTAGACTCACATATCAGAGAGGATAAGTGGTCTCTGGATGCTTGTGTCGGAAGAGCCCTGCAAAGTGGCGAATTTGTCCGTTGTGAGCTTGTATGCACCAAAACACTGTATCGTTACGTTGACCTTGGTCTAATGGATACACGTAACCACAATCTTCCAGAGAAACTAAAAAGAAATACCAAAGCTCATCGCATTCGCAAAAACAAGAAAAAGCTTGGTCGCAGTATTGAAGAACGTCCAAAAGAAGTTGAAAATCGTCAAGAGTTTGGGCACTGGGAAGCAGATTTAGTGGTTGGACAAAAATCCGGAAATGACCAAGTGCTTCTCACCCTTGTTGAACGTAAAAGCCGCGAATACTGGATGTTTCCAATCAAGAATCGTCATGCAGACTCTGTGATGGAAGCCTTTCATGTTCTTCAAAAAACATATAGTGAGCATTTCAGTCAAGTGTTCAAGACAATCACGACAGACAATGGTTCTGAGTTTTCAAGGTTATCTGAACTTGAAGAATTGTCCGAGACGCTTGTTTTCTATACACATCCATATACGTCATGCGAAAAAGGAACTAATGAACGTCATAATGGTATTATACGAAGATTTATACCGAAAGGTAAACGTATCAGTGACTTTGATGTAGACTATATTGCTGACATAGAAATATGGTGTAACAGCTTGCCACGTAAAATACTAAATTATCGTACACCGGATGAAGTCTTCGAAGATGAGCTTGACCTTATATATCGACAGACAGCTTCGTGATATGGATTTTTAGTTATCAATGTTCAACTTATTATTGCAATTTACGAAAAAATAAAAATCTTATGTATGCACGAAATTTTCTTTTATCTTATAAAAATTATACCAATACAAAATACCTATTGTCAAATATTTTTTTCTGAATTTTTCAAATTTTTATTTAATATCGATACAATTTATTTTGGTTGATTGTATAATCAAGTTGAACAATTAAATAAAAAATCCATAGCGATACTTCTGTGGTAGAATGTAGGTGTCAAATCAACAATCAACCAAAGGAGTTATCACTATGGATCATGTATATTCTACCACAACTAAACACGAAAAAGGGAAACATCTTTCTTATGATGAGCGAGTTTTGATTCAGATTCGCTTGAAAGATGGATGGTCAGCTAACAAAATCGCCAAAGAAATCGGCTGTGCTTCAAACACTGTTCGTAATGAGATACGCAGAGGTACTGTCTCCTTGTATAGAGGCAATGTTAAGCGTTACAAGGCAAAGATAGTACCAGCAGAATCGTCTTGCCTGCGGCAGACACCTTGATAACCTAGAAAAGGCAGCTTTCCTTGCCTATGTAGACTCACATATCAGAGAGGATAAGTGGTCTCTGGATGCTTGTGTCGGAAGAGCCCTGCAAAGCGGCGAATTTGACGGTTGTGAACTTGTATGCACCAAAACACTGTATCGTTACGTTGACCTTGATCTAATGGATACACGTAACCATAATCTTCCAGAGAAACTAAAAAGAAATACCAAAGCTCATCGCATTCGCAAAAACAAGAAAAAGCTTGGTCGCAGTATTGAAGAACGTCCAAAAGAAATTGAAAATCGTCAAGAGTTTGGGCATTGGGAAGCAGATTTAGTGGTTGGACAAAAACCTGGAAACGATCAAGTACTTCTCACTCTTGCTGAACGTAAAAGCCACGAATACTGGATGCTTCCGATCAAGAATCGTTATGCAGACTCTGTGATGGAAGCCTTTCATGTTCTTCAAAAAACACATAGCGAGCATTTCAGTCAAGTATTCAAGACAATCACGACAGACAATGGCTCTGAGTTTTCAAGGTTATCTGAACTTGAAGAATTGTCCGAGACGCTTGTTTTCTATACACATCCATATACGTCATGCGAAAAAGGAACTAATGAACGTCATAATGGTATTATACGAAGATTTATACCGAAAGGTAAACGTATCAGTGACTTTGATGTAGACTATATTGCTGACATAGAAATATGGTGTAACAGCTTGCCACGTAAAATACTAAATTATCGTACACCGGATGAAGTCTTCGAAGATGAGCTTGACCTTATATATCGACAGACAACTTCGTGATATGGATTTTTAGTTATCAATGTTCAACTTATTATTGCAATTTACGAAAAATTAACTCGCAAAATTTATTTTTTATTATTGTTGATATTGTATTATGGATATATTTTTATGTGAAAAATAAGCACCTAAGGTGATTTTTGGTTTCACCTTAGGTGCCACAAAGATCTTTTAAGTTAATAGTAAATAAAGTCTAACTTTTTTGGTCAATCCAATCTTGATGACTTTTGAGGTATTTTTATTACCATCAATATTACAATATTATGATATTTTATAGAACCTAAATTTATGAATAATAAAATTATTCTAATCCAATTATTCAACTGTTACTGACTTGGCAAGGTTTCTTGGCTTGTCGACGTCTAGTCCCTTCTTGCTAGATACCATTAAGGCTAGTATCTGCATTGGTATAACAGCTACAATAGGTGATAGGAGGTCATCTGTCTTAGGTATGTAAATAACCCTTTCAGATACCTTTTCTACACCAGTATTACCTTCCTGGGTAATTGCCACCACATAGGCACCCCTGGCCCTTACTTCTTCCATATTTGAGACCATCTTTTCATATAGGTCATGCTGACTAGCTAGGGCTATTACTGGAGTCCCATCTTCAATTAGGGCTATAGTACCGTGCTTTAATTCGCCGGCAGCAAAGGCCTCGGCATGGATATAGGATACTTCCTTAAGTTTTAGAGAACCCTCCATTGCCAGGGCGTAGTCTATACCCCTACCTAGGAAGAAGGCATTATGCTTATTTACTATATCATCAGCAATCTTTTCTATGTCAGACATATTTTCAAGTACTGCCTCAATCTTTTCTGGTAGGTCAGTCATCTTATTAATCATATCCATATAGTAGTCCTGGCTAATCTTGCCCATTTCCAGGGCAAAATTAAGGGCTATCATATATAGGGAAATGATCTGAGTAGTGTAGGCCTTAGTTGAGGCTACTGCTATCTCTGGACCTGCCCAAGTATAGAAGACATCATCAGCTTCTCTGGCTATTGATGAACCAACTACATTTGTCACGGCTAGGATTCTTGCCCCCTTAGACTTTGAGTCCCTAAGTACAGCCAAAGTATCTGCAGTTTCTCCAGACTGGCTAACTAGGATTACTAGGGAATGTTCATCTACAAAGTTATCATTGTACCTGAATTCTGATGCTATATCAGTAATTACTGGTAATCCCATCAACTTCTGCATAGCAGTCTTGCCTAGGACACCTGCATGGTAGGCAGTACCACAAGCAACTATATAAATCCTATTTATATTTTCCAGGTTTTCCTTAGTCATCTTTATACTATCAAGAACAATTTTTCCGTCCTTGTCTAGTCTTCTCTCAAGAGTTTCCTTTATGCCTTTTGGCTGCTCAAAGATTTCTTTCTCCATAAAACAAGAATAGCCACCCTTTTCAGCAGCTTCAATATCCCAGTCAACATGATTAAGTTTTTTGTTTACCAGTTCCCTATCAGAGTTGTAAATCTTAATGTCCCCACCCTTTATATGAACCACTTCTCCATTGTCCAGGTAGTATACATCCCTTGTATACTTAAGGATAGCAGGTATGTCAGAAGCTATAAAGGCTTCACCATCGCCTATACCAGCTATTAGTGGGCTGTCCTTTCTAACTGCTACCAACTCATCCTTGTCATTTGCAGATACAACTCCAAGAGCATAGGCACCCTTTAACCTAGCAATAGTTGCATATACTGCATCGAGTAGATTTCCTTCATAGTACTTGTCCAATAGGTGGGCAACTACTTCTGTATCGGTTTTTGACCTAAATTTTACCCCTTCAGCTTCAAGTTCAGTTCTTAGGTCCAGGTAGTTTTCAATGATACCATTGTGAACTACTGCCAAAGTACCTGCTTCATTGAAGTGGGGATGGGAATTGGCATCTGATGGTTCACCATGAGTGGCCCACCTAGTGTGACCTATACCAATATGACCCTCTATATTTTTTTCTTTTAAGCTATCTGAAAGTACAGCTAGCCTTCCCTGGAACTTTCTGATTTCAAGACCACTACCGGTGTTTACAGCAACACCAGCAGAATCGTAGCCCCTGTATTCCAGCTTAGCTAGGCCGTCTACAATGACGTCTGCTGCATTCTTCTTTCCAAAATAACCTACAATTCCACACATTCTATTACTTCCTCCTAAATTTTACTTCTAAAGAAGAGTACTAGACGAAAAAGTCCTCTGTTACAGGATCACTCCTGCTTTTTATAAATTTTCTATCGATGCTAGTTCACCGCAGGGCATCCGCCGAATTTTCGATAACCCTGTCCTCGTTAACTGTATTTCTACAGTCTGGCGCTAAGTGAAAGGGTGAGTTAGGATTATGCCAAGTTTTATATCGTGGTGGAAATACTTCTACTTACCATAAATGCCTATTTCACTTTTTATTAAAGACTCCTCTTTGGGCGATAGATTGCTCATAAGACTTTATATCTCAACCTTTTTACAGGTGTATTTTAACATGATACTCCAGAAAAAAGGTGAAGTTTCACGCATGCTAATCTACGGCCATACTACTATTCTACCACAAAAACTTAATTTTAACTGACTTATTTTTATATAAGAGGGGGCATCAAGCGGGCAATAGACTAGAGAGTCTTTGAAACAACTATTCTCCAGGTCATAAGTGTGGTATAATATATGCAGTTAAAGGGGAAACTTGGAGAAAAATATCCAAGGATAGGAGTCAAGAGGAAGGATAATTATGGCAGAGAAAAATATAATGCTTGTAGTGGCCTATGAGGGAACCAGGTATTGTGGTTGGCAAAAGCAACCAGACTCACCAGGTATACAGGGAGAATTGGAATATGCCTGTACACAGGCTTTTAATAAAAAAAATATAAACATCACAGGGTCTGGTAGGACTGATGCGGGGGTCCATGCCCTAGGCCAGGTGGCAAACTTTACTGTGGATACAACCATACCGGTAGACAAGATACCAGAGGTCCTAAACAACAGGTTACCCAAGGATATAGCAGTCCTAAGGGCCCAAGAAGTCAAGTCTGAATTTCATGCCAGGCATTCAGCCCACAAAAAAACCTATAGGTACCAGATATACCCATCAAGGATCAGGAGTCCCTTTTTGAAGGACTTTGCCTACCAGGTCAAGTATGACCTTGACCTTGATAGGATGAAAGAAGAGATAATACACCTGCTAGGCCAGCATGATTTTAAGGGCTTTATGAGCAGTGGATCTGACATCAAGTCAACGGTTAGGACCATATACAGGGCTGATATCTACAAAAGGGGTGACCTGATAGTCATTGAAGTTGAAGGTAACGGCTTCCTCTATAATATGGTCAGGATAATAGCAGGAACTATGGTAGACATAGGCAGGGGGAAAATTACCGAAAGCCTAAGAGATATTATAGGGTCTGGAGTCAGGGCTAGGGCAGGTCATACAGCCCCACCACAAGGCCTATTTTTGGTAGGGGTTGACTATCCAGAGGACCTAAAAAACATATAGTTTCTCTATTCAAGTTATGGTTTTAATCTTGCAAGATTAAAAGCACAAGTCTTTTTAGTAATAGGGGCTAAAAGTAGGCTTAGATAATAGTAAAGATATACAAAATGGACCTTTAGGCCGAATTATAAAAGGCTTCAAGGTCTATATTTTTACGCATAAAACAATAAAGATAATCAGATAATAGTTATAAAAATGAGACTTTTGAAATAAAAAAATCAGAAATTTCATTTTTTGTATTGACAGATAGGCCATATGGGTTTAGAATATAGATAATTTAAAATCTAGCAAAGGAGGTTAGAGTAATGGCTAGGAAACTATTTATTCCCGGTCCAATAGACGTCATGCCAGATGTATTAGAAAAAATGGCGACGCCAATGATTGGTCACCGAGGAAAGGATGCGAGTGCTTTACAAGAAAGCGTTAGCAAGAAGCTACAGAAACTATTCTATACAGAAAGTGAGATACTATTGTCCACATCGTCCGGTTCGGGCCTAATGGAAGGTGCTATCAGATCCTGCACATCCAGAAAGGCAGCTGTGTTCTCCTGTGGTGCATTTGGAGATAGATGGTATAAGATGGCAGTGACAAACAATGTCAAGGCAGACTTGTATAATGTGGATATGGGTAAGGCAATCACACCGGAAATGGTAGACGCTGCTCTAGCAACCGGTCAGTATGATTTAATTGCAGTTCAGCACAACGAAACTTCTACGGGGATAACAAATCCGATTGAAGAAATAGCTAAAGTAGTAAACAAGTATAAAGACGTAATCTTTTGTGTAGATGCTGTAAGTTCAGCAGGCGGGGCAAAGATTGAGGTTGACAAGCTAGGGATAGACATCCTGATAACATCAACTCAAAAGGCCTTGGGACTACCCCCAGGAATGGCAATATGTACATTCTCTGAAAGGGCAATCAAGAGGGCTGAAACAGTAGAATTCAGAGGAACATACTTCGATTTACTAGCAATGTATAAGTATCTTAAGAAAAAGAATTATCAATACCCTTCAACACCTTCATTATCACATATGTTTGCGATGGACTATCAACTTGACAATATCTTAAAAGAGGGCTTGGACAAGAGGTTCAAGAGACATGAGCAAATGGCCAACCTAGTTAGGGCCTGGGCTCAAAAACACTTCGAATTATTCACTGACAAAAATCATTTATCAAATACACTAACAGTCATAAAGAACACTCAAAATATAAATATATCACAGTTAAATTCAAAATTAATGGAAAAAGGAATGCAGATAGCAAATGGCTACGGCGATTTAAAAGAAAAAACATTTAGAATATCTCATATGGGTGACTACCAGTTAGAAGATATTCAGTATCTTTTGGATACAATAGACGAAATTTTAGGCTTTTAATCAATAAAAGTATCTTTATAGTCCTAAATTTAATAATATTCATAGGATTTTTGACTCGAAATTGATTAGGGTTTTCAAAAAAGCAAAATGACAGGTGAAAATTTAAGTAAGTAGTAATAGATATGATTTAGTTCAGGGGGATAATAAAATGATGAAGATATTAGTTACAGATGGTATGGATAGAAATGCAATAAATAATTTAGTAAATGAAGGTTTTGAAGTTGAAGAAAAGTTTTATGAAGAAGAAGTATTAAAAGAAAAGATAAAAGAAGTTGATGTGATAGTAGTCAGGTCAGCAACAAAGCTAAGAAAGAATATAATCGATGAGGCGTTAGAAACAGGACGTTTGAAGCTAATCATCAGGGGTGGTGTAGGTCTGGACAATATAGATGTCGACTATGCAGAGACTAAGGGCATCATGGTAAGGAATACACCAGGGGCAAGCACAAATGCAGTTGCAGAGCTAGTCTTGTGTGAGATGCTAGTGCTTGCAAGAAATGTGAAGATAGCAAATATAAAGCTGAACAATGGTAAGTGGGACAAGAAAAACCTGAAGGGTAGCGAAATACATGGCAAGACTCTTGGCCTGGTAGGATATGGTAGGATAGCTAGAAATATAGCTGAGAAGGCCCATAGGTTAGGCATGAAGATTCTTTACACTGATGTTATGGAATACCAGGATGCCAGGGAGGACTTTTGCTACACAGACCTGGACAATATAATTGAGAGGGCAGACTATATAACAGTTCATACACCACTTACAGACCAGACTAAGAATATGTTTGGATGGCAAGAATTTGAAAAGATGAAGGATACAGCATTTTTCCTAAATTGTGCCAGGGGTGGTATAGTAAACGAAAATGACCTCCTAAGAGCCATAAACGAGGGTCAGATAGCAGGTGCAGCCCTAGACTGCTTTGAAAATGAGCCTATGCCAATGACAGAATTGGTTACCCATCCAAGGGTAACAGTTACACCTCATATAGGGGCTGCCACTAAGGAAGCCCAGGAGAGAATTGGCTACGAAATAGCAGACATTATAGTAAATTATCATAAGGAGGCCTAATATGGTTACACTGAGACCCTTTAAGGCCTTAAGGCCAGATGAAAAATATGTAGACAGGGTTGCAGCCCTACCCTACGATACAATGAATACCCAAGAGGCCAGGATAATGGCCCAGGGCAACCCATATAACTACCTGAGGATAGATAGGGCAGAGATTGACCTTCCAGAGGGGACAGACATACATTCTGACCAGGTCTATACCAAGGCAGGCCAAAACCTGAGGACCTTTATAGATGAGGGAGTCTTTGTAAAAGAGGACGAACCAGCCCTATACATATACAGGGAGGTCATGGATGACAGGGCCCAGGTAGGTATAGTGGGCTGTGTAGCTGTTGATGAGAGCCTAGATGGGACAATTAAAAAACACGAGCATACCAAGCCAGACAAGGTTGAGGACAGGACTAGGCATATAGAGGCCTGTCAGGCAAATACAGGGACCATACTCCTTACCTATAGGGATGATGCCAGGGTAGAGGCTATAATGGCCAACAAAATGCGAGAAAAACCCATCTATGACTTTGTATCAGAAGATGGGGTAGGCCATACTGTATGGAAGTTAGACGGTCAGGAAATGGAAGACTTGGTTGAGGCCTTCAAGGGCATAGACAATCTCTATGTTGCAGATGGCCACCACAGGACTGCAGCAGCTGAGAACTATGCTGTAAAAATGAGGAAGGAAGTAGGAGACTACACTGGTCAGGAAGAATTTAACTACTACCTTGCCATGATAGCTCCAAAAAATAGCCTGTATGTAATGGACTACAATAGGGTGGTAGAAGACCTAAATGGACATGACTTTGAGACTTTTAGAAACCTGGTTGGTGAAAAATTTCAAATAGACCAGGTAGACAAGGCCTACAAGCCAAAGGAAAAGTATGAATATAGCATGTATGTGGATGGAGTCTGGTATAGACTTAGGGTGAAGGATGAAATCATAGATACAATAAAGAAGACAAGTGAAAATCTGGCCATCGACCTCCTAGATGTCAGCCTACTACACGACCTATTAATAGAGCCAATCTTGGGTATAGATGTGCCACAAAAGGACAAGAGGATAGACTTTATAGGTGGTATAAGGGGTCTAGGTGAAATAGAAAAGAGGGTTGAAGAAGGCATGAGACTAGGTTTTGCCCTATATCCAACAGGTATCGAAGAGCTAATGGCAGTAGCGGATATGGATGGGGTAATGCCGGCCAAGTCAACATGGTTTGAGCCAAAGGTCAGGTGTGGACTCTTCCTCCATATGATGGACTAATATATAAAGAAGAAAAAGTGGAACTCATTAGCTAGCTATTATATATAATAGAGAAAATGGGTTCTCTTTTTGTGAAAAAAGGGCCTCTAGGCTTGTAAATAGGGGATAATAGGTATAATTTTATCCTTTATTATCAGGTGAGATAAATCATATTATTGGTAAAAATCGACTACAAAGGAAAAGGTCAAGAAAAAATCATGAAAAACCTTGAATATTGGACGAAAAAACATTGACTTTTTACTTATATGGGAGTAAAATATATGAGAATGCGTTAATAAGTCCACGATGCCCCGGACTTTACATATATGCAATTGAAAATACGAATGAAAAGTTAAGGAGGGTCTTTATGAAGAGTTATATAGCTAAGCCAGCAGACGTTAAGAGAGACTGGTATGTAGTTGATGCTGAAGGCAAGACATTAGGTCGTTTAGCAACTGAAATCGCAACAATATTAAGAGGAAAGAACAAGCCAACATTTACACCACATGTTGATGGTGGAGACTTTGTTATAGTAGTAAATGCTGAGAAGGTAGTACTTACAGGAAAGAAGCTTACTCAGAAATACTACAGATATCATACAGGTTATGTAGGTGGGTTAAAGGAAATATCTTATAAGGAAATGATGGAAAAGAAGCCAGAAGAAGTTGTGGCTCACGCAGTTAGCGGTATGCTTCCAAAGAACAAGCTTAGAGATAGAATGATGACTAGACTAAGAGTTTACAGAGGTACTGAACATCCACATGCAGCACAGAACCCACAGGTTTTAAACGTATAAGTAGGATATCGAGAGGAGGATTTGATTAATGGCTAATGTACAATATTACGGAACAGGAAGAAGAAAACATTCTGTAGCTAGAGTTAGATTAGTAGCTGGAGAAGGTAACATAAAAGTAAACGGAAGAGACTTAGAAGAATACTTCAATTACGAAACTCTAATAAGAGACGTAAAGCAGCCTCTTGTGATAACTGGAAACGAAAACAAGTACGATGTAATCGTAACAGTTGAAGGTGGAGGATACACTGGTCAGGCTGGTGCTATCAGACACGGTATCTCTAGAGCTTTGTTAAAGACAGAAGACGAAGTTAGAGGAACGCTAAAGGCTGAAGGTTTCTTAACAAGAGACCCAAGAATGAAGGAAAGAAAGAAATACGGTCTTAAGGCTGCCAGAAGAGCACCTCAGTTCTCAAAGAGGTAGCGATTGGCAATATTTTAAAAACACTTCAAACCTCGGTATACCAATGTATGCCGAGGTTTTTCAATGTTTGTACGGATTTTAAAAGTTTGTATAAGATTATATAAGATTGTCATATTTTATATGAACTAGTAACACATTAGAAACGCATTAGTAACAAAAATTTAGAGTAAAAAACCTGTTATACGTATAACAGGTCTCCAAAAATGAAACTTATAAATTTGCCTTGCGACTCTTATTTATAGTTAATCTCATTTCGCTTAATTTATTGACATGTATAATTCTGGTCCCGGTAAAGTCATTTATATATCCATCTTTTAGTCTTACAAAATAGCCATCATCCTTAGAGTAGCTTGCGACTTCTATCATAGGCCTATATTTATTAGGAATTTGCCACTTATCTAAAAGCTCTTTGTCAACTGTTCCATGCCCATTATTAGAGAATAGGACGGATTTTCCACCTTGTAGGTCGTTTACTATAAGTGATTTGATATATTCGTTAGCTGATATATTTAAATCGCCACAGAGGGTCATTAAATCGTTTTTTAGGCCTTTAGGTAAAAGTAAACTAAGTCTATCATATTTATCTTTAATATAATTATTTATATATTGATTTCTGTCCATAAAACCACCTAAATTCTATTTATAGCTTCAAGCTTAACATCCATATCAATTTTAGTATAAACAATCTCAGTAACGTCCTTCCCACTATGTCCCACGATCTGCTTAATAATTCTATCATCTACACCAGCCTGCGTAAGACTTGATATAGTAGTATATCTAGTACAATGAGGGGTATGTTTTATATCCAAATACGACATCAAAGCTTTCCAGTGTGTTCTATAAAATCTATCATAGGTCATGCTATCACCTTCAGGAGTAGAAATTAAATACTCCCCATCTCTACCCATCCAATATTCAAAAAAAGGCAGCACTTTGTCAGCGATAGGCACTTCCCTGATTCCTGCCATAGTTTTTGACTTAGCTATAAAAAACCATTGTTCATCAAGGTGAACATCTGACTTTTTGACCTCAAGTAACTCCCCGATTCTTACACCTGAGTATAACATCATCAAAACCACACTATAGTAGATATCATCATCTTTGGCAGACCAGACCTTATTTATCTGAGCACTAGAAAATTTAGTCCTGGTATAAGAATTAGGATTTCCAGGCTTAGAGATATCTAAATACCTCACTTTTTCCCTTTTCTCAACAGGAACTATATCGTGAATTACTGCATAGTCATACATAAGCCCTAGCATGATTTTTATCTTTTTAAGGGTTGGGGTATTCTTCCCCGATTTATCTACAAGGTTTTGTAGCTGATCAAGGCGAATTTCAGAAAAAATCATATCTTTTATAGGCTCACAAATTCTATATGCAGCTTTATATCCTGTTATATTTGAGTTTGATATTTTTTCAAAGTGTATGTTTGACCATTTGTCATATATCTCTTCAAAAGTAAGGGTCTTTGCTGAAATATCATAAGGCGATTCATTGTAGTGGGCCAGTGCCATAATAGCTTCCTTTTGTGTTCTGTAGTATCCTATAAATTTGTAAATAGGGTTAGACTTGCCTTTTTCTGCATCAAAATCCCATCCAGTGGTTATACGAACAGCCCAGGGGTTTCTTCTATTTCCTGATAATTTATACACACTACCATATCCATTAGGGTTCCTCATATATATCAACTCCATTCTCTAAATCTTGTTTATCTATAATCACTAAATTAGGTAATTTATATAGGTCTAAAAGCAATCTTTCATTAAGCTGCCAATATTGTCCCATATGCTTAAGTGAGTATAAATAGTCATATAACATCCTATCTGTAGCACCTAAGTAGTCTGTAAGCTCTTCTACACTGGTAGATATCAAGATATATTTCTTTAAATCTTGTTCATCAATAAAATATTTAGCCCCCCATAGAGTGGCCTTTTGTTCGCTTTTTGATATTGATAGTTTTGAAGCATAAGTATTTGGGCAGACAAATGTATCTCCAACACTAGTAGCAAAATGCCCACATTCTTCAGCTAGTATTTCAGCCTGTTCTTTTAAATTTCTATTATGAAATTCAGGGCTAAGGAGTATTAAATTTCTATTATTTATATTACAGTAAAGAGCTGCCTTTCTAAATTTACTAAGTTCTGGGCAATCATCAACTAAAATTTCTTGTTCTTCTATGTATTTACAAATTTTTTCTATCATCAATACCTCCTTTATAAAAAAACATATGTTCGTTATATGGGTGTAAAAATAGGCAGAATACTGGCATATCCTGCCTTATATTTTTTACTCAGCAAAAATTATAAAATATTCTCGTAGCAAATAGAGTTTATTTCTAGAATAATTTGTAAGTTCATAAAGAATTTGTTTTTTTTCCATTTCACGAACTATAGATGACACGGTACTTCTTGAAAGTCCAGTTATTTGGATCATATCAGAAATTGAGAGAACTGGGTCATTATATAGAGCATTAAAAATCTTGGCAATATTTTCTGGTTTTCCCTTTAATTTAAACTGATATTCCCTATATTCATCAACAAGCTTTACCACTTTATTAAATTTATTTTTAGCATTTTCAGAAGTTTCAATTACTGCTTCTAGGAAGAATACAATCCAACCTATCAAATCATTTTCTGTTCTGACTCTATTTAAAGCATCATAATAACGAGTTCTATTCTTTTCTAAATAATTGGATATATAAAAACATGGTTTAGTTAGTATATTGTTTTCCAATAATAATAGAGGTATTATTAATCGACCAATTCTTCCATTCCCATCTAAAAATGGATGGATTGTTTCAAACTGATAGTGAAGAAGTGCTATTTTTACTAATATTGGTATTTCCAAGCTGTCATTATTAATAAAAAATTCAAAATCAGTCAGCAAATCATCCAAATATTCTTTACTAGGAGGAACATACATTGCATTAGATGGAGATGATCCTCCTATCCAATTTTGACTTTTTCTAAATTCTCCAGGTGTTTTATTTTGTCCTCGGACACCTTTCAAAAGTTCAAAGTGTAAATCTCTAATAAGGCGTGTGCTAAATGGGAACTTTTCTACAGTTATTTTTTCTATTCCGAGATTCATTGCGTTAATATAGTTTTGTACCTCTATTCTATCATCTCTTTTTTCAGGAGAAACATCTTCAACTTTCATTAAGTCTTCTTCAATAGTTGTTTTTGTACCCTCAATTTTATTTGAGTTATGTGCTTCAGTTTTTATATGTAATTGTATATATATTTCAATGTTTGGTATTAACTCTGAATAACTAGCCAATCCACCTAAGGATAGGTTAGCTTTTTCTAATAACTTATTTAAGTGATAACTATCCCATCTCCAACTATGGTTTATTCGACTTGGCAAGAAAAATTCATAGTTATCACCTTTGCGTATTTCTCCAGATACAAAATTTTGAATATCCATATAAACCTCCTTTCAAAATTAATACAAGCAATGC
>NZ_ADGQ01000066.1 GCF_000147675.1 Peptostreptococcus stomatis DSM 17678 | reverse complement strand
AAGTTTTATTCGAAAATAAAACGAGGTATATTTAAGCTTTTACCTAACCAAAAACTTAATGATGAGCTTACTATATCATATCAATATTATGATAAAGATAGTGGTATTGTAAAATTTAAAAAATCTAAAGTAAGAGTGGTTGGTTTTATTAGTGATAATTGGGATCCTATAACCCATACAGAGCATTTTGTTCCGGATATTATAACTTACGATAGCATTTATAGGAACTTAACTAATATAAGTAATGTTAATGAAATAAAAGTTGAGCTTAATGATAAAGATAGTTTAGAAAATATATATAATAAAATAGAGACAAGATTTTCAAGTAAAAACTTTTATGAATGCGATACAGAAAAGACAATATTGGAAAGATTAAACAGATACGAAAAAAAGAATAAAATAAAGAGAGAAGTATCTTCAGCAGTATTATTATCAATGTCTATTGTAAACATAATAGCAGGAATAATATTAACATTTAATTTAAACAAGCGTGGTTATGCTACTATGTTGTCCTTAGGAATGAGTAGGAGAAATTTAAAAAGAATGTTAAGAAAAAATGGAATTCTATCAATCATTCCAGGGATTGTTTTAGCTATAATAGTGTCCTTGATATACAATATAAAATGGTTTAATCAAGTGAAACTAATTGCAGGGATTCAAGGGATAGAGTTCAAGGAAACTTTTTCATTGCCGTATATGCAAATTGTAATTTTTATACTAATTTGTACAATATCAATTTTATTAGCATTGTCAGTAGTATACAAAAATGTTGACGATATAGATATAATTGAGTGTTTAAACAATAAGGTATAGTGAGGTAATAATAATGAAAAATATAAGCATAGAGAATGTAAAAAAACATTATGGTAAGTCAGATAATATAGTTAAGGCTGTAGATGGAGTAAGTTTAGATGTTGGAGATTACGGATTTACAGCAATTGTTGGAACGAGTGGTTCGGGTAAATCAACTCTATTACATTGTATGGCAGGTCTGGATAAACCTACGTCTGGGAAGATATATTTTGAAGATATGGATATTTATTCATTGAACGATGATCAATTGTCAGAATTAAGAAGGCAAAAGTTTGGTTTTATTTTCCAAAGTTTTAACCTAATACCTGTATTGAATGTTTATGACAATATAATACTTCCAATATCACTTGACGGAAAAAAGCCAGATAAAGAATATATTGATATGGTAATTAGCAAAGTTGGATTGAAAGAACAATTAAAAAAATATCCTAATGAATTATCTGGAGGGCAACAGCAGAGAGCAGCAATTGCCAGAGCTTTATCTAATAAACCTTCAATAATATTTGCTGATGAGCCAACTGGAAATTTAGATAGCAAAACAACAAAAGAGGTAATGGATTTGCTGAAGAGTTCAGTAAAAGACCTAAACCAGACTCTTATTATGATTACACATGATCAGGAAATTGCTAAGTCTGCAGATAGGATAATTACTATAAGCGATGGTAAAATTATAAATGATGAAAAAAAGTAATTTAAGACGATTTATAAAATTTGTTATAAAAATAAATAAAAAAACAATTTTAATCTCACTCATATTATTAATAATCGGTATAGTGGCAAATATTTATGTACCATTGTTAACAAAAAATATGATAGACAGAGGTATTATAGATAGAAATACTGAAAGACTTTTTATATATTTGGTAATATTTGTAGCAATATCATTAATAGATATAGTTAGTGATATTATATTAGGTTATTTATATAGCCTAATGAGAAGTAAAGTTGTAGTAATGCTTCGCATGAAACTATTAGAACATATAAGCATATTATCAGGTGAATTTTTCACTGATAAAAAAACGGGAAATTTGTTATCCATAGTACAATCAGATATTGATATAGTAGAAAGTATCGATACAGAATTGTTTTTGAATATGATGAAAAATATTGTTATAGCTGGAATATCAGTGATATTTATGGCAAAATTGCAAATTGAGTTATTTGTTGTTGTTGTATTTTTACAAATTTCACTTATAATTGTGCAAAAAAAATTTTCAGGGTGCATATTTGAGATAATAGGACAGATGCGTAAAGAATATGGTGAATTATATAATATTGTCCAGGAGTATATTTTAAATATAATGAATATTGTTATCTCAAAATCAAAAAGAAAGTTCATTACAGACTATATTAGTTTATCTAGAAAAATAATTAATAAAAGTATTAAAACTGATGTGTTGTTGAGGACGAATATATCAATTGCGAGAATATTAAATGTGTTTATAACTATAATCATATTTGGTTATGGTGGTTATAAAATTATAAAATCTGAATTTACTTTAGGAAGTTTAGTAGCTTTTCAAGCCTATACTAAAATGCTTACAGGACCAAGTATGAATATTATAAATGCAAATAACCATATACAGAAGTCAAAGGTATCCATAGACAGAGTGTACGATATTTTAGATCAACAACCAAATATCAGACAAGATAATAGCTTGTTAAAATATCATTGTGATTGTATAGATAAGATAAAATTTAAAGATGTGTATTTTTCATATGAACACACTAATTCTGATAAAGATAATTATATACTAAATAACTTAAATATTGAATTTAAGAGAGGAAAAATAGTCGCTTTGGTAGGTAGCAGTGGATGTGGAAAGTCAACTATTGTAAATCTGATTTATCGATTATGGGATGTTAATAAAGGTTTAATATACTTTGGTGAAAATGAAATTAAAAGTATGAATCTGATGTCATTAAGAAAACATATTTCAATAATTACACAAGATATAATAACCTTCGATGGAAGTATAAAAGATAATATTGTTATGAGAAAGAAGATTACGGATGAAAAACTAACTAGTGTTTGCGATAGTGTGGGTATAAGTGAATTTATTGGGTCATTGGAAGATGGTATCAACACTCAAATTGGGGAACGTGGAATAAAATTGTCAGGAGGACAAAAACAAAAAATTTCTATAGCAAGGGCTATTTTAAATGATAGTGATATAATAATTTTTGATGAAGCCACATCTGCACTTGATAATATATCACAAAAAAATATTTTAAAAAATTTAAAACCATATTTAAAAAACAAAATTGTTATCATGATTGCACATCGACTTTCTACAATAAAAAATGTCGATTATATATATGTTTTAAAAAATGGTGAAGTTGTTGAGCAAGGTAGACATCCTGAACTTATGAACATAAATGGGTTATATAGAAAATTATACAATGACGATTAGTTAAATGTAGCTAATTAGAATAATTGATATTATTTAAAATTTAATATATCAAATAATATCAATGATAATTTGAATCTAACTGGTGAAAAACTGTAAAATTATGGTTGTATAATATTTAGCGTTGGTGAGAGAAAAATCTCTCCCAACGCTAAATTTTTACAAAAAAGAAGATTTTGATATCCTGGCAGAGATGAGACAAATATACCTATTTGAGTATTTAATTCCTACTCTTAAAGGTAAGGAAAATGATCGAATATATAACTATAAATATACATCCTATACTGATTTTACCAAAAAGGTATTTCAGAAGGCCAATATTATAGTGGATAAATCAGCTGTAAACAAAAGTGCTAAATAAGCTAAGAATAAATGAGATGAAGAAAATTAATTCAAGGTATAGATGGTATAAAAATACATAACTATAAGTTCACTAAGGATGTTATCACATAATTTAATAGATTTTGTTGATTTAAATTATCGCCAATATTATTTGACAGAGGGCCTTTAAATAAGATGAGTAAAACTATGTAAAACACAAAAAGACAACACGTTTTATATTTCAATATAAAAAAATTGTTGTAAAGATTTATTTTTATAGGGATTTTGGGGATATTTATGAAGATTAAAAGTATAAATATGGGGGCTGGAAGATAAAAATTAAAAAAAATAAATAATTCCTAGTAAATTAGTCAAGATTATTGATTTTTTTGGGTAAACATAGTAATATAGTCTTGTACAAAATTTCAAATGAAAAATTTTCAGGTGATAATCGAAGGATATTAACTGAATTTGAAATTATAAAATAATTTAATTGATGTGAAAGGGAAGTGGAAAGTATGAGCGATATATTATTAGAAATAAAAGACCTTAGCGCTAAGGTTGGAGAAAAAGATATACTAAAGAATGTCAACCTTGTAATCAAGAAGGGTGAGACGCATGTTATCATGGGGCCAAACGGTTCTGGTAAGTCTACTTTAGTTAATACTATAATGAGTAATCCTAAGTATGAGATTACATCTGGAAAGATCTTCTTTGAAGGAGAAGATGTTACAGAAATGGCAGCTGACGAAAGGGCAAGAAGGGGTATCTTTATGTCATTCCAGTCACCAATAGAGGTACCTGGTATCAGTGTTGAAAACTTTATTAGAACTTCTAAGTCTGCAGTTGATGGTAAGCCAGTATCAGTTTTAAAGTTCAACATGGACCTATCTAAGAAGATGAGGGACCTACAGATGAAGGCAGAGTATGCAGGAAGATACATGAACTATGGTTTCTCGGGAGGAGAAAAGAAGAAGACTGAAATCCTACAGATGCAGGTTCTAAATCCAAAGTTGGCCATGCTAGATGAAACAGATTCAGGTCTGGACGTTGACGCTGTAAGAATAGTTTCTGAAGGTATCAAGAACTTTAAAAATGATGACAATGCCCTAGTGATAATAACTCACCACAAGGAAATTATACACAATGTAATACCTGATTACGTTCACGTAATAATGGATGGTAGGATAGTAAAAGAAGGTGACTTCTCCTTGATTCAGAGAATCGAAGAAGAGGGTTACGGTTGGATCAGAGATGAGGTGAATTCATCTAATGGAAACTAAGAGAGAAAACAAGAAGAGAACTCAAATAGAAGAACAGGATCGTGGTATATACGACATAAAGAATGAGTTCAAGTATAAGTCAAAAACTGAAAAGGGTTTGACAGAAGAGATAGTAACTCAGATAAGTAAGGAAAAAAATGAACCCCAGTGGATGCTTGATATCAGACTAGCATCATTAAAGAAGTTCTATGAATTAAAAAACCCAACATGGGGACCTAACTTAGATGAAGTAAATATAGATGATATAACTACTTATATCAGGCCAGATGCTGACCTAGTAGAAGACTGGGAAGAAGTCCCAGAGGACATCAAAAATACCTTTGACCTACTTGGTATACCAGAGGCTGAAAGAGAAAATAACCTATCAGGTGTTGGAGCCCAGTACGACTCAGAAGTTGTCTACCACAAAATGCAGCAACACCTACTAGACCAGGGTGTAATCTACACTGACTTTGAAAGTGCAGTCAGGGAGTATCCTGAAATAGTTCAGAAATATTTTATGAAGTGTATATCTAATGCAGACCACAAGTATGCAGCCCTACACTATGCAGTATGGTCAGGTGGATCATTTGTATACGTACCAAAGGGTGTAAATGTAGATGTACCTCTACAGTCATACTTTAGACTAAATGCTCCAGGAGCAGGCCAGTTTGAGCATACACTAATAATTATAGAGGAAGGTGCTTACTGTCACTTTATAGAGGGATGTTCAGCACCTAAGTACAATGTTGTAAATATCCATGCAGGAGCAGTTGAACTATTTGTTCAGGAGGGTGCTACACTTAGGTATTCGACAATAGAAAACTGGTCAAGAAATATGTACAACCTAAATACAAAGAGGGCTATAGTAGAAAAGGATGGGGCAATTGAATGGGTATCAGGATCTTTCGGTTCCAAGGTATCTTGCCTATATCCAATGAGTGTCTTGAGGGGTGAAAATGCCAGGTCTGAATTTACTGGTATCACATTTGCCGGTAGAGACCAGTACCTGGATACAGGTACAAAGGTAGTTCATGCAGCACCTAACACTTCATCTACAGTAAATTCAAAGTCTATATCAAAAGACGGTGGTGTAGCAATATACAGGGGTCTTGTAAAGGTTACAAAGAATGCCAAGGGGTCTAAGTCAACAGTTAGCTGTGAATCCCTGATGCTTGACCAGGAATCAAGGTCAGATACAATACCGGTAATAGACATAGCCACTCAGGACGTTGACCTGGGTCATGAGGCTAAGATTGGTAGGATAGATGATGAGGTAATCTTCTACTTGATGTCAAGGGGTATTAGTGAGGCTGAGGCCAAGTCAATGGTAGTAAGAGGTTTCGCAGAGCCAATTGCCAAGGAATTACCACTTGAATATGCAGTAGAAATGAACAATCTAATCAATCTTGAATTAGAAGGTACTATAGGTTAGGAGGAAAATTATGATAGCAAATACATTACCACTTCTTACTTGGAGATGGCTAAAGGTAAATGAATCCCTAATCGAGTTACCTGAGGTTAAGGACCAAGTACATGAAATAAAAGCAGAAGAGGGCCAGGAAGTTTCAGCCCTATTCGACACAAATGAAATGGCAGGGCCAGGAGCTTCTAGACATACAGTTATAAACATAAGGGCAGAAAAGGACTCTACAGTTAATATCTACTATGTATCTAGGTCTCACGAGGAAGAAAAGGCCCTTACAGATATAAGGGCGGATGTAATGGAATCTGCCAGGGTAAACCTAATCCAGATAGAGGCAGGTGCCAAGGATGTAGTTACCAACTATGTTGCCAACCTAATAGGTGACAAGTCTAGCACTAATGTTGAAGCTGTATACTTTGCAGATGGAGACAAGAGGGTAGACATCTTCTACAACATCAACCAGATGGGTAAGGAAACTGATTCAAACATCTTGGTAAATGGAGCCTTGAAGGATAGGGCAAAGAAGACTTTCAAGGGAACTATAGACTTCAAGAGGGGGTCACTGGGTTCAACAGGTAGCGAGGAAGAGTTTGCTACCCTACTAGATGATGAAGTAAGGTCTATAGCAGTGCCAGTCCTACTATGTCAGGAGGATGATGTAGAGGGTGTACATGCAGCCAGTGCAGGTAAGATAGACCAGGATACTCTATTCTACATAATGAGTAGGGGTATCAATGAAGAAGAGGCGAAGAAGGTCATAGTTGAAACTAAGCTTGCTCCAACTATCCACAAACTTCCAGACGAAAAGTTGAGAGATGATGTTTGGGGTCATATAGAAGCAAGAATGTAGTTTAAAATTAGGGGTCTAGTTTTATAAAAGAATTGAGAGGTGTAAAAACCATGGATAAGCAGACGATAAATGAAATAAGAAAAGAATTCCCTTATCTTGATGAAGCCAAGATGGGTAGAAAGATAGTTTACTTGGACAATGGGGCAACTTCACAGAAACCACAGTGTGTAATTGATGCCCTTGCCAACTATTATTCATTCCAGAATGCCAACCCTCATAGGGGGGCCCATTACTTGGGTATGCTGGCAACTGACCTATACGAAAACTCAAGAGTAAAGGTTAGGGACTTTATAAATGCCAAGTCAGAAAATGAGATAATATTTGTAAGAAATACTACAGAGGCCTTGAACCTGGTAGCATATTCTTATGGCTTAGACAAGCTAAAGGCTGGCGATGAAATAGTGATTTCAGTCTATGAGCACCACAGCAACCTTGTTACATGGCAGTTTGTAGCCCAGAAGACTGGTGCAGTCCTAAAGTATGTATACCTAAATGACAAGCATGAATTGGATATGGATGGATACAAGAAGGTCCTAAGTGACAAGACGAAGATAGTTTCCCTAGCAGGTGCGTCAAATACTGTTGGCGGAGTAATAGATGTAAAGGAAGTAACTAGACTGGCCCATGAGGTTGGGGCAGTGGTATCAATCGACTGTGCCCAGCTGTCACCACACCTAAGGATGGATGTCCAGGATTGGGACGTTGACTTTGTATCATTCTCAGGTCACAAGATGTATGCCCCAATGGGTATAGGTGTCCTTTATGGAAAGATGGAATTACTAGAATCAATGACACCGTTTATGTATGGTGGAGACATGATTGAATATGTGTATGAACAGGAAACTACATATGCACCGGTTCCTGCCAAGTTTGAAGCAGGTACTCAGAATGTTGGTGGAGCAATAGCCCTGTCAGCAGCCATAGACTTTATGGAGAGGGTAGGTGTAGACAATATACATGAGCATGAACTAGCATTGACAGATTATGCCTACAAGAAGATGAGTGAACTGGACTTTGTAGAGATTTACTCTACTCCTAGCTACTTGAGGTCTCCTTTGATAGACTTTAATGTCAAGGATGTCCATGCCCATGACGTATCAACAGTTTTGGATTCTTATGACATAGCTATCAGGACAGGCCACCACTGTGCCATGCCATTACATACTTTTATAAAGCAACATTCAACATGTAGGGTTAGCTTTGCAGTTTACAATACATTTGAAGAAATTGACTTCTTTATCGAAAAGCTTAAGGAAGTAAGAAAGGTGATGGGATATGGATCTTAAGAGTTTATATACAGACATGCTCCTACAGGAGAGCAATAACAAGGCCAATATGAGAGACCTAGAGGACCCTACATACAAGGAATTAGGCCATAATCCAAGCTGTGGTGATGAAATTACCCTACAGTTGGAAATGGACGGGGAAATTATCAAGGATGCTAGTTTTGTGGGTGTGGGATGTGCCATATCCAGGGCGTCAACATCTATGATGATAGACCTAATTAAGGGTAAAAATATACATGAAGCCAAGGTCTTGACGGAGAAGTTTATAGGTATGATCAAGAAGGAAGTACCTGTAGATGATGACCTGATAGATGCCTTGGGTGACGCCGTTGTCTTAGAAAATGTGTCAAATATGCCAGCCAGAGTTAAGTGTGCAGTACTTGCCTGGCATACTCTAGGAAATATAATTGATAAAAACTATAAATAAGAAGGGCTTTGTGGTATAATAATCCTAAGCTCATTTATGGGGAAGTTAAGCTAGATCTGTTAATATGGGTCTAGCTTTATTTTATTAGTTGGCTGAATAGACGGGAATAACGCCTATCTACTAAGGGCCTTACTAAAAATTATTTGTAAATATTTTAAGAATAGACATAAATTGGAGGGATATATTATGGCAGGTTACAACGATTATTCATATGCTAGGAGCCTCCTAGCTAGAGGTGATTATAGAAGATGTTACGACACTATGAACAATTTCCAGGACAGGGACGCAGAATGGTTCTTCATAAGGGGGATGGCTGCAATGAACCTTGGTTTTTATGAAGAGGGCGAGGACTATATAAAGAGGGCCAAGTTTATGGAACCTAACAATAGGGAGTTCCAGGACGCCTACAACAACTATGTTGGCAATAGGAACAACTACAACCAAAGGGCAGACTACTACAATAGGAGAAGGACTAACCTGGATAATTCTGGTTGTTGTTGCTGTGGTGGAAACTGCTGTGATACTTGCTGTACCCTATGGTGTGCAGACAGTTGTTGCGAGTGCATGGGAGGAGACCTTATAACTTGCTGTTAATGGGGGTGTAGCTTATGGATTATAAAGAAATAAAACCTGGAGGTCAAGAGGGTGACAGGGAATCCAGACCAACAAAACCCCAAAGTCAAAATGGAAATATAAAAGCAAGACCACCAGGACCTAATAAAAATAATATGGCTAGGAGAATTGCCCTTATGGGCCTTCTCCTAGCCTTTAATTCAATAATATATATACTGGTCAACTATATACCAACAAATACTATAGCCCTTTTGGTTCTGGCAAGTCTACCAGCCCTAGTGGTAGTTATAGAATTTGGTTTAAGGGATGGTGCCCTATATACCCTGGGAACCATTATCCTAGCCTTTATTCTTATAGGCAACAAGGTCCACTTTGCAACCTACTTATTGACCTTTTCTACCTACCCCCTAATTAAGGCCCTAGTAGAAAAAAACAAATCATTTAAGTTGGAGTTGGGAGTCAAGCTGGCCTACGCCAACCTGGTCTTCCTTGTGGCCTACCTGGTATATGGGCAGTTTATAGTTATAAACGACCTAATATCAAAGTATATACCACTTACACTCTTGGTCTATAACATATGTTTTTTGATTTATGACAAGGGTCTAAGTCAGTTTGTGGTCTATTATCATGACAAGTTGTCCAAGTTTATAAAGATGAGATAGGTCATCTTTCCAAGGCATCGGCAATTCTTTCAAGGGCATCGGCTATCCTGGCTAAAGAGCTAGTGATATCTGGGCCCTTTTTTTGGCTCTTGGCCTGGTCAGCAAAGGGGTCATCATCCAGGTCATCAACAAGCTGGCTTCCTTCTGGAAGGACTATCTTTATACCAGCTTCATCAAAATCTTCACCCATGTCCTGGTCAAAATCATCATCAAAGTTTTCATCGAAATCTTCAATCAGGCTTTTTGCCTGGTCATTTTCTTCATCAAATTTAAGTAATTTCTTGTTGTACATAAAAACCTCACTTTCTATCAACTATCAGCAACAGTCTTCTATATGGAGGACAGATGTTGGTACCTGGTAGATGACATCCTTTCTTTCAATAATTACAAGGGTATTATTTTTCAAGTAGTCATCCATGTTTAATTGGTGGAGCATTTCCCTGGAAGGGTTTATAGCTATAGGGAAGCCAACCCTCTTTAACATACTTATATCACCATTTGTGTCCCCGTAGGCATATGATTTTTCCATATCTATAGAGTGCTTATCTATAAAATACTGGAGGGCCTTGTCCTTGCTATCCGACCCCCACATAGGAGATACACCCCCGGTCATCTTTCCATTTTCTACAAAGTACTTGCTACCTATATAATCACTGGCCTTGTATTTTTCAGCCATACGACTTACTAAAAAGTCAGGTGATCCCGATATAAAAATAATCTTGTGGCCCTGGTCCTGGTGCCATTTAATCCTAGACCTTGTATACCTATAGACCCTGTCGGCCTTAAGCTTGATTACCTGGTCACTGGCAAAGTCGACTGATGACTTGTCCAGTCCAGTTAAGGCTTCAACATACTGGTCAGAAATTTCGTGTAGGTAATCGTCATAGTTACCCTGCCTTTTCTCCCAATTCATATAGGTAGTTTCCAACTGTTCAGACCACTCCCTCCTATGGATTAGGTCATACTGTATCAACTTCCTGAAATGTTCTATTAAAAGAGAATCCCTGTACAGGGTCCCATCTATATCAAAAAAAGCAGCTATATTAGCCATTTTATCAACCTCCCTTCATATATGGATATTATACCAAAAAAGCATGAAAACCTCAATTTACAAAATTATTTGATATAAGATAGCCTAGGCCTTATAATAGAGTATATGCAGATAAAAATAGGAGGTAGTATGAAGAAGTTTAAAAGAGCTTTTTGCACGAATACACGACTGATGGGAACCATGATGCTAATGGTGGAGTGGTTGGAAGAACTTGACATAGATAGGGAGCCTGGCCAGGGCAGTAAAAATAGGAATATAGAAGAAAAATCCCTTGATTTTAACCGTGATAAGGCTATAGTTTCCCATGTATTTATCCTGGATGCAGAGGGCTTGGGCATATCAGACCTTTACATCTTGAGGGACATGGACCAGGAAACTAGGGACCTATTCTATAGGAAGAAATACGGGGGCCTAGGTGGGGTTAACATAGACCTGACAGAAGGCCAGGTAGCCTACCTGGTAAAGAAGTATAGGAGGAAAAATGAATGGTACAAAAAGCCCCTACCAGATGGGTTTGAAGAGGTATACCAAGACTTCTATGAGGCCTGTGACACAAAATCAGTAGACGCTAGTGGCCTCTTTGATAGCCTATGCAAGGAAATGGAGTCAGAGTATGAATTTGTAAATTATATGGTAATGAGGTTTGTGGCTAGGGACTGGGACGGCCTATTGCACTATTCGGGTAGTGAGCTGGTTGCAGCTAGCCATATTAGCCAGATAAATGGGGCCCTACTATATAACCATATAGAGAGGAAGAGTCCAGACAGGTACCTTTGCAGGGCCATATATGAGGATATTGACGGCTACTATGATGCCAATATAGTAGTAAATATAGCCCATGAGGATGTGGATGAGGATAAGTTGGTCTACTATGACAAGCCAAACAAGTATAGTCTGAGGTCCTTTATGGTCATGAGCAAGGAAGAAATATATGACTATGAGGTTTTTGACATGATATCCAAGCCGGAAATAGTGGATATCTACCAGATAAACCATGATGCCTGTGATATGTCTATCTTGGCCGATAAAATAAGGGAGATATATCCTGGAATCCAGGAACTGACCTACGAAAACGGCATCCTCTTTACCCAGTACTACCAGGATAATTCCCACCTTGACAACCAGGTCTACCTGATTAACAATGACCTCATGTTTAATATATTTCTAACAGAAAATATCCTATATTTGGCAACTTTTGACCTGGATACAAGGTCCTTTGTAGACTATGTATTTAAGGATAGCCTAAGTGGATATTTTAGCCTGGTAGACAGCCTGGAATTTGAACAAAATGTCCTATTTGACTTCGTTGAGTCTGGAAATGATGATTTTTATGATTTCTTAGATAATTGATTTTTTGTCAACTTTTAGGCAAATCTTTTCTTTATGTATAGAGATATGATATAATTAATAAAACTAGAATTGGGCTTGAATATACATGAAAAAATGAAAGGTGGATAAGCTAGTATGACTATAAGTGATTACAGTGGAAAAGTGGTTGATTTTGATACATTTTTAAGTTATTTAGATGCTATGGCCATGATAATATCGGAGATGTTTGGCAGTAATTGTGAAGTTGTAATATCAGACTTGGACGATCCTGAAAATTCGATCTTATCAATTTATAATGGTCAAGTAACAGGGAGAAAACCAGGTGATCCCCTGACAACAAGGTCAGAAGAATTGATAGAAAGAAGCAAGGGTGGCTACAATATAAACTATAAGAAGGCTAATAAGAGAATAAAGAAGGAAATAAAGTCTTCTACAATAGTTACAAGTGCCTTTGGAAGAAATATATCCTTCTGTATAAATTATGATTGTGATGATTTAACAGTACTCCACTCACATTTGAAGAAGTTCCTATCTATGGGTGATGAAGCCTATGATGAATTTGATGTATTTGATAGCGGTGAACTAGTAGAACAGAAATTCCAGATAGAGCTGGAAAAAATGAACAAAAAAATTGTCGGTATGAATAAGAGTGATAGGATTACCCTTATCAGAAACCTTAAGAATGCCGGAGTATTTAAGATACAAAAGAGTGTTCCCTATATAGCAGAGCAGTTGGGCGTATCTAGATATACAATATATAACTACCTAAATGAAATCCAAGATGAAAGAAAATAAAAAAATTAATTTTTTTTGATTTATATGTTTAGAGGGGGATAAGATTGGGAAGATATATAATACAAACATAATAAATTAAAATACTCAATCTCCCCAAGACAGAATCTCATCCCCCGAGATTCTGTCTTACTTTATGCCTATTTTTTCAGAAAAGACTTGCCTAGGTATTTCTTGATATCTTCTTCAGGTGAGAAGTCATCTATCAGTATTTCCTTGCCAGTGTCTTCGAAGACAACCAGGACCTCGCAATCTCCCTGTAGGAAGAACTTTCTTACAGTTTCTTCTTTTACTTCCCTGACCTTTATAATATTTTTCTTTTCCTTTTCAAAATCTTTAGTGTAGTAGCTACCCATCATATTTATAAATTTAGTATATCTATTCATACTTTTACCTCCAAAACATATATACACTTAAATATACCATGCTAAGTTTGGCAATGTCAAATAGATATAATGCAAATTGGGGCCAGGTATGATAAAATATATAGGGTAAGAAAAATATATGAAAAATATATTGGTTTAAAGCAGGTGAAAAAATGAAGCTGAGGAATATAAAGGGAAATACCTACTTGATAAATGGTGGGACAAATACGGGGGTATACTTATTTGAAAACAATGATGCCCTTCTTGTTGATACAGGTCTTGCTGGCAAGCGTCAAGAAAAAATGATAGGTATTTTTAAGAAAAATAATATAAATGTAAAGTACATAATAAATACACATGAACACGAGGACCATATAGGTGGTAATTACCAGATGAAGAAGGCCTTTCCAGAGGCAAAAATATATTCATCCTACCAGTCCAGGGTATATGCTGAAAATCCAAACCACTATATGGATTACCTGATGGGGGGAACCAGGTCTAAATACCTGATTAAAACCCTGGAAGAATACATGGCTGTACCAGGCCCAAACGAGGATATAAGGTTGGTAGATGAAACCATATATCCAGGCCAGGTCCTAGAATTTTCCGGCCATAAATTTAAGGTGATTAATTGTTGTGGCCATACAGAGGGGTCTATAGGCCTGGTTACAGATGATGGTGTATTTTTCATATCAGACCTCCTGGTTACTAAAAACTCCCTGGACAAGTTTGACTTCTTGTTTATGCATGACTATAAGGGGCAGATGGAGTCACTTGATAGGTTGAGGCTGATAGACTTTGAGATTGGTGTCCTAGGACATTCCCGTAGGAACTATTCCAAGCAGGAAATCTTGGAAATTGCCAATGAAAACCACAAGGCCCTTATGAGGATGATAAAAGCTGTCTTAGAGGCTCTTCAAGACAAGGCAAGCATGGATGATATAGAACAGTTTATAACATCCAAAAACAAGCTACCTTTTGATTATTTGGCCTATATGATTTATAGGAATGCCCTTAATGCAGTGGTATCATACCTCATGGATGAGGAAGTAATAGAGTTTATTATAGAGGACAACAGGCTTTACTACAAGCTCAAGGACTAGAAGAAGGCAAATAATAATAAATAAAAGCAAGTAAAAATATGTAAAAATAAGCAAAAGGCAAGTATAATACAGGCAAAAAAGTAACCGGCAAGTAATAGACTAGCAAAATATATGATAGGTTTCATATTCAATTAAAGGTTAGGAAGTTGGGTGATTTTATGGAATACGAACAGTGGCTAGAAATAATTAGACCCTACTCATATGCGGTAGAGGAGCTAAAGATTAAATTTAGAAATGTTAGAAATGACTATTTGGATACCAAGCAACATTCCCCGGTTGAGTTTGTAACTGGAAGGACAAAGAAGCTCTCTTCAGCCCTTGCCAAGATGAAAAAACTGGATATAGACAATATAGAGGACATAGAAGACCTGGCCGGTATAAGGATAATGTGTCAGTTTGTTGAGGATATATATGTACTCGTTGATATCATCAAGGAGAGAAATGACATGTCTATAGTCCTGGAAAAGGACTATATAAATAATGCCAAGGAAAGTGGTTACAGGAGTTACCACCTAATAGTTAAGTATCCGGTTAATACCATACACGGGGTAAAGGAAGTCCAGTGTGAGATCCAGATCCGTACACTTTCAATGAACTTTTGGGCTACTATAGAACACTCTTTAAAGTATAAGTACGACCACTATATACCAGATGAATTGGCTCATAGGCTAAAGAGGGCTGCAGATGCCGCCTTTATGCTTGACCAGGAGATGGGAGAGATAAGAGAAGAAATAATTAAGGCCCAGGAGCTATTTACAGAAAAGGAATATGTATTGACAGATATCTACTCCAGGGTAAACAAGCTCAAGGAATTGGGTGACCAAGAAAACTACTATCTTTATAGGATGAAGATGAATGAAATTTCCAGATCAAGAAATATAAAATCCCTACTGGTACTCAAGGAAGAGTTAGATGAAATCTTAAACAAGACCAAGGTTAATTAATGATAGGAGGCAAGATGAAGATTTTTGCAATAGGAGACCTCCACTTGTCAGGAAGTGTAGACAAGCCCATGAACATCTTTGGAGACCACTGGGAGGGTCATGATAAGAAGATTTTCCAAGATTGGTCATCCAGGGTTAGTGATCGGGATGTAGTCCTGGTAGTGGGTGATATATCCTGGGCCTCAAAGTTAAAAGATGCCCGGGTAGACCTTGACCAAATAGACAAGCTACCAGGCAAGAAGTACTTTATAAGGGGCAACCATGACTATTGGTGGACTACGGCAACAGGCCTTAACAAGTTATATGGTGATAATATGATATTTATGAATACCAATTTTCACAAGTTAGGTCCATATGCCTTGTGTGGGACAAGGGGTTGGTTGAGTCCCAATGAAATAAAGTTTGATGATAAGGATGAGGTTATATACAAGAGGGAGGCCAAGAGACTAGAAATATCTCTAGAAGGGGCAAAAAAGGCTGGTTACGAGAACTATATAGTAATCCTCCACTATCCGCCTACAAATGAAAAGTTTGAAGACTCTCTCTATATGGAAGTGATAAAAAAGTACAAGCCAAAGTATGTGATTTATGGCCACCTGCATGGAAAAGATAGTTTTGAGGGGGGTCTAAAGGGCCTACATGATGGTGTGTCCTACCACTTGGTAGCCTGTGACTACCTGGACTTTAAATTGGCCCTGATTGAAGACTTGGGATCTGAGTAATAAAAAGGCCATACTAGATAATACGTTATAAGATAACCTATAAAGGGGGAAGATATGAAGAGAAATATATGTATAGATATAGATGGTACAATGACAAGTCCATATTTTTTTATACCATATTTAAATAAACTAACCGGTAAAAATTTAGGCATAGAGGACTATACATCTATAGACTGGAATGATACCTATGGACCAGAACACAGCCAGATGTACAAGGATTTTGACCATATCCATACGGATATATACTGGGAAAATAAGCTGGTAGAAGGTGCCAGGGAGGTTGTCAATGACCTATATGACAGGGGTGACAGGGTATATATAGTAACTGCCAGGAGTAGTGCCATAGCTAATGTTACCAATGCCTGGATAGACAGGCAGGGAATAAACTATACTGATATTTTTTCTATTAGTGGCAATGGTGGCAAGGTAGCCATGGCTGAAAAATTGGCCTGTGACTGCTTTATAGAAGATGACCCATCTAATGCCATAAACCTGGATAAGGCAGGCTATAAGGTAATACTTATGGATGCCACGTACAATAGGAATATAGAGGGTGACAATATTACTAGGGTATCAAGTTGGGAAGAGGTAAGGGAGCTACTCTTATAGATAAAAATATAAATTTTAATTGCATGATTTTAAGCCTTGACAATATGAAAAGTTCTATGTCGAATAAGGTTGATGATAATTTGAACTAATAAAATCTATTAAATTATGTGGCAGCATCCATAGCAAACCGGCAATTATGGATGTTGTCATTTTTGTATAGTTATATTGAATAAAAATAGGTAGAGATACATGAAAAAACAAAAAAATGAATGAACTTGTCTATTTATGGATAAAAAATACTTATATTCATGTATAATAATTGTATAAAAATACACAGTTAAGAGTATATATATACATAAAAAATAATTGGAGGTTATAAGATGAAATCACAAGATAATGTTTTTGAAAGTAAGTCAGGTATCAGGTTAGATACACCGGTTACTGAACTTTTTGAAAAATTTAGTTACCTAAAGGAATATATAATATCGGTAAATCCAAGGTTCAACCAGCTGCAGTTTCTCGCTGCCAATGGTGACCTAGCCAAGATGACCCTTAGTGATTTGGCTGATTTGGGCCAGATGCCAGGAGAGTCCTTGATATATATGATGGAGTCAAGAATTTCTGAAGAATAGGGGTCTATAATAGACTTGGTTTTTATATAAAGATTGGCCAGTTTAATTTATAAGTAATAATTATAGGAGGACCAGTCTTTAACTTATTAGTTTAATCTAGGGGAGGTAAAAAATGGATATATTAGAGTGCATAAGGTCTAGGAGGAGTGTCAGAAGCTTCACTGACCAAGAATTAACTTATGATGAAATAATGGAACTGATTGACCTTGGTATGTGTGCCCCAACGGGCCAATACCGTCAACCTTGGGGATTTGTAATAATTCAGGACCCTGAAGAAATCAAGAGGTGGTCGGATATTGGTAAGGAAGATATCCTGTCTAGGATAGATGACCTGCCAGCCTATCAAAAATATATAAACTGGTTTAAAGATCCAGACTTCAACCTGTTTTATGGGGCAAAAAATCTGCTTATAGTATTTGGAGAAAATACTTCTCCATGGTATATAGAGGATTGTTGCTGTCTGGCTCAGAATATGATCCTGGCTGGCTTTAGCAAGGGTATAGGGTCATGTTGGATAGGTTTTGGTCAAGAAATATTTAACAGAGAAGATTTTAAGAAGGAATATAATATACCGGAATCTTATGTGTCTATAGCACCCTTGATTTTAGGCTATATGGAATCAAAGCCAAAGCCACCTAAGAGGAAGGAAGCCCTTATTTTCTCAAAAAAATAAAGGAAGGGAGGGGTTTGATGAAGATATCGGCCACATTTGCAGTTTCATTAATAATATTTTTAGGAATATTTTCACAGTGGTTGGCCTGGAAGATTTCCAAACCAGCCATAGTAATAATGAGTTTAGCCGGCTTAATTGTTGGACCATTTCTAAATATAATAGTGCCATCACAAGTCTTGGGAGATGGCCTATACAAGTCAATAATATCTATATCAGTAGCCATAATTTTATTCGAGGGAAGTTTATCCTTGGATTTCAAGGAGATTACTGATACCAGGATGACTATCAAGAGGATAGTAGTCTTTGGAGCTTTGATAGCCTGGATTTTGGGAAGTTTAAGTGCCTACTTCCTGGCTGGTCTATCCATTACCACATCCCTGGTCATAGGGGCGGTTTTAATTGTTACAGGACCAACTGTAATAATAGCCCTGTTAAGGCAGGCCAAGTTGGATGCTAAGGTATCTACAATCCTAAAATGGGAGGGTATCCTGGTAGACCCAATGGGGGCAATTTTGGCAGTCCTATCCTTTGAGGCAGCCAAGGTTCTTACATCTCCAAATGTGAATGCAGGTATACTGGTCCAGTTTGGGATAGGTGTTGTGATTGCAGCAATAATAGGTGGCCTGGTGGGTGTGGGAACCGGTAAGGCCCTACAGAAAGATTACTTCCCGGAATATTTAAAGTCAGCCATAGTACTATGTCTGGTCTTGGGAACCTTTAGTTTGAGTGAATTTATTACACATGAGACAGGTCTTTTGGCAGTTACAGTAATGGGTGTAATCCTGGCTAATATGCATATATCGTCTATTGAACAGGTAATGCACTTCAATGAAAATATATCTGTAATATTGACATCTTCAGTGTTTATCATGCTGACAGCATCCCTGTCTAGGACTGTCCTGGTAGATATATTCCAGTTGAAGATAATACTATTTGTCCTGTCCATGTTATTTATAGTTAGGCCCCTATCCATATGGTTGTCGACCATAGGAACGGACCTTAGCCTTAAGGAAAAGACCCTTATAGGATGGATTGCACCAAGGGGTATAGTAGCATTGACTGTTACAGGTTACTTCAGCCATCTATTGGTTGAAGAGGGCTACCAGGATGCAGAACTCCTACTAGCCCTGACTTTTGCCTTGGTAATAGTAACTGTGGTTGCCCATGGGTTTTCCATCCAGCCACTGGCAAAAAAGCTTGGCCTGGCCCATGATGGTAAGCCTGGTGTGGTAATAGTAGGTTCTAATCCATTTACAGTAGCAATGGCAAAATTCTTGAATACCTGGGATATACCTAGCCTGATAGTTGACTATAGTGGTAAAAACCTGGAAAATGTTATAAATACAGATATAGAGACCTACCAGGGAGAAATCCTATACGAGGTTGCCAACTACAATCTAGACCTGGTAATCTACAAGAAGATGCTCTTAAATACGCCAATACCCCTATATAATATACTGGTATCCAATGAGTTTGTAGGTAAGTTTGAGCATAGCAGTATTTGTATAATCAATGTCCTGGGTGACAAGGTAAGGTCTGACTTTAAAGAACTTCAAAATATAGGTGTACCTAGGCTGGGTGACTACAGGGCCACATACCTGAGCCTTATCAGGTTGGTTGAAGACGGTTATGACTTTACTGCTACACAGATTACGGAGGATTTGACAGAAGAGGAATACTATAGGGTTATGGACTATAGGAGGATCAATATATTCACTATGACTGAGACTGGAGATATTGAATTCTTTACTACAGAACATAAGCCAAGGATTTCTAGCGGAGATTATATAGTATCTCTTACACCACCTAGTCCGGATGATACTGGTCAGCACTTGGAGTTTACAACATCACGTGCAGACTTTAATACTATACAGAATAGTTAAAAAAGATATTAGGGTAGGATAGTAGGTCCTGCCCTAGTTTAGCTAGGTATAAGATAAAACTAGATATGATTTTAAATAAAAATAACTTTTCGGGGTTATTTTTATTTTTTTGTCTATATATCTGTGAGTAAGGAGGTAGAGGATTTTGGAGAATATTTTGTCGACAGTAGTTCCCAAAAAGATGGCGGATAAGTATTGTATATTTCCGCTCAGTGCCAGCGATACCAAACTAGAGATTTTGATGGCTGAATTCGATATTGGCCTGGTTAATAGCCTCAGGGCCATATCTGGTAGAGAAATAGGGGTCAGGCTTGATACCAGGGACAATATAAGAAGGTTGATAAACCAGTCATATAAGGACCTAGACAAGGATCCTGAAACTATGGCCAAAGAAATAGTAGATGATATAATCAGCCAGGCTATTGGGTCTGATATAAGTGATATCCATATAGAACCCTTTAGCAAGGAAATTTTGGTAAGGTATAGGTCAAATGGAGACCTGGTACTAGTAGATAGGCTGTCGCTGACTAACCACCACGAAATTAGTACCATTATCAAGCTAAGAGCTTCTTGTGACATAACTGAAAAGAGGCTACCCCAGGATGGTCGTTTTAGCTATGAATATAAGGGTCAGGATGTTGATATAAGGTTGAGTACTATACCGACCATATATGGAGAGAAACTGGTTATGAGGATTTTGAACAAGGCAAGTTCCATAAGAAGTATGAAAGAACTAGGCTTTTCTAGCCATGCTGAAGACATAATCGGAAGTATCCTAGACCAAAAGTGTGGCATGATAATCGTATCAGGCCCCACCGGTAGTGGTAAGTCATCGACCGTATATTCCTTGCTCAATCAATTAAAAGATAAGAGTATTAATATAACAACTATAGAAGACCCGGTTGAGTACAAGATAGATGGTATCAACCAGGTACAGGTAAATTACAAGGCAGGCCTAAGGTTTGATAATGGGCTAAAGTCAATTTTGAGGCAGGACCCAGACTGCATTGTTGTAGGGGAGATTAGGGATGTGGAGACGGCCCAAATAGCCCTAAGGGCTGCCATAACAGGTCACCTCGTAATTACTACCCTCCACACTAATGATGCGATTTCAGCTATCGTTAGGCTTGAAGATATGGGGATAGATAAGTATATGATTAATTCAGCCCTGGTGGGTGTTATAGCCCAACGCCTGGTCAAGAAAAAACTGATAATAAGGGGGTCTAATGACGAATCCAGGACCCTTATATATGAGATTTTACAGATGGACGACCAACTAAGGTCTGGTGTAAAGTCTGGCTGGGAAGCCAAGAAGATAAGGGCACTAGCTATAGAAAATGGAATGGTGACATATGAAGATTCTATTGCAGAAAAAAATTAGGGATAAGGAGCTCAAGCTCATATGCCAGCAGATAGCCAGCATGGAGAAGTCAGGTTGTGACCTTATGACCATATTTGATACCATAATTAATACATCCTCCAAGAAGGTGTCAGGAGTCATGGCTATGGTAAAGAGGAATATAGAGAGGGGGAGGACTATGACAGAGGCCTTTTATTTGACGAATGCCTTTTCCGTATTTTTTATCAGTATGATAAGGGCAGGTGAGGTCAGCGGTAATATTGACTTTGTTTTTGAAAAAATGACCGCCTACTATGATAGGGAGTACAGGCTTAAAAACAAATTAATAGCAGCTGCCATATACCCCATGATTTTGGTTTTTGTTACCCTTCTTTGCCTGGTTTTTATGCTGGTATTTGTTGTACCAAATTTTGAAAGTGCCTTTGCTGTAGACATGGACCAGCTACCAGTAGCCACTAGGAGCCTCTTTGGCTTGTCTAGGTTTTTGAGGGCGAATCTCTTGATTCTATTGGTATTCTCAATCTTATTGCTAGTATCCTTGGTCCAGATGGTAAAAAATAGCAGGGAAATCAGGGCCTGGTATGATAAGAAGAAGTTTGAAATACCCAAGGTTGGGACCATAAACAGGATGGTAGTTTCAGATAATTTTTCCAGGGCTATGGCAATCTTGTTAGGAAGTGGTATACACATAGGAGAGTCTATAGATATCACGACTAGGCTGCTGGATAATTCATACATAGAAAGAAAAATGAAGATGGTAGGAGACCATATTAAAAAGGGTAAGTCAGTGACCAGGTCTCTTGAACTATCGGGTATCTTTCCCCAGGTTTTCATATCCATGCTTATGTCTGGAGAGGAATCTGGTAATTTTGATAAGAGCCTGGAGATGGCCTCTAGCTACTATGAAAAGGAATTAGACCTAGAGCTGGAAAATCTGGTGAAAATTGTTGAGCCAGCCCTAATACTTCTAATGGGCCTTATAATAGGGGGCTGCCTATATGCTATCCTGTCACCTATGTTTGATATGATATCAAGCCTAGGCCAGTAGAAATCTTATATACGAAGATGTGATATGGTAGAAGGTTGAGTAACCTAAGCCCAACAGTAGGGTGCTTATTCTATGGTTGATAATATGGATTTGGGTCCATAGGATAATTTTGGAGGTAATTTTAATGGATAAGTTAAGGGTAGAAAATACAAGTCTTAGAAAAACTAAAAAGAGAAGGGGTTTTACCTTGGTGGAATTAGTGATTGTGGTAGCGATAATTGGCATACTTGCCGGTGTTGTAGCTATCAAATTCTCAGGTGCCCAGAAGAAGGCCAAGGAAAATGCAGACTATGCTAATGCTTCTAATATTGCAACAGCAGTATATATGGCAGAGAGTGAAGGTAAGGAAGGCGATGACATAAAGAATATTGACAAGCTGGTAGAGGCCAAATACCTATCTAGCAAGCCAAAGCCACAGAGTGTGACAGGTGACTTTGCTGTAGAAGAGGATGCCGTTAGCAAGGAGTTAAAGGTAACTGCCGGTGGCAAGACCTTCTATCCAAAGCCAGACTAAGCCTGATGGCAAGATGATGAGTTAGGGACTTTAACCTAATTTGGATATTTTAACTATATTTTATATTATAGGGGGTAGAAGATGGTTTTATTTATAGGATTTGAGACAAGGGGATATAGGCTGACAGTCTACTCTAGGTCTGGAGAACCAAGTTTCCTGTTTGACCAGTACTACCCCCTGGATATAGACATGGACTCTATCTTTGACAAACAAAATGAAATTGCCTACAAGATTTGTGAGAATATTGCTTTCTTGGAGAAGAAGCTAGGCTCTAAAATTAAGAAGTTTTATATGGTGTGTCAGAATAACCATGTAGTCGTCAGAAATATAGAGGTCTTGAAGAATTCCAAGAGGAAGGATATAGACCTGGTCGTAGATATAGAGATAATGGAATTATTAAATTTAGATAAGGACAACTATAGTTTGGTATATAAGAGGGGGCAGGTGGATGAAAATGATATGGTTTCTCTGGATATCTGCCTATTTCCAAATTATTTTTACCAGCTAGCTAAATACATAGAAAAAAATGTCAAGATAAGGTGCATGGCCATATATACCAACTACCAGCTGGCAGGTCATTTTATAGAAAATATGGTTGAATACTTTGCCCTAATGGAGGTTAGGGATACCGACCTGGTTTTAACCATACTTGATGGGATAAGGATAAAGAGTTCAATCGTTGTAGACCAGTCATACAGGGACGAAAACTTTATATCTTACCTCAATAGCCAGGGCAAGGTCCTGGTCTTTGGTGATTACGGGAGTCATAGGTTCAAAGACCTTGTAGGTTCTCTTACTAATATGGAAACCCTAGATGACTATAGGCCAAATACTTTTGGTAAAATCTTGGAAGGCAAGGACCAGTCCCTAATAGGTGGAAAGAAGTCTAAGAAAGATAGGCTAGTAGACTACTACATGGAAAATGTGAGGAAGTCAAAATTAAATACCTATCTTATGAGATTTATGGTCCTTATATCTGTCCTATTTATACTTATGGGCAGTCGGGTATTTATGAACAACCGCAGTCTCAACAGGGACTTGCAGGAGGCCAGGGTCCAATCCCTATCTAGGGACACTCGTCAAGTTGACAGACCCAAGAAAATTGACAAAAACATATATGGCCTTGATATTGTCAAGGTATATGAAATTCACAAAAAGTTGGGAAATATGGTAAAGAAAATAGACTATGATAGGGACAGGTTACTTGTAGAGTTTGAACTTGATGACCAGGCTAAGATAAGGGCTATAAGTTCTGACAAGTTATTTGACAAGGCAAGCATACAATCAATTAGCAAGGTGGAATACTATGTAGAAAAAGAAGTTGAGCGTAAGATAGAGAAAAAGCCTGATCCAAGTCAGGATGACCAGGACCAGGCTGGTCAGGAAACTAGCCCCAAGCCAGATGAAAAATTTGAGCTTGTCAAGGAGAAGGTCAAGACGAAGGCCTACAAGTACCTGGTAAAATTGGAAATAAAGAATTGACCGTATAGGGCATGAAAGCCTATAGGAGGGAAGGATGAGGATTGATAAAAACATACTGTACATACTGGCATTTTTTGGCCTTATGGTCTTGATTAACACTACTTTAGTGGACCCAATGAAGGAAAAAAACAGGGACTTGGCCCTCCAGATTGAAAGTATAAAGAGAAGTGACAGTTCGGATAATCAGGATATGGGAGGCCAATTTAGGAGGTCTGGTAAGGGACCTGATATGGCTAGGGACCTTGGTCTTTATGAAATATCCAAAAAGGGACTTTCTATTGAGTCTATGGAAGCTATAGAAGGTAATGGATACAGGCAGTATGAAATAAGCATATCAGGGAAGGGGGACTCCCTTTTAAAGTTTGTCCAGGGATTAAAGTCTATGGACAATAAGTTAGTTGTAGAAAGTCTTAACTATGATGGCCAGGGCCAGTCAAAATATGTAATAAAACTACATTTTTTTGATTAGAGGACATCTCATAATTAATATAATTAACACTATATTGTCAGATTAAATTGACTGTGATATAATTTAAAGTATTGTTTATTATTTTGTATAGGACTAGCCTTTGTACATATTTTAATAAAGCAATATTTATGTGTGAAATGTCTTTTAGATAGAAAATAGTAGGGAGCAGTTACATATGTTGAATAGAAATGATTTGTGCCATTGTGGAAGTGGTAAAAAATATAAAAAATGTTGTATGGATAAGGACTTGGCAGACCACAGGATGGTCTTGGGCCAGAAGACTCTGCACGACAAAAAGCAAAAGGCAAATGAGGCATATACAAGGGCAATCATTGGCCTTAGTGAGTCTTTAGAAGACCTGATTGAAAATGATGAGACCTTTGCCAGCAAGGAAGAGGAAGCAAGGAATATATTCTTTGATGATATGATTGTAAACAATATAGCTTCAAACAGGTTCTTTGCATCATACTTCTCATATGACTATATGGTTGATGGGGAAAATACTCCTGCTATGTATGTCCTAGGTCATAAAAAGTTTAATAAGAATGATAGGGAGATAGTTGTTAACTGCCTAAACTCTCACCCAAGCTTGTTTGTTATAGACAGGTTTGAAGGTTTAGAGGTAGTGATTAGAGATATCTTTACAGGTATCCAGTACTATACTCTTGATGCAGAAATCTTGGCAGGATTTGAAGTAGGCCAGTACCTATTGGCCAGACCAGTCAAGGTTGGCAATATATATGTCTTGACTGATTTGACAATTAGAATCCAGGAAGATGCCAAGGATTACATCTACAATGATGTAATGAATGAGTATAAGGGAGACCTGAATAATATAGCTAATATAGACTACTTTATATCTATAAATTCCCTATACTTCTACAAGCACATGTTGAACTTGTTGCAGATGAGTGACTATAAGGACAGCATGATGGAAGAAAGCCTACATGACTTAGAAGATGAGGAAGATTCAGGCTCAATTTCAAACCTAGAAGACCTGCTTAGGTCAAAAATTGAAGAGGAAGATGTCCTGGTTAAGGTTATGGACTTATGGTCAGAAATTTCATCCAAGCTGAACCTGGCAGGTGCAGAAAATGGATGGGCTTCAGGCCTTGAATACTACTATAGGAAGTCTATAGGAGAGAGTATTACCCAGAACTCTATAGCCCAGAAGTACGATGTAAGTACTAGTACTCTAGCCAAGAGAAATAAAGAAATACTAGCAGTTGTTGAAGGTGAATAGGAGGAAATATGCAGTTAAAAGTAGGGAATAGTATACCAGTATCTACTAATTTTATAAAATCACATCCAGCTATACCGGTTTACAAGGGTGAAGAAAGTATAGAAAACCTATTTGCTGTTATCTACCATATAGAAATTGGATACAATAAGGCTGGTAGGCAGGAAGTTCTTCAGTATGTGATAGTTGACTACAAGGAATACTCACTGGCACCTGACAATAAGGAAGCTATAATGTATATAGCCAACCAGTATTGCAGGGACAAGGGAATTAAAGATAATGAAAACCTTGAAATCAAGCTGTTAGACAATGAAATAGCCGAAAACTTTATTGAAAAGATATTTAATAATATGAAGGTTATAAGGGGCTTGATTACTAAGGACTAAGCCAAATCTATGAGATGATAAGACTAAATTACAGTATTTCTTTTGTGATTTAGTCTTTTTTATATATTTGATGAAATTAAAAGCTAGGCCCAGGCCAGGTGATTTAAAGCATGAGAAGCCTGATTAACCTGTGGTCAGGAAGGAGGAAGCATGTTAAGAGTATCTAATATAAAAATTGATATAGACCAGCCAATAGACCTAGTGAGGTCTAAGTTGTGCAAAAAATTGAGGATACATGACAATGATATAGTTGACTACAGCATCTATAAGGAATCCATAGATGCCAGAAAGAAAGACCAGATAAGTTTTGTATATACAGTGGATGTCAGTCTTAAGTCTGAAAAAAAGGTCTTGGCTAGAAAACCAAAGGACACGGTCTTTATAGAGACCAACAGGTATCAAGATGTCAAACCAGGCCAGGAGACTATGAAGCACCAACCCCTTGTAGTTGGTGCAGGTCCAGCCGGACTTTTTGCCAGCCTCTTACTGGCCCAGAGGGGTTATAGACCAATTCTATTAGAAAGGGGCCAGGATGTTGATACCAGGACTGCTGATATAGACAAGTTTTGGGAGACAGGCATCCTGAATGACAGGTCCAATGTCCAGTTTGGTGAAGGAGGGGCAGGAACCTTTTCTGATGGCAAGCTGACAACCAGAATAAAGGACATCAGGAGTGAAAAGGTCCTAAGAGAGTTTGTACTAGCAGGGGCACCAGAGGACATCCTCTATTCCCACAAGCCACATGTTGGTACTGATATATTGAAGAATGTAGTAAAAAATATAAGGCAGGAAATAATCCGTCTAGGTGGCCAGGTTAGGTTTTCCAACCAGTTGACTGATATAAACCTAGTAGGTGACCAGATAGTGTCTGTAAGAGTAAATGACCATGAAGACCTGGCCTGTCAGGACCTAATACTGGCTACAGGTCATAGTGCCAGAGATACCTACAGGATGCTCAATTCAAGAGGTCTGCATATGGAACAAAAGCCCTTTGCAATAGGGGCCAGGATCGAACACCCCCAAGACCTAATCAACAAGGCCCAGTATGGAAAATTTGCGGGCCATGAAAGGTTGGGGGCAGCAGATTACAGGCTGACTAGCCAGGTGGAAAATGGCAGGAGTGTATATACCTTCTGCATGTGTCCGGGGGGCAGCGTAATAGCCTCAGCCAGTAGTCAGGGTCACCTGGTTACAAATGGTATGAGTGAGCATGCCAGGGACCTGGAAAATGCCAACAGTGGACTCTTGGTCAATGTAACAATAGATGACTATGGTTCAGACCACCCCCTAGCTGGCATAGACTTTCAGGAAAAATATGAGGCCATGGCTTTTGAACTGGGAGGTAGCAATTACCATGCACCCTGCCAACTGGTAGGAGATTTCCTGGCAGGTAGGCCATCTAGAGGTCTTGCTAGTGTAAGACCATCATATAGGCCGGGTGTAAAGCCCACAGACTTGGCCTTGTGCCTACCTGACTTCGTAGTAGAAGCAATGAGGCAGGGCCTAGTAGATATGGACAAGAGACTCAAGGGATTTGCCATGCCAGATGCCGTCCTTACAGGTGTAGAGACTAGATCATCGGCCCCAGTCAGGATAAATAGGGACAAGTCTAGCCTCAAGTCTGTAAATATTGGCAACCTTTACCCTTGTGGAGAGGGGGCAGGCTATGCAGGTGGTATAGTTACAGCTGCAGTCGACGGTATAAAGTGTGCAGAAAAAATAATTGAAAAATATTCGCCATTAGATACCAAAAATGGTGACTAGTGGTATAATGTAAATAATGGATTGGTTATTTTGGTAATATAACGACTGTGGTAGAGTCGTTTTATAAATAAAAAGTAATAGAGGAGGCAATATGAGTAATATTAAATTTGATTACAGTAAGGCTGAAAAGTTTTTGGCCAAGAGAGAAGTAGAGGCTATGCAGCCATTCGTTGACGTAGCACACGACCTATTACATGAGGGCAGGTCTTTGGGTAATGACTACATAGGTTGGATTGACCTTCCAGTAAACTACGACAAGGATGAATTTGCCAGGATTAAAAAGGCAGCGGACAAGATTAAGTCTGATTCAGAAATATTGGTAGTTATAGGTATAGGTGGTTCTTACCTGGGTGCCAAGGCAGCCATAGAAATGTTGGGTAAAAATTTCAAAAACAACTTGAGTAAGGAAGAGAGACAGGCTCCAGAAATATATTTTGCAGGTAATAGCATTAGTTCATCTTACCTACTAGACCTATTGGACCTGGTAAAGGATAGGGACTACTCTGTAAATGTAATATCTAAGTCTGGTACTACAACTGAACCAGCCCTTGCCTTTAGAATTTTCAAGGAAGACCTGGAAAAGAGGTATGGTAAGGAAGAAGCAGCCAAGAGGATATATGCAACTACAGATGCCAAGAGGGGGGCTCTTAGGAGTCTGGCTGAGGCAGAAGGTTATGAAACATTTGTAATACCAGATGATGTAGGTGGCAGGTTCTCAGTTCTAACTGCTGTTGGACTACTTCCTATAGCTGCGGCAGGTTTTGATATAGATGCCATGATGAAGGGGGCAGCGGATGCTAGAGAGGAGTACTCTGTAAAAAACCTTGAAAAGAACCAGGCCTACCAGTATGCGGTTGCAAGGACAGTATTACAGAGAAAGGGCAAGGAAACTGAACTATTGGTAAACTATGAACCACAGTTACAGTATTTTGCTGAATGGTGGAAGCAGTTGTTTGGTGAGAGTGAAGGTAAGGACCAGAGGGGTATCTTCCCAGCTTCAGTAAACTTCTCAACTGACCTACACTCAATGGGCCAGTATATACAGGATGGTAGAAGATTTATCTTTGAAACTGTAATTAACGTAGAAAACCCAAGAAGAGATATAGAAATAAAGTTAGACAAGGATGATTTGGACGGTCTAAACTACCTGGCAGGTAGGACTGTTGACTTTGTAAACCACAAGGCCTTCCAGGGAACCCTACTAGCCCATACAGATGGGGATGTACCAAATTTAATCCTAAATGTTGCAAGACTAGATGAATATACATTTGGTCAGATGGTATACTTCTTTGAAAAGGCTTGTGGTATAGGTGGTGTTATCCTTGGTGTTAACCCATTTAACCAGCCAGGAGTAGAGGACTACAAGAGAAATATGTTCGCCCTACTAGGTAAGCCAGGTTATGAAGAAGAAAAGGCGAAATTAGAAGCTAGATTATAGTTTTTCTGTATCAGAGTAAAATGACTATGGTCATAATTTAAATCTATAAAAATATATAAGTCCTTCTATGGTGAAATGAAATTATCATAGGAGGGCTTTTATTGTGTCCTAAAGAATAAGAGATTAAAGAATAAAGGAAAATCAATATAATCACCTAATAAGATATCTACTCTTGACATAAATACTTCTATATACTACAATATAAAAAATAAGTTCTATATAGAAGTTATAAGGAGAAGAATATGAAAACAGAAGGTGGATATTTAATCGGAAGAGCAAAGTTTCTCAGTGGGAGAAAGCTAAATAAATTATTTTCTGAATATGGTCTTACTGAATTTAATGGAGAACAAGGCAAGATATTATATTACTTGTGGAAGAAGGATGGTTTGAGTAGTACATCCATATCTTTGAAAACAGGACTTGCAATCAATACACTGACAAATATGCTTGATAAAATGGAAAAAGAAGACTTAATATATCGTAAGCAAAGCACTAAGGATAAAAGAAAGAAAAATGTATTTTTAACAGATAAAGGAAAATTTTTAGAGTCAAAATCAAAGATAGTTACAGATAAAATGGATGAAATATTCTATAAGGGATTTTCAGAGAGTGAAATAGAAATGTTTGAAAATATGTTAAGGAAAATTATTGTGAATATGGAGGATGGGTATGATAAATAAAATTATAAGAGAGTTAGTTTTAAACCCATCATTCTATTTGAACCTCTTGAAAGAGCACATATATATAACATTTACATCAGTATTTATCGCAATTATTGTAGGTTTATTTATTGGTATATTCATTTCGCAAAAACCTAAAATTGCAGCTTATATCATATCTGTTGTAAATATAGCATATACGATTCCTTCAATAGCCCTTTTGGGTTTTTTGATTTCTATAACTGGAATTGGGAATACAACAGCTATAATTGCACTAAGCATATACGCATTATTGCCTATAGTTAGGAGTACTTATATTGGAATAAGCACGATTGATCCTAATATTATAGAAGCGAGTAGGGCTATGGGTAGCAAGGAATTTCAAATATTGTATAAGATTAAGCTTCCTTTAGCTTTTCCTGTAATATTCTCATCCATCATGAATATGGTTACGATGACAATAGCTTTGGCGGGGATTGCATCCTTTGTAGGGGCAGGTGGCTTAGGTGTAGCAATTTATAGAGGAATTACAACTAATAATGATGTTCTTATTTTGATAGGTAGTTTTCTGATTGCACTATTAGCATTGGTAGTTGATGGTATTTTAAGTCTATTTGGAAAATTGGTATCAGAACATAAAATTAAAAAATTAAAAAATAAAAAAGTGGCAATGGTATCAGGGATTATATTTCTTATAGGTTTATTTATATTAGGTTTTTATCATAACCAAAAAAATAAGAGTATCAATATTGCATCTAAACCTACTTCAGAGAGCTATATTTTGGCTGAACTGGTAGGGGAACTTATAAAGCATGATACCGGATTAAATGTAAATATTACTCATGGAGTAGGAGGAGGAACATCCAATATTCATCCAGCAATAGTAAGAGGTGATTTCGATATGTATCCAGAGTATACAGGAACATCCTGGCAAATAGTGTTAAAGAAAACAGAAACTTACACTAATGAAAAATTTAACCTGCTTGATCAAGAGTATAGACGACAATATAAGTTGGCATGGAAGGGTATGTTTGGGTTTAATGATACCTATAGTTTAGCTATTAGGGCAGATTTGGTAAAGCGGTATAATATAAAAACCTTTAGTGACTTAGCCAAGTATGCAGGAGACTTTGTATTTGGTGCAGAGTATGATTTCTTTGAAAGAGAGGATGGATACAAGGCACTTGCAGATTCGTATAAATTACAATTCAAGAAGGCTGTCGATATGGATAACGGTTTAAAATATCAGGCCTTGTATGACAAAAAAATTGATGTTATGACAGTCTTCACAACAGACGGACAGATATCAGATCCGAGAATTATAGTTCTTGAAGACGACCTGGAATTTTACCCAAAATATATGGCGGGTATGGTTGTAAGAGAAGACACACTGAATAGACATCCAGAATTAAATCTTGTGTTAGATAAATTAAATAATTTAATGGATGAAAAAACTATGTCCTTTTTGAACAAAAAGGTTGAAATTAACAAGGAAAATCCAAGAGATGTTGCGAAAAAATTTTTGATGGAAAAAGGGCTTTTGGAGGAATAAAATGAATGAAATGATTGAGTACAAGGGTATAGGAAAATCATATAATGGGGAATGGATAGTTAGAAATTTCAATCTCGGTATAAAAGAAGGTGACTTTATATGTATAGTAGGAACCTCAGGTTCAGGAAAAACGACACTCTTAAAGATGATTAATGGATTATTGAAGCCAGATGAAGGTGAAATTTTAATCTCAGGTAAAAATATATTGAATGAAGATATGATTTCTCTTAGAAGAAAAATAGGATATGTTATTCAAGGTAATGGGTTATTTCCTCATATGACAGTGGCAGAAAATATTGGCTATATACCAAAACTTGAAAAAAAAGAAGAAAAAGAAATTCAAGTGATTATAGATAAAATGCTTAATCTTGTTGGTTTGCCCTTAGATATAAAAGAAAAATATCCTCATGAATTATCAGGTGGCCAGCAACAACGTGTAGGTATAGCAAGGGCCTATGCTAATTCACCGCATATATTACTTATGGACGAACCCTTTGGTGCAGTGGACTCAATAACACGGTACCAACTTCAAAAAGACTTGATAAAAATTCATAAAGAAACAAATTGTACGATTATATTTATAACACATGATATTTATGAAGCTTTCAAGATGGGAACACACATTTTAGTGATGGACAAAGGTAAAATTCAGCAATATGGAACAAGACAAGAAGTGTGGAATAATCCGAGTAATAATTTTGTGAAAAAATTGATTGAAATGACGAGGTGATATAAGACAATGAAAGCAGTAGTAGTTTATGAAGCTGGTGGGGTAGATAAACTGGTATATCAAGAGGTTCCAAAACCAAGGATTAAAGAGGGATGGACCCTTATTAAGGTAAGGGGATTTGGGATAAATCGTTCAGAAATTTTTACAAGAAAAGGATATTCACCTAGTGTTGAATTCCCTAGAATACTAGGTATTGAATGTGTTGGCCTGGTAGAAGAAAGTAAAAAAGGATTTGGTAAAGTAGTATGCCTTGTATAAAAGCAAGGGCTTAAAATTACAGTAAATATGGAGATTACAAAAGTAAACCTCTTGATTGGTTTTATTGACTGGTCAAGAGGTTTTATGTGTTGTTAGAGCATGTCCGATATGTTATAATAAAGGTTAGTAGCAATTTTATATTGGATTGGAGATTAGTTATGGCGAAAAGTATGACAGGATTTGGTATAGGCGAGTTTAAGGACCAGTACTACAATCTTTCGGTTGAATGCAAAACAATAAATCACAAGTATTTAGACATAAATCCTAGGATGCCTAGGAAACTATCTTTTTTAGAAGATAAGTTAAGGTTTTTAATCAAGGACCACCTTAATAGGGGTAGGGTCGATATATTTGTTAAGTTCGAGACCGTTACTTCTGTCGGGTCCCAACTAGTATATGATGCTGAATTAGCTAAGCAGTACTACCATATTCTTAAGAATATCAAGGCTGACTTTGGTTTGGAAGAACCGATTAGTCCTGTAGATATAGCAAAGTTTCCCGATGTAGTCAAGATTACAGAGGCTGAAGACGACGAGGAAATCTTGTGGAATATGCTGTCAGAGGCTGCCAATAAGGCCCTAGAAAACCTGTGTAATATGAGGATAATTGAGGGTCAAAAGCTGGAAAAAGATATACTTACCAGGGCAGACCTATTGGAAGAGTCTGTATGTGACCTGGAAAAGTATACTGAAAGTATTGAAAAAGAATATAAGGAAAAGTTATATACCAGGATAAGCGAACTTCTGGACGATCCTAAGGTGGTAGATGAGTACAGGCTGGCCCAGGAAGTGGCTATATATGCTGACAAGTCTAACATTACAGAGGAAATAGTAAGGTTTAAGAGTCATATAAACCAGCTAAGGGATACTGTGACTGCAGATGAATCCGTTGGTAGGAAGATGGACTTTTTGATTCAGGAGATGAACAGGGAAGTAAATACCATGGGTTCAAAATCGTCTGATGTTTCTATAGCCAACCTGGTTATCAATATGAAGGCAGAATTAGAAAAAATCAGGGAACAAGTCCAGAATATAGAGTAGTTTGGAGGGATAATATGATTAATAAGAAGGGTTTATTACTTGTTGTATCCGGTCCAAGCGGGACTGGTAAGGGAACTATCTGCAAGGATATAGTTTCCAAGCATGAGGATATCAACTTGTCTATATCGGCAACCACTAGAAAACCTAGGGTTGGTGAAGTAGAAGGCAAAAGCTATTTTTTCAAGACCAAGGAAGAGTTTGAAGCCATGGTAGACAGGGGTGAATTCCTAGAATATGCCATGATATACGACAACTATTATGGTACGCCTAAGAAGGCCATTTTTGATGAACTTGATATGGGTAGGGATGTGATTCTAGAGATAGAAATGCAGGGAGCTATGCAAATCAAGGAGGTATATCCACAGGCCGTATTCATATTTGTCCTGCCACCTAGCTTGCAAGAATTGAGAAATAGGATTGTAGGCAGGGGAACTGAGACGGATGAACAGATAGAAAAAAGATTTAACAGTGCTTATGATGAAATCAAGCTCCTTGGAGACTATGACTACTTTATATTTAACAATATAGTGGAGAAGTCTTCAGAAGAGATTTTAAATATATTGGAAGTTGAAAAGAACAAGGTTAAGAGATATAAAAAAGATATATTAGATATGTTTGAGAAGGAGATAAAAAATGTTAAAACCATCATTAAATGATATAGTAGAAAAGATAGACAATAGGTACTACCTAATAGCAACAGTTTCAAAAAGGGCAAGAGAACTGGTTAACAAGGAAGAGCCCCTAATAGATATTGATGACAAGGCTAAACCAGTAGTAATAGCCAGTGAAGAAGTAATTGCCGGTAAAGTAGGTTACAGGCTGCTTACCGATGATGAAATTGAGGCCAAGGAATTGGCCCACAAGTTAGCCCAGGAAAAGAAGTTATTAGAACAGGACTAATAAGCTGGCTGAGAATTTGGGGCAAGGATAGAATATTTGGCTCAAAATACCAGCGTGACAACTATATAAATTTAATGAAAAACTATGTAAAAGGAGTCTATTAATATGTTGAGTAATACGACTATTATAGTAGGTGTTACAGGAGGCATAGCAGCCTACAAGGCCTGTGATGTCGTAAGTAAATTGAAAAAGTTGAATGCAAATATCCATGTTATAATGACAGAGTCTGCCTGTGAATTTGTACAGCCAATGACCTTTCAGACTTTGAGTAATAATTTTGTTATAAATGATATGTTCAAGGAGCCAAAGACCTGGGAGGTAGAACATATAGAGTTGGCCAAGAGGGCAGATGCCTTTTTGATAGTACCGGCAACTGCCAATTTTATAGGCAAGCTGGCAGCCGGCATAGCTGATGATATGCTTACTACCACGGTCATGGCTACAAGTGCACCTGTTATAATTGCACCGGCCATGAATACAAATATGTATACCAACAGGATAGTCCAGGCAAATATAGGCGCCTTACAAGACCTAGGCTACAAGTTTATAGAACCAGCATCAGGTAGACTTGCGTGTGGAGATATCGGTGCAGGCAAATTAGCTGATGTAGATGATATAGTGGCCTATGTGGTGGATTTTTTTGAAAAGGAAGCCCAGGTCAAGGACCTAGTTGGCAGGAGTATAATGATAAGTGCAGGCCCTACTATAGAGGCCATTGACCCAGTCAGGTATATCACCAATAGGTCCAGTGGTAAGATGGGTTATGCAATAGCCAAGAGGGCAGTTGCCAGAGGTGCCCAGGTTACCCTGGTATCAGGCAAGACTGACCTGGATGTCCCAAAGGGCTTGGTCAAGTATATAAATATTGAAAGTGCAGATGACCTGTATGAAAATTTGGTTAGGGAGTTTGAAGCTAATGACGTTGTTATCCAAAGCGCTGCAGTTGCAGACTACAAGCCAAAGTCTTATTCAGACAAGAAGATAAAAAAGAAGGATTCTGACCTGAGTATAGAATTGTGCAGAAACAAGGATGTAGCCCAGGAATTAGGAAAGATAAAGGGTGACAAGGTCTTGGTTGGCTTTGCTGCCGAAACGAACGATGTCTTGGAAAATGCAACCAAGAAGATCAAAAAGAAAAATCTTGACTTTATAGTTGCCAATGACCTGACAATGCAGGGGGCAGGTTTCAGTACAGAGACTAATATAGTTAAGATAATAGAAGCCGATGGTAGGATTAACGAATATCCAAAGCTACTTAAGTCTGAAGTAGGAGACATAATATTGGATAAGGTAAGAGATATATTAGAAAATAAGTAGGATTGAAGATAGCTAAATGTAAATGTTGACCCTTTATCATTTAGCTATTTTTGCGATTTTATAATTATCCAAGGGAGGTGATGGAAGGTGTATATTGACTTAATACTTAGAAACATGAGCAGGTTTGCTGATATGCTGTTTACATACAAGCTTCCATCTGATATGGAGGACCATATTATGATTGGCCACAGGGTAAGTCTCCCTTTTGGTAGATCCAACAAACCAATAGAGGCCTTTGTGGTAGCTAAGAGAAAGAGCCTAGGGCCAGATGACATAGAGGCAGATAAGATAAAGGAAATATTTGAAATCTTGGACGTAGAGCCCATGCTGAGCCAGGAAAATATACGCCTGATAATGTGGATTAGAAATAGGTATATGTGTACCTATATGGATGCCCTAAACCTGTTTTATCCAAAGGGCTGCAGGTTGGAGGCAAAAAAAGTTGAAGAAGATGGCCAGGTAATTTGGACCTACAAGGACAAGAAAAACGAAAAGAAAATAAGACTCCTATCACTAAAGTATGACCTGGACCAGCTAGACCAGATAATAAGTGAAAAAAAGTATAGGCTGGGTCCTAAGCAGGAAGATATAATCAGGTTCCTAAGTCTCAATGAATCAGTTGAAGCAAGGAGCCTTATAGAAATCTTAGAGGTATCCAACCAGACTATCAAGAGTTTAATAGACAAGGACCTCATTAGTGTCAAAGAATTAGACTACTATAGGAGATCAGAAGCCAAGTTTACATCACCTGTAAAAAAGATAGACTTAAACAGAGACCAGGTACAGATAGTAGACAAGATAAAGAAGGGATTTTCCCTTGATAAGAAGAAACCCTTCTTGCTACATGGGGTGACTGGAAGTGGTAAGACTGAAGTATATATGGAACTGATAGAATATAGTCTAAATCAAGGTTTGGATAGTATTTTATTAGTACCAGAGATAGCCTTAACACCCCAGATGATATCCAGGGTAAAGGGAAGGTTTGGAGACATAGTAGGAGTTTTCCATAGTGGCCTATCAGAGGGTCAAAAACACGATGTCTACAGGGAAATTAAAAATGGTAATATCAGGATTACAATAGGGACCAGGTCGGCATTATTCTTGCCATTTAGGTCACTAGGCCTGATAATAATAGATGAAGAACACGACATGAGTTACCATTCTGAGATGACGCCAAAGTATTCAACTATAGAGGTGGCCAGGTATATGTCCCTAAGGCAGAATATAAGCTTGGTCATGGGGTCGGCAACACCATCTGTGGCAGACTACTATAGGGCTAGTCAGGATGAATACACCCTATTGGAACTCAACAATAGGGCCAATGAAAGGGCCATGCCCCAAATTGAAATAGTTGACATGAAGGGTGAAGTGAATAGGGGTAACAGGTCGGAAATAAGTAGGGTATTGGAAGATGAAATAGTAAAGACTGTAAATGCTGGCAACCAAGTAATTCTCTTCTTGAATAGGAGGGGATATGCCAGCTCAGTAACCTGTAGGGAGTGTGGTCATGTAATCAAGTGTAAAAAGTGTGACATATCACTAACCTACCACAAGTTTAAAAATATGGGCATATGCCACTATTGTGGCCATGATGAGGAGCTACCCCGTGTGTGTCCAGAGTGCTCCAGTAGCAATATAGGGATTCTGGGCCTGGGTACAGAAAAAATTGAAGAATATATAAATAAAAAATATCCGTCTATAAAGACCTTGAGGATTGACAAGGACACAACTTCTAAGAAAGGCCAATTGGAGTCTATCCTAGATACCTTTAATAGGCAGGATGCAGATGTTTTGATAGGAACTCAAATCTTGAGTAAGGGTCACGACTTTGAAAATGTAACCCTGGTCGGTATAATTTCAGCAGATATGATGCTTAATTATCCAGATTTCAGGTCTTTTGAACAGACCTACCAGCTAATAACCCAGGTTGCGGGCAGGGCAGGCAGGGGTCAAAAGAAGGGTCATGTAATTCTTCAGACCTACAATGTAGACCACTTTGCTATCAGACATGCGGTAAATTATGATTACAAGAGTTTTTACCATGATGAAATCAGGCTGAGGAAGGCCTTTGGATATGAACCCTTCAATAATATGTTCAGATTGGTTTTTTCGGGTAAGAATTACAATATAGTAAGGGATAATGCCACTAAGTTTATAGAAACCGTCAAGTATCTTTTGGAGGCCCAGTCAATCGAGATTAAGGGCATACTTGGACCTAATGAGTGCTCAATAAATAAGATAAACGACAAGTATAGGTGGCAGGTTATAATAAAGGATGAGGTAATGGATGTCAAGGGTATAAAGTCTATGCTTAGATATATTTGTATCAGCAAATTTGATCAGATATTCGACAAGGACATCAGTATAAATATAGAGATTAATCCAAATAGTTTTATATAGTGTAGGAGGAAGTGGAAATGGCGATACGTAATATATTAAAGATGGGGGAACCCCTATTGAATAAAAAATCTAAGCAGGTTGTAGACTTCAATGATAGGCTACATACCCTACTAGATGATATGGCAGATACAATGTACAAGGAAGATGGGGTTGGCCTGGCAGCTCCCCAGGTAGGTGTACTTAGGAGGGCTGTGGTAGTAGACATTGGTGAAGGTTTGATAGAATTGATAAACCCGGTCATAGTCGAAACCTCAGGCGAACAAACAGACCTTGAGGGTTGCCTAAGCGTAGTTGACTACATTGGTGAGGTTACAAGACCAAACTATGTAAAGGTCAAGGCCCAGGACAGGTTTGGTAAGGATATCGAGGTGGAAGGAGAGGGCTTCTTGGCTAGGGCTTTCTGCCACGAAATAGATCATTTGGAAGGCATTTTATTTGTTGAAAGAGTAGAAGATACAGAAAAGGGTGAATAGTATGCGTATAGTTTTTATGGGAACTCCGGAAATAGCAGTACCTTCACTAGAACGTTTGATTAGTGATGGTCATGATGTATGTGCTGTAGTAACTCAGCCAGACAGACCTAAGGGAAGGGGCAAGAAATTAGCCTTTTCACCAGTCAAGGAAGCTGCCATGAGACACCAGCTAGAGATTTTACAGCCAGAAAAAGCAGACCAGCCAGATTTTTTAAATAGGTTAAATGAATTAAATCCTGACCTGATAGTGGTTATAGCCTTTGGACAGATACTAAAGAAGGAGGTCCTAGACCTGCCTAAGTATGGTTGTGTAAATGTCCATGTTTCCCTATTGCCTAAGTACAGGGGGGCGGCCCCAATAAACTGGGTAATTATAAATGGTGAAGAAAGAACAGGTATAACGACTATGTATATGGATGAAGGCCTGGATACAGGTGATATCATCCAGACTAAGGAGTTTAGCCTGGACAATGAGATAAATGCAGGCCAGCTCCATGACAAAATGATGGATGAAGGAGCAGATCTATTAAGTCAAACTGTCAAGGCCATAGAAGATGGTAGTGCCAATAGGACAAAACAAAATGATGACGAGTCTACTTATGCACCTATGATGGATAAGGACCTTGGTCATATAAACTTCAAAAAGTCTGCAGTCTGTATCCATAACCTTGTAAGGGGTACTGTGCCATGGCCGGGTGCCTGGTGTGAGAGCCCTTATGGCAAGATAAAGATATGGAAGACTAGTATTAGCCAGAACCAGACAGGTAAGGATCCAGGTACTATTGTTGCAGTAGACAAGCAGGGTATAGAAGTAGCCTGTGGTGTAGGTGTGATTTTGATTGAAGAGATACAGATGCCAAACAAGAAGAGGATGCACGTATCTGAATACATAAAGGGCAATACTATAGAAACAGGAAAAATATTGAGTTAATAGGAGTGATTAATATGTATCCTTATGGATTATATATGGATAGGACTTTCTTGCTTTTAATACCGGCAATCTTGCTGAGTATGTATGCATCTTTTAAGGTAAGTTCTACTACAAAAAAATATTTTAAGGTAAGGGCAATGAAGGGGATGACAGGCCAGGAGGTAGCTAGGAGAATACTGGACTACAATGGATTATCATCTGTACCTGTAAAGCCTGTTCCAGGTTCTTTGACTGACCACTATGACCCTAGGGGTAAGACTGTCAGCCTGTCTGAAGAAGTATTTTATGGTACTTCCATTACTTCAATTTCAGTTGCTGCCCATGAGTGTGGTCATGCAATCCAGGACAAGGAGTCCTATGCACCCATGGTTTTTAGGAGTGCTATAGTGCCAGCGGTTAACTTTGCTTCATCTGCCTCTTGGATAATTATAATGATGGGCTTCTTTGTTAGCAGGCAGTTCTTGTGGCTGGGCATCCTATTGTTCTCAGCAACCGTGATATTCCAGGTGGTGACTTTACCAGTTGAGTTTAATGCCTCATCAAGGGCCTTGAAGCAGTTAGAAAGTCTAGGAATAGTAGGCTTGGATGAACATAAGGAAAGTAAAAAGGTCTTGAGTGCAGCAGCCTTAACATATGTAGCGGCAGCCCTTGCATCAATCTTGCAGTTGGTGAGGTTGGTCTTGCTTGCTAGGAGTGATGATTAGGTCTTGTAGTATATAAAAGTGTTGTGACTATATGCGGGTGTATATAGTCACATCTGTTTGAAGGGAGAAAATATGTCAGCTAGGTATTTAGCTTATAAGATATTGTTTGATATAGAAGTCAACGGAAATTATTCCAATATGGCCCTAAACAAGTACCTAAATGAGGCTGGTTTAGATGACCAGGATAAGGGTTTTGTGACAGAATTAGTCTATGGAATAATTGAGAAGAAGAGGTACCTGGACTATATGATAAACAAGGTGTCCAAAATCAAGGTCAGGAAGATGCAACACTCTGTAAAGTTAGTCCTGAGGATGGGAGTCTACCAGTTGGTATATATGGACGGTGTGACTGATTATGCGGCCATAAACGAGTCTGTAAATATTATGAAAAAACTTGATAAGAGGTCGGCTTCTTTTGTGAATGCAGTCCTTAGGAATATTTCTAGAAACTTAGATGAGGTCAAGGATATAAGCTTAAATACAGTAGACAAGCTAGCCATATACTATTCCTATGAAAATTGGATAGTTGAAAACCTGGTCAAGGAATATGGTTTTGAAAGGACAGAGGCAATACTAAGGGCCTTGTCTCAAAAGCCGAACATCTACCTAAGGGTCAATAGGACAAAATTGAGACCTGGACAAAGTATGGATTACCTTGTAGGTCAAATAATAGGCAGGATTATAGACCAGGGGCTTGAAGCCAGTAGAGTTGAAGGACTTGAAGAGGCTATTAAGGTCAAGGGTCTTAAGTCTATAGACAAACACCCCCTATTTAGGGAGGGATATGTAAGTGTCCAGGATATAAGCTCTATACTGGTAGCTAAGGTAATGAATCCCAAGAGGGAGTCTAGGGTATTGGACCTATGTGCTGCCCCAGGTGGTAAGTCTACCCATATAGGTGAACTTATGGAAAATACCGGTCATCTCATATCCCAAGACATATTTGACCACAAGATTAAACTAATGAATACCTATGCTAGAAGGTTGGGGCTTAATAATATGGAGGCTAGACTGGGAGATGCCTTGGTTCTTAATGATGACTATATAGGCAAGTTTGACTATGTCTTATGTGATGTTCCATGCTCAGGTATGGGTATAGTAAGGAGAAAACCGGAAATCAAGTACAAGAAGGAAGAAGAAGTATTAAACCTTCCAGACCTTCAGTACCAGATATTGGAAAATGCCAGTTCCTACCTTAAAGAAGGAGGAATCCTTATATATTCAACATGTACTATTTTCAGGCAGGAAAATATGGAAGTAGTAGACAGATTTTTGGCCAACCACAAGGACTTTGACCTGGATGATTTAGGTTCGGTAAAGGAGTTTTTGGGTATAGGAGACAAGGACTTAGTAAAGATCTTACCAGACCGGTATGAGATGGATGGATTCTTTATTTGCAGAATGAAAAAAATTTAAAAATCAATAAAGGTGTGGTATAATGTATAAAGGAAAGTTTGTGCTCAAAAACTTGACGGAAGAAGAACTTAAGGATTTTTTAGTAGAAATAGGAGAGAAGAAGTTCAGGGGAAGTCAGATATATTCTTGGATATACAGGAATATTAGGGATTTTGATGAAATGAACAATATACCCAAGTCCCTAAGGACCAAGTTACAAGAGCATGCAGTAATAGGCAATATAGAGAAAGACCTGCGTTTAGATTCCAAGATAGATGGTACAAAAAAGTACCTATTTAGGCTAAACGATGGAAATATAATAGAAACAGTTGCCATGGACTATGACACCAGGCTGACTGTTTGTGTGTCCAACCAGGTTGGATGCAGGATGGGTTGTAGATTTTGTGCCTCTACTATAGATGGCCTGTCTAGGAACCTGGAAGCATGGGAGATATTAGACCAGATAATCAAGGTCCAGGAAGACCTGGGCAAGAGGGTCTCTAATATAGTCATGATGGGAAGTGGTGAGCCACTTGATAACTACGAAAACTCTATAAGGTTTTTGAAGTTGGTAAATGAGAAAAATGGACTAAATATAGGTAATAGGCATATTACCCTGTCTACTTGTGGTATAGTGGATAGGATAAGAGACCTGGCAGACTTGGAAATTCCAATAAACCTAGCCATATCTCTTCATTCACCTTTTGATGAAGAAAGGCAAAAAATTATGCCTGTTGCCAACAAGTATAAGGTAGAACAAATAATAGAAGCCTGCCATTACTATATTGGCAAGACAAATAGGAGGATTACCTTTGAGTATTCCTTGATAAAGGGTGTTAATGACTCCAAAAAGGAAGCTGAGAGGATAGTTAAATTACTTAAGGGAATGTTGTGTCATGTTAATCTAATCCCTATAAATCCCATAGAGGAAAGGGACTTTGAAAAACCTGATATTTTATACATAAACAAATTCAAAGCATATTTAGAAAAGAATAATATACCTGTTACAATCAGAAACTCTATGGGGGCAGACATCAGTGGTGCCTGTGGCCAGTTAAGAAGGAGTGTAAGTAAGAGGTAAGGGAGGACTCATATGGATTTTTTATTCAAATCTCATATTGGGATGGTCAGGAAGAATAACGAAGACTATTGTAAGGGTGAGATAATAGAAGTCGGCGATGGTAGTGAGATAGGTATTTTTGCCATAGCGGACGGTATGGGTGGCCACAACAAGGGTGAGGTTGCCAGCCAACTAGCAGTAGAAAATTTAATAGAATTTTTTAATGATAACTTAATACAAAATGGAGTAGTAAAGATTGATTATATAGAAGATATAATTAAGCAGGCCTATAACACTGTCAACTCTATGGTATATGACAAGTCCAAGGAAGATATAATCTATGACGGTATGGGTACAACCCTAACTCTTGCAGTTGTTTACAAGAACAAGGCCTACATAGCCAATGTTGGCGATAGCAGGTGCTATATCTTGAAGAATGGTGGTAAGTTGGAAAAGATTACATACGACCACTCAATAGTTGAGGAGTATGTAAAGGCCAATATAATAACTGAGGAAGAGGCCAGAAACCATCCTGATAGAAATAAGATAACAAGGGCAGTCGGTACAGAACCAGTTGTATTAGTAGACATATATGATGTTGACCTTGAGGAAGGCGACAAAATATTGTTGGCTACTGACGGACTGACTGGAGCTGTGGATAGGGAAGAAATAGAGCAAACATTGTTGAATACAGATATGGGTGATCTTACTCAAGGCTTGGTAGACTTGGCCAATGAAGCATCTGGTAAAGATAATGTTACTGTAATAATAGTTATGGTGTAAGGTGGTGTTATTATGGGAGCTACAGTATTAGGAAATAGATACGAAATTTTAAGAAAAATTGGCGACGGTGGAATGGCATTTGTATACCAGGCTAGGGACAAACTTTTAAACAGGATTGTTGCAGTAAAGGTATTGAGACCGGAATTTGTCGATGACCAGGAGTTTTTGGTTAAGTTTAAGAGGGAGGCAGAGGCCGTAGCCAGCCTATCCCACCCAAATATCGTGAATGTGTATGATGTCGGCGAAGATGGTAAGGTCCACTATATAGTAATGGAGTACGTGGACGGACAAAACCTAAAGGAAATAATACAAGATGAAGGGTCTTTAGAAGAGTATACTGCCTTGGACATAGCCAAGCAGATAGCTAGGGCCTTGAGTGCAGCCCATAGGAATGGTATAATCCACAGGGACATCAAACCTCATAATATATTGATATCTAAGGATGGCAGACAGGTCAAGGTTGCAGACTTTGGTATAGCCAAGGCCGTAAGCAGCTCAACTATGACGAATATGGGTAGTGTAATTGGATCAGTTCACTACATATCACCCGAACAGGCCAAAGGTAAGCATCTGACAAGCAATGCAGACCTATATTCATTAGGTATAGTCCTATATGAAATGATTATAGGTAGGGTGCCATTTAGTGGTGATAGTCCTATATCCATAGCCTTGAAGCATATAAACGAGGACATAGCCTTCACAGACCAGGACAAGATAAATATTCCAAACAGTGTAAGGACAATCATCAGCAAGTTGACGCAGAAGGAACCTGCCAATAGGTACCAGACTGCTGAAGAATTGATAGAGGACATAGAATTTGTAGAGAGGAACATAGACCTTCCGTATATAAAGGACTATAATAACTTTGCTACAACTGACGTAGATAGGAGAGATCCAGAAGTATTCAATGGTAGGAAGCCAGTCCAGTATGATGATTATGAGGACGATGATGACTACTATGATGAAGAAGATGAATACTACGACGAGGATGATGAATACTACAATGAGGATGATGATATAGACGATGACTACTATGAAGAAAGGCCTAAGTCTAGAAAAGAAAAGAAGAGAGAAAAGAAACAGGAAAAGAAGAACAAGGCCAGAAAAAAGGAAACTCCTAGAGCTCGTAGAAGACTTAAGATACTTGCAGTTATCCTAATCATGATCCTTATAGGTTATGCAGCCTTTTTCATGAAGTACTTTGGACTAGGCCTATTCAATAAGGACAATTCAGAAAATGTTACAGTTCCTAGCGTTGTAAATATGACTGTTGAAGAGGCCCAAAAGAGTTTAGAAGGAACAGGTCTGAAACTAGTTGTCAAATCAGAAGAGTACAGCAATGGTGTCAGCAAGGATAGGATAATAACTCAAACACCTAGCGAGAATACTACCCTAAAGAAGGGTGATTCTGTAAGTGTAATAGTCAGCAAGGGTAATTCTAAGGTTCCAGTACCTAATGTGGTTGGCCTTAAATTGAGCCAGGCAGAAAAGCTACTCAATGACAACAAGCTGGTATTAGGAAATGTAAAATATGAATACAATGATGCCGAAGAAGGTACGGTACTAAGCCAGAGTCTAGTTGGCGGTTCTAGTGATGAAGGTCAAAAGGTATCCCTAGTTGTCAGCAAGGGCAAGAAGTCAAGGCAGGAAAGGCCATCAATAATTGATGACGATTCTAATGGTAATGATAGCAACATCAATGATAATAACAACGGTAGGGACATAGACCCTTCTAATGGTAGGTCATCTAGGAACACAAGACCAAATAATGGTAGGTCAAACAATAATGGAAACAATAACGGCAATGGAAGTAGTATAGTAGTACCTGACAATGGTTCAGATTCTTCAGGTGGTACTACAAGCGAAAATATTATTGGTGGAACTAACAACTAATATAATTTATATATCACTAAAGTAGATTATGACAAGGAGTTGCCTAAGGGGGGTGGCTCCTTGTTTTTAGGAGGAGATTAAATGAGCAAGGTAGTATTGGTAACTGGTGGATCCAGGGGAATTGGTAGGCAGGTAGCCATCCAGCTTGCTAAAGAAGGATACAGGTTATTGATAAACTATAACAAGTCCCAAAAAGAGGCCCAAGAAACTTGCAGGTTTTTGAGGGAAGAGGGCTACCAGGTGGAGATTTTTAAGGCAGATGTCTCTAAACAAGACCAGGTCAAGGCCATGTTTGACTTTTGTATGGATAGGTTTGGCTCAATAGATGTCTTGGTCAATAACTCTGGTATCAGCTATGAGGGTTTGATTACAGACATGGATGAGGAGGACTGGGATAGGATAATAGACACAAATCTCAAGTCGGTCTTTTTATGCTCCAAGGAGGCTCTTAAACACATGATATCAAACCATAGTGGTAAGATAATAAACATATCATCAATGTGGGGCCAGGTAGGAGCCTCCTGTGAGGTGGCCTACTCAGCTTCTAAGGCGGGTATGATTGGTTTCACCAAGGCCCTGGCCAAGGAGGTGGGTCCGTCAGGTATAAATGTAAATGCCATAGCACCAGGTGTAATTATGACTGATATGATGAAGGATTTTGACCAGTCTGATATAGACTATCTGAAGGGTGAGACCCCCCTAATGAGGTTGGGTCAACCTGAAGATATAGCCAATCTTGTCTCATTTTTGGTTTCTGACAAGGCGGACTTTATTACTGGTCAGGTTCTAGCCAGCAATGGTGGCTTTGTAATTTAAAGAACTTTAACTGGCATGATTCTTGTGTTATCATATAAGTAATGATAAAGACTTGGAGGTAGAATGAAAGACGGAATAATAATCAAGGGTATCAGCGGATTTTATTATGTAGAAGTAGGCCAAGACCTATATGAGTGCAAGGTCCGTGGTATATTTAGGAAAAAGGGACTTAGCCCCTTGGTAGGGGATAGGGTTGCTATCAGCATAATAGATGAAGCCGATAAAAAGGGTAATATAGAAAAGATATACGAAAGAAAATCTGAGTTGGTAAGACCACCAATAGCTAATGTAGACAAGGTTTTGATTACCTTTTCAGTCAAGGAGCCAAACCCAAACATGGTTCTTTTAGATAGGTTTATAGTCTTTTCTGAAAAGGAAAATTTAGATATTAGGATTATTTTAACCAAGGTTGACCTGGATGAGGATGGTAGTATAGTAGATAGGATAGTATCTGACTATGAGAGAATAGGTTACAAGGTCATACCTGTCAGCGTAGAGACAGGCCAGGGCATAGACCAGGTAAGGCAGGAGTTAGAAGGTTGCATATCTGTATTTGCAGGTCAGTCAGGTGTCGGTAAGTCAAGTATCCTAAATGCCATTGAACCTGGCTTCAAGATTGATACTGCTGAGATTTCACAAAAGCTGGGCAGGGGTAAGCACACTACCAGGCATTCAGAGTTATACAAGCTAGGACCAAATGCCATAGTTGCAGATACACCAGGATTTAGTTCTTTCGAGTTAACAGATATAGAAATAGAAGAATTACAGGAATACTTTATAGAATTTGCTAAATTTGATGGATGTCGCTTTGGAAGCAAGTGTATCCACAAGAATGAGCCTGCTTGTGCAGTAAAAGAGGCTCTTGAAGTAGGAGAGATAGCAGAAAGTAGGTACAAGTCTTACCTACAGATACTAGATGAAATAAATAATTTGAAGATAAGAGAACTTAGGAGGAATTTGTAATGAAATTAGCACCATCAGTTTTATCGGCGGACTTTGCTAGATTATTAGAATCATGTAAAAAGGTAGAGGCAGCAGGCTGTGAATACCTGCACCTGGACGTAATGGACGGTCACTTTGTGCCAAATATTACCTTTGGGGCCCCTATCATCAAGAGCCTAAGAAAGGACCTAAATATGGTATTTGATGCCCACCTTATGATATCAGATCCGGACAAGTTCTTGCCAGACTTGGCAGCAGCAGGCTGTGATATAATTACAGTCCACTATGAAACTTGTACCCACCTACATAGGACTATACAGAATATCAAATCACATGGCATTAAGGCGGGGGTAGTTTTAAACCCAGCCACACCAGTCTGTATGATAAAGCATGTCCTAGGAGACCTGGATATGGTCCTATTGATGTCAGTAAACCCGGGTTTTGGTGGACAGAAGTTCATACCAGAGGTCCTAGACAAGGTAAAAGAGCTAAGAAAAATGATTGATGACAAGGGTCTAGACATTGAGATAGAAGTAGACGGAGGAGTCACAAGTGAAAATATCAAGGCCTTGGTAGATGCTGGTGCAGATGTACTGGTAGCCGGTTCAGCTATTTTTGGTAAGGAAGATATCGACAAGGCTGTAATGGATTTAAGAAAAGCAGTAGATGGAGAATAAATGGGAACTTTAATAAGCGAAATAATTCATGGCAAGACCGCCTGCCTGGTTCTGAATGGCCAGTTGGATGACTATGACTACATAAGGGAAGTCATGAATTACAATACATATGAATTAATAATTGCTGTTGATGGTGGTGCCAACCACCTCTACAGGTTGGGAATAATGCCAAACTATATTTTGGGTGATTTGGATTCAATAGAAGATGATATTAGGGAATACTATGAAGCTTCTGATGTAGTATTCAAAAAATTCCCAACAAAGAAGGATGAAACAGATGCTGAATTGGCGGTCTGGTTGGTTGAAGAGGTTGGACTTTTAGGTATAGATATATATGCAGCCCTAGGAGGACGTATTGACCATGAACTAGCCAATATCCAACTCCTATACTATATATTGGATAGGGGTATGTATCCTAGGATTATATCAGAACATGAAGAAATTTATATCCTGAAAAATGATGAAATGACCCTAAAGGGTAATGTTGGAGATATTGTATCTATCTTACCTATAAGGGGGGATGCCAGGGGGATTACCCTAGTTAATATGGAGTACAGTGTAGAGGAACTGGACTTGAAATACTCGGTAACAAGGGGGATTTCCAATGTTATGGTGGCCCAGGATGCCTATATAAATGTAAGGGACGGCTGCCTCTTGGTTATCAAAAATATTAAGAAAAAATAAGAATATCATAGTACTTTTACATATGGCTAGCCTAGTTAGTCCATGGTAAAAGCAATAAGTAGAATAAGAATAGAGAAAAGGGGGGCCTATGAAATCATATAATATATTAGTTGTAGATGACGAAAAAGAAATAGCGGATGTTGTTGAAATATACCTACTAAACCAGGGCTATAAGGTTTTTAAGGCAAATAATGGCTTAGAAGGCTTGAAAATAGTAGACAAGGAAGATATCCACCTGGCTATTATAGATATGATGATGCCGGTAATGGATGGGGCAAGTATGATAATGAAGCTAAGGGAAAAACATAATTTCCCAGTAATAATCCTATCTGCCAAGTCTGAAGAGGTTGACCAGATTATGGGCCTAAATATAGGGGCAGATGACTATGTCAACAAACCATTTAAACCACTAGAGCTTTTAGCCAGGGTCAACTCACAGTTAAGAAGGTACACTAAGTATATGAATATCAGCGATGATGAAGATGGAGAAAAGGAAGATGAAGGCCTTTATATTATAGGTGGCCTGGAACTTAATGAAAACAAGAGGACAGTAAGTGTAGATGACAAGCCTGTTAAAATTACACCTATTGAGTTTAAAATCTTAAACCTCTTGATGAAAAATCCAGGCAGGGTCTTTTCTTCAGAGGAAATATATGAAAAGGTATGGAATGAAAATGCCATAAATACTGATACTGTAATGGTTCACATAAGAAATATTAGGGAGAAGATAGAACTGGATTCTAAAAAACCTAAGTATTTGAAAGTAGTATGGGGAGTTGGGTATAAAATTGACAAGATTTAAGATTAACGAAATTCAGAAGAAACATATATTTACCCTTGGGGTTATCCTTGTCATGCTTATCCTGGCCTTTAATATGATTCGCAGGTACCACTATATAGAAACAAAGATATCTGAGATAAAGGACAACCCATTTGAAACGGAGGCGTATACATCAGATATCTTCAATTCAAATTATTACCTCTACTATAAGAGCTACCAGGCTGAAAAGAACAAGGAGTTGTCTCCTGCAGATATCTTTTTAAGCGAAGATACAATCAACTCAATAATTAAAAGTACCAATATAGAATACTATTCTGGAACCCTAGATGCAAATTCTATTAAAAATGAATTCAACCAGGTGGCAAATTCTGACCTTGGGACTATGATCAAGGGGTCAGATGGTAATGTAAAGTTTACCTGTATAAATACTGAGACCGGCTATGCTTTTTCCAACTATGATTTTAAGGAATCTGCGGATAAGATTAAAAAATACCTAGAGGCCAAGCCAGGTGATAAAGATTATGCAAGTGTAGTTGAGGCCTACAAGTATGCTGACAAGTCTATTAATAAGAATTTTAGAAATTGCATCCTCTTGGAATACGACAAGGATGGCAAGTACAAGTTACTATATACCAGTGGTTTTAACAAACAAAAGATAGATGACTTTATGTTAGAACGTGAGTCTGAAAGGAAGATGAAGATAGAATATAGCTTTAATGGAGAACTTCCAAGTGACTTCTTTGGCTATAATACAAACCAAATCAAGAACAGGCTATATATGTACGCCATTCCTAGGACCATTAATAATAATTTCTATACGAGTAGCGATACTATCAGCAGGTATATAAACAAGGTTGAGAGAAGTAAGTTCTCCATGATAGATAAGATAGCAAGGTTTTTACTAATATCAATTCTTGTAATTACCCTAATACTACCTAAAGAGCTCTTGACTGGTTTTTATGGCATGAGGAATATCTTTAAACTGCCTTTTGAAATCCTGGTTGCTATTATGGTAGAACTCAATTACTCCCTACTAAGGAATGATGTTCCGGTAAGGGTGGTAAGAGAGACTATAAATGGAAACATCCTAAAGGAAGTCATGGCCAACAATGTGCCTATATGGATATCCAAGCAGGTGGTAAATGGCATAAATATAGCCTACTGGTTCCTTATATTTTTGATGGTCTTTATATTTGCAGCCTGGATTAGGATGGTACTGGATACTGGTATTAGGAAGTACCTGGTTAAGAAGAGTTTGGTGATAAGAACCATCATGCTTATCTACAGGTCAATAATCTCTGGCATAAGGAGGTTTATGAATGTAGACTTTAGTAAGAGATATAACAGGCTGTGCATTTTAGGTATAGTAATTATCAGTGTGGGGTCTATATTCTTGATCTTGAGTGGATTTGTAGATAGTTATGTGACCTGGCTTGTTATCATAGTGGTCTACTATCTGGTGGTCATTATCTTTGAAAGGGTCGTACTTAGGGAAATAAGAGAGAGTGAAGAAGACTACAAGAGCCTCTTTGGCCTAACAGAGAACATAGCAAATGGAAACCTGGATATAGAGATTATGAGTCAAAATGTAGGTATATATGAAGAGTTGAAGAGACAGCTCGTGAGTATACAGGAGGCCTATAAGAAGACTGTAGAGGATGAAATAAAGAGTCAGAAGTTAAAGAGTGAGTTGATTTCTAATGTATCCCATGACCTCAAGACACCTTTGACATCCATCATATCATATTCAGACCTGCTCAAAAATGAAGAGGGTCTATCAGACAGGTCAAGAGAGTATATAGATACCATATCAAGGAAGTCGGAAAGGCTTAAGATACTGATAGACGATATGTTCGAAATCTCAAAGGCCCAGTCAGGAAGTATAACCCTAGATATAAACTATATAGATGTAGTTGAATTAATCAAGCAGTGTATCTGGGAAGTAGAAGATAGGTTCAATGAAAGACAGTTAATCTTGAGGACCAAGCTACCTGACAAAAAAGTAATGCTTTACCTGGATGGAGAAAAGACCTATAGGATATTTGAAAATCTCCTGATCAACATGGTAAAGTACGCCATGGAGGGGTCTAGGGTCTATATAGAGCTTGAAGACGAAGATGAAACAATATACCTAGTATTTAAGAATATTTCAGCCAGTGAAATAGACTATGACAGGGATGAAATTACAGAAAGGTTCAGGCGAGGCGACAAGTCTAGAAATACTGAAGGTTCAGGCCTAGGCCTATCGATAGCCAAGAGCTATGCCCAGGTTCAGGGTGGTGACCTAAATATAGACCTGGATGGAGACCTATTTAAGGCCATAGTTAGCTTTAAAAAGTCTGCCAATAATACCAGTGAAAAATAAAAAAATATGCCATTAGAATGAATTTCCTTATGGCTGTGATAGCGTCGGGATTAATAAAAAAC
>NZ_ADGQ01000067.1 GCF_000147675.1 Peptostreptococcus stomatis DSM 17678 | reverse complement strand
ACCTTCCCCTGTTTCAAAATATTGCTCAACCGGAGAAAATCTATACATATCTAAAATCGGTATAATTATTGAGATTAAAGTTACTATAAATAATGTCAACAAAATCTTTTTCAAGCTACTTACATCGTATATAACAGGTGCAGTATACGGTTCTATAGACGTTGATATAAAGTAAAAGTTCCTGATAAAAATTTTTGTTAGAAAAATACTAAATACTAAACCTAACACAGTTGCTACAAAGAAAACAATTAAACTTTTCAACAGTTCAAACATTATAACTTCTTTCTTTTTCATACCAATTATTCTCAGTAGTCCTTGTTCTTTTGACATCGATTTATGCATTAAAAACAAAATATTAAATACTAATAAAATAGCCATAGCAATGAACACAATATCAAAAACATCATATTCTTGTGATAGATTAGATTTTTCTTCCATTACTCTCTCAAGTGTATCATTTATATAAATATGGTCTGAATTTGATTTTATCTTTTCACACAACTGGTCTGCAATTCGTAGTAAGTTTGCTTTTTTATCTTTTAAATAGATATTACCATCATAATCTGCATATTTATCAAAAGAATAGCTACTGTCATATATAAATATGCTTTTAAATTTATAGTAATCCTTTAGTTCTTCTGGATAA
>NZ_ADGQ01000068.1 GCF_000147675.1 Peptostreptococcus stomatis DSM 17678 | reverse complement strand
TTAGATAATATTTTTTATTAATAAATTCTTCAAATAGTGTATGTTTATTACTCTTTTATAACTGTTCATATCATTAATTTCCTAATATTATTATACTACATATCAATCAATAAAAAACCTAACTTTTGTAAAAAAAATAAAAGGTTGATTGTATAATCAATTTGTACAACTAAATAAAAAATGATTCATTGCGAATCCTGTGTTAAAATATAAGTCACAACACAAATACATACAGGATGTCCACAATGAATCAACTTAATTTTAACACAAAAAAGAGAAACTTTAAACACCTAAGTGAGTATGAAAGAGGAGAAATTTATGCCATGATCAAATTAGGTTGCTCAATATCTTCTATTGCCAGGCACCTAAAAAGGTCAAGAACTACTATTTACAATGAGCTTAAACGTGGCAGGATAGAACAAATAAAAAATGGACACAAGGTCATAGTGTACTACCCCGATGCAGGACAAACACAGTATGAAAAAAACAGAAAAAATTCAAAAAAGAAGTTCAAGGCATTTGAATGTATAGATTTTATCAAGTTTGTAGAGAAATCATTTAAGGAACAATTCTGGTCTTTAGATGAGTGTTATGGTAGAGCAAAGTCAGATAAGCTATTCAAAAATACGGTATGCACAAAGACACTATACAAGTATGTTGAACTAGGTATTTTGAAGATAAAAAATACTGACCTACCTCAGAGGCTTAAAAGATTACAAAAGTCTACAAGAATTCGCATAAATAAGAGGAAGTTTGAAAAATCAATATCTAAAAGACCAAAACATATAGATCACAGAAAAGAGTTTGGACATTGGGAAATAGACACTGTGATAGGCAAGAAAACATCGGATCAAGATGTTTTACTGACGATAATAGAGAGAAAATCTAGATACTATAAGGTTATCAAAATAGATTCTAAATCCTCAAAATCAGTAAATGACGCGCTTTTAGAATATATAATGGAAAGCAAAACAAAAGATACTGAAGTATTTAAAAGCATAACAAGCGACAATGGTTCAGAATTTTCAGGGCTAAGTGACTTTGAGTCACTCGTAGATGTATACTTTTGTCACCCATACTCTTCATTTGAAAGAGGCAGTAATGAAAGACACAATGGTATATTGAGACAATTCATTCCGAAAGGTAGAAGCATTAATGACTTTAGTGAGGATGAGATTATGTATTTTGTTGATATTATAAATGCTAAGCCTAGAAAAAATCTAGGATACAGAACCCCTGAAGAAATCTTTGATGAAGAGATGGATAAAATATACTCTACGAGTGGTGTGGCTTAAGGTATGGAAGCCCTCTTTCAAATATCAGTTTACTAGTCCTAAAATACTAGTCAAGACTAAAATGAATAGGCAAGGCCTAGTCTTGACATATATTTTAGGACAAGTACCGATATTTTTGCAAGAGTGGCAAAAAAAGTGTACAAATTGATATTGCAATTTACGGATATTTTAGAAATCCTATCATTTCGAAATGATCTACTAAGAATTGAATTTATATCTGCTATAGCCATCATTTTCCTCCTAAATATCTAACTTTAAATTTTCCATTTTTTTTGAGTTCAATGCATAAGATACTATAAATAGCATCAAATACATTACACAAAGTACAACATTTCCACCCGACTTAGAAAATCCAAGCCTATTTACTGCAAATATTTCTATAGCTACGAGTACTATAGAACCAATTAACCCTATAACTATCCACAAATCACCTTTCTCTAAATCAATAAAGTACAAAGCCAAGAAAAATATTGATACCAATTGTAAAATAAGAGCCAACAGAATATTTAACAAAATTATTAAATCCAAAAAACCATAATCAAAATAATTCTTACCTACATGAACTGATATATAATTCAAGATTATTAACATCAATACAGCAAAGAAAATAACAACTATTTGACTTATATATTTTGATAAAATTATATTTTTTCTTTTTATTGGTAACATAAACTCATATTTATACAATTTTAAATCATAATCTTTTCTCTGCGATAAGAGCACTAATAAACTGTTAGAGAATATTACAACTGCAAAATATGCAAAAATAATCATTTGCACATCAGCAAAAAAATTTATTAAAATCCAAACTGAAATTAAAAATGCATTCATTATGCATACATTTTTGATATTTTTAAAATATATTTCTAACAACAACCCTTTCATAGATTAGACCTCCTCCCCTGTTAAAATTAATAATATTTCATCAAAATTTGGCTTATTCACAATAAATTCTTTGTATTTATTTTTTATCTTTGATATGTCTTTTACTAGAATATTTACTCTTCCATATTCTTTCCTACATGAAATGATGTCCGTTTTTTCCACTTTTTCTAGCTCTGTATCATTACAACGAAGTATCCCATAGTTATATAGCAATTCGTCCTTTTCTTCACTTAGGACAACTTTACCATTATCCATAAAAACTACATAATCAGCTATTTTTTCCAAATCTGATGTAATATGTGATGATATATATACGGAATGTTCTGGATTTTCTATAAATTCCAATAATATACATAATATTTCGTCTCTACTTACTGGATCTAATCCTGAAGTAATTTCATCTAATATGAGAAGTTTTGTTTCATGAGATAATGCTATAGCTAAGGATAACTTTTTTTTCATTCCAAATGAAAATTGCTTAGTTTTTTTGTCTATTGGTAATTTAAACCGATTCAAGTAATTTTTAAAACTATCTTCCTCCCAATTATTATAATTATTTTTCATTACCTTATTTATCTCATTAGGTGTTAACAACAAAGAAAAATTTGGCTCATCTAAAACAACACCTATGTGCTTTTTAATATTTATTTGATTACAATACTCAGAACCGAATATCTCCACTTTGCCCTCATCTTTTTGAAACATACCAAGCATACAAGAAATAGTTGTACTTTTTCCCGCTCCATTTCTTCCTATATTTCCCACAATAGAGCCGTATGGTACTTCAATATTTATATTTTTTAAAGAAAAATCACTTGTTTTATTTGTTTTATTTAATCCGGATACCTTTAATGCTAATGCCTTTTTATATAAATCCATCATTGCCTCTCCTCATATATCTTTCTTATTAAATCTATCAAATCATCTATTGATATAGAGCTTGATTGTATACTCTTAATAATCTTTTTAGCTAAATCTTCCACTTCTTTATATCTTTCTATTTTTTGTAATTCTATATTTCTTGCTGATATAAAACTACCTTTGCCATGTATTGTCTCAATAAATCCATCTTTTTGTAAATTTTCATAAGCCTTTTGAACTGTTATTACGGCAACCTTAAGATTTCTAGCTAACGCTCTCATAGACGGTATAGAATCTCCAGTTTTCAATTTTTCATCCATAATTTGTTTTTTTATCTGATTTTCAATTTGTTCGTAAATTGGTTCACTAGAATCAGTATTTATAATAATATTTATAATGCACCACCACCTTTAATAGTGTACTTATGTGTACTTATTGTTTTAATAGTATCACAAATAAAGAAATTTTACAATACGTTTATCTATTTTCATAAAATATAGTCTGAAAATTACTATTTGTACTACATGAATTTGTAAAAATATATAAATTTTCCTTATCATAATTTTTGTCGGTTACACCTGATATAGTTCCTGCCCCTGAATCTCACAGTGATGTTTTGTTCTACTTGCCAGGCTCTTTTCTGATACTTAGAAAGTCATCGCCTACTTCCCCATAGATACATATCCTTACAGACCGCTCATTCAATTGTCAAAGAACAATTTTCTTTATGTCTGTATGATATTGTATTTTTGCTATTCTTCCCGTATGTCCTAAATCTTGGAATATCCGTTTTTGTTCCCATTTTTCCACGATTGTGGAATTGGTATGGTATAATACCTATAAGAATATTTTGTATCAAGGAGGTTATCTGTTATGAAGTGTAAAATAACCTTACAGGAACGCTTAAAGGATTTAAGAGTCGCTCATAATTTGAATTTAGAGGAATTAGCTAAATTAACAGGCATTTCAAAATCCGCTTTAGGTAACTATGAAAATGATGATTACAAAGAAATAAATCATGGTAATTTAGTTACACTTGCACAGTTTTATAATGTTTCTACCGACTATTTGCTTTGCCTTACGGAAATCAAAAAATAGTTGGAGATTAACCTCCAACTATTTTAGAAATAAATATTATGAAAACCCATAAATATATTATCGTAGACTTAATATACATATTCCTCAGTCAACTTAGATTTTTCAACCATTGACTTATATAATTTAGAGTTTTCCAACAGGTTGTCGTGTTTACCTTCAGAGTCTAGAAGACCTTCCTTCATCACCACTATCTTGTCTGCCTTTTCAATAGACTTTAACCTGTGTGAAATGATTATAATGGTCTTGCCTTCAATTAGCCTGTTGATACTCTCCTGAATTTCCATTTCATTTTCCACGTCAAGAGATGCTGAGATTTCATCTAGAAGTACTATAGGAGCATCCTTTAGGAAGGCCCTGGCTATGGATATTCTCTGTCTTTCTCCACCTGATAACTTGGACCCATTTTCTCCTATAAGGGTGTCATATCCATTAGGAAGCTTGGCCACTATCTTATCTACATTGGCAAGTTTTGCCGCAGCAATTACTTCTTCATCACTGGCACTTTTCCTTCCCATCCTTATATTTTCCATAATCGAAAAGTCAAAAAGATCTACATCCTGGAATACTATGGATATTTTTTCAAACATGGACTTGGTACTTATATCCTTTATGTCCTGACCCCCTATACTTATCTTACCCTTATCGTAGTCGTAAAGTCTGGAAATCAGCCTTAAAACAGTAGTTTTTCCACAACCGGATGGGCCAACTATCGCAGTAACTTCATTTTGTTTTGCTGTAAAAGACAATCCCTTTATCACCTTGTTGTCTCCATACTGGAACTCTACATTGTCAAATTTTACATCAAAGCTTGTAAGGTTTTTGTCCTGGCCTGTTTGAATTGGTTCGTTCTTCAGTTCACCAATCCTCCTAAAGCTGGTTTCAAAGAAGAATATCATTAAGAGATATTCCGATACTGCTGAAAACTGGCTGGATAGGGTTGTTGCTGCCATCAGGTAACCTACATAGTATAGGATATTTATTGAACCTGAAAGATAGAGGCCTGCACCCACTGTAGCCGTCAAAACCGGGGCAAGATATGGTAGTATACCTATCAAAAAGTTTAAAAGACCTAAGCCTACTTCTGCCTTTAGGTGGATCCACTCTGTAGATTCAAGCTTTTCTTCAACATCTGACCTTACCTGGTCCTGCATTGAATAGGACTTGATTTCCTGCTGCATTTCAAAGGCTTCCTGGAAGGCATTAGAATTATCCAAAAGCTTATTATAGTACTTTTTAACCCCACTTAGCTGGATTCTCTTTAAGAGGAACATGGTTGCTATTCCAAGCCAAATCGGTACTGTAACAGTCAGACCAAGAATCAGGTTTGACATACACATTAAAATTGTCATCAAGGTAAAGAATCCTGCAAAACCAATACCAGCTGGCACTGCATGTGATATTACCATTTCAGTATTACTCACATCCATCATAACCGTCTGTGATAGGTCGGAAAGATTGTGGGTAGAGAAGTATGAAAGTGGCAATTCCTTTAACTTGTTTGCCAGGTCAATTCTGAGCTGAGTACTTTCCTGGTAGGTTACATCATAAGTCATTTTGTATTCCTTGGCCAGGATAAGAAACATTACCAAGGCAATTACAATCAGAATTCCCATATAGAAAAATGTCTGTCTGATATTCCCATTCAAAACATCTTGTAGGAAAAAGAAGGTTAGCATAGGTGGAAGTACAAAGGATATAAACTTTAAAAATGACCACCTTGACGCTGCAAGAGTATTGTTCATACCCTCTTCACTAAAAGCAAAATAGTTTCTAAGTTTTTCTTTCATTATGCCAACCTCCATTCATTTGCCTTATTGAATAAGTCTTGGAAATGCCTGTACTTTGTTTGACCAGCCATAAGTTCATCATGTGAACCACGTTCAACTACCTGACCTTCTTCTACAAATAGGATTTCGTCTACATTCCTGATACTTGAAAGTCTATGTGCAATCATTATAACAGTCTTATCCTTCATAAGTGCCTTGAAGGCCCTCTGCATTTCGTATTCGTTTTCCGGGTCACTTGCAGCACTTGCCTCATCTAGTATAACTATAGGGGCATCCTTTAATATAGCTCTGGCAACTGCTATCCTCTGCATTTCACCACCAGACAGATGGACGCCAGAAGCACCGATAATAGTATTCTCACGACTTTCAAACTTGTCTAGAATATTTCCACACATAGCCATCTCCAGGGCCTTCATAACTTCCTCATGGGAGCTTTCCGGCCTGGCAAGCCTTACATTTTCGTAGATACTAGTCTTGAAAAGTTTTGAATTCTGGAATACAAAAGCTATATTCTTTTCAAGGACCTTATTGGTATATTCTTTTATATCCCTGCCTCCAATTTTTAGCTGGCCTGAAGACACTGGATAAAAACCTGATATCAACTTGGCTATGGTTGACTTACCACTACCAGATGATCCAACAAGGGCATATAATTTGCCTGAATTCAACTTTAGGCTAAAGTCAGATAGGATCTTAACTCCCTCTTCGTACTCAAAGCCTACCTTATCAAACTCGATATCAAAACTATCTATCTTATCTATTGAGCCATTTTGAAGTTTATTTTTTCCCATCTTATCAAATAGTTCATCTAACCTGTCAACAGCGTCCTTTCCCAACTGGAAGTTCCTGCTAAAGAACATAATCTTCATAAAGGCATTGTTCAGCATGCCCACAAATGCAATGAAAAATACAACCATACTTATAGCCTCTCCCGTTGCCATTCCACTTCCAATTTGCCTGCTAGCAATTGCAATTACTATAGCCCCAAAAGACATCATTCCACACTGGAAGGCTACAAATGGTATTCTACACATCTGGCACTGCCTATTTACCACCTCTGAATAGTGCTTGATAGACCTGTAAAGCTTCTCAAAAGATTCTATTACCATATCAAAAATCTTTATAACCTGTATCCCCCTGACATACTCTACTGTCTCAGAGTTTATATCATCAAGGGCATCCATATAGTCCTTCAACATATTCTGGTCGGCATACATAAATTTAAAGCATATTGTAGCGAATACAATGGCACAAATCAACAATATACCAATATATACGTTGGCAGTAAAGGCAAGGACTATCAGGCATATAGGAAACAAGATTGCATTAACCGAGTCCGGCAATATATGGGCAATAATAGTATGGGTATTCACTGAATTATCATCTATTATTTTTCTAGTCTTTCCAGATGGATTCATATCAAAGAATGAAAAAGATGCCCTTAACAACTCATTTAGACCACGCTTTTTCATGTTGGTCTCTATCCTGAAGGCAAATATATGACTGCAAGATAGGGTCAATAAATATGCAAAGGCATAGGCTATAGTTGCCCCCAGTATTCTGTATGAATATGAAGTTATAAGATCTGGATTAGTATTCGAAGTAATTTCCCTTAACAGTTGGAGAAAATAATAATATGGTACGAAGGATAGTATAGTAGCTAGGGCTGATATAATAAGGGCTGCTATCATAAATCCTTTTTTCTCTTCTGCATAGCTAAATAATCGTCTAAAGGTATCCATACTCTCCCCTCCTTAATTTTCTTTAAAGTGCTTTCTCAAAATCAAGTAACCAATGTAAATCCCTATTGCTGCAAGGACAAATACTACTATGCTATTTATCACTGCCCAAGACCCTGCTGTATACTTGATCATTTCATCCATTTCGGCAGCCTTTTGACCACGACTAATCCAAGTGGACCTATAGCTTTCCAGGAAGAATACTGATGGTATAATTGCCCCCCAGGCCTGACCCATATGAAGGAATCCGGATGCAAGAGCCAGTTTGCCCACACTTGGTTTTTCCTTTCTAGAAGCAATTATGTCAGCAACAATTGCCATAGATACAGATGTTATAAGCCAAGGAAGGTAGCCTCCTCCCATTAGGGCAAATGCACCCATAACTAAAAGGGTGAATATAGTAAACTGCCACATCTTACCAACTTTTCTGGACATAAAGTAAATTACAGTTCCTGAGAAAATACCACAAATTCCTGGACTTATTGCATGTCCATAGGCACCAAGTGGTGAGATTATGGCCATACAAACCATGTAAATAATCATGTAAATTGCTGTTAATAATGCTAGTAATAGTATGTCTTTTATTTTAAGTCTTCTATTCATAATAAACCTCCATTTCTTTATAAATACTATTCAGCTTTTCTATATTGCTGTCCGTTAGATAGAATTTTTCCTTGATAACCCCATCTGAAAGATAGGCAATAGAATCACTCACCCTCCGGATAAATTCATAATCATGTGAAATTACTATTATGGTCCTATCTTTTTTCAAATCTCCTATCATTGAGCATACCCGCTCCATTGAGTCCTTATCAAGCCCGCTGGTAGGTTCGTCCAAGATTATTACCTTGTTGCTGCTAACCCTGGCAATGGCCATTTGTAGCCTTTGCTTTTCACCACCACTTAGACTCTGTGGATGCTCGTCTTTTAGTCTTCCTATGCCCAAATCTTCAAGGGCATCTAGGTTAATCTTTTCATCTTTTTGGGTAATCTCTAGTTCCTTAAGACAAGAGGCACCAAATAATTGAAAGTCTGCATCCTGCATAAGGTAGAGGGCCTGCCCACCTATATCTATCTGGCCCCTGTCAGGCTTAATAGACCTGCTTATTAGTTCTGCAAGAGTGGTCTTGCCAACCCCATTTACACCAACTACAGTTGTGACTTCGTTTTCCTCAAAGTCAATGCTTATCTTCTTTAGGATATTGCCATAGGATATATCGTCTATCCTAACCCCCCTCCTAGTAGTCATAGGCCTGGATAAGTTTCCATAATCTCCTTCAAAAAGATCAAAATTACGGTTATTATAGGCATCTTTCAAAAATTCTTCCTCTGATTCAAAGGACTTTACCGTCTCATCCTCAACCAGCAAAACCTTATCTATTATTCCCTTTAGGTAGAAATTTCTATGGTCTGCAACAATTACAGTTTTCCCCTGCCTTTTAAGGCTTTCTATTTGCCTCCTCAATCTCATAGAATTTCCATAGTCTAAGTTGGCTGACGGTTCATCAAATATTACTACTTTTGGATCCATTATTAGGACTGTCAAAAGGGCAATCAACTGCCTCTCCCCGGATGATATCTCAAATAAGTTCTTATCCTTTAGGTAGGCTACATTATATTCATCTATTATCAAATCCAACCGCCTCTTTATTTCCTCCCTGTCCACACCATAGTTTTCCAGGGCAAAGACCAGTTCTGCAGTAGTATCAGTTGTAAAAAACTGGCTTCTTGGATTTTGGAATACGTTTCCCAGAATGAGGCTCCTATCCGTTACTGGAAGGTCTTCCTTGCCATCTATTAGGATCTTCCCCCCCAGTTGGCCTTCTACTACCTCTGGAATAATCCCATTTAAGAGGTTTAATAGGGTAGACTTGCCGGACCCACTCTTACCACTGATAAAAACCAAACTGGCTTCTTCAATATTGAAATTGACATTTTTGAGGGCATATTCTTCCTTGTCCATGTATTTAAAACTTACATTCTTAAAATCAATTATCTTACCAGCCATTAAACTAGCCCTCCTATTATGAGTATGTATCCAAGTATTAGCATAAGAAAAATCGCATAATCTATGAGACTAAATCCACTGCTAAAATAACTGGACCTCTTGTTGCTTGCACTAATACCCTTGGTAAGTCCTGCACAGGTAAGCTCAGTACTAAGGGCTACACAACGAAAAAGTTGTGGTACCATCAGGTATTCAAAGGTCCTGATTGGGTGTAGGACTGAGAAGTCAACCCCCCTGATATTCATGGCCTTTTTAATAATCTTGAACTCCCTGTAAAAAGTAGGTATATACCTGATGGTTACAGTAATACCTATTATAAAAATCTTAGGAAGCCTTAACCTTTGAAGGGCCGACAAGACCTCTGAAGACTTATAGCTACCTATCAAAACTGCTGCTAGAATAAAACAAGGCATAAATAAGAGCAACATTCTAGCCCAGGCAGATATCATTGCACTAAAGCTGTAGTATTCGTTGAGGATATATATTGCCAAAAATACTCCTACAAAGCCACCCACTTTTAGAATTCGCCTTATGTTTCCAGAAGCCACTAAAATAAAAGTGGCAAAAAAATAAGTCAAGACCACCATCTTCTGGGATGGGAATACAGCACACATTATCGGCATTACAGCATTTATCAAAATTATTGTTAGAGCATCAAACCTAAAACTTTTCACAAAATCCCCCCTCTACTCTTTTATTCTAAGTTTTATCTCCTTAACAATCATCCAGTCTCGATATCATCTCCCATTCCTGCAAGTTCATTTCTTTCAAATTCCTTACTTGCTTCAAATTTATTACTCGGTAAGTCTTGTCTAGAATTACCTAAGAGGCATATCTTGTTCCAGGCCCAATATTGGCCATAGGACATGACTTTTACCATCTTAACAGCCTCTTCATAATCATACTTGTGGTTTATAACCTCAAAAAGTGGTGTCATGCTCATTGTGCAGAAAATGTGTAACTCTGTTTCTGTAAATGGATTTTTAACCAGACCACAAGCTTCCATTGCCTCTATGTAGACCTTACTTCCTTCAACCTCCATGTCTACAAAAAATTCCTGGATATTCTCATATTTTGTTCCCTGACCACACCTGAACATAAGAACAAAGTCGTCATAGTTGTCGTATATGTAATCGAGCATCTTTAGGACTCCAACATTTGCATCTGGAGATTCAATGTAAGATCCATCCTTCATATTAATATCCTTCAATTTTTTTGAGGCTAGCTCCAGTTCAATCTTAAATAAATTAACTGCGCCTTCCAGAGTCGGTTGGACAAGGGCCTCAAAAAGTGCGTCTTTAGAGGTAAAATGCCTGTAAATAGCCCCTACAGTTAGGCCAGACAGGCTTGCTATAGTTCTCATAGAGGCTTTTTCAAACCCCTTTTTAAGAAATTCCTTCTTAGCATTTTTTAATATTAAACTTCTACTTAAAACTTTATCCCTAGCCAAGTTTATCTTCCTTTCATTAAATAAACATATTCTTTTTTTGTTCACTAATGCCTCAAAACAAGTATAATCGGGTAGGATACCCGATTATACTTGCTACTTAAAATTAATATGTCTTAGTGAACATTGTTCATTAATATAAGTATAAACTAAACGAAAATATTTTTCAATACTTTTATGAAAATCATTACTACTTTCTCTATCAAAAAGGCAGTATCCAAAAAGAAAATCCTCCTGAATACTGCCCTAATCGACAAGTCAATTGACCCATAAAAACTATTTAAAGTCACTTATTGGTCCATATCAAAGCTTATTTATTATTTTTAAATTCCCTACTACCTGGCTTTACTAGGTCTATCTGGCCAGAATCACATAAAGGACAAGAACCTTCATCATAGACTTGGATATCAAGGTCTATAGCACTGTAGATTGGCATACCTATATCGTCCTTAGTCCTGTTGGCTATGCAGGCTACACCTATTACCTGGCCACCCAATTCTTCTAAAACCTTCTTGGTTTCCTTAGTTGACTTTCCAGTAGTCACCACGTCTTCAGCTATTATTATCCTGTCTCCAGGCTTAACTTCAAAGCCCCTTCTTAACTCCATTATGTTGTTCTTTCTTTCTGTGAAGATGGCTTCCTTGCCCAACTGTCTTCCTAGCTCGTATGATACTACTACACCACCCATGGCTGGTCCAACTACCAGGTCAATATCTAAATCCTTAATCTTGTCCACTACTACGCTTAGGACTTTTTCTGCCTGGTTTGGGAACCTCAATACCTTGGCACACTGAACATACCTGTTTGAGTGTTTGCCTGAAGATAGGAGGAAGTGCCCTTCCAATAGTGCGTCACAATCCTTTAATACCTGTATTACATCAACATTTGCCATAACTTTTACCTCCATTAATTTTTATATCTAAAATTTTCCTATATGATACCCCTGATCTCATCCAGGGACTTTATTCCATTTTCATCCATAAACCTGTTTAGGTCTGCTATTATGTCTTGACCTATCCTAGGATTAGTAAAATTAGCAGTTCCTATCTGTATACAAGTAGCCCCTGCCATAATAAATTCTATGACATCTTCAGCCGTCATAATACCACCCATACCTACAACAGGTATAGTCACTGCCTGGCAAACCTCATAGACCATCCTAAGGGCTATAGGCTTGATAGCTGGACCTGATAGGCCTGCTGTCACATTATTGAATACCGGCCTCCTCTTGTGTATATCTATGGCCATGGCCTTGAAGGTATTTACCAAGGATATGCCATCAGCACCTTCTTCTTGACAAACTTTGGCCATCTCAACTATATCTTCTGCATTAGGTGATAGCTTGACTATTAGGGGCTTTTTAGTAGCCTTTCTCACGCTCCTAACCACCTCTCTGGCAACCTCTGACTTGATACCAAAGGCCATACCACCATGCTTTACATTTGGACAGGATATATTTAGCTCTACTATATCAAAGTCCTTGTCATCAAGTAGCCTAGCCCCCTCGACATAGTCGTCTTCGCAACCACCACCCAGGTTCACTATCCTACAAGTGTCAATTTTAGAAAAGTCATCCAACTCCCTATCTATAAAGCCCTGGACACCAGGATTTTCCAGGCCAACACTGTTCATCATACCTGATGGGGTTTCATGGACCCTCATGCCCTCATTTCCTGGCTTGGCTATCAGGGTTAGGCCCTTGGAGCTAATACCACCCAAAAGGCTGATATCGTATATTTCACCGTATTCTTTACCAAAGCCAAAGGTTCCAGATGCCATTATAATTGGGTTTTTAAGTTCAAATCCGCACAAGTTTACTCTTAAATCTGCCATTATAAAATCACATCCTCTCCCCAGAATACTGGTCCATCCTTACAGGTCTTCTTGTTGCCTGAATGAGTCTTGCAAGTACATACTAGACAGGCCCCTACACCACATGCCATATGGTTTTCCAAGGATACCTGGACCCTGGTCTTAGTTCCTTCCACCATTTCCATCAACTTCTTCATCATTGGAGTTGGTCCACATGTCAGTATATAGTCGTAGTCTTCTACATTTATAATATCTGTTACAAGGGTATCTCCACTAGTTGTATATAGGTCCTTACAGACAGCCTTATAGTCATCCAACATGATTGCCTGGTCCCTAAAGCCCAGGTAAATATCACAGTTTGGTATATTCTGAGCCACCATATATAGGGGGGCAATTCCTATACCTCCACCGACTAGGGCAACCCTGCCCTCTACTTTTTCAAAGCCATTTCCATATGGCCCTTCTAACTTGATTGGGTCTCCTGGTTTTAGGTTTGAAATTATCTTTGTTCCCTCACCTACTAGCTTGTATAAAAAGCTGATACCCTCATCATCTATCTGGTATATACTAATTGGTCTTGATAGGAGTGGATACTTGTCCCAGGCCCTTAGCATATAAAACTGCCCCATCCTGGCCTCAAAACTACCACCTATCTTGATGTAGTACATACCCTCGCCTACATATCTATTTTCAATCACTTTATATTCCATATCATCCACCTATAAACCTAACATCTTCATTATCAAGGCCATCCTTACGTACATACCATACTGGGCCTGTTCAAAATACTTGGCCCTTGGGTCTGAATCAACCTCGGTAGCTATCTCATTTACCCTTGGTAGTGGGTGTAGAACCATCATATCTTCCTTGGCTGCCCCCATCTTTTCCATATCCAGGATATAGCTATCCTTTAGCCTCTCGTATTCTGTCTTATCTTCAAACCTCTCCCTCTGTATCCTAGTCATATATAGGATATCAAGACCAGGCATAGCAGCTACAAGGTCATCTGTCTCTACATATTCAGTTCCTTCTATACTGTCCTTTACTGACTGGGGCATCTTTAACTCATCAGGTGAAATAAAGACAAACTTAATGCCTGCATACCTGGACATAGCCTTGGCCAAAGAATGAACTGTACGCCCATACTTAAGGTCACCACACATGCCTATAGTTAAATTATTTAAACTGCCCCTATTGGCCTTTATAGTTAATAAGTCTGTTAATGTCTGAGTTGGGTGCTGATTTCCACCATCTCCAGCATTTATAAAGGGTAGCCTGCAAACCTTAGATGCCTGACTGGCTGCTCCTGACTGGGGATGTCTCATTGCGATTATATCTACATAATTTGAAACTGTTGTGATGGTATCTTCCAGGCTCTCTCCCTTTGATACTGATGAGGCTCCTGGATCAGAAAATCCAATGACCCTACCACCCAGCCTATTCATGGCAGCCTCAAAGCTCAGCCTCGTCCTGGTAGATGGCTCATAAAATAGGGTAGCCAATATCTTACCTTCACATGTATTGAAATAAGAATGCGGGTTTGCACTGATTTGCAAGCCCAGATCTAATACAGAGTCTATCTCTGCTACAGAAAAATCTTCTGGTCTAACCAAGTGTCTGTTCTTCAACATTTTTTCCTCCTTTTCGGCCTCACAGGACCCAATTAAAGCACGTGGGTTGCCATCAACCCAAAAATATTCTACTTAAGAGATTATCACCTTTACAGTGACTTGTCAATAAAAAACATCGAAGGTCAATTCTTCAATCTTCCTTCGATGTTTAGATAGGTTATAAGTCTATATAAAATTTATTTTTCAATTTCATATCCTAAACTTAATAGGCCCTATTAATATTATAAATTTAAACTATAATTGCTTAAGCTCTAGCTTTTTTCTTGTCTTCCATGGCATTAACCACTAGACAACAAGATGCGTCTCCAGTTATATTTACAGTAGTTCGTCCCATATCGAATAAACGGTCAACTCCAGCAACAAGTGCTATACCCTCAACTGGAAGGCCTACAGACTGAAGTACCATAGCAAGCATAATCATTCCTGCACCTGGAACACCTGCTGTTCCTATAGATGCCAGTGTAGCAGTCAATACTATAGTAAGCATCTGTGATAAAGTCAAATCAATACCGAAGCAAGATGCTATAAAAATAGAACAAACTCCCTGATAAATAGCTGTTCCATCCATATTTATAGTTGCACCTAGGGGTAGGACAAAGGATGAGATTTCCTTTCTAACACCCAATCTTTCTGTAGACTCCATATTCAAAGGAAGGGTTCCTACAGAACTTGCTGATGAAAATGCAAATAAAATGGCTGGCATCATTTCCTTGAAAAACTTAACCGGACTCACACCCGCAAATATTTTAACTGATGTAGAGTAAACCACTAGAGAATGTATAAAATAACAAATATAGGCAACCATCAAGACCATAGCCAGAGATCCTATAATAGCTGGACCATTCTTAGCTACAACGGGGCTAAGTAGACAAAATACGCCTATTGGAGATAGCTTTAGAATCATCTCCATACCCATGATAAAGATATCATTCACTATATTGATAGCATCAACTAGACGCTTAGAACTATGTCCTATACGGATAATAGCAAAACCTATTAGCAATGATGATACAATTATCTGAAGCATATTAGCTTCCACAAACGGAGCAACAAAATTCTTAGGAAATACATTTACTATTGTATCCATAAAGCTAACTGCCTCTCCTGCCTTAAATTCCAGGTTACTTGTTGTCAACACAGGGAAAATCCCCTTTAGCAAATTTGCAAAAAATAAACCTATTACAACAGCAAGGGCCGTTGTACACATATAGTAGAGTAAGGTTTTTCCACCTATAGACCCAACCCTCTTGACATCCTCTAGGGATATAACACCTGCCATGATTGAGAAAAATACCAATGGACCAACAATCCACTTGATTAGGTTAAGGAATATTGTTCCAAATGGAGCAATATAAGCCTCTGCAATATCTGGTGTCTTAGTAAGGGCTATACCTACAAGAATTGCAAGTACCAGGGCCACAAAAATCTGACCAGTCAGTGATAATTTTTTCTTACTTTCCATTATTCCTCCTTTTTTACTTAAAATAATAAATTAATTTTATATACCAATGTAATTGTACTGTATATATCATTTGTAGTCAACTAATTATACTTATATTTTAAGAAAATCAACTCCCTTTATAGAATTTCCATATACTATTATAAAATTATCAAAAAATACATAAAAACTAGCACCACTTGGATGCTAGCCTTAAATATCTAAATATTAAAATAGAAACGCAAAAGTCCTAGTATTAGGATATGAACCGGGTAGAACAAGTAGTTAAACCACTTGTATTGCCTGCCCCTTTCCCCATTGTAAGTCAGGGTCATGGCAAAACCTAAAAAAGAGTATAGCTCTTTTATAATAGATAGGTAGCCCAGACTAGCCCCCAGTATTGGCTTGTCATAGAAGATATAGAATAGGTAGGCTACGACTATAGCATGGTAGTCATAGTCCAGACTCAACTGCATGGCCATAAAGGCAAAAATCGCCACTACAAATATTGATACTATATACCAAAGAAGCCTATTCTTTATCCTTCCCTTAAGTATATCTATTAGCCAAATCATTATAAGACACAGGGCCAGGGTAAACATCATATTGTTCCAATATGGGTCAAAGAAGGTCTTTGACGTGAACATGTCAAAAGGAACTTCTGATATTATACCAAATACTAGCAGGGTCAAGAGGTATTTTTTCCTGCTCCTGGTCTTAAAGAAGCCTTCTACTATAAAGAATACAAATATAGGGAAGGCTATCCTACCTAAAATTGAAAACAGGTTGGATAAATGCAATAAGAAACCCTGCCCATCAAGTAGGGGGGTTATTAAGGCATTATTGGCATGGTCTATAAGCATCGATATAAATGCTATGTATTTTAATTGGGCTCCATTAAAAATTTGGAACTTCTTTAAATACTCTCTTTCAAATCTCTTATTTAATTCCATTCATTATTCTCCTCATTATATAGTATGAACTTTTATATTCCTGGTATACTCTTAGGCAATATATATACATACTTACTTAAGACTTACTTACCCAAAATATAGCCTATTTATAGACATCTTCATCATACTATCGCAAATTCTTGCAAGTAAACGGTGGGAGAAAGAAATATTAGGACTTTTCATATCGTAATACCCTAGCATATAGCCCCTTGAAGTCACACTTATATTTTCCGACCAATCCAAGTACTCTTTTGGCTTATCTAGGTAGAAAAAGCCATCCACATCGCTAATCCCCATATTCTTTAGGGTTTTTGACATCATCAACCTTATCCCCAATTTGCCAACGCTATCAAAGACCAGGCAAGCACCTGGATACCTTTTGGCAAGTTCCAAGACCAAAGCCCTTACCTGGTCCCTCTTAAAATAGTGAAACACACCTGCAGCGAAGAAAATGACCCCCTTAGAACCATCAATTTGGTCCATCCAAGAATAATCGTTTAAATCACAAGCAATATTCTTTTCCCTATCCTGGTCGCCAATAAGCTTTTTACGGATTGCTATAACATCGGGGAAATCCACATTTACTATATGGCAAAGTCCATTGTCACAGGCCTTACCGGTTTCATCCAAGCCACAGCCAAGATTTACTATTGTTGCTCGGGGATGATCTTTTAAATAGTCTTTAATCTCCCAGATAATATCCAGTTGCCTCATTGCAGCTTCAAGGGACCCGAATTCATAGAGGAAGGAATCATTCTTTTTTTCCAACTCTGTAAAATCATAGTCCAATCTGTCACACAAGTTTTTTGCAAAGATATCCGTATAGAGTTCAGGAAATTTTTCAGAACACATCTTTCTCCCATATAATGGGACAATCAGAGTTTCTTGAACTGTATTTTTCTCAATCTTAACCTTTTCCATGCTGATAACCTCCCCTTTTCGAGTATTTTCCAATCAAGTTCCTTGCTTATATGCTGTCATTTTATTATGCTCTTTCCTATTTTTTTATTTTTTATGGTCGTCGCGTCCTATTTCAGTTGATAGGTCAAAGCTAGTCATCATATTAGACTCATCAAAATGTATATAGGAAAAATATTGATTCCAGAATAGGTGGTCACTACCACTAGTCCACTGGATCCCATAATGTAGCTGACTTTCATCTATAGGCTTGCTCGGTGGCAAGAGCCAGAGTTTATCACCAAAGTTTTTTTGCAGGCTTTCTAGTTTCAACTTATCTAAGAGGTCAACCCCATCCAATTTATAGGATATAGAATTTACCCTAGCAGCATCTATGTAAGCTTTCTCAAGCCTCAAATAGACTATTTTACAGTCTTCAAGGACTGTTTCCCTATCTTTGTCACCATAAAAGCCTATATTTCCTACCACAAGACCATCTTTAACAAGGAGGTAGGGAGCCTTGTACACAGTGTCGTTATATCTCTGGAAGCCCTTTTTAACCCTGATAGTCCTATCAAGAGGGTATTTCTTATAATCACCAGAAGTGAGCAGTTTGTCATAATCCCTACTTGAAGACTCTTTCTCCTTTACATATATATCAAACCCATCCTTGGTTATATCACCAAGACTTGTATGAGCCAGGGTTATTTGTGTATTATTAATTGTCAAAACTGGAGCTTTTGGTGGAAGACCAATTATGATATAAACCATAGACATATAAAAAGCAATTATTGCAGTCGCCATAAAGACAAATATGGTCCTACCTGTACGCTTTCTTGCATTAAATAAGGCCATTACCGGTGGTAAAAGAATGGCTTTTGCCAAAATCGGAGAACCACCAGACTCCCTATTCATCATTTGGATGACATATAGTACTGCAATGACTATAAAAGATCCATATATTAAAAACTCACTCAAGCCCATTTTTTCAGTATTCTTCTGTTCGTTTACAGCCTCTTCCATCAGGCTTTTTCCACTTGAAGTAGTTCGTTTCATGTAGATGTACATTCCTAGTATAATCAGTGAAAAAACTACTCCCATGATTGAAAGCAAGCCTATAAAAACTAGTCTGGCACTCATTTGCTTGTCTCCTTAACTTAAAATTGATATTACTTAATATTTGATACTATTATACCATTTTAAGGTATTTTTTACATCAAAAAGGTGATAAAGTCTAACTTTTTGGGGTCACATCATTTTAATAGGTTAATACAAATCCCTTGATATTTTCTTTTTCGTTACCTAAAATTACTAAATTGTTATCGCTAATTCCCAAAA
>NZ_ADGQ01000069.1 GCF_000147675.1 Peptostreptococcus stomatis DSM 17678 | reverse complement strand
ATTATTTGTCTCACATCAATTGTAACACTACATATAAGCTGTTTTATTTATCCAAACTATATTGACAAAAAATAAAAATTATGTTAATATACCAGTGGTATATACCGTTGGTATATTAGTGAGGAGGTATTTAATGAAAATATCAGCAACGCAACAAAAAATATTAGAAGTTGGCAAACGGGAATTTTTAGCAAAGGGATTTAAGGATGCATCCCTCAGAAAAATTGTAGCAGAAGCTGGATTTACCAAAGGAGCTTTTTATGGTTATTATCCAGATAAAGCAGCTTTATTTGAAGCACTTGTTTCTGAGGCGGCGGATGGTTTGATAGAACAATTCAAAGCTGCACAAGATGCCCATTTTGATTTAATTCCCGAAAATAAAACTTCGGAAAGCAGAGAGCTGTCTACAAAATATCTTCTGCATTTTGTGAATTATATTTATGATTATTTTGAAGAATTTAAGCTTGTCCTTTGTTGTTCTGAGGGCACAAAATATGAAGATTATATTCATGAACTTGTAGAATTAGAAGTATCCCGTACAGAAAAATACTATGCCATTCTTAAAGAAAAAGGCAAAATAACAGGGAGAGTCAGCCATGATTTACATCACATGATTACCAGTGCATATTTTACAGCTGTATTTGAAACAATTGTTCATGATATGTCGAGAGAACAAGCAATTGAATATGTTGAAGAACTTGCCATTTTTTTTAATTCTGGATGGGAGGGACTTTTACGGCTTACATAGGCTGTAAAAAAATTTTGTATTTAGGTTAGATAAAGCTAACATTTGTGTTAGAAAGGATGTTCTTATTATGAAAAATGAAAACAAATTATTGACAAGAGATTACATTTCCATAGGTATTTTTTCGCTTATTTATTTTGTCATTGCATTTGTGATAGGTGGTATCGCACAGATGACACCTGCAACTTTTCCGTTTATGCCAATGATAGTCGCTTTGTTTGCAGGCAGTGTTTTTATGTTATATACCGCTAAAATACCGAAACGCGGGTCGCTTGCCATACTTGGTATTCTTGCCGGAATCCTCTTATTTGTTACCGGTATGTTTTGGATGATGTCGGTATTTTTTATCATATTTGGATTTGTTGCGGACTTTATTTGCCAATCAGGAAATTTCAAATCATTCCGAAAGAATTTACTTGCCTATTGCGTGTTTGCACTGTCTCCAATGGGAGCCTATATCCCTATGGCTATCATGCCTGCACAGTTTGGTGAATTCATGCGTAGAAAAGGAGATGTTTCTTCTTTTGAAGGAATCATCAATGCGATTAGAATAAATTGGTGGGTTATCCCTCTAATGATTCTGGGAACAATTATTTGTGCCATAATCGGAGGCTTTATTGGCAAAAAATTATTGAAAAAGCATTTTGAAAAAGTGGGGATTATATAGATGATTTTGGATCCCAGAACAAAACTTCTGATTTTATCAATAACCAGTATTTCCGTTTTTCTGAATGAAAGTATCGTCATAGAATGCCTTTTTACTGCAATACCCGTATTCTTGCTCTTGCAGGCGAAAGAGTTCCGTACTGCTTCAAGATACGGAATTCTCTTTATTGCGTTATTGATGGTGCAGCTGCTTGTGATATTAAAATTACCCGTTACAATCGGAGGCATCATATATATGTTTGATGTCTATATAAGAAAATTGATTCCTTGTTTTATGCTCGGCGCATTTTTAATACGCACGACAAAGGTAAGTGCTTTTTTAGCTGCATTCAGTCGATTGCATTTGCCTAAAGGTTTCACAATTGCACTTTCTGTTACATTGCGATATTTTCCGACAATGGCTGAAGAATGGAACTATATTAAAGATGCTATGGCTCTCCGAGGAATAGCTGCTTCTTTTACAGGATTTTTACGGCATCCGGTCAAAACAATGGAGTATGTATATGTACCAATGTTGGTATCTGCATCCAAAATCTCTGATGAAATCACGCAAGCCGCAATTACAAGGGGAATTGATCATGCCGGAAGACGTAGCTGTATGGAAAAAGTTTGTTTTTCAATCCATGATGCGCTGATTGTAACAATCTATATAGGAGTTATGTGCATGATATTTTTTAATTTTTTACGAGGAGGTGTATTCCCTTGATTAAATTTATAAAGCTTTCTTTTTTCTACAAGGATATGAAACAAAGTTCTTTACGGGAATTACACTTAAATATTCAAAAAGGACAATGTGTTCTTTTATGTGGTGCATCCGGATGTGGAAAAACGACTCTGACACGATTAGTGAATGGATTGATTCCTCATTTTTTTGAAGGAAACATTTCAGGCAAAGCAATTGTAAAAGGATTGAATGTTGCCGAGACCGAAATTTCAAGTCTTTCCGATAGTGTCGGCACAGTTTTTCAAAATCCGAGAACACAATTTTTCAACACAGATACAGATAGTGAAATTGTTTTCGGACTGGAAAACAGAATGCTTGAGACGAAAGAATTAAAACAACAGCTTGAAAGAGTTGTTAAAGATTTGCATATAGAAAAATTAAAAGGATGTAGTATTTTTGAACTTTCCGGAGGGGAAAAACAAAAAATTGCATTTGCGTCTGTGTATGCCACGAATCCAGACATTTTTGTGTTGGATGAACCGTCCTCTAATCTGGATTTTCATTCTGTGCTTGAACTGAAAAAACTGATAGAAAAAATAAAACGGCAAGGAAAAACAATTATCATTGCAGAACATCGCTTGTGGTATTTAACAGATATAGCAGACAGGGTCATCTTAATGCAAGATGGTCAGGTTTTTAAGGATATGAACATACAAGATTTTTGCAGGCTTCCGGTTGAACAGATACAAAATATGGGACTTAGGTGTCGAAATCTTTCTGAAATAAAAACAAATATCAATGGTAAAAAAAATTCCGAACACAGCTTGGAATTAAAAGATATCCATGTCAAATATGGCGAAAAGAGTATTCTGCAAAATATATCTTTCTCCGCAAGTGGCGGAGAAATCGTCGCAATTACCGGCGCAAACGGAACAGGAAAAACGACACTGGCACGCACGATATGCGGACTGATAAAACAAAAATCGGGAAATATTTTTGTAGACGGCAGGAGTCTGTCTGCAAAAGCGCGTATTAAAAAATCTTACATGGTGATGCAGGATGTCGGACATCAACTTTTTACGGATTGTGTGGAAACAGAATGCACACTCGGAACAAAAATAACAAATGAGTCTGTTATTGACGAAACTTTATCGGTCTTATCTCTTTCCGAATTAAAAAACAGACATCCCCTTTCACTTTCAGGAGGACAAAAACAGAGGTTGGCAGTGGCAATCAGCTTGCTTTGTGATAAAGAAATTCTTATTTTCGATGAACCGACCAGTGGGCTTGACTTAAAAAGCATGCGGGAAGTAGGAACGATGGTAGAGAGACTTTCTGAACAGGAAAAAATCCTGCTCATTATTACACACGACATTGAATTTATAAAAACAATATGTTCCAGAGTTCTGCTGTTGTCAGGCGGTAAAATAATTGCCGATTTGAGAGGTGAAGAAAAGAAAAATATCGAAAAATATATTTTGGCAGAAGGAGATCGAAATGAAGAATAAGAAGAATAAAAACACATTGCATCGCTTATTTAAGTTTGCCGGATCTTGTAAAGGTTTGCTTTTAAGTTCGATTATTTTTGCCGTTCTTGGTGCAGGGTTCGGAATCGTTCCGTATATTGCCGTTTCACGCATTATCATTCAAATATGCGCTGGCGATTACAGCTTGAAATCAATCCTGCCGATGGCGGTAATTGCTCTTTTGGGTTATCTTTTGCAGCTTGGTTTTTCAACCGTATCTACGGTGAGGTCTCACAGAGCCGCATTTACTGTATTGAAAAATATTCGTACTGCACTTACGAAAAAATTGTCACGAGTGCCCATGGGGTTTGTCATGGATACCCCGTCGGGAAAATTCAAAACTATGCTTGTGGATACGGTTGAAAAACTGGAGTTGCCTCTTGCGCATATGATACCGGAATTGACAGCAAATATTATGATTCCTGTCTTAATGTTGATTTATTTCATGTTCCTTGATTGGAGGCTGGCACTTATTGCGCTTGCAACCTTTCCTGTCGGAATGCTCTGTTACATGGGAATGATGAAAGATTATGAGAAGCGTTATGACAGAGTTATTAAAGCCGCAAAAGCGATGGATGCCGCTATAGTTGAATATATAGGGGGAATCGAAGTCGTCAAGGCTTTTAATCAAAGTAGCGATTCTTATCGCAAATACGCGGAAGCAGTAAAGGAAAATGAAAATTCTAAATCGGAATGGTTCAAAAAGACAAATCCGTACTATGCGGCAGGTATTGCAATAGCCCCTTCCAGTCTGCTCGGAGTTCTTCCTGTTGGAAGTTTGTTTTATATAGGCGGAAGCATAAGCGCAGGCAGTTTTATATCCTGCATTATTTTATCATTGGGTCTGATTGCTCCGCTTATTCAGGCATTGCGATATACAGACAGCCTTGCTATGGTAGATGCCACCGTAAAAGAAATCGGCAGTCTTTTGGATACGGAAGAAATGGAACACCCGGAAAAACGAGTACAACTTAAAGGAGAAAAAATAGAATTTTCCAACGTCTCTTTCTCTTACAAGGATACAGAGGTTTTACACAGCATTTCCTTTGAAGCGAATGAAAATGAAATGACGGCTTTGGTCGGACCGTCGGGATCGGGCAAATCCACTGTCGCCAGACTCATTGCATCTTTCTGGAATGCGGGAAGCGGAACCGTGAAAATAGGCGATGTCGATGTGCAGAACATACCGCTTTCGCAAATTATGGAACATATTGCGTATGTTTCACAGGATAATTATTTGTTTCATCTTTCTATACGAGAAAATATACGGATTGGTAAGCCGGATGCTACAAACAGGGAAATCGAAAATGCAGCAAAAAAAGCAGCATGCCACGATTTTATTGAATCACTTCCAAGCGGTTACGATACCGTCGTCGGAGACAGCGGAAGCAATCTTTCCGGAGGAGAAAAGCAGCGCATCGCCATTGCAAGAGCCATATTAAAGGACAGTCCCATAATTATTTTAGATGAAGCTACCGCCTTTACAGACCCTGAAAATGAGTCGATCATTCAGCACTCTATCAGCGAGCTTGTAGCAGGAAAAACGCTGATTGTCATTGCCCATCGATTATCTACTATCACATCAGCCGATAAGATTATCGTCATGAATGCAGGAAATATAGAAGCGGAAGGAAAACATGAGGAGCTTACCCAAAATTGTGCTCTTTACAGAGAACTTTGGAATGCACATATCAGCACACTTGATATGAAGGAGGTATCAGCATGATTAAGATGTTCAGACGACTTTTGGATTTTTCCGGAACGGAAAGAAAAAGATTGATTTTATCGTTTATCTTTCATATGTGTAATTCCGTGTTTGAGATGCTTCCTATTATGGCTGTGCTTACCGTTCTGAATGGAATCCTGCTGTCACTCTCAAACGGTTACATGCCGGTTGAAACAATATGGGAAGCCTTGGGGATTATGCTTTTAAGTATTTTAGGGCGTATTCTCTTTACAAATCTTTCCGCCGTAAAAAGAACCCTTGGAAGTTTTTCTATGTGTTCCAAATGGCGTATGGAGCTTGGAGAAAAATTAAAACGCGTTCCTATGGGATATTTTAATGAGCATCGGCTTGGAGATATTACAGCGGCAGTTACTACAACACTTGGAGATCTGGAAACCAATGCAGTTACCGTCATGGAAGCGGTAGCCGGAGGATTTATCCATGCCGCAGTTATAGGGATATGGCTTTTGTTTTATGAATGGAAAATTGGAGTTTTGATGTTCATAGGGCTTTTTCTTTCCCTTTGTGTGTACGCAAAAACACAAAAAGCCGGTATGAAATATTCTCCGCGCAGACAAGCTGCACAAGCAGGACTTGTTACAGGCATTTTAGAATATATACAAGGTATGTCCGTGGTCAAGGCATTCGGACTTGCCGATCGTTCGGATAAATCCGTAGACGCTGCAATCAATGAAAGCACAGAGGCAAATATCGCTTTGGAAAAAGTTTTCTCCGGCTTGGCGTCCATCTTTCAAATGATATTCAAATTTGCCAGATTTGCAATCCTTGTTGTTGCACCATACCTGCTTATGAATGGAGAAATACCTCCCGAAAAATGCCTGCTCCTTATTGTCGCAAGTTTCATGATTTTTACGACTGTGGAGCTTGCAGGAAGTACGGCTGCCGTTGCAAGGGTTGTGGATGCTTCTTTAGACAGATTGGAAATGATATCCAATATGCCGCTTCTTGATGAAAAGGGAACAGAACTTGTTCCGAAAACATACGACATTACCGTTTCAAACATTTCCTTTGCATATGAAGAAAAGGAAATTCTGCATAATGTAAGCTTTTCTGTTCCTCAAGGTACGAGCTGTGCCATTGTAGGACCATCAGGTTCAGGAAAGACGACCCTTTGCAGTTTAATTGCACGGTTTTGGGATGTAAAAGATGGAGAAATTCTTTTAGGCGGCGTTAATGTCAAAGACTATACCTGCGACAGCCTTCTTAAAAATTTTTCCATCGTATTTCAAAGGGTTTACCTTTTTGAAGATACTATTGAAAATAACATTCTTTTTGGAAAACCGAAGGCAACAAAAGAAGAAATGATTTCAGCGGCAAAAAAAGCATGCTGTCACGATTTCATATCCGCACTTCCGGACGGATACCAAACAAGGATCGGAGAAGGAGGTGCAACCCTTTCCGGTGGTGAGAAGCAGCGAATCTCTATCGCACGAGCAATTTTGAAGGATGCACCTATTGTCATTTTAGATGAAGCTACGGCAAGTGTTGATCCTGAAAACGAACGGGAATTACAGCAGGCTATTGCAGAACTGACAAAAAATAAAACACTTCTGATGATTGCTCACAGGTTGAATACAGTTCGAGAAGCAGATCAAATTCTTGTTCTTGAAAATGGACGAATTGTGCAAAGAGGAAAACATCAGGAGCTGATACAGCAGGAAGGACTTTATCGACGATTTGTTGAAATTCGGGGAAATGCAATTGGATGGAAATTAGGAGGTCGAGAATGACATACAAAAAATTTTACTTCGGAAAGTTAAATGTGCAGATATTAAAAAATATAGATGCGGAACATAAAACAAAAATGAAGCAGCTCATCAAAGAAATAAATCAAGGGTCGTGGACAGAAAAACAGAAAAAAAGGCAAAAAAGAAGCATCATTTCAAATATAGCCTTGTATCAATGTTTCATAGATAAAGGGTTTTCAAAAAACGAGGCGAAAGAATTGGTAAAAGAGTATTCATTTTATGTTGCCCAAAAGGCACATAAGCTTTTGAAAACATTTTTTCATATCCCCGGTTTTTTCAGGATATTTCGTTTGTTTATGAGAAAAGGTATGTCGGGTGATGAAATATGGAAAAGCAGAATCCTATCGGATGACGGAAAATATTACCGTGTCGATGTGCTCAAATGTCTTTGGGCAGATACCTGCAAGTTTTTTGAATGCCCGGAGCTTTGTGAGATATTCTGTTTGTGTGATCATATCGTATTTGGAAGTATAAAGGGATTTGTATTTGAAAGAAGTCAAACATTGGGAATGAACGGTGAAAAATGCGACTTTTGCTTTATAAATAAGAAAGGAAAGAATTAAATGAATAAGGCTGAAAAATAAAGACAAAAATAAAACAAAAAATTAAGGAGGGTCTTATAATGGATGTTCGTGATAAATTACTTACAGAAAATCCTTGGAAATTGATGATTAGCCTTAGTTTGCCAGCGATTTTGGGTCAACTGATAGTAGGATTATATGCCTTTGTCGATTCAATTTATGTTGGGCAAATGGTAGGAACCGATGCCATGAGTGCAGTTTCGGCGGCATCTCCGTTTGTATTGATCAATAATGCGATTGCAGTTCTTCTTGGGATAGGTTCGGGCTCTGTACTTTCTCGGGCAATCGGGAAAAAAGATAAAGAAACCGTGGATAAGATTATAGGAAATTTGACTTTCTTGGTAATCATTCTATCATCAGTAGTTATGATTATCGGTATTATATTTGCTCCTGAATTTTTACGCTTATCTGGTGCCTGCGGTGAAGTTCTGGAGATGGGTGTTTCTTATTTAAGAACAGTATATCTCGGCTCCATATTCGTAAATTTTATGCAAGGTGCAAATATGGTAATAAGGGCAGAGGGCCGCATGGGGGTTGCAATGGGAATCATGGCGGCCGGTGCTATTTTGAATATTATATTAGATCCTATATTCATTCTGCTTATGCCATCTCGGGGACCGCAAGCTGTTGCAATCGCAACTGTAATTTCTCAAATCAGTCAAGCTTTGGTCACCTTAATATACTTCTTGAAAAAAAGTCCGGTGGTTCGTTTTCATGGGATAAAACCTGCAAAAGATTTATTACCTGAAATTTTTTCTGTGGGAATGAGCGCTATGCTCATGCAAATTATGATGTTGGTTCAAATGACAGTTGTATATAATACGGCAGTGCATTTTGGCGGAGAAAATCAAATAGCTCTTATGGGAGCCGCTCAAAGAGTTATGCAGCTTGCATTTGTTCCGATATGGGGAATGAGTCAAGGGATGCAGCCCGCTGTCGGAACAAATTTCGGAGCAAAAGAATATATAAGGGTTAAAAAACTTACGAATGTATTTATTATAGGTTCTACTTGTCTTGCCGGATTTTTCTTTGCCATAATCGAAATTTTTTCAGTGCAGATACTATCTGCATTTATTACCGATTCAGCTATCGTAAGTTCAGGATTATCTAATTTTAGGCTTATGTACTGCATATTTCCTACGTATGGCATGCTCATAATGACAGTCACTTATTTTCAAGCTATCGGGAAAGCAAAACAAGCAGGAGTATTGGTTATACTAAGACAACTTGCACTTGTAGTCCCTTTAGTATTGATATTACCTCGTTTTCTGAACGGAAATGTTCTCGGAGTATGGCTGGCGTTGCCTTTGAATGATGTCGCTATAATTTTGATTGCCATTATATTGCTAATTAGTGAATACAAGCACATTACCAAGCTTGCACAGGAAATAAGCAAGGTGAAAGTTGGCGAAATATCATGAAAAAAAATTTCTTTTTGAGCTGTTTCATTGCTTTTGCCTTTTGCGTTTTATTTCCACATTCCTTTATTCTTGCTGCGGAAGTAACCGACAATTACGAAACTGCTTTTGATAAAATTGCAGATGCATATATAGGTAAAAGTGTTCCGGGAGCATGTGTCATTGTATCTGAACACGGAGAAATTGTGTTTTC
>NZ_ADGQ01000070.1 GCF_000147675.1 Peptostreptococcus stomatis DSM 17678 | reverse complement strand
AAATTTTATTCGAAAATAAAACGAGGTATATTTAAGCTGTTACCTAACCAAAAACTTAATGATGAGCTCACTATATCATATCAATATTATGATAAAGATAGTGGTATTGTAAAATTTAAAAAATCTAAAGTAAGAGTGGTTGGTTTTATTAGTGATAATTGGGATCCTATAACTCATACAGAGCATTTTGTTCCAGATATTATAACTTATGATAGTATTTATAGGAACTTAACTAATATAAGTAATATTAATGAAATAAAAGTTGAGCTTAATGATAAAGATAGTTTAGAAAATATATATAATAAAATAGAGTCAAGATTTTCAAGTAAAAACTTTTATGAATGCGATACAGAAAAGACAATATTAGAAAGATTAAACAGATACGAAAAAAAGAATAAAATAAAGAGAGAAGTATCTTCAGCAGTATTATTATCAATGTCTATTGTAAACATAATAGCAGGAATAATATTAACATTTAATTTAAACAAGCGTGGTTATGCTACTATGTTGTCCTTAGGAATGAGTAGGAGAAATTTAAAAAGAATGTTAAGAAAAAATGGAATTCTATCAATCATTCCAGGGATTGTTTTAGCTATAATAGTGTCCTTGATATACAATATAAAATGGTTTAATCAAGTGAAACTAATTGCAGGGATTCAAGGGATAGAGTTCAAGGAAAATTTTTCATTGCCGTATATGCAGATTGTAATTTTTATACTAATTTGTACAATATCAATTTTATTAGCATTGTCAGTAGTATACAAAAATGTTGACGATATAGATATAATTGAGTGTTTAAATAATAAGGTATAGTGAGGTAATAATAATGAAAAATATAAGCATAGAAAACGTAAAAAAATATTATGGTAAGTCAGATAATATAGTTAAGGCTGTAGATGGAGTAAGTTTAGATGTTGGAGATTATGGATTTACAGCAATTGTTGGAACGAGTGGTTCAGGTAAATCAACTCTATTACATTGTATGGCAGGTCTGGACAAACCTACATCTGGGAAGGTATGTTTTGACGATATGGATATTTATTCATTGAATGATGAACAGTTGTCAGAATTAAGAAGACAAAAGTTTGGATTTATTTTCCAAAGCTTTAACCTAATACCTGTATTGAATGTTTATGACAATATAATACCTCCAATATCACTTGACGGAAAAAAGCCAGATAAAGAATATATTGATATGGTAATTAGCAAGGTTGGATTGAAAGAACAATTAAAAAAATATCCAAATGAATTATCTGGAGGGCAACAGCAGAGAGTAGCAATTGCCAGAGCTTTATCTAATAAACCTTCAATAATATTTGCTGATGAGCCAACTGGAAATTTAGATAGCAAAACAACAAAAGAGGTAATGGATTTGCTGAAGAGTTCAGTAAAAGACCTAAACCAGACTCTTATTATGATTACACATGATCAGGAAATTGCTAAGTCTGCAGATAGGATAATTACTATAAGTGATGGTAAAATTATAAATGATGAAAAAAAGTAATTTGAAGTATTTATTGAAATTAGTAGATCTCTTAGGAGATTGACCTATTAAATGTAGGTATAGTAAAATAGAATATAGCAATAAGGATGACGCCTGTAGTCGTTGTACAATTCTAAGGAAGGGGACAATTGCTACAGGCCTTATTCTTAGCAAATTTTTTAGGAGAAAGAGTGGTTAGATGCCTAAGCGTATAAAAGAAAAGTGGAAGGAGAAGTCCTTGTTCATGTTTAAGGACAAGCTCCCCCAATTATTGGTATACCAGCTGGTTACAAAGGCCTTGCTCTTGGCCAGTCTGGTTGTCTTGAGGACTATAGCAGGTTCTCTTTTATGGGTAGCAGGTAAACCGGCTATCACCAGCAGTGATATACCATTTTTGATGAGGACATGGCAGGGTTGGTTACTTTTGATAATTGCCCTAACAGGCCTATTTATATATACCATATTTGATATTAACGTTATGATACTCTTGAGTAGAAATGTACTATATTCGGAGCATAAAAAGATGAAGACCCTTATATATGAGGCATTTTTGGCTGGTAAAAAGCTAATTAGACCCAAGGGCATACTAGTGATTTTATATATATCATTTTTGGCCCCAGCCTGTTTTGCGACCCTGGGAATTTCCCTTAGTTATACTTTTGTATTGCCAGATTTTATCTTGTCTGTTATTACTTCGACCAGTATTAGGGCGAGTTTCTACTATATCCTGCTTATCCTATTGGGGATTTTAGGGCTTTATAGGGTCTTTACATTTCACTATATGATTTTGAAGGACCAGTCACTAAATGAAGCCCTGGCTTCTTCTGTTAACCTAATCAAGGTCCACAAGAGGAGTATTGCAGGCAGGTACTTTGGATTTTTACTTAGGACAGGTTTGGTCTTGGTGCTTATATTTGCAGTTTTTGGAATAGTACCATATATAATTCTAGAAATTGCAAGTCCACCCCAGTATATATATAGGTTTTTTCTCTTGCTTATAGTTTTTGTCACTACCTTGCTTGATGGTATATACGGTCTCCTATTTCTATCCTTTCAGTTCATGCGTTTGACCCAGATATTTGATGGATATGAATGTCCGGACCTGGTTCCAAGCAATGATAAAAAACATTTTTCAAGGAAGACCATTTTTATATCGGTTTTAGTTATAGTATTAATGTGTATTTTTAGTGCCATTGGTAGCTCGGTCTTTGATAGGTTATTTTCCGTGGAGAAGTCTACACAGATTATAGCCCACAGGGGTGGTGGCAGGCTTTCTACAGAAAATACCCTTGAATCAATTCAAGCAGCCATAGATAAAAAGGTTTATGCCTCGGAAATTGATGTGCAGAGGACCCGTGATGGTCACTATATAATCCACCATGATACTAATTTTTCTAGGCTGTATGGCGATATCCGTAGACCAGAGGATATGAAACTGGATGAGGTAAAGAGTCTGACTATGAAAGGTCTGCATAATAAAATTGTCAACCCTGCAACTTTGGAAGAAGCCCTGGAGACGGCCAGGGACAAAATTCACCTATATATAGAGCTAAAGGGGAGAACTGCTGATAGGAAGATGGTAGAAGACCTCTACAGGATGGTCAAGGCCAAGGGTATGTTGGGCCAATGTGCCTTTATCAGCCTTGACTATGATATTATCAACTATATGGAAAGCAAGCATCCAGATGCAGAGACTATCTACCTTTGCTATTATAGTTTTGGTGATATAGGCAGGCTCAATGTAGATGGAATTGGTTTAGAAGCGGAGTCTGCAACAGATTCCAATATACGTAAGATTCACAAGTACGGTAAACGCGTAGATGTATGGACCTGCAATGTACACAATATAATAATGCAGTTTTTGATGAGTGATGTGGATGGGATTATAACCGACGAAGTTGAATCTACCCAGTTCCTAAAAAATACATTTAAAGACAGTACAGATATAAACAGGATTATAAATTGGTTGAGACCGGAGAGTTAATTTGAGGCTTATATTTAAATATTCTTAAAGTAGGTAGGGTATAAGACCCTATATAAAGAAAAAGATATATAGACTAAGAGTGAGGAGAAAGAAATATGACTGATGAAAATATAGAAATAAAGGGGTTTGGGGGTGATAGTCAAAGGGCCAGTGACTCAATTATAAAAAGCGATTTTGTAATTAAGACCAGTGATGAATTCAATAGGTGTATAGACCATATATATGACCTATTAAATAGCTCACATGTACTCTATGATAAGGGTCTTTTTCCATCATCTAGCTTCTTTTCAATAGCAGCTATTGAAGAGATAGTCAAGGTCTACAATAGTCTCTTTTCTAAGAATGTAGATGGCCATGCAGGTAAGGGTACAGGCAAGAAGATATTTGGTCCAGACTACTATTTATGGATGGATGATCGTTTGACAGATGCCGTGGAAGAGGAAGACCTAAAGGGTATATTTGACCTTTATAATAGTGGTGGTATGATGAACTTGAAGCTTGACTCTGTATACACCAATCGTAGGTCGGATAGGATGACAATACCAGTAGATCTTGTAGATAAAAAATACGCTAGAAATATGCTTTTATTTGCCATCCAGGCCTATGAGGATAATATAGCCGGCTATAGCCTTTATGCCATCAATATATCTAAAAAGACGGACAAGCTTTTTGAAGAAGTTGTGGGTCAGGTATAGGATAATAAGAAGCTGGGACTAGTAAATAATAAATAAAAAGTAAACCCTAATAGGGAATTTCAAGCATAGAAAAGATATAAGTAGTCGTAAGTTTAGGAGGAAACCATGAAGATATACAAGGAACTAGAAGCTATAAAAGAAGAAGAGTATGCAGCCTTTCAGGCTAGGTTAATACCTAGCATAGACCCGTCTACAATCATGGGGATTAGGGTACCAAAACTTAGGGCATTGGCCAAGTCATATATAAAAGACCAGGAGTGTCAGGATTTTTTAGTTAGTCTACCACATGCCTACTATGATGAAAATATGCTACATGGAATCCTGATATCGGAGATTAAAGATTTCGATACATGCATAGAGAAGATAGAAGCCTTTTTGCCATATGTAGACAATTGGGCAGTATGTGATATTATGTCACCAAGGGTCTTCAAAAAGCACAAGGAGGAACTACTAGATAGGATCAAGCTTTGGATTTCTTCTGATCAAACCTATACATGTAGGTTTGGTTTGGAGATGCTGATGACCCACTTTTTAGATGACGACTTCAAGCCTGATTATTTAGAACTGGTAGCAGGTCTTAGGTCCCAGGAATACTATGTCAATATGATGATTGCCTGGTTTTTTGCTACAGCCCTTGCCAAGCAGTGGGAGGCCAGCCTTCCATATATTGAGGCCAGGAGTTTAGATGACTGGACCCATAATAAGGCTATACAAAAGGCCCGTGAGAGTCTTCGTATAAGCAAGGAGAGGAAGGACTACCTTAAGGGACTAAAGTAGTTATGATTTATGACCTAATATTATCCCGCGAAGAAGGAGGGATAGAAAAGAAAAAAAGTATTAACAACAAGTATATCTTGATGCTATTGAACCTGGGATATCCAGCAGAAGGGGCTGGTCCATTGGCAAACCATGGATCTCGTAAGGCAATAGAAGAAACTGTAAAAAATATATAATAAGATATATATAGGATATATACAATAATATATAACTAATATATAACTAAGATATAAATTAAGATATATACAAGGGGATAGGCATAAAAGTATATATAATAGTTTAGATTGATGGAGGTGGATATATGAATACCCTGATATGCTATAAGAAATGTACTACTTGCAAGGGAGTAGAAAAGATAATGAAGGACCAGGGTCTGGCCTATGAACTTAGGGAGATAGACAAGGAAAATCCTAGTATAGAAGAATTAAAGGCTTGGAGGGAAAGGTCAGGCCTGCCACTAAAGAGGTTCTTCAATACAAGTGGTAAAATCTACAAGGATATGGGCTTGTCTAAAAAACTGGCAGATATGTCAGAAGAAGACCAGTACAAGCTACTAGCTACAGATGGTATGTTGGTAAAGAGGCCAATTCTACTAGTAGGAGATGAAAAAATCCTGGTAGGTCCGGATGTAAAGAAATTCCTACTTGGTGAATAGGTATAGACCTATAAAAAATGAGGTCACCCAGTCCGTTGAAAATACATTCTTTGGGCAGGTGACCTCATTATTTTTAACTCTTAGACCTAGAGTCTATTTTTTTGATTATTGACGAAAGTCCATTTATAGGTACTTATAATAACTAGGCCTGGATCTTTCTTTCCTCTATATAGGCATCAAGCATTTCAGAAACCTGGACTACCAAGTCCTTGCAAGGTGGCTTCTTAGTCATTATAGGCTTGCCTTCAGGTGTTTTTTCACCAGTTAGACCCAATAGTTCCTTACAAATTATAGATCCGTTTTCTTCCTGGAATTTCTCGGCAAGTTTTCTGATTACCTTATAGTGTTCGCTTTTTGCCCCCTTGTCTTTGGGGTCTGTAAAGCCATTTAGTAGGCCTACTACCATAAACATACCACTGACAGCCCCACATACCTCTCTAAGCTTAGCCATTCCTAGGCCAAAGGGTGATGCCATTTTTAAGGCTGTATCCCTGTCTAGACCGGTTTCGTCACTAAAGGCTAAAACTATAGCCTGTGAGCAATTATAGCCCTCTTTAAATAAATCTCTAGCTAGATCTGAATGCTTACTCAATTTAATTTACCTCCATATTTTTACAGATTACCATACTTTCACATATCCATATATTATCATATATAAGAGTAGATTTATAGTCTAATATACTAGATTTTTTATATGGAAATTATAGTAATTTCTTACTCAGAGGTTAAATATTTAAGTACTACTTAACAGTTTTAGCCAGATCTACAAAACTCTGTCCAAAGAATGTAGAAGTTTTTGAACTTATGTTGATTAGTAGCCCATCGTCTTCCCAATCAATACTCTTGTTATTGGACATTATGGCCTTTTTGCTATTTAGGTAAACATACTTAGCATCATCTGTGCTTGTTTCATATCTATTTCCATCTCTTGCAAGTCTTTCCTGCATATAGATCTTTGCCCCATCCTTTTCAAGGATAAAGTCTGCTATATCTTTACCTGGAAGTCCATTTTCATCCTTGTAGATACCAACTTCTATCAGCTTGCAACCTGCTGGTAGCTTAGGCTTGAAAGCCAGATACTTTTGTGCCTCCTCAAGTGTCTTGAACTTGGCAATACCCTCGTCTATAACTTTATCAGCATCCTTTTCTAGGATATATGTTCCATTTTTTTCATCTATTTCCTTTATTTTATTTCCGTCCTTATCGAATACACCAGTATTTTTAGCTTCTTTGTAGCTGATATCATCTACCTGTCTTCCCTGGGCATCATATATTTTTCCCTTTAAATTTTCTGGGAAGTGGTAGATTAGTTTACCCAGGTCAATAAGTGGTTTTTCCTCATGGATAATTATATTTCCATTATCAGTCTTAAGGGTTTTAGTAGTTGTAAAAAATTCATTACCAATAACCGGTATGCCTATGCCTGCAACTATCAGTAAACCTGCTATTGATGCAGCTATTAACTTTCTAGACCAAGGTCTAGTCTTTTTCTTTCCAGCATTGTCTGTATTTCTTACCTTATCTATTTTATTAGCCATAATATTACCTCCCTTTATATCATCTACTGGGCTTTCACTAGGTCCACCAAGCAAATTATCCTCAGAATTTGATTCAAGTAACCTGACCCTAATCCTATTTTTACTAGCCTGGCTAGGCGAAAATTCCAGGTTTAGCCTTTCCTTTAGTTCATCTTCAAACTTTAAGTCATGTAGGCTTTCGACATTCTGATCTGGTCCTTCAAGAATATTATCAATTTCTCTTTCCTGATTAGGGCCAAGATTGATGTCAAGGTCGTTAGATCTATCTATATCTTTTTTATTCATAATAATCCCTCCTATTCTATGTTTTTTAATTTGTATATCCCTACTAAAGATTGTCTTTTTGGAGTTCCTTTTTTAGTTTTTTCAAGGCCCTAAATAGGACGACACCCACATTTGCACTGGATATACCTAAGAGGTCTCCTATATCAGTGTTCTTCATATCCGCCCCATACTTGTAGGCAATGATTGTACGTTCCTTGTCACTTAATTTAGCCAGGGCAAGCTTTAGGTCTGAGTTGATATCTGTCATTTCTACAATTTTTTCAGGTGACTGGTCAGTGTCAACCAGGGGTCCTGTAGCATCCATGCTTACAGTTTGAATCTGCTTTTTTCTATAGAAACTGGCTATTTCATTCCTGACTATTGAGAATAACCAGGTCTCAAAACTAGACTTGCTAGAAGAGTAGGTGTCCAGGTTGGCATGAACCTTCTCAAAGACAAGTAGGGCTATATCCTCAGCATCCATATGATTTAGAGTTTTCATATTTATGAATTTATATACTTTATCAAAATATTTATCAAAGATATCTTCAAAATTCAAAGAACCACCTCCCATCCTTGTGAATTGAATTAATCTAGATTAATTATAACCTCTTTCACCTATATATACGCTTAAAATAGGTTTTTCATTAACAAAAATTTAAAATTCATAAAAAAGCCCTCCTAGATATTTCACTAGAAGGACCCTTATCATGTTTTCCTAATTTTCAATTTTATTCGACTAAGACTCTTTGCTTGGAAGAATAGTTATTTAAATACTATATACATGTTCTTGTCTCTATTTTCTATAAAGCTATATGGATTCTTTTCAAGGACTATAGGTTTTTGATACTTAACGCTCATAACAGAAGTAACTATATCCTTGACTATATATTTGTCGCTTATACAGATGTAGGAAGCAGATTCAGGATACAAGCCTTTAACTATCTTTACAGAAGTATCAAATCTATCTTTGCCTGCTATCTTGTCTACCTTTACCTTCTTTTTACTCAATTGACTATATACATCACTGGTTATAGTCTGGTCTCCACCTATGGCTAATATACTTGAATCCTTTTTCACTAAATCATAAGTATGACCAGGCATACTATTTTTCTTAGTTAGGAGTATAGGAATCTTCTTTTCATAGGAGTATGGAGAGATTGATGGTGTATCGTAAAAGTCTTGTCCACTAACCAGGATAAACTGCTTGTCTGCATTCATAAACCTGGCAATCTTACTCGATGTTTCATACCTATCCTGACCCGAATAGTCATACAAGTTATATCCTTTTGCCTTAAGTTGGTCCTTGACTTTTCTGGATATAAGCTTGTCTCCTGATAGGACATAGATGTTCTTTGCATGAAGTCTGCCTAGTTCACTTAAAAGTTTTTCGTCTAACTCGTCCTTGTCAGACAAAAGTATAGGTGCATCCAGATAACCAGCTATTGAAGCAGAGCACAGGGCATCTGGGATACTATCCTTGCCGACTAGAACGACATTGTCATTCCTTCCAAATGTAGACTCTGATATATGGGCTGACATCTCAACAGGACCACATGATTCTATATTTCTCGGATTATTCAAATTTTTAAGGTTGATACTTACGCCATCACTGGAGTTTAGGACCTTCATAAGCTCTGAATATATGTTAACTTTTGTTTTGTAGGTATTGAAATTATGTGGACTGTCTTTTCTGATAAAACTAAGGATATAGTAGCCATTATCATTGCCATCTTTAGTAAGTCCTATTTCATAATTGTCTATTTCAATTATAAAATCATAGGTCTTAATCCTGGACTCGCTATTATAGTAGTCTCCCTTTATTGAATCCAGTATTTCAGCAAGCTTCTTTTGTGCCTTCTTATCATTTAAAGTGTACTTAGGTCCAAAAAAATCACCGAAGATAAGGCTGTTGGATTCGTTAACTTCTTTATTGATATCAAGATCGATCTTATCAGCCGCGTTTACTGCGACTAGGGAAGAAGCTGAAACTGTAGCAGCTAAAAGAGAAATTATCACTTTTTTATTAGTCATATTATCACCCCTTTTGTATACTTTTCTATAAAAATTACCATCACAAGAAAAATTATTTTATAAATACTTTCCCATAGGCATACCCCCTAAATATGATAATACATATAATAAACGTTTCCTATATATTTCATATTATTATATTTTGTTAAAAAAATCAATTCTGGGGGGGTTGCTGGATTTTATCGGATTAAAAATGATTTGTAGTGGATTCTGCCTTAAAACAGCTTGGAGTTTTAAAGGAGGAAGAAAAAAGATTTATAAATGAAAATGTAGTAATTTGGGAATTTATAAATATGCATGAAAGGGACATAAAAATAGGATAAAATATAATTATATAAAAAAATCTGAAAAATGAAAAATTTGTCTTTAAATATCCTTAGGAATAAGATATAATGAGGTTAAATTAGAATTTTTGGAGGGAATTATGTCGTTTTTAACAAATCACTATGTCTTGTCATTTATCAAATTTGCGATATTGGCAACTCTAGGCGAGGTAATAGCTAACAGCATCAGAAACAAGAAGCTGACTATACCTCATTCAATCGGATACAGGATGCTTATCTGGGGTCTTCTAGGTATATGGATAGCCTTCATGATGGGTATATTTGCCGAGGCTATGGGTGCTAAGTTGGCCAAGTCTAGCTCAACAATCCTGCATACAAAGCTTGCTTTTGCATTCTTAACTTCACTGGTAATGAATACATCATTTGGTCCAGTCTTCATGGTATTGCATAAGCACACAGATACCTTCTTAGACCTAAGGTATGAAACTAAGGGTGCTAAGGTATCTATCAAGGATATCTGCTCAAGGATTGACTACTTTGCCTATGGAAAAAATGTCCTATGGGGAACAATACCAACATTCTGGTTGCCAGCACATACGGTCACATTCTTGCTACCAGGTGAATTCAGAGTTATATTTGCAGCCCTATTGTCAATCTGCCTAGGTATCTTGCTTTCACTAAAATCATAATTAGAGTAAGCCAGTAACAGGTGATATGGGGTCATCCCAGTATCATAGTTGATGGAAAATAGGAAAAGAGCCTTTAATAACCTGGGTCAAAACCAAGGACTTATAGGGCTTATAAAAGAGAATATATGCCGACTTCAATAGTGGGGTAAACCTGCTGGCTGGAGTCGGTTTTTCTTATGCAAGCCTGCCTTGAGAAAAAATTATAATTTTTTTGAAAAATTTTGAAGAAAATTGAATATATATGAAAATATTGGATATATATAAAAATGAATTAAGTTAAGTTGTAAATTTTAGTATCATTTAAATTAAATCCCCTGAGGTTTGCTTATCCTCAGGGGATTTTTTTATGCATTTATTTATATGTAAATTTTCAAGTAAAAGTTTTTTATATGTGGTATAATCCTTATTGTATAATTGAGAGTTTTGTATGTACTATAGGAAGTATATTAGTAAAATTAAGAGCGGTTGGATTGTAAATATCAGCAATAGTATTGAAAGTAAGGTGTTAGATTTTGAAGAAGATTTTTAATAAAGAATTTAAAGAAAAATATATGCCAGACCCATCCAAGGTCCATGAGATTTTATATAAGGACTGTCAAGAGGTTATGAAAAATCGTTTGATAACCATTATAGTAGTGGCCCTAATGATATTTCCATCCTTATATGCCTGGTTTAATATTGAGGCCTTTTGGGATCCATATGGTAATACAAAGAATTTAAGTGTGGCAATTGTAAATCAGGACAAGGACTACGAGTTTAAGAACCAGAAATTGAATTTTGGTAATGATATAGTTAAAAACCTCAAGGAAAATAGGAGTCTTGATTGGAATTTTGTAAACTCTAAAACAGCCATGGAGGGCCTTAATACCGGTAGGTATTATGCTATTTTAACAATACCTAAGGACTTTACAAAATCCCTGATGTCTGTTACCCAGGTAGATGTGAGGAAGGCTAGGATAATATATACAACAAATGAAAAAACCAATGCAATAGCAGAAAAAATAACTGACCAGGGGGCTAATAAGCTTCAGGTAAAGATTAGTAACCATCTTATTCAGGTTATAAGTAAGACCTCATTAGGTGCCATGGGTGGAATTTCAAATATGACTGATGATATAACACCAAAGTTGACAGAAATGAAGAAATCTTTACAGAGGCTAGATGCCCAGTTGGTAAATAGCAAGAAGTTGGCAGAGAATAATAAAAATATGATAGGTGACCTAGACAAGTCCCTGGCGAGTTCTAAGGCGAGTCTTGATGCTATTAAAAGGACTATGAATGGTGCGAAGAAGATCAATGATGATATTGGAAGCATGGCTACGGATGCGACTTCAGGTATACAGAACTCATCAGCCAGTCTAAAGTCTGCCTTAAGAGATGTGTCAAGAATCTTGGAATCATCAGTCAACTTGGCCCAGTCCCTAAACTCTATTGGTGACAAGGGGGCCCAGCAGGCAGTCATAAGTATTGGTAATATTAAAGATAAAATAGACCAGGCAGCTATAAGGGTCAACAATATTAGCCAGGTCCTAAATGATATAAATGTAGTAAATTCAAATGTATTAAATAATGCAGTTACCAGGTTGAATAATGAGTACAGGTCACTAACAGATGCTAGTTCTAGGCTAGCAGGTATTATAGACCAGGTAAACTCTACTAGTAGCTTGACATATTCTCAAGTTCAAGACATTGTAAATATTGTTGCAGACTCTAACAAGGGTATAAATGATATTATTTCGGATTTCGATGACTTGGTCACAAGGCCACTTAGCAGGGTGAATGGAAATGTATCTACAATTACCGGGGATATCAGGAGTATGGTAGACTCTACAGGCCAGTTGTACCCAAGTGTAAATAATTTTATAAATACGGCATCAACTTTAAATGGTAGGGTCGGTTCTAGTATAACAATTCTAGAAAGCTCGATAGATATATTGAGGGGCCAGGTTTCTGACTCTATAAAGATGATTGATGAAATACAGAACAACAAGGATTTAAAGGCCTTTAATAATGTAATCAAGTCAAATATACTTGAAAGGGCAGATTTTATTAAGAATCCAGTTGAAATCAAGGAAGAAAAGTTGTATAAGATGGCCAATTACGGTTCTTCTATGGCACCATTTTACAGTGTCTTGGCAGCCTGGGTAGGGGTTATTATCCTATCGACTATATTATCTACAGAGCCGAGTAAGCAGTATAGGAGTATTGATAGGTACTTGGGTCGTCTATCATTTTTCCTAATCCTGTCTCTTATCCAGTCGATAATAATATCGACGGGAGACCTCTTATTATTAGGGGTGACAGCGAAGGAACCAGTCTTGTTTATATTGATCTTGATGCTGTGCAGTATAGCCTTCTGTATCCTAATATTCACCCTGGTATCATGCTTCAAGACCCTGGGTAAGGGGATAGCCATGTTCTTGTTGGTTATCCAGATAGGTGGTTCTGGGGGAACCTTCCCAGTCCAGATGACACCTACCTTCTTTAGGACTATAAACTCAGTCATACCATTTACATATGGTATAAATGCCTGCAGGGAAGCTATAGGCGGAGTATATATGCAAAACCTGCTTGGAGATATAGGGGCCTTGCTATTATTTGCCATTATACCGCTGATATTCGGAATAATGTTCAAGGAAGATATAAACGACCTTTTAGAACCCCTATCAGAAAAGTTTGAGAAGAGTTTCTTAATGCACTAGCATATTTGTCAAAAGTGTTATATACTGTAGTGAAGTAGAAAAAATTTATTAGGGTAGTATGGAGGAAGTAATATGTTAACTGTATTTGTAAGAGTTAAGGTTAAGCCAAATTTTGAGGATGATTATGTGGCAGCTGCGAAGGCCTTGGTAAAGTCTTCCAGGAAAGAACTAGAAAATATCACATATGATTTTTGTAGGATTGACGGTTCAGACCATGAATATTGTTTTGTTGAAAGATGGGAGAGCTATTCTAGTTTGGAAAAACACCAGGCTAGCCAACACTATATAGATGCCAAGGCTGTCTTTGAAGAGTTAGTTGAAGACATCCAGACTACGATTGGGGAAATGATATAATAATAGATTGTTATAAAAAATAAAATTTCCTATTGACTTTTATAAATTCTAATCGTATAATTAGATACAACAAATAGATAAGAGCCGATGATAAAGAGAGTAGCTTAAATGAATTTACAGCGAGTCAGGGTTTGGTGTGAGCCTGATATTGGAGTTTAAAGTGAAGAGAACTTTGGAGGTTATTAGAGGAATTTTAGTATTCTAATAGGTTTCCCGCCTTAAGGGTTTGAGAGGACAAGTTTTAATTGTCAATAAGAGTGGTAACGCGGTATATTCGTCTCTTAGCTAGTATTAGCTAAGAGACTTTTTTATTTTATTTACTGGGGTTAACTGGCCAGTCCTGGTAGATTGGATAAAATGGTTATATCAACCAAGACGATCGACTTGTCAATAAGAGTGGTAACGCGGTATATTCGTCTCTTAGCCAGTATTGGCTAAGGGACTTTTTTATTTTGAATTATTATATTATTTTTAAAGGAGAAGAAAAATGAAAGCAGGATTGAAAAAATTATTAGCATTAGGATTGGTAGCAGTTTTAGCAACAGGTCTAGTTGGTTGTGGCAACAAGTCATCTGACAATTCAGGTGGAAACCAGACAGCCCTTGAACAGATTAAGAAGAATAAGAAGCTGGTTGTAGCGACATCTCCTGACTACCCACCATTTGAGTTTATGGTATCAGAAAATGGTAAGAGTAAGATAGTGGGTGCTGACATAGACTTGGCCCAGAAGATAGCAGACAAGCTAGGCGTGGAGCTAGAGCTAAAGGCTATGGACTTTGACGCCCTACTACCAGCCCTACAGGCAGGTAAGGTAGATATGGTAATCACAGGCATGACACCAAATGAAAAACGTAAGAAGGCTGTAGACTTCTCAGATATCTACTTCAAGGGTGAAAATGCAGTAATAGTAAATGCTAAGGATGCAGGTAAGTTTACTTCAGAAGACCAGCTTAAGAAGGCTAAATTAGGTGTCCAGAAGGGTTCTACTCAGGAAACATACGTTAAGGACAACCTAAAGGTTACAAATTATAAGGCCCTAGTAGCAGTTCCAGACTTGATTGCAGACATGAAGAATGGCAATATAGATGCAGTAGTATTGAACAGCAAGGTTGCCGGTATAAATGTTACTAAGTATGATGGTATAAAGGTTGTTGAAAACTTGAAGCTAACTAGCGGTGGAGATGAAGAGGCCATGGCAGTTGCTATTAAGAAAGGCGATAATGCAGACCTAATCAAGTTGACAAATGAAGTTATTAAGGAACTACAGGACAGTGGCGAATACGATAAGATATTAGCCAATGCAGTAGACCTGATTTCAAAAGAAACAAAGTAATTGTAGAAGGTATTTATAATAGAGGAGTTTAGGATGGATTTTAGTTTTATAAATGATTACTACCTGTCATACATACAGGGTGCAGGAGTCACAATTTTAATATCTTTCATGGCCTTGCTATTCGGCTTTATAGTTGGTCTAGTAGCATGTGTATGTAAGATATCAAATAAATCAGTATTAAAGTGGATAGCAAATGTATATATAGAGGTTATCAGGGATACACCACTACTTGTTCAGGTCATGATTATGGCATATGGTTTTCCAATGATCTTAGGTGTCAAATACCCGACTATGTTCGGTTATGACGATACATTCACAGCTGCAGTAATGGCCATGATACTGAATTCAGGAGCCTATATAGCTGAGATACTAAGGTCAGGTATATCCTCAGTTGACAAGGGTCAGATGGAGGCCAGTAGGTCCCTAGGCTTGACATACCTACAGTCAATGAGGTATATAATAGTTCCACAGGCTGTAAAGAATATTTTACCAGCCCTGGCCAACGAATTTATATCACTTGTAAAGGAGTCTGCCATAGTAGCATTTGTAGGTGTAACGGATATTATGTTCGTAGCAATTTCAGTTAAGAACTCAACTTATAATGGATTTGGACCATACTTGTTTGCAGCATTGATTTACTTTGTAATTACCTTTACATTATCAAAATTAGTAGGCTTATTAGAAAAGAAAATGACTGTAGAAAGATAGGAGATTATAATGAGCAATAAAGAAGTTTTATTAGAACTAAAAGACCTACACAAGTCTTTTGGAAGTTTAGAGGTAATAAAGGGTATAGACCTCGAAATAGACAAGGGCGATATCCTGGTAATTATAGGGCCATCAGGTTCAGGTAAGAGTACCGTACTAAGGTGTATGAACCTACTGGAAGAACCTACATCAGGCCAGATTATTTTTGAAGGTCAGGATATACTTAAAAACCTAAAAACCATAGACAAGACTAGGGAGAAGATAGGTATGGTATTCCAAAACTTCAACCTTTTTCCAAACAAAACCATCCTAGACAACATAACTCTAGCCACAATGAAGGTGAAGGGTAAGACTAAGGAAGAAGCTGAAAAGAAGGCCAAGGAACTGCTTGAGAGGGTAGGCCTATTGGACAAGACTGATGCCTATCCAGTCCAGCTATCAGGTGGCCAGCAACAGCGTATAGCCATTGCAAGAGCCCTTGCCATGGAGCCGGACATGATGTTATTTGACGAGCCGACATCAGCCCTAGACCCGGAAATGGTAAAGGAAGTTCTAGACGTAATCAAGGAGCTGGCAGATGAAGGTATGACTATGGCAATAGTTACACATGAGATGGGCTTTGCCAAGGAAGTTGCAGATAGGGTCATATTTGTGGATGAAGGCAAGATCGTAGAGGATGGAAGTCCAGAAGAAGTATTTAATAATCCTAAGAGCGATAGGGCAAAAGACTTCTTCGACAAGATCCTGGTATAGTTTAAAAAGTAATTGATAGTTTGAAATTAATAGGGGTACAGCCATTTTTCCAATTTAAGAGGGGAGTTGGTTGTACCTTTCTGTTTATAGCTACATTTAGCACATATAAATATATAGGAATACATATAAATCATATTAATCAGGATAAATTATAAAAAGCATATAAATAGCTTTGGTCCAATCAAAGAAAAAACTTTACATCTAGGCAAGTCTGTAGTATAATATATGAGTCGTGTAATATTTACACAGTAAAGGCATAGCCTTTAAATGGACAATGTAGCGAAAATTCCTACTAAGGTGTGTTTGGTTTAGGAGTTTCACACATCCATTTTTTCAAGTGGACAATGCACAAGGGGTGCATCCATAGTTTATATTTAAAAAGGAGAAAAAATATGTCATCAATTACAAGAGGACCTAAGTTTAAGTTATCTAGAAGACTAGGACTTAACGTTTGTGGTCATCCAAAGGCAATGAACAGAGCTGGTAAGGGAACTGCAAGAAGTGATAAGAAGCTTACACCATATGGTCAGCAGTTACTTGAAAAGCAGAGACTAAGAGCTTATTACGGAGTATCAGAAAAGCAGATGAGAATCTACATGAAGAAGGCTCAGAAGGCTAAAATGACTACTGGTACTGCAGTTATAACAACTCTAGAATGTAGACTAGACAACCTAGTATACAGAATGGGTCTAGCTAACTCAATCAGACAGGCTAGACAGATGGTATCTCACGGTAACATCCACGTAAACGGAAGAAAGGTAGATATACCATCATATATCGTTAGTGTTGGAGATGAAATATCTCTAAGAGAAAAGTACAGAACTAACGAATTATTCAAGGCTAACTTTGAAGCAGCTGCTCTAAGCGAATATCCTTACTTAACTAAGGACCAGGCTAACTTCTCAGCTGTATTAACAAGATTACCTGAAAGAGAAGAAGTGCCAATCGAAATCAACGATGCACTAGTAGTCGAATTCTACTCTAAGTCTTCATTATAAGATTGATAAGAGGGACTATAATAATGTCCTTAGATGTACCGAGTGTGGTTATTCACATTCGGTACTTTTTTTGTAAATAAAGATAATAAAGGGATGGCAAACCATCCCTTTATTACAATTACTTTAAACTAATTAATTCTATAGCCTTTCTAGGCCAGTATCCATGATAAAAGTAGCTACCTGGGCAGCCTTGTCCGGATCCATTGGATGGAGAGGTAGTCTAAAGTTACCAACTTCATAGCCTAGCATATTCATGGCAGTCTTGACCGGTATAGGGTTGACGTCTAGGTTCATAAGGTCAATAGCCTTTAGGGAGTCATTGAAGACCTGTCTAGCCCCAGCAAGGTCACCCTCAATGAACTTGTCATATATATTAAAGATAAGCCTTGGGCATATATTCGCTAAGATAGATACATGGCCACTTGCACCCATAGCCAGGTTGGCCAGGATAGTCTTGTCATTGCCACTTATAAGGGCAAAGTTGTCATTGATTAGTGGTGATAGGTCAGCCAAGTGGTCAAGGTCACTAGATGACTCTATGATACCAACTATATTTGGTATTTCAACTAACTTGGCGATAAGGCCAGGAGCAAGGTTTAAGCCAGTCCTAGCAGGGTCATTGTCAATATAGGCTGGCAGGTCACCAGCTATGGCTATCGACTTGAAGTGGCTGATTAAGCCCAACTCATTTCCCTGGCCATAGTATGGGGCAGATAGGATTAGACTATCTAGTCCTAAGGCCTTGGCCCTTATAGATAGGATTACAGACCTAGAAGTATCATTTAGGCCAGTCTGGGCAAGGACAGGGACCTTCTTGTTGACCTTCTTTATCACAAAGTCTATCACTTCCAAAATTTCATTATCGTTCATAGCATAGAACTCTCCAGTCGTTCTCCCCAAGATAATGGCCTGGGACCCTACTTTTAGGTAGGTATCGACTAGGTTAGCTAGACTATTAAAATCAACTTCATTAGTATCTGTAAATGGTGTAACTATATTTACTCCACGACCCTTAAAAATCATATTATCTCCTCTTTTCCTTTTAAAATTCCTATATTATATCTTAGTCTTATTTTAAATTACCTAAATTTTATCCCACTGACATATATTAAGTCTTCCTAGATGGGACTTATATCTCTAATATAAATTAAAAACCTATTCTATACAATAGTTATTAAAATTATACCCACTAAGGCTATAAATACGCTTAATTTTTTAAGACAAGATGTATAGACCTAATATCTAGAGTATGATATAATAGGTGATGTTTTAAAGTTGAATTATGGAGGTAAATTATGGATACATTAAAAGAGTTATATAAAATAGGTAGTGGACCATCAAGTTCACATACAATGGGACCACAGAGGGCAGCCAAGAGATTTAAGGAAAAGAATCCTGATGCTGCCAGTTACAGGTGTACACTTTATGGATCATTGGCAGCTACAGGTAAGGGCCACCTTACAGACTATATAATAGAAAAGACAATAGCACCAAAGAAGGTTGAATTTATATGGAGAGATGACATCAATCCGGAATTCCACCCAAATGGTATGATGCTAGAGGCCTTGGATGAATCAGGCAAGGCCTTTGATGAATGGACTGTATTCTCAGTAGGTGGTGGTACCCTGGCAGAAGAGGGTAAGAGAAACCAGGTAGATGGTAAGGTGTATTACGAACACTCTAAATTAGACGATATAATAAAGTATTGTAAGGAAAATGACAAGTCGTTTGTTGAATATGTACTAGACAGGGAAGAGGATGACTTCCTGGAGTATATGGGTAATATAGTCGATACTATGAAGGCGGCTATAGACAAGGGAATAGAAAGTAGAGAAATAATTCCCGGTGAACTAAAGTTGAAGAGAAGGGCATCAAGGTTCTACAAGAAGTACCTGGCTACAAAGGACTACACTACTTTAGACTACGCATTTGCCCTAGCTGCATCCGAGGAAAATGCGTCAGGTGGTACTATCGTTACTGCCCCAACATGTGGTGCTGCAGGAGTAATACCAGGTGTATTCTTCTCATTGATGGTACACAATGGCTATACGAGACAGCATATAATAGAAGCTATAATAGTGGCAGGTTTGATAGGTAACCTAATCAAGACTAATGCATCTATATCTGGTGCAGAAGTAGGATGTCAGGGTGAAGTAGGTTCTGCCTGTTCAATGGCATCAGCAGGTGCTGCCTACCTATTTGGTGGTACTCTAGAGCAGATAGAATACGCTGCTGAAATAGGCCTAGAACACCACCTGGGTATGACATGTGACCCGGTATATGGATATGTTCAGATACCATGTATAGAAAGAAATGCAATGGCTGCTGAAAGAGCAATAGCTGCAGCTAAGTATGCCCTAAATACTGATGGTGCCCATACTATATCATTCGACCAGGTAACTATCACTATGAAGGAAACTGGAATAGACTTAATGGACAAGTATAGAGAAACAGCAAAGGGAGGACTTGCTAAGTGGTTCGAGTGCTAATTGAATTTAAGACCATAGTCAAGTTTTAACTTGGCTATGGTTTTGTTTTATATTAAGGAGGAAGAAAATGTTTAGACCAGTTAGAAGAAAAAACAGAGAAATCAGTATAGAAGCTGCAAAGGACCTGCTAAGAACATCACGTCGTGGAGTTTTGGCGGTTAATGGTGACAATGGGTATCCTTATGCCCTACCAATTAACTATACATATGATGAGGCCAGTAATATCATTATATTTCATGGGGCGAGGGCAGGCCACAAGCTAGACTCTATCAAGGCCTGTGACAAGGTGTGCTTTACTGTTTATGGAAATGAGACTATAAAGGAAGAAGCCTGGGCACCTTATGTCCAAAGTACCATTGTCTATGGAAGGTGTCACCTGGTAGATGACCAGGAAAGGGCGATGGATATCCTAAGAGACTTGGCAAAAAAGTACTATCCAAGTGAGGATATTATTGATGAAGAAATAGCAAAAGCAGGTAAGGCAGTCCAGATGTTCCAGATAGAGATTGAATATATAAGTGGTAAGGAAATACAGGAAAAATAAATTTCAGCCAATATAAGTTTGTAGTTAGAGATATAGAAAACTTCATAAGGAGAATATGCAATGAAAAGAACACTAATAAGAAGAATAATAGAGTGCTTGGTTATGTTAGCAATTTCAGCAGCCCTGTGGCAACTAACACTTATACCAATAGCGTCTACTATAAATAAAAAAGCACCATTGACTTTACCTCAAAATGTATTTGTAATAGCAGCATTTTCAGTCCTGGTAATTTTAATTAATTTATATGCCAAAAAACAAAGCTACATAAACTGGAAAGAGTTTTTTTCAGAAAATGCAACCATAAAATGGATATTGTTCGGCTTGCTTGCTACTCTTGTACTTCACTTTTTAGCAACATATGTAGGAAAAATAGAAGGGGTACCGTATTTAGACCCAAATGTAAGCACAGAGGGTCAGTACCTAGTAATAGAGTTTATGAGGACTTGTATTTTAAGTCCTGTTACTGAAGAACTTGTATTTAGAAGGATATTGACAAAGGTAATTTTCCCTGGGAACCTAAAAGTAAGTCTGCTTATTACCGGTCTTATATTTACGGCAATTCATATGCCGGTATCAGTTGGTGACTGGGTAAATCAATTGGGTGCAGCAGCCATACTTTCAGTTATATATTATAAGACTGAAAAGGTTGAAGCATGTATACTTGTGCATTCATTTATGAATTTATTTCTTAATATAATTTTGTGGTGGATTATATAATATATCCAGTGTGTATGCATAGATGTATGAAATATGATATGCTATTATAATAATAATATGCTTATGATAATTATGGTGAGTATACATATTCCAAGATGGATAAGATGTTTTATTAGTAAGAAATACTTACATGAGATGAATAATGAAACTATAAAAGAGAAAAAGAGATACGAGAAAAGTAAGTAGGAGATTAAATCAAAAGGGGGATATTATGAACGCATTCGTTTTGGTTGCAATTAAATTATTAATAGGATTCTTGGCCTTGATTGCAATAATAAATATTTCGGGCAAGGGAAATCTGGCCCCATCATCTGCTAGTGACCAGGTACAAAACTATGTACTCGGTGGTATTATAGGTGGTGTAATTTACAATAATAGTATCAAAATACTAGACTATGTAGCTATTTTGTGTATATGGTGTGCCCTTGTACTTGGTTTAAAGTGGATAAAGAAACATAATGTTAGGGCTAAACAGCTGATAGATGGCAAGGCACTGATAATTATTGACAATGGCAAGGTAAATATAGATAATTGTAAGAAGGCAGGGCTATCTTCCCATGATGTATCTTTCAAGTTGAGAACAAACAATATATATTCAATAAGAGATGTAAAAAGGGCAGTAGTAGAACAAAATGGTCAGTTGATTATTATTCATCCAGGAGAAGAAAATCCAAAATTCCCATTGATAACAGATGGGCACTTGCAAATGGATATTTTAGAGGTAATCGGCAAGGATGAAGACTGGCTAATCGAAGAAATAGAAAAGCAAGGCCTAAATAAATATAGTGATGTATTTCTGGGAGAATATGTCGATGGAAAACTCATATTAGAAGCTTATTCTAAATAAATTTGACTATTATTATATTTGTTGTATAATTGTATTTATGGGAAACTGATGAAATAAAAAATATATATCAGAAATAAATAGTACCTATAGAGGATAGAAAGAAGGCGAAACTATGAGTCAGAAAACTTTTAGAATTTTGGGATGGATAGCAACATGTACGGCTATGCTTATGTATATATCATATTTCCCTCAGATTATTAATAACATACATGGTAATAAAAGTGGTTTCTTGCAACCAATGGTTGCGGCAATAAACTGTACTTTATGGGTAAGTTATGGATTTTTTCAAGACAAAAAAGACTGGCCTATTGTCATAGCAAATGTACCAGGTGTAATATTCGGAACTGTAGCTGCAATTACAGCCTTATAGGTAAATTTAAGTAATTTTAAAACCATAGCTAAGTATTATTATGCTATGGTTTTATTTTTTATATAAGTATATTTTGGGAATGGTAGGAGAAAATGTGTCAAGAATGTTATAGTAGAGAAAATAGGATTACTCCCCTCTTAGATCCACTAGAATGTCTAGAGAATCATAGGCAATATATTTGTGGAACCTGTGGAAGATGTATTTGTATTGAAGCTGACCCAAAGAGGGGGTTACAAAGATGGAATTTTCCTTTTAAATCTTTGGAAATAGCCAAACTATATTTAAGGACGGCTGACTACACGACTAAAAAGCCATGTGGGATTTATGAAATTAAAAATGAAAAAGGTAGGTTATCGTATAAGATTTTTCGAGATGGGCAAGAACTCTTAAAGTATCTCAAAAAGAACAAGGGTAAAACCTGTGAAAAAATGGAACCGGTTTTTAAGCTTGAAGAGTATAGGGAATATCCTAATACAGAGGTAAGGAGATTAAGCCCTGATGAAATAAAGAAATACATGTCAGAAAGATAAAAAGGAGGGACTTGATAGATGCGACTGGTTGGAAGGCAAAAAAGTGTAAAAATTACAGCTGGGATTCTTATAATCAGCGTATTTATTTTGGCCCTATTAAGTCTGTTAGAATTTTTTAAGGATAGGGATAAAAAGAACGATTATGGGGTCTTTCTTGGAATTGAAAAAACTGAAATTCATAAATTAGATGATTATAAGACTGTGGTAATAGACCCTTCCAACTTCACTAAGAGTGATATAGACCAGCTCCATAAGGAGAATAAACTTGTTTATGGATACCTAAACATAGGCTCTATTGAAAAGTTTAGGCCCTACTATAAAAATTATGAAAAACTAACCCTAGCCACCTATGAAAATTGGCCAGACGAACGTTGGATAGATGTTACATCAAACGATTGGCAAGAATTTGTTGTTAAAAACCTTGGAAAGAAGTATGCTGACAAGGGTATAGATGGTTTCTTCATAGACAATACAGATGTCTACTACCAATATCCAAGGGAAGAAATTTTTCAAGGCCTGACATCAATTATGAAGGGTCTTAGGGACTATAAGCTTAAAATTATTATAAATGGTGGTGACCCATTTGTTTCAAGGTGTATAGATGAAAATATAGCCAAGGATCTTTTCGATGGAATAAACCAAGAGTGTGTCTTTACCAGTATAGACTTTGATAATAAGAGCTACGGTATTCAGGCAAGGGATGAAACCAAACGATATAAGGAGTATTTATCCAAGGTAAAGAAGGCAGGCTTGGAAGTGTATCTTTTGGAATATGGGGCAGGTCCATCTATCCAAGATATAATTGACGAATACTGTAAGCAAAATGATTTTAAGTACTATAATGCAGAAAGTTTAGAATTGAAATAATAGGTAATTTCTCTGAATTTAGATTATGTTCTATCTCAAATATCAAATTGATGTTTTGGGATAGAACATAATCCGTTCTAGATAGTCTAAAAAAATGTTAAAAATATGATTTTCTTATTAAATTGTATCTTTTTTTACACAGACACAATCAGAAATAGAAGTTTTTTTAGAATTATATTTTCTAATATCCTTGGGATACATGCCCTTGTATTTTTTGAAACAAGTACTGAATTTGCTATGAGAAGAATAGCCCACAGCTTCAGCTATATCTTGAATTTTAAGTGAGGAGTTCAATAAAAGTATCTCTGCCATATTCATTCGACGTCTTTGAGTGTATTCAGTAATTGTGCATTGATATTTTTGTTTAAACAATTTTTTAAGTTTAGTACCACTCATAGTGGATATTTTTTCCAAAGTTTTTTGTGAAATCAATGTTGCATAATGATCATCTATATAATTAGCAACTATTTCTAGAGCTTCATCATCAGCAATGGATATAGGATTGCTATACTTATTTAAAAATGAGTCTATAGTTATACTCAGCCATTCTTTTGCCTTTGACTCAAAAAAAATTTCAGCAGCAGGGGACGTCATTTTACAATTTAGTATATCTTTTGCAATTCTTTCCAAGGGTTTGTTTATAATCGTACTAGTATTGAAAAATAAATTTTCATAGTCAGAAACCTTATTTTTATAAGAGGATAGACATTCGTCTATCATATATTGTTTGAAATTTATACCTATCCCTAGATAGGGAGAGTTTTTGTGTAGTATAAACCTATAGTTTTTTGCGTTTTTAGTATTTATAACATAGAGTGAATTTGAAGAAAGATTTTGGTAAGGGTTAAAACTTTCTCCATTTGCTGTAACTAAATAAGATGAATAAAAGGAATAGAAATTATCCAAACCGGAAAAACTTGTGTGGATAATTTCTTTTTTTATGAATACATCATGAATATCAATTGTAAAATTTTCACCTTCATAAAACCAATATATACCTTCTGCATCATCTGTATTAAAACAGAATGTATGTCCTGTAGAAGAGTATTTTGTATTATCAGTACATTCATTTGTAGAAAAATAGTTTTTAACAAAGTTGTAAAAATCGCTCATATATACCTCCACTTATAATTTTATCCCGAATAGACATTATTCCCAATAGACATAGTTGGATATATCTAATTGATTGAACTCCTAGTATATTATATAATAAATAAAAGCTGAAAACAAGCGAAAAAATGAGCATTTATTGATAAGGATTTAAAAGATATCTCTTATCATTAGTCTAAATAGGATATTTATACAGCTGGTTAAATATAAGAAAAAGGAGGGGTTATTCATTGAAGAATAAGAAAAAATCAATACTAAAAAGACTGATGCCCTATGGTGGTAAAAAGAGGATTTTGCTTTATATAGCTATGATTATGTCTGCTATTTCGGGCATAATGGTCTTGATGCCGATGGTTTTTATTCATAGGATTGTAAACAATTTGATTTTAAATGAGATAGTGGATTTTTCCTATGTAAGGGTAAATGCTACTTATGCAGCAATATTTGCAGGTTTAGGCATATTTATATATCTTATAGGTCTTGTTCTTTCTCATATTTTTGCATTTGAAGTGGAAGATAATATTATAAAAACTTCGGTAAGAAAACTGATAAATAAACCATTAGGATATTTTGATGATAAAGAAAGTGGAAGAATAAGAAATGTAATTGTATCCGGAGCTTCTGAAACCCATTCATTTTTAGCCCACCAACTTCCTGATATGGCGATGACAGTTATATCACCCATAGTTCTGTTTGTATTTTTCTTTATGTTTAATTGGAAATTGGGGCTTGCAAGTATGGTGCCGATGATTATAGGTATGATATTAATGTCGGCAATGATGACATCTGAAAGCAAAAAAATGAAAGATGAATATTATGCAGGTCTTTCAGATTTATCTTCTCAGACTGTGGAGTATGTAAGAGGAATTCCAGTGGTGAAAACATTTGCTCAAAGTATTGAAAGTTTTGACAAGTTATATTCATTGATTATAAAAATAAAGGATCTTGTTCTCAAGCTTACCATGAGTTATACGAACAAGATGTCATGGTTTGAGACTGTTTCTACATCTACAGCATTTTTCTTAGTACCTGTGGCCTTATTATTAATAAAATTTAATGGTAATTTAGCTAATGTGGTTGCAAATTCTGTTATTTATTTTCTGATAGGACCAACATTTGCCATTTTTATTATGAGAACAGCGACTATTACACAATTTAGCTATTTTGCAGAGCTTGCTTTGGACAAAATTGAAAATATACTTGAATTTGATGATTTTGTTTATGGAGATAAGACAAGCTCTGATGCCGGAATAGAGTTTAAAGAAGTAAGCTTTTCTTATGGGGACGAAAATGTCTTAGATAATATTTCCTTCAAGGTAAACAAGGGAGAAAGGGTTGCTTTGGTCGGAATGTCTGGTAGCGGTAAAACTACCATAGCAAGGCTAGCTGCAAGGTTTTATGATATCAAATCGGGAGAAATTTTAATTGGTGGAATTAATATAAAAGATTATGAAAAAGAATCTTTAATGAAAAAAATCGCTTTTGTTTTTCAAAATTCTAAACTATTTAAAATGAGTATAAGGGATAATCTACTAATTGGAAAGAATGATGCAACTGATGCAGAAATAGATGACGCATTGATTAACTCAGGTTGCGAGGAGATAATTAAAGGTTTAAAAAATGGACTAGATACTATTTACGGGACTAAAGGTACATATTTTTCAGGTGGAGAAGGTCAAAGACTCTCTATAGCAAGGGCATTTCTCAAGGATGCAGATATTATTATTTTAGATGAGGCTACAGCCTTTGCGGATCCTGAAAACGAACACTTGATTCAGGAATCTTTTAAGAAGCTGTCAAAGAACAAGACTACGCTGATGATTGCCCACAGGCTATCTACTGTAGTAGATACAGACAAGATACTTGTTATAGATAAGGGCAGGATTGTAGAAGAAGGCAAACACCATGATTTGATAGAGATGAATGGTATTTATAAGAAACTTTGGGATGAGTACCAAAAATCTGTAAATTGGAAGATAGGAGGTTAGGATATGATTTCATATTTTATGAAACGATATGCCATGTCCGAAAAAGGGGCAATTAACTTAAAAAAGGCAATCATTTCACATACATTTGTTAATTTAACAAAATTATTTGCTCCAATGGTTGCCTTTATGTTTTTGTTCCAGTATATAGGTATTTTAAATGGCATGGAAGCATATAATTTCACTGTGCTTCATTATCTTATATTAATCGCAGTGATGATGATAGTGATGTTTTTAGTTGCCAGGTGGGACTATGTAAGACTCTATACCAATGTGTATAATGAGAGTGCAAATTCAAGGATTGATATAGCAGAAAGATTAAAAAAACTTCCCCTTTCTTATTTTGGAAAAAGAGATTTGGCAGACCTTGCAGAAACTATGATGAATGACATAAATTTATATGAAAACATATTTTCACATGCTGTCCCACAAATATACTCAACTATTGTTTCCACAGCTGTAATTGCTTTAATGCTCCTTATATATAATTGGAAATTAGCTCTTGCAGCATTATGGGTAATTCCAATTTCAATCTTGATAATATTTTTATCAAGGAAAAGCCAGAAAAAAGTGGTGCAAGATTGGATAGATGACAATCGCAAAGTGTTTGATGACTTGCAGGAAAAGATTGAGCAGATAGAACAAATAAAATCATATAATTTAGAAGAGCGAATGCTAAATGATTTTTTTAGAAAATTAAATACATCCACAAAACAAAAAACTAAGGGTGAAATTATTGCAGGAACACTTACAGGAGCAGCTACTGCAATATTAAAGCTTGGCATTATAAGTGTTGCCATTATCGGTGTAAATATGCTTGTGGCAGGTGAGGTAAACCTACTTGTATATATAGTGTTTTTAATGCTTACAACGAGTATTTATCTTCCTATAGAGGGGATAATTACCTTTATGTCGATGATAGTGATGCTTGACGCTGTAGTTGGAAGAATAAAGGAAATAAAAACCATGCCTATTCAAGAGGGTGAAAGGCATATGAAAATAACAAATTATGACATAGAATTTAAAGATGTATATTTTGGATATGATAATTATTCTGTAATAAATGGTGTGAGTTTTATTGCAAAGCAAGGCGAAATAACAGCCCTAATAGGTTCGAGTGGAAGCGGGAAAACAACCCTAACAAAACTTGCTGCAAGATTTTGGGATATAGATAGAGGAAAGATTTTGATAGGAGGAAAGGATATAAGTAAGGTTGATCCAGAAATTTTACTTAAAAATTTCTCTATAGTATTTCAAGACGTTATCCTCTTTAATTCAAGCATAAAAGACAATATTAAAATTGGTAAAAAGGATGCTACAGACGAGGAAATAGCAATGGCAGCTAGAATAGCAAGATGTTATGACTTTATAGATAAAATGCCGGAAGGAATGGATACGATAATAGGGGAAAATGGTCAAAGACTTTCTGGTGGAGAAAGGCAAAGAATATCAATAGCAAGGGCTATTCTGAAAAATGCACCGATTATACTGCTTGATGAAGCAACAGCATCTCTTGATGTTGAAAATGAAAGTCTCATTCAAGAGGCCCTATCTGAACTTATAAAAGATAAAACAGTTATAGTTATTGCCCATAGGTTGAGGACGATAAGAAATGCAAATAAAATTGTTTTACTAAATGCAGGAAAAGTAGAGGCGGTAGGCACAGATGCCGAACTTTGCAAGAGTTCAGAATTTTATAAGGCAATGCTTGAAAGATCAAAAATTCAGTAAAAATATATTTGGAAGGAGATTATGGAAATGGAAAAATTAAAAATTAAGGATTTAGTTACAATAGGTGTATTTACAGTAATATATTTTGTACTTATGTTTCTTTCGGGAATGATTGGAATTGTACCGATTTTATACTTGGCCTATCCTACAGTGGCGGGGATTATAACAGGCATAGTTATTATGCTTTTTATGGCAAAAGTTCAAAAACCAGGCGGATTATTTATACTTGGTTTGATTTGTAGCCTTATTGTTATTGCAATGGGGAACACATATGTAATATTGGTGCATGCCCTAATCAGTATGGCGATTGCTGAAATTATAAGAAAAACTGGTGGGTATAAATCTTTCAAATATAACATGCTTTCTTTTGCTATATTTAACACTTGGATTTGTGGTTTTTTAATGCAAGTATTGTTAGTGAAAGATAAGGTTATTGAAATAGCTGAAACAAGGGGAATGGGCTATGCTTATATAATGAAACTTATAGCACTTTTAAATTTCTCTAGCATGATACTGGTATATATTGGCGCAATTGTAGGTGGGATAATAGGTGCCTATATTGGTAAAGCTTTTTTGAAAAAGCATTTTGAAAAGGCTGGTATCATATAATGCCAGTTTATTTGGATAATCCCTATAATCCAAATCCACTTAGCAAGCTATTGGTGATTTTTTTACTTGGTTTTGCTGTATTTCATAAGGTAAACCTATATTTTGAATGGGGGATTATACTTTTTATTTCGTTTCTTTTCTATAAGAATGGAATAAAAAAGGCTGCATTGAAAAATATATTGTTTTTCAGTATTTTTTCTTTGGTAATACCCAGTTTAGATGTAATCAGGAATATGAATGTTATTTTTATGATGTTTTTTATGTTATTTGCCGTATGTAGGATGTTTTATCTTCCCTTTAGTGCTGGTAGTTTTTTTATAAAAACATCAGATGTAGGAAGCATAATATCTTCAATGGATAAAATTAAGTTACCTCAGACTGTTTCAATACCAGTCGCTGTAATTTTTAGATTCTTTCCATCATTTATAGAAGAAAGTCACAATATAAAACTTGCTATGAGGGTAAGAGGAATTACTTTTAGAAATCCTGTTTCATATATTGAGCATGTAATGGTACCCTTACTTGTCATATCATCTAATATTTCTGATGATATTGCAAAGGCAGCAGAGACGAAATGTATTGAAAATCCTGTAAAAAAAACAAGATATATATCAGTAAAGATAAAAATCATTGATTTTGCCTATGTACTTAGTATACTGTTTATGATTATAGGAGGAATTTTATGGTAGAAATTGAAAATTTATCCCTATCTTATGGACAGAACAAAAAAGTGTTAAAAAATATTTCTTTAAATATAAAAAAGGGTGAATGTGTATTGTTTACCGGAAAAAGTGGCAGTGGAAAATCATCAATTATAAATTCTATCAATGGATTGGCTGTAAGATATGATGGAGCTTCCATAGATGGAAGTATTAGGATAGATAATAAGAATATAAAAAATCTTAAACTCTATGAAATATCTATGCTTGTCTCAAGTGTATTTCAAAATCCAAAGACCCATTTTTTTAATGTTAACACTAGTCTAGAATTGCTTTTTTATCTAGAAAATATAGGACTTTCAAGAGAGGAAATGGATAGAAGATTAACTGAAATGCTGAATTTATTTCCTATAGAACATCTTTTAAATAGAGACATTTTTAAGCTGTCAGGTGGGGAAAAACAAATTTTATGCATTGCTGCTAGCTATATATCGGGAACGGAAATAATAGTTTTAGATGAACCTTCGTCAAATCTTGATGAAGAAAATATTAAAATTATAAAGGAAATGCTTGTAAAACTTAAAAGTAAGGGGAAAACCCTTATAATTTCAGAACATAGAATATTTTATCTTATGGATATTATAGACAGAATATTTTTGATTGAAGATGGAAAAATAAAAAATGAGTATAAGCAAGCAGATTTTATTAAATTATCCGTCAAGAAGCTAAATGAGTTAGGCTTAAGGGATAAAACTAAAACAAAACTTACAGTACCTGAGATTCAAAGTGGTGGAAATTTAAATGTGAAAAATATTGAATTTAAATTTAATGGAATAGATAAGAGGTTTTTCTTTAAAAATATTTCCTTTGAAATGGGTAAAATATATGGTATAGTGGGAAAAAATGGTAAAGGAAAATCAACATTGCTACGATGTCTTGTAGGTTGTGAAAGAAAATCCAAGGATGAAATCTATTTGGATGGCAAAAGACTTTCAAAGGCAGATAGGATTAAAATATCATCGCTTGTAATGCAAGACGTTAATCATCAGCTTTTTACAGATTCTGTTATAGGTGAAGTAAGTCTTGGTATAAAAAATGCTGAAATTGCTTATGTTGAAGATATCCTAAAAAAACTCGATTTGTATGAATTGAAAGATTGCCATCCAATGAGTTTGTCGGGTGGACAAAAGCAAAGGGTAGTAATAGCGTCTATATTGTGTAAAGATTCCAAACTTTTATTTTTTGATGAACCGACAAGTGGTATGGATTTTTATAATATGATGAATATATCCAACCTAATCAATGAATGCAAAACTAACAATAAGATAATATTCATTGTTTCACACGATCAAGAATTTTTAAATTCGATAGCTGACTATATTATATATTTATAGATACCAGTAAAAAGACCACTTAATGTGCATGGCCAGTATACATATGAAATCAAGATAATTAATTTAATAGAAATATATACAAAAACAGTAGATCAAATGATACCTACCGCTTTTACCGGACAAGAAGTTGAGGCTAGGAGTCAAATAGATTTACTGTTTTTTAAATATTACAGATTTAGATAATCTTCTTCTTGAAATGTGTAATAAAAAGGTGCTTGTAGACTGATTTTGTTATATAATGGATAGAGTGCTTGTATGTGTTTGCCAAGGCAAATACAATCTTTTGGTATAAGTATTCTAGTATATGAAATATGACAGAATACGAAGTTTTTGAGATAGACAATTGATAGAGTATAGAATTTGGGCTATACATTGTGATTTAAAGATATATTTAAGTAAGGTGGTAGTTAAATGAGCCAGTATGGTAATTTTGCCTATGTATACGACCAGTTGATGGATGACGTCGACTACGAGGCATGGGTTAAACATATAGAAAGTTTGATAGAAAAAAGTGGTGCCAGTGTAAAGAATATCTTGGAATTGGCCTGTGGTACAGGTAATATTACAATACCCTTGGCCAAAAAGGGCTACGATATTGCGGGCATAGATATATCAGAGGACATGCTGGGCCTTGCCCTGGAAAAGTCAGAAGCCATGGGAGTACCCCTGGTTTTATTAGAGCAGGACATGGTTGAATTGGATTTTGACCTTTATGACCTGGATTGTGTCTTGTGTGCCTGTGATGGCTTTAATTATGTTACCAGTCTAGATGACCTGTACAAGGTTTTTGCCAAGATTTATGACCTGCTAAAGCCAGGTGGAATTTTTGTATTTGATATTAGCTCATACTACAAGTTGAGTCAGGTCTTGGGCAATAACTTTATGGGTGAGTCTAGGGAAGATATTTCATATATGTGGGCTAACTATTATGATGAAGCCAACCAGCTTTTGGAGATGAACCTGGACTTTTTCTTGAAACTTGAATCAGAGGGGGACGAAGCTGTTTACCTTGAGGAAGGTTTGCAGGAAGATGATAACCTATATGAAAGGTATAGGGAAGTTCACCTGCAGAGGGCCCACAGGGAAGAGGAAATAGTAGATATCCTGAAGAAACTTGGCTTTGCTAGGATAGACTCCTATGGTGATTTTGGTCTGGACAGGCCAAGTGACCAGTCGGAGAGGATATTTTTTTACAGCAGTAAAATAAATATTTAGGGAAGAAAGGATCTATTTTAGTCAAAGACAAGATAAAGATAAGGGTTAATAAAGAGAGACTATAGTTAATAAAAAAAGAAGGGTAGCAAGAATAGATGGTAAGAAATAATAGATAGAATAGGTAAAAAATAGAATAATAGTAATAGTAAGAGAAAGAGGTTTAAATATGAAAGATTATTGTATAAGGGTAACAACTGGAAATAAAGAGGTGAGGGCATTTTTTGCCTCAACTAAAAATATGGTGGAAACTGCCAGGGGTTTTCACAATACGACAAAGGTTGCAACTGCAGCCCTAGGTAGGACCCTAACAGCTACATCAATGATGGGTCTCATGATGAAAAACAAGGGTGACAAGATTACAGTTATTATCAAGGGGGGTGGACCTATAGGTACTATCCTGACTAGCTCAAATGCCAATGGTATAGTAAAGGGCTATGTAACCAACCCTGATGTGGAAGTTGAAAACTATGCAAGTGGTAAGCTAAATGTGGCTGGAGCAGTTGGAAACCAGGGTACTATAAGGGTTATTAAGGACCTTGGCCTAAGAGAGCCATATAATGGGGAGTACGAAATGGTTAGCGGTGAAATTGCCGAGGACCTTACTTATTATTTTACTGTATCGGAGCAGACACCGTCAGCAGTATCTCTAGGAGTTTTGACTAGGGCTGATGAGGTAGAAGAGGCAGGGGGCTTTATAGTCCAGATGATGCCGGATGCAAGTGAAGAGACCATTTCAACAATAGAAAGAAACCTGACAGGAATCCAGTCTATAACTCAGATGTTGAGTCAGGGTTTGAAACCTGAAGATATGATGAATATAGTGCTAAAGGACTTAGAGCCAAGTATTCTGGACAAGATAGAAGTAGGCTTTGAATGTGACTGTTCTAAAGACAGGGTGGCAGAGGTATTTGCAGCCATTGGTAAGAAGGAATTAAAGGCTATAATAGATGAAGACAGGGGGGCAGAGGTAGGTTGCCAGTTCTGTGAATCTAAGTATAGCTTTAGCGAGGATGAATTAAAGGAAATATACGACAATATGTAGTAATAAGAGGGCAGGAGGATTAGTATGAGGTTGGACAAGATGCTTAGCAACCTGGGTTATGGAACTAGGTCAGAAATTAAAAAAATGTGTAGGCAGGGTATGGTTACAGTAAATGGCCAGGAGGTCAAAAAACCAGACCACCATATAGACCCAGACCAGGACCAGGTATGTCTAAATGGCCAAGCGGTCAGGTATAGGGAATATATATACCTGATGATGAACAAGCCAGCAGGTTGTGTGTCTGCAACATATGACAAGTATGACCAAACTGTTATCGACCTCATAGACCCTGAATACCTGGCCTTTGAACCATTTCCTGTAGGTCGTCTTGACAAGGATACAGAGGGTCTCTTGGTGATTACAAATGATGGCCAGCTGAGTCATAGGGTCCTATCACCTAAAAAACATGTGCCAAAAATCTACTATGCCGAGATAGACCATGAAGTCCTGGCAAGGGATATTGAAGCCTTTAGCAAGGGGGTATATATTGGAGATGACTATACGACAAAGCCTGCAAAGCTAGAGGTAATCAAGTCATTTGAGGCTGAGGATGGGGCTATACATTCTGAAATATATGTGACTATCAGCGAGGGTAAGTTCCACCAGGTCAAGAGGATGTTTGAAGCAGTAGGAAAAAGTGTCTTATACTTAAAGAGGATCCAGATGGGTGGCTTAAAGCTGGATGAATCCCTAGGGTTAGGAGAGTACAGGGAGTTGACGGAAGAAGAAATTGACCTATTAGAGAAAAAAGACATCTGATATAGGATAACAAGTAATTATGGTTGTATAAATACAACTTGTAAATTTAATATAGAAATAGAATAAAGAACACAAGAAAAATAAGGGAAGAAATGACAGTTAAATACTAATAGAAATAAATCTAGAAAGATAAAAAGAGACAATTTATAGGCCAGTTAGAAAGGTAAGTGTTGATGAAGAGGAAAGATATAATAGAATTTGAAGTAGGAAAGATGGAGTTTGGTGGTGTATCCCGCTCTATTTATGAAGATAAGAGAATAAAGATGAAGGGTGGTATCACAGGCCAGAAGGTAAGGGCAGTGGTAAAAAAATCCAGGTCAGACAGCGGTGAGGTAAAACTATTAGAGCTACTTGAACCATCTGATATGGAAACTGCCCCAGTCTGTAAGCATTTTAGACAGTGTGGAGGATGCTCAATCCTATCCATTCCCTATGAAAAACAATTAGAAATCAAGAGAAATCAGATACTTGAACTTTTCGACAAGGCTGGTATTAAAGACTATGACTTCCTGGGGATCCAGGGTAGCCCTAGCCAGTACGCCTATAGGAACAAGATGGAATTCACCTTTGGAGACGAGTATAAGGATGGTCCCCTATCACTTGGTATGCATAAGGTTGGTAGGTTTATAGACATAGTCACAGTTGATGATTGTAGGATAATAGATGAGGACTTTAGGAAGATAATGGTCGGGACCAGGGACTACTTTGAAGAAAAAGGCCTGCCATACTACAGGACCTTTAATCACCAAGGCTACCTAAGACACCTGGTAGTCAGGAGGGGTGAAAATACTGGTGAAATTATGGTAAATATAGTTACATCTTCCCAGGTCGACTACAGGATGGAAGATTATAAGGACTTCCTATTGGGCTTAGACCTTGAAAATCAACTAGTAGGTATCTTACATACCATAAATGACGGCCTGGCTGATGCAGTCCAGTGTGATGAATTACGAATCCTACATGGTAGGGACTACTTCTATGAGGAAGTCCTAGGCTTGAGGTTTAAGATATCACCTTTTTCCTTCTTCCAGACAAATACCAAGGGGGCAGAGGTCCTATACACTATCGCCAGAGAATTTGCTGGTGACAAGGGAGATGGCAAGGTAGTCTTTGACCTATACAGTGGAACAGGTACTATAGGCCAACTTATGGCCAAGACTGCCAAGAAGGTTTACGGGATAGAGTTGGTAGAAGAGGCAGTAGTAGCTGCCAACCATAATGCAGGCCTTAATAAGCTAGATAACTGTGAATTTATAGCAGGTGACGTGGCCAAGCTAGTGACGTCTCTTCCTGAAAAAGCGGACCTTATAATAGTGGACCCACCGAGGGCAGGTATACTGGGCAATGGTGTCAAGGACATAGCAGAATTTGGGGCAGGTGAGATAGTCTATGTCAGTTGTAACCCTAAGTCATTGGTTGAAAATGTGGTTGAATTTGAATCTAGGGGCTATAAGTTAGACAAGTTGAAGCTGATGGATATGTTCCCGTCAGGACCACATTGTGAAAGTGTGGCATTATTAGTTAGGTCCGAAGGGATATGAATTTATGGAGGTTAATTAGTTGAGATATATACTTTTACTACGTGGAATAAATGTAGGTGGCAAGAATAAGGTATCTATGGGTGATTTAAAAGAATTATTGTTAAATGAGGGCTTTGAAGATGTTAGTTCCTATATCAACAGTGGAAATTTATTTTTCACTAGTATTCAAAGCTCTAAAAACTGTATATCAAAGATAAGAAATTTATTAGAAAATAACTATGACTTTTCTATCCCTTTTGCTTTAATAAGCAAAGAGGCTTATTTAGAAGAAAGGTCAGAATTGCCTGATTGGTGGTACGGAGAGCTTGCAAGAAGAGATGTTCTTTTTATACCAAACCAAATTGATAAATCAGATATTATAGATTTCATAAATGAATCCCAATTCTACAATGAAATAGTTCATATAGGAAGAAATGCGATATTTTGGGGCAAGTACGATGAGTCTGAATATTTAAAATCTACCTACCATAAAAAGCTAATAAAACAAGATTTTTACAAGAAAATTACCATTAGAAATGGAAAGACATATGAAAAGATAGCAGAAATTCTTGAAAAGGAGAATAATTAAATCAATAGTGTTTAATTATCTTAGGTAGACATTTTAAGAATAATGGATATAGGGAGTAAAAGTAATGTCAATTTTAACAGAGAAGCAGATAAAATACGGACATAATTATTTTCATAAAGATGAACCAGACAAGAGGTGTATAGTAGAGGTATCTGACTACAAGGGGGAAAAAGAATTAATCATAAATTGCACCCAATTGGGAGATAGCTTTACACCCCAATACAAGACAGCAAAAGATAAGAAGAGAGTATTAGAGGAATGGTGTGATTTTTTAAAAAATAATAAGACCGCATTTACAGAATTGACATTTGTTACCAGGATGCCTCAAGAATTATTTAATGCTGTTTGTGAGCAGGAAAATCTTAAAAAATTACAAATTAAATGGGGTCTTTATCCTGATATTTCAAATCTTGCCAACTTGACCAAACTTGAGTATCTACACCTGGGATCGGGTGCTAGTGTAAGTAACATAGAGGCAATTTCAAAACTGAAAAACCTTGTGGCCTTGTCGGTAGAGAATTTTCAAAAAATCAACGATTACAGTCCGATTATTGGGCTTAAAAACCTAGAGAGTCTATCTATTGAAGGTGATGGACTTGGACCTCAGTATATTCATGTAAATTCTCTGGATTTTTTAACAGAAATGAAACAGTTGAGATTTTTTAGTTTTTTAACAGTAAGGCTAAAAAGTAAAGACTATACTCCTATCTTAAGCCTTGAAAACTTAGAATATTTAAGCTTGAGACCTTGCAGAGAAACTAAAAAATTATATGACGAATTGATTAAGTTGCCAAAGTTAAAGTATGGCCTATTAATCACTAGGCCGGAATTATATACAAAATGATATAAGGGTAAAAAGCTGGCTTTCGCATATATATTTCTTGTATATATTGGTTAGCTTCCTCCATTGAAGAAGATCATCATACTAAACTAATCGCCTAAACACTTAACAATTGCCTAAAAATATGCTATAATTAGGCGAAAGGAAAGGAGATAGGCGAATGAGGGTTTTTAATTATGAAAATTTAGCAAGAAGCAAATGGGATAGTGAAATAATAAATCTGCTGGTACAAATCCATGAACACAAGGGAAAGCAAGAACTTTTTTTAAAACGCAAACCTGCTGTTTTAGATAAATTAGTTGAAATTGCTAAAATTCAAAGTGTAGAGGATTCAAATAAAATAGAAGGGATTGTTACCACAGCAGTTAGAATAAAAGACTTAATGAATCAGAAAACGACTCCTAGGAATAGGGATGAAGAAGAAATTCTGGGATATAGGGATGTCTTAAATATAATTCACGAAAGTTATGAATATATTCCGATTAGTAGTAATTATATTTTACAACTTCATAGAGACCTATTTAAGTATAGTGGAAAAGGAATTGGTGGTCGATATAAAAACACACAAAATTCTATTGTTGAAAAAGATATATATGGTAATGCAGTAGAAAAATTCAAACCTCTATCACCCTATGAAACTCCGGGTGCTATTGAACAAGTTTGTGATGAATTAAATAGGGCTTTAGATAAAGAAGAAGTAGATTCTCTGCTTTTAATTCCAATTTTTATTCATGATTTTCTTTGCATCCATCCATTCAATGATGGAAATGGAAGAATGAGCCGATTATTGACAACCTTATTGCTGTATAGACAAGGATATTTTATTGGGAAATACATCAGTTTGGAAAGTAAAATAGAGAAAGATAAAGATAATTATTATATGGCTTTGGAAAAAAGTGGTGTAGGCTGGCATGAAAATGAAGAAAATATTGAACCATTTATAAAGTATATCCTAAGAACTATATTGGCTGCATATATTGATTTTGAAGAGAGAGTCGATTATGTAGATGAAAAAGTACCAACAATTGACCTTGTGAGAAATGCAGTGGATAATAAGTTGGGTATGTTTACAAAAAATGATATTATGGAATTAGTTCCAAGCCTTGGTAAAGCCACAATTGAAAATATGCTCAAAAAATTGACGGAAGAAGGCTACATTGAACGACATGGCAAAGGAAAAGCAACATTTTATGTAAAAAATAATAAATAAAGTATATGGGAGTAGGTATATAATGCCTACTCCCATATTGTATGTTGGGCCCTAACGCCATATCGATCAGGCGAATAGTCCGAATTAAAATTAGCTTCAATACGGTATGCCTTCCACAAGGCATATCCGGATGTCTGTAGTTTAAGGCAGAAAAATATATCATTCTTTACTTCCTCATAATCTAGGGGGTTTAGCGAAAAAATATCTCTTAATTTCCGAGTCTTGAAGTCTTTGATGGTTAGTTTTGACAAGTCTATATTATTAAACCTAACCTTGGATAATTGTTCATTATCGGCCTTTATTCCATAAAAAGTCACTATGCAGTTTTTGACCTTGTCCGAATCTGATAACTCTGGTGTAAGGGACACATAGCCATATGGCTTGCCATCTTTCACCAGTTCTACAAGTTCACCATAATAAAAGTGGTCATTACGCTTGTTTACAATCTCACTATCAGGACTTTTCTTGTAAAAGGTAAAGCCTGAAGACAAGAGGTCAGAAGCCCTTGTTTCTCCCACAACCAGGCTGGTCTTGTCTACTTGTACTGTGACAGGCTCAGCAGGAAAACCTGATATGGATATACACAAAGTAAGGATGAAAGAAGTGAAAAAAAAGCCTCCTATTACTGCATTTGATGAAGAGTACATATATATAGGTTTATTGGTCTTGTTACGACTTATCGAAATGATTTTTATAATACCCTGAATGAAGATAGTTGCAAGAACAATAGGCATCTGGGCTCTTAAACAAGTATATAGTGCTTTTTGTAAATTATATGTTTTGTAATAGAGTGCAATAAATACAATAATATTGACGATTACAAGACGCAACATAAAAAAGGTTGCCTCCCTTAGAGCTGTAGAATCAGTGACATCATTAAGGGTATTGTAATGTCTATGCCTAAAACCCTGACCTATCAGATAAATCCATTTAGGAACATCTTCGCCTGCCTTTACAGCCATTGCAAGCCTGAAATAGATATAAATAGTAAATAAAAATGACAGTAGGAAAACAAGGTAAAAACCTATTACTGTTATAAAAAAGCCCATATCTAGTCCTCTTTTCTAGTTTAAAATTCTATAATTAAGTATAAGTAAATTATATCATTATAGAGGCAATCAGGGTAAAAAAATATTCTTAAGGCAAATATAGTTGAGGTATAAATATTATATAGCTTTAAATATGTATACACCTAAATAAAGACAATTTTAACTTATAAAAAACCATGTAAAAATGATATAATGTAAATGAAAAGTAAAAAATAAATAATCAAAAGTAAAAACGAAGGATTAAGAGTACCTGGAAATAATATTAATAGGGAAATCAATGAAGCAGGGAAGTAGCAATAAAAGAGAGCAAAAAAGGAAGTAAATATGAAAAAAATAAAATTTAGATATAATAAATACAGGCCAGACGTCCTATATATACTAGTAATATTGGGAGTAGGACTTGGGTTACTGGCGTTTTTTGGTTTTTTGAAGATAACTGGTATAGATAAGGGGCCAGAATATGGACCAGTATATTTTAGGCAACATCCCATGCATGCGGTTTACTTGATATTCGCCTTGATTCCTATATTTATGCTGGTTCCAACCTGGTTTGCTAAGAAGATTTGGAGTCATGAAGACCTAGAAGGACATATTGACCTTTATGAAAACTATGCCCTATTAAACTGGAGGGAACAAGAGATTCAGATTAATAAGGGGGACCTGGTCATTAAGATACCTAAACCACAGCCCTTTTGGTATGAAACTTATATACTAAAGCTGCCTGACCGGAAAATAACCCTAGTTAGTTCTGTTAGGGAAAATAAGGAAAAGAAAAGAGGTAAAAGAAGCTTGAATATTGCAATAAGGGCACTATCGGACTATAAAGGGTCTAAAAAGTAAAGTGGAATAATTTTATTATGAGTCTGTGAAAAACTTTAATTAGACATCCTACAAAATATGATTTGCAGGAAAAAGCCCACGGCCAATTTGGTCGTGGACTTTTTTAATCCCTATAGATGACCTAACTCATCTTCAACGCTCTTAGATACCGAATTTTCTCCACCAACAATGATTACCTTACGAACCGGATTATTTTTCAAGAATGACCTAACAGCAGGATCTAAATGTTTCTTTGGTGTAAGCAAAATAGGGGCATTATATAGTGCAGTAAAACCAGCAGCTGAAAGTCCATCTGGGTAGTTTTCTCCACTGACTATCACAACAGTATCACAAGGAAGGTTAAGGATGTATTTATTATAATAATTCGAAGCTATCATAGCCGAAGTCTCATACCTATTACGACCCTTTATGATGGTTGGATAGTAAAAACCTTCGCTGTTCAACACCTTTATATCACCTATCAAAAAGCCAAGTGATTCAACACTATCTTCACTTTCCTTCATAAAATCTTCAACACTATGGCAGAATATAAGTGACATTATCCAGCCTGTCTCAAATTTTCTTAGACCTATATAAGGGGCAGCATATAGGGCATCATAGAAATTTTCACCACTCACAGCACCTATATAGTGTCTAGTGATTCCGTCCCATTGTTCCTCTGTCAAGTTTTGTAAATCTATTCTTAACCTATCTATTTTATGAGCAGTTTGGTACCTGTCCTTACCCGCTACCCTAAGTATAGGGGCATTACATATAGATTTAATTTTCCTTATATTAGAATCAGAAATACTGGATTGACCACCTAAAACAAAGATCTTCTTTGGTGTAAATCTACGGAGCTCCATCTTAATTGAGTCGGGTATATTATTCTTTTGTACTAAGAGAATAGGACTTTTAATCTGGGTTGACAAACAGCCACCCATTATTGCATCAGGATATTTTTCACCACTGGCAATTATAAGGTACTGGGAGTTTAAAAAATTAGTGGCTACCAGGGATGAAGTTACATACCTATCCTGGCCGGCAATTCTAGCGATTTCCATATCTGCACTCGCAACAGATGGCAGTAGTAGGGCTAAGGAACACAGTAAGAATAATGATTTTTTTAATAGTTTAATCATAACAAAATACCTCCTGACTATATAAAATTTTAATTGTAGACGATTGTTTTTTAGATTGTAACAGATAGTTTAACTAATAGAAAATTATTTGTATTTATACTTAGATTATATTATTTTTATGTAAAAATTACAATCTAGATGGATAAATAAGTTGAAAAATTAGGGATATTAAATAGACCTGTAAGTACAAGTATAATATGTAATATAAAATAAATTATAAAAAAAGACAACATGTACTTGTATTCAATACAAATACATGTTATAATACATACATAAACAAAGAAGAGGAGGTTAGTATATGGATACAAAATTTTCTATAGCACTTCATATTTTAGTATATATAGAAGAAACCAAAGATATAGTTACATCAGAACTTTTAGCTAAAAGCGTTGGTACTAATGCCAGTTATATTAGGAAGATTATTATCTTATTAAAATCAGCAAATATAATTGAAAGTAAACAGGGGAAAAAGGGGATGAGTTTAAAAATTGCATCAGATGAACTTACCTTGGACATGGTCTACTTTGCAGTATATCCAGAAAAAGAATTGCTTCATATTCATGATACATCAAATCAGGAATGTCCAGTAGGGGAGAATATTAGGGAGGCCTTGCTACCTATATTTGAAGAGTCAGAAAAACAGTTAATTTTAAATTTAAGGAAGGAAACACTTAAATCCTTAGTAGAAAACATGTATAATATTTATAATAAGAAGATTAAGTAGAGGAGTAAAATGAAAGCAACACAAGTAATAGAATATAATAAGAACAATATTTCAGTAGATTTAGTAGACATAGATAGGCCAGCTATAGGAGAAAGGGATGTACTTGTAAGGGTATTAGCAGCAGGAGTAAATCCACTAGACAATATGATTTCTCGTGGTGAAGTTAAGATGATAGTACCATATAAGTTACCACTAGTGGCAGGCAATGAATTTGTAGGTATAGTTGAAAAAATAGGAGCAAGAGTTACAAAAACAAAGTTAAATGACCGTGTTTTTGCAAGGCTACCCCTTGATAGGATAGGTGCTTTTGCCGAATATGTATCTGTAGATGAAAACGCACTCGCATTGGTGCCTGATTACCTTTCAGATATAGAGGCAGCTGCAGTGCCACTAACAGGACTTACAATAATGCAAGCTCTTGACATAATGAAAGCAGAAGCTGGAAAGACAATCTTTATTTCAGGTGGTACGGGAAGTGTAGGTGCCATGGCTATACCTATTGCCAAAGCTAAGGGACTTAGGGTCATAACTAATGGAAGTGCAGAAAATAAAGATAGGGTCTTGGAACTAGGTGCAAGTCAGTTTATAGACTATAAAACGGAAGATTATACAGAGATTTTATCCAATATTGATTATGTATTAGATACACTTGGTGGCAATGAAACTGAAAAGCAGATGTCTATTTTAAAAAAGGATGGAAGTTTAGTATCTCTAAGAGGTATGCCTAATGGAGCCTTTGCCAAGAGGATGAACCTGCCAAAATGGAAGCAGTTTCTTTTAGGCATTGCAGGGCGTAAGTTTGATAAGTTGGCAGACAAGTATGGTATTACATATGACTTTATATTTGTAGAATCTAACGGAAGGCAATTGCAGGAGGTGGCTGACATATTTGAGACTCTTAGAATCAAGCCATCAATAGATACTGTTTATTCCTTTGAAGACGTTAATAAGGCCTTAGACAAGGTTGCCAATGGAAGATCTAGGGGTAAGACAGTAATTACAATAGGAACGAGATAGGCAGGAGTAGATTTTAAATACTATTTCTAACACATTAGAAATATAAGAGGTCATATATTTAAATAAATAAAAATATATTGATATTCAATCGGTTTTTGCGTATGGATAAAGAAAGGAGAGTAAAATATGGAATTCAAGAAAGTTGATAGATTGCCAATTAATGTAAAAGAGGTAATAAAGAGGCGTATTAGTAACAGAACTTACGAAGAAAGGTCATTGACTGAAGAAGATAAAAAGAAGTTGCTGGAATTTAATAGCACTTTGACCAACCCATTCGGTGTTGAAGTTAAGGTCCAGTATATAAGCAAGGAAAAGGGTGCAGATGATGTCCAGCTTGGAACATATGGGACTATAAAGGGAGCAAAAGATTTCTTGGCAATAACAGTAAAAGATCAACCATATGCAATGGAGGCTATAGGTTACCAGTTTGAAAACCTGGTACTATACGCTACTGATATGGGTATAGGCACAGTTTGGCTTGCGGGAACCTTTAAAAGAAAAGATTTTATAAATGCTATTGAAATTGGTGAGGATGACTTATTTCCATGTATTTGCCCACTTGGTTACCCTGCCCAAAAACAATCGTTTCTAGAAAAAATAACAAAGGCTAGTCTGGGATCTAAAAAGAGAAAAGACTGGGATAAACTATTTTTCTTAGAAGATTTCACTAAGGCTTTGACTAAGGCAGATGCTGGAATATACGAGGATGCACTTGAAATGCTTAGACTGGCACCTAGTGCTACAAATTCCCAGCCTTGGGCAGTAGTCAAGGAGAGAAATAAGTTCCATTTCTTCTGTAACTACAAGAATACTTTAAATGATGATGTGAAGAAGATAAAGCATATAGATATTGGTATAGCTTTATCACATTTTCACCAGACTGCTATGAGCAAGGGCCTAAATGGAAACCTTCAAGTAGAAGATATAGGCTTTTCAATTCCAGACAATATGCACTATGTATTATCTTATATTGCAGACTAGGGGAAATATACTAAACTTAGGAGATAAAAGGTAAATATAAATCAGTGAATCAAAATTTATTTATGGGTAGAGATTACTTGATTTTATAATTATAAATAGTCACAAGGTGGTAAAATGAAAGTATTTGAGTATTTTTTGATAGGTATGAAAGAGATGCTTTCATATGATATAGCTAGAAATGCATTGATTCTTATTGCATTTTTCATACTTCTTATAGCTTATAGGAGACTATCTATAGCCATGAAAAGTGGTGGTGGTTTTTGGTCATCCTATAAAATATCAGATGGTTTTTTATACATCCACAGTGGTATAGTTCCAGGAAATAGAAAAATTTTGCTAAAGGATATAGATGAAGTTACAATTCATCTATTACGTGGCAGGAATATGTCCGGTAAGAGATACCATATAGAGTTAACTATGAAGAGGGGAAGGCATAAGGCCTTTATGATAGGAAAATCTAGGAAGGCCGTAGCTGAAATAGATGCAATGAAAAGGCAACTTAAAAAGAATAGGGTAAGGATGCACTATTACGACTATACGAAGGTATAGTGGTTAGAAAAATGTATCAAGAGTAAAAAATACTAATAGTAAAGTTGGTTTCTAAAGTAATACCAATACAGGAAATTTTAGTGTTTGTGAGGGACATACTATGAGTTTGTGCAAGCTAATCCAGGAAAAGATATTTAATACATATGAAGAATGGCACATGAAATCCCCAATTTATGACAGAAATGGCTTCAATATAATAGGGATAGACAATTCACTCAAGGCCATGAGGGATGGATATATAATGTATACGGAAATTTATCCACCGCATGATATAAGGGGTTGTAGCCTAATGAAGGCTGTCGTTGGCAAAAGTCAGGACCATGTTGATATATACATGGATATTGATGACAAGAAATACTGGATGCCCAACTTGACCTATGATGAAGCAATTAGAATCATGAGGAATTTTGTAAAAAAGTCAATCCTTCCAAGTCAAGACCAATATTTTGAGGCTCCTCCAGAGGATAATGAAGCTATAAAAGAGTCATTTTATGACCTGGCAAAGCTACTTTTGGGTGATTCTTCAGATAGCCAAAAATTTATAGGCGGTCTAAAGATTGAAGGCCTTAAGGATATTGATAATGCATGGGAAGAACTCTATGAAGAAGTCTTACAGACAAAGAGAGCCTTTGATTTTGATTGGAAGACCAGAAAAGATGTCTTTATACCAGTTTTAAAGGAATTAATTGTCAATATGAACCTCGATATAGACCTATGTAAGTTAGATGAATTGGATAGAAATATCCTGGACCAGGATGAGGCTATACCACAATGGGGTGCCCAAATCAATTCAATGTGGACGGACTATATATTGGCAGGAATGGATGTGGGAAGTGACTCCTATGTCGTGCTTATTTTGACCAGGGAAGACTTTGCCAAGGCAAAGGAATTGGCTAGGGGTATTTTGCAGAGAATTGCCCTTTTGGAAGAAATGTAGTTAGGAACAGTCAAAATATGATAGGATTGAAATCTATATAGACCAAACCTGATTAGATAAGTTTGGATAAGATATAATGAAATAAGAGTATATTATAATTAATTAGGGAGTAAGGATATGAAGAAGTTTGCCAATATTATAGGGGTAATTCTAAGTTTAATTTTGCCAGCATTAGCCTTGCTGTATTTTGCTGGTCTTTATGAAATATTCCTATACAACTGGTTATGGTGTGGCCTTTATGGCTGTATACTTGTTTGTGTTTTTTGCAGGTCAAAGATTTACAAGGCTGTGGCTATAATTTTGAATTTTTCTGTAATTCTACTTTGTGCATTTGGATCTTTGATGGGTGGTATTAGTGGCCCATTAATAGTTTTACTACATATGGTAATACCATTTTATTCGGCTTGGGTTTAAAGAGATATACTAAAATCCATGAAATCATCAAGAAGGACTTGAAGAAAATATTTTAAAGAAAGTAGGTAAAATTATGAGAAAATTACTAACAATACTTATAGCTATCACGATTTTTATTATTATTTTACTAACAACATTCAATTACAAGGTCCCTAATGAGAATTTGCCATCAAATACAAAAGACACCTCAAGGGTCGAGCAGTCAAAAGAACAAGCCAGAGACCAGGTAAAAGAAGCAAGTCAGGTAAAAGAAACCACTAGTGTAGAAACTAAAGACCAAACAAGAGACCAGGCTAAAGAGATAGCCCTAAAAGAGGCTAAGACTGTACAGGTTATAGGTTATGAACTAGACTATGAATATGGAAAACTAGTCCATGAAATTTTCATCCTTGATGGAAAGTTGGAGAAGGAATATAATATTGATACCCAGACAGGAAAAATCCTGAAGACTGAAATAAAAGACTTGAGCATGGATCCAGAATATAGGTTAATGTTAAACACAAAGCCTAAAATTGATTTGGCCAAGGCAGAGAACCTAGTTAAACAAAAGTACCCTAAGGTAAGGGTTAAAAAATTGAAATTAGATGTTGAGGATAAGGTCCTTGTATATGAGGCTAACCTGAATGAAGCTAATAAGAAAATCGAAGTAAGACTGGATGCCAATACAGGAACTTTCTCACACGAAGATATTGAAACAGAACATGATTAGACAAGTATTATATAGAATCTCGACTAGGGTTTTCCTAGCCGAGATTTTGTATATAAAGGGGTAGAATATATTAACAAAACACTTAGTCAAAAATATAGTCAAAACATCTTATCTACTGCTCTAAAATCTCTTGAAGTGATTCAAAGTCCAGTATTTCTATAGCATGTTTTTTATAGACTATAATTCCCTGGTCTTCTAAACGCTTGAGTTCCCTATGAAGAGATGGTCTTGACACATTCATCAACATAGACCATTTTGTGATAGATTCTGGTATAGGAATCCTATTAGAATTTATCTTGCTTTTCTGCATTATCAAATAAAAAGCGACCTTCTTTACAATACCGCTATAGGAAAGAAGGGCTAGTTTTTGTTGGAGCATATAGGTAGCTGATGAAATCTCCCTAGTGAAGTTTTCAAGCAGGCGTATGTCCTTTTGAATCAAGAGCAGGAAATCTTCTTTTTTAAAAATAATGACTTCCAAGGCCTCCATTGCTACTACATCACAGGGATACTTATGGTTGTTTGAAAAAACTGCTGCCGCACCAATAATATCTCCAGTTTTTCGTATGGACACATTTAACTGGCTTCCATCAGGAAATGGTTTTTGTGATTCGGCCCGTCCTTTAAGGATGATTCCCAAACGGTCTGATGCTTCCATAAGGTGAAAAACCACTTCGTTTTTTGCATATGACTTTAGAGTATATGGAATAAATTCCAACACTTTCCTTATATCTTTTTCAGGTATGCCCTGAAATAAATTGCTTTTTGCTAGAAGAGAATAATCCATAAGTTCCTCCTTTCGTAATTTCATATCATTATTATACCCAAAAAAATATCAAATGTGTATCTGTGGATACAGAAATAGTAAAGAAAATTATTTATAATAGACTTAACAAGAAGGAAATAGATAAAAAACAACTCGTATAAAAAAGACTGAGACCTTATAAAACCAACATTACTCATCTAGAATAGGTCTTGGACTCAAAAAGGAGAAAGAAAAATATTTCCTGATTGATAATGATAATTTCAGTAGATAAAAATTTATAAGTAAAGAAAGAGAGGTAATATTATGGCATTTAAGGATTGGAAAATAGAGGAATTTAAGAAGGTAGATGTTCGTGGAATACAGGGGAACTTCTTCATGGGGCTAAAAGAACAGGCCAAGGCAGTTCCGGCTGGCCAAGGGATAGAGGTAATCCAGAGTTTTGATCCAATTCCACTATATGAGGTAATGGAAGGGTTAGGATATGAATATCACACAGAGCAGAAGGCAGATGCTGAATATCATGTGTATTTTTATAGGGCAGAGGCAAAAGAGGATGAAAAGAATATACCAATGCGTCCAGCGGCACTTACAAATATGCCACTAATTGATGAAACATTAGGCAAGATTGCAGTTGAGTTTTGGGACCTAACTTGGAATGATGAAAAGAGGTACCTACCTTATGAAACTAGGCTACTTCTTTCATTAACAAATGCTGTAGGTGCAGGAAGGATGCGTCAGGCAACTAGAGAACTGGTTAAGGCATATATCCATGGCTTAGATAGTAGAGCCCTTGATGATGTATTTGAACTTTTGGTATGGAACCAGGGTATAGGAAACTTCAGTTCAGAAATTGGACCATCAACACTATTTGCAGCATACAAGACAGTTAAGAATATGGAAAAGCAGGGCAAGGCTCGTAGTGAAATTTGCCAGATGCTAAAGGAAAAATTTGGTGAAAAGAACCCTGATGTCAGAGTTTAATATAATCAATAATCATCAAGATTAGGAAAGGAGCTACCTATGAAGGAAGTAGCAGGAAGGGTATTTTCAATAGCTAAGGACAACGTCCCTATACCAGGCTGCACAGTGTCAAAAGAAATAAGTGGTGGAGATAACTATATATCCATATTTTCCATGGCAGAAGAAACAGATATAAGTGCAGAGATATTCCCCTACCATAAGTTAGTGGTAGTATCTGAGGGAAGAGTGACAGTTTACAAGTCAGATGGTAGTGAAAAAATACTAGAAGTTGGGGATGGAATAGTAACAGATGTTGATACACCGGTCGGTTTTAAGACAGACATAGGTGTTGTATATACAGAAATAGCAATTAGGAGGAAAGATAATATGAATAAGGCGATAAAGGCAGGACAAGTATTTAAGTTTGCAGAAATTATACCATACCAGGATGGAAAGATAGTTAATATGGATATAGTCCACAATGACAAGATGAAGTTCGTAGTTATGGCATTTGATGCAGGAACAGGCTTATCTGAACATGCGGCACCAGGAGAGGCCTTAATATTTGCACTTGATGGGGAGGCTGTAATAGGATATGAAGGTGTGGACCATCCTATTAAGGCAGGGGAAAACTTCCATTTCGCCAAGGGAGGCCTACATTCAGTAAAGGCAGACAAGAAGTTTAAGATGGGACTTCTTTTAACATTAGAATAAGCCTATCGAATTTGAAAGGAGTTTCTTAGCCTGCTGTCAGAACAATTTAAAGAGTATATGGAGGGAAAAGAATGAGAAAGCATGTAAAAGGAAATGTAAGTTGGGTTGGCTATATAGACTGGGAGTTAGAGCACTTTCATGGGGATGATTACTCAATCATGAATGGGTCTAGCCAGAACGCCTACCTAATTGAAGAAGAAAAGACTGTACTGATAGATACAGTATGGACACCACATAGGTTTGACTTTGTGGAAAATCTAAAAAAAGAGATTGACTTAAAGAAAATCGATTTTATCGTAGCAAACCACGGTGAATGTGACCATTCAGGCTCATTGACTACGATCATGGATGAAATACCTGATACACCTATATATTGTACTGCCAATGCTGTAAAGAGTATTGAAGGCCAGTATGGTAAGCGTGGTTGGAATTTTAAGGTTGTAAAGACTGGAGACAGTGTAGACATTGGTAATGGCAAGAAGCTAGTCTTTGTAGAGATGAAGATGCTTCATTGGCCAGACTCTATGGCTACCTATATGACTGGGGACAATATACTTTTCTCAAATGATGCATTCGGCCAGCACTATGCTGTAGAAGAACTTTTCAATGACAAGGCAGACCAGTGTTTGTTGAACAAGGAGGCAATGAAGTATTTTGCCAACATATTAAATCCATTTGCACCAATTCTTAAGAAGAAACTGACAGAAATTATAGGTTTTGACCTGACTTTTGATATTATTGCCCCATCACACGGAGCTATCTGGCGTGAAAATCCTCTACAGATAGTAGAAAATTATGCTACTTGGGCAGAGGCCTACCAGGAAGACCAGGTAACTATAGCCTATGATACTATGTGGGAGGGTACAACCAAGATAGCCCACAAGATAGCAGAAGAAATCCACAGGCAGAGTCCTGACACTATAGTCAAGGTATTTAATATTTCAAAGGCTGACAAGAACGATGTAATGACAGAGGTATTTAAGTCTAAGGCAATTATTGTAGGATCACCAACTGTAAGTAACAGTATCCTTTCAAGTGTTGCTGGCTGGCTAGAATTCTTAAAGCAACTTAAGTTTAAAAAGAAGAAGGCTGCAGCATTTGGTTGCTACGGTTGGAGTGGGGAATCAGTAAAAGTCCTACAGGCCCAGTTAGAGGAAGCTGGCTTTGAGGTCATAGATGAAAGTATCAGATCCTTGTGGAATCCAGGAGATGAAGACTTTGATAAAATATCAGACCTGGTTACATCACTGCTTAAATAAGTGCTTTGAAGGAGTGATAATAAAATAAAAAAGCTGTTCTATGTAAAAAAGCTGATTTATATAAAAAGTCAATCTATATAAAATAACTGCTCTATGTAAAATAGACCTTAACCAAGAAAAATTGGTCAAGGTCTATTTTTATATTAATAAAAATTTTAGGCAATTAAAATTCAATATACTTGGCCAGTCTCTGCCCAACAAAAACAGCAAGAACACAACTTGCAAGGTCCTTTACAAAGGCAAATGGGAATAGGCTGACCAAACATGCAAGGTAGGAAATCTTAGTTCCCAAGGCATAGTTAAGTATAAAGTAGGTATAAAGACTACCAAAACCATATGTAAAGATCATACCTAGTAGACAGGCAAGGAACAACTTTACAAATGATCCAGTTCCGAACTTCTCCCTAAAGTAGCCCACCAAATAGGCTGTAATTATAAAGGCCACCAGGTATCCGAATGTAGGTTTTAGTGTATACTGGGGGCCACCACCTTCTGTAAATATAGGGAAACCAACCAAACCAATCAATACATATACAAGGGTAGACAAGCCACCTCTCTTAGCTCCAAGTAGGACACCGGCCAATAGTACAAAGGTAAACTGGAAACTAAAAACAGTAACCGGGAATGGTATCCTTATAAAGGCACCTATAGCTATCAGGGCGGTAAATAGGGAACAAAGAATCATAGTCTTTGTGTTTAAAAATTTCTTATTCATATAAATCCTCCTAAAAATATAGTAAACCAAATATTATAAAAGGTTTACTAACCTTATGTAAGATAGTTTACCACATTGAAAAGTAGTTGTAAACCATAAAAATATAAAAGTTTACTATGCTTCTAATTAAACGAGAAAGCTAGAGATAGGATAAAAGTCAATAGACCTAATAACAAAAAACCTGGCCACAGGATAGAAGTCAATAGGTCTAATAAGGTCTAGCTATTTATACAAAGATAGTTTACATAATACAGTCAATAAAATATACCCATTAAAATATCACTTATTAGACAGACTAAAATATCCTATGACCCAGTAAAATATGGTATAATGTAGTTTAGCGTATTTTCAAAATACTAGGAAGGGAGGCCTATATGATAGAAGGTTTAAAAATGACAAAAAGGGATGCTGGCGAAAAAACTAGACCCATTACTATAAATACAGATTCAGGCATCATAGAAATAGGTGGCAAGTCACCTATAATAATAGCAGGACCATGCTCAGTTGAGTCTGAGGACCAGATAGTGTCGATTGCAAGGTCGGTCAAGAAATCCGGTGCCAACCTCCTGAGGGGTGGGGCTTACAAGCCTAGAACTTCTCCCTATGACTTTCAGGGCATGAGAGCAGATGGCCTGGACCTATTGAGGATAGCTAAAAGGGAAACGGGCCTACCTATAGTATCAGAAATTGTAGGAATCAGTCATCTGGACCAGTTTGCAGATGTAGATATACTCCAGGTCGGTGCTAGAAATATGCAAAACTTTGAACTATTGAAGGAATTGGGCAAGATAGGCAAGCCAGTCCTACTTAAGAGGGGCTTTTCCTCTACTGTAAAGGAGTGGTTGATGAGTGCCGAATACCTAATGGATAATGGCAATGACCAGGTCATCCTATGTGAAAGGGGAATCAGGACCTTTTCTGATATTACAAGAAATACCCTGGACCTATCAGTAGTTCCTATCTTAAAGGAAGTCAGCCACCTACCTATTATAGTAGACCCAAGCCATGGAACAGGTCTGTCTAGCCTGGTAGGATCAATGTCCTTGGCAGCAATAGCAGCAGGGGCAGATGGACTTATGATAGAAGTCCACAATGACCCGCCAAATGCCCTGTCAGATGGAGACCAGTCAATTCTACCCGGCCAATTTGCCCAGATAGTTGACCAGGTGATAAAAATTAAAGGGGCTCTAGGAGACTAGATATTATGAATAGCATAAATAGTATAAAAAAAATAAAAATAGATGCTAAAAGCAAGTCCTATGATCTACTGATAGGCAGGGACCAGCTGGCAAATATAGGGCAGATAATATTGGATAATATACCAAATAGCAGGGGGACCAAGCTTTGTATAGTAACGGACAGGAATGTAGATTCCATATACTCAGACCAGGTCATGGAATCCCTGACCAAAGCTGGTTACAAGCCAACAAAGTATATAATCGAACCAGGTGAGGCCAGCAAGGACCTGGCCAACTACAAGGCTATCATAGACCATATGTCTGAGGCTGAAATGACCAGACAAGATATGGTCCTAGCCCTAGGTGGAGGCCTAGTAGGAGACCTAGCAGGTTTCTGTGCAGCAACCTACCAGAGGGGGATAGGCCTAGTCCAGGTCCCAACCAGCCTATTAGCTATGATAGACTCTAGTGTAGGTGGCAAGACTGCTATAAACACCGGTCATGGCAAGAACCAGATAGGTACCTTTTACCAACCAGACCTGGTAGTTTGTGATATAGAGAGCTTAAAAAGTCTAGGAGACCTGGACTGGTCATCAGGTATGGGAGAAATGCTAAAGTATGCAGTATTAGACAAGTCATTAGATATAGAGAAGATAGCCTCCAGGTCAGACCTAGGGGCTTTAATAGAAAATATATGCAAGGCCATATCCATCAAGGCCAAGTATGTCCTGGCAGATGAATTTGACAAGGGGCAGAGGCAGGCCCTAAACCTGGGTCACACCCTGGGTCACGCCATAGAAAAATTGAGCGACTACAAACTAAGACATGGCCAGGCTGTAGCCATGGGACTAAACCTCGTATCCAGGTATGCAGTAGCCAGGGGTATGATGAAGTTTTCAGACCTTATCACTATAAGTATGGCCCTGGACAAGGCTGGCCTAGATATCAACTGTCCATACGATATGGACCAGTTAATAGACCTTATAAGGGTGGACAAGAAGAGGCAGGGTGACAAGATTAACCTGGTTATTCCTAGAACTCTCGGTGACTGCCAGATAGTAGAGACAGACATAGATGACCTTGCCAGTTTCGATACAAGACCGGTGAATACTAGAGACATAAGGTCAGGCCTCCTGGGTGAAAAATTATCCCATAGCAAGTCACTAGAACTCCATGCAAGGCTGGGGGACTACGACTACCAACTATATGAGATAACCAAGGATAAGATAGACTCCTATATGGAAAACTACCCACTGGACTGTTCGAATGTCACAATACCCTACAAGCAAACCCTTGTAAAATACTGTGATGACCTATCTCATAGGGCCCAGTCTATAGGGGCAGTCAATACCATAGTCAGGCTAGGAGACGGTAGCCTATATGGGGACAATACTGACTACTATGGTTTTTCCAAGATGGTAGAAGGCCTAGGCCTAGAAGTCAAGGATAAATACGTCCTAATCCTAGGTAGTGGTGGGGCATCCCTGACTGTCAAGGCCTACATGGAAGATATGGGGGCAGGGACTATAGTAACAGTATCCAGGAGGGGACAGGACAACTATGACAACCTGGATAGACACCATGAAAAGGCTAATATAATAGTAAATACAACACCTCTAGGTATGTACCCTCACGTAGACAAGGCTCCCTTGGAACTGGCAGGCTTTAAAAGACTAGAGGCAGTACTTGACCTCATTTACAATCCAGAGGAAACCAGGTTAATTAGCCAGGCCAAGTCTTTGGGAATAAGGACAATAAACGGGATGACCATGCTTGAAGAACAGGCAAGACTAGCCTCATTTATCTTCAAGCAAAAAATATAGGTTTAATATAGATAAGGAAAAAGAAATGTTTGGTTATGTAAGAATAAATAAGATGGACCTGACCTTTCGTGAATATGAACACTACAAGGCCTACTACTGTGGTCTCTGTAAATACCTAAAGAGGAACCATACGGAGTTATCCAGGTTGACTATCAACTATGATATCACCTTTCTGATAGTCCTGCTTAGTTCAATATACCAGCCAAGTGCCCAGATATTTCACGAAAAGTGTATAGTAGATCCAGTTAAAAATAAAAAACACATCATCAACGACATCACAGAGTATGCAGCCAGTATGAATATACTCCTGGCCTACTACAAGCTGGAAGATGATGTAAATGACGAGGGTGGAATCAAGTCAAGGTTGGCAAGACAGGTCTACAAGAAGTCTTTTAAGACGGCCTATGATAAGTACCCTAAGAAGGCAGACTTTATAAAGAAGTGTCTTGGAGAACTGAGGTCTTTAGAAGAAGACCAGTCAAGTTCAATAGACCAGACTTCCAACTGTTTTGCCAGACTCCTTGAAGAAATATTCGACTACAAGGATGATGACTACAGGGACAGGTTGAGGAAGGTTGGCTTTAATATAGGTAAGTACATATATATTATGGATGCCTATGAAGACCTGGATGAAGACCTGGAAAAGGGGCGGTATAACCCCTTTACCAGTTACGAGGATGATAGGGAGGCCCTAAAGGACAGGGTAGACAAGCTAATTGGCATGACCTTGGCCAGACTAGAAGAAGGCATCCTTGACCTGGATATCGAGGTCAACAAGTCAATAATAGACAACATCATATATTCAGGTGTCTACCTTCGCTACAAGGGTCTAATCAATGGGGTCAACAAGAAAAAACAAGAAGAAAATATGAAATAAAAGAAAGAAAATTTAAGACTGCAGAAAAATGTAAGTTATAAGTAGAAAGAAAATAAGAAATAATAGGAAAGTAAGGTAAACAAATTTGACGAATAAATCAAATAAGGAACATATAAAAGAAAACAAGATGGGGACTATGAGCATCAAGAGGCTAATACTGACAATGTCAGCACCGATAGTAGTTTCTATGATGGTCCAATCCCTATATAATGTAGTAGATAGTATCTTCGTAGCCCAAATTAGTGAAGAGGCCATCACAGCAGTATCCATGGCCTTCCCCTTCCAACAGCTAATGATGTCGGTAGGGATAGGTACAGCCATTGGGGTCAACTCCCTGCTGGCAAGGAATCTAGGAGCAAAGAAGTTTTCACAGGTAAACAAGATAGCCAACAATGGTTTATTGCTAGCATTTTTTAGCTTTATAACCTTCTTTTTAGTTGGCCTATTCCTATCAGACAAGCTAATAGGTATCCAGACTGATAATCCAGATATACTTGCCCATGGGCCGGTCTACCTAAGGATATGTCTTATGGGGTCTTTTGGCATCTTTACCCACCTTATGTTTGAGAGGTTGCTCCAGGCAACAGGCAAGACCATGTATACCATGACAGCCCAGATTGTAGGAGCCCTAATGAATATAATCCTAGACCCAATAATGATCTTTGGTTGGTTGGGACTACCAGCCATGGGTCTGGCAGGTGCAGCACTGGCAACTGTAATATCCCAGCACATAGGAGTCCTTGTAGCTGCCTACCTGTGTATAAGTAAGGAAGAGGATATAAAGATAGGTTTCAAGTATATGAAGCCGGAATCAAAGATAATAAGGAATATTTATGCAGTGGGTATACCATCTATAATAATGATATCCATATCATCTGTGACAATATTCTCCTTTAACCAGATATTGGCCAAGTTCTCAATAACAGCAGTTGCCCTTTTGGGTATCTACTTCAAGCTCCAGAGCTTTATATTTATGCCAGTCTTTGGACTAAATAATGGTATAATACCTATAGTAGGTTACAACTATGGTGCTAATGACAAGGAAAGGATGAAAGAGGCAATATTCCTGGGTATGAGGTATGCCGTAATAATAATGTTGATTGGTACTATGATAATGATGGTATTCCCAGACCAACTCCTGGCCATGTTCAATGCATCCGATCAGATGTTGGGAATTGCTAGGGTTGCCTTTAGAATAATCAGTGCCAGCTTTGTATTTGCTGCCATATCCATAATATCTATAGGAGTATTCCAGGCCATAGGTAGGGGAACTCTTAGTATGGTAATATCCATAATCAGGCAATTGGTAGTATTAATACCCCTGGCCTACCTATTCTCCTTGACTGGTAACCTAGACAGGGTATGGTGGAGTGTAATAATAGCCGAGTTGGTTGCCGTAAGCATATGTGTAAGTAATATAAGGAAGATTATAAAGTAATAGAGTGAATAAAAGTGTTAAAGGAGGGCCCAATGAAAAAGTTAGGACTACTGCTGATACTAGTAGGAATTATGTTTGTATCAGTGCCAAAGATATCGGAATATATATTGATGAAAAGAAGCCAGGATGTAAATATTACCCAGGTGTCTGGTGAGGACCTGGAAAAAAATACTAAGGAAAAGACCAACAACTATGACGCATCCAAGGTCGACCCGATAGATATTAATGGGGTAATCCTGAACAGGGACAAGGCAGACCTATCCAAGTTGGTAGGCCAACTAGTAATACCTTCAATCAACAAAAATATAGCTATATTTGAAGGCCTGGAAAACAACAACCTAATGTATGGGGCCTGTACTATGAAACCAGACCAAAGAATGGGCCAGGGCAACTATGCTGTTGCAGGTCACTATTGCAAAAATGACAAGGTTCTGTTTGGTGGCCTGATGAAAATAAAAGAGGGAGACATCATCAAGTTGACCAACAAGAAAAACATCTATGAATACAGGGTAGTTAAGACTATGAAGGTAAAAGAAGACAGGACAGACCTTATAGGTGACGGTCTCCTGGGCCAGTACGAAGGCAGGGCCATAGTATCTCTCATGACATGCTACTATGATGAAGATGGCTACAGGTACTTTGTAATCAGTAGCTTCAGTAAACTTTATCCCTATTCACAGGAAAGGATGCTGGATGGCATTAGTCAATAATAACAAAAAAATTACAATTTTAAAATTTAAGAGCCTTTAGTATATAAAAAACATATAAAAAAGTATATAAAAAGAGGATTAAATTATATAAATGGTATTAAAACTTCTTGCCAATATATAAAATCTGTTGTATAGTGATAGGGGTAATGGTGGATTTTGCATATTAAATAATAAAAAATATGGGATAAATAGCATATTTTATGAATATTTTTGAATTTTTTTGCAAAAACATCTTGAAATTATTACAATTTTGTAATAATATTAAAGTGTGAGAAATGTATGATTCTATGTAATTATGTTCGGAATCATATAGAATTATTAAAAAGAAATGTAATCAATAATATGTTTGGGAGGAATGATAACATGAAGAAACAAATAGCTGTTTTAATGGCTGCTGCGACTGCAGTGACAACTGTAGCTCCAGTAATAGCAAGTGCTGATGTAAATGAGCACAAGGATGCTGCTATATCTACAGTTGTAGATAAGGCAAAGAAGGCTCTAGCAGAAAGGTATACTGACAAGAAGGTTGATGGTCTTGGAAATTCATATGCAAATGATGTAGACGAAGTTCTAAACTCTAGATACATCGTTCTTGTTAACAAGGCTGGTCAGGGCTTTAAGGCTGTAAATGCAAGTATTTACCAGGGAAGAAAGTTCTCTTTTATGTATGATGGTGCTACAATCAGCGAAACTACAAACAACTGGTATGTTGTTGACAGTGCAGTTAAGTTGGCTAAGCTTTTAGAAGCAGACCCTACTGCTAAGGTTGCAATCTACGATAAGGGTAGTGATAAGGGTGCTGCGTTTAAGACAACTACTAAGAAACACTATGTAGCAAAGGAAGCAGGCAAGGATGAAAAGACTCAGGCTTCTCTTGAAAAGCTTATAACTGATCTAGTTAATTTAGCAAAGGCTAATTCAGCTGACACAAAGCCTACTTTCGTGCAGCGTGTAAAGGTAGGGGACAAGGTTCTAGTAGAAGACAAGGTGAAAACTACTGCAGTTGCTCCTGCTGATTATGATACAGTTGAATTAAAGTTAGCAAGTGGTGAAAATTTAACTTTCAAGGTTAGCTCAACTGTTGTAGACCTAGAAAAACCTATGACTAAGGACGGTCAGCTTATAACTGGTAACAATAATGCTCAGAACGTTCTTGATACAGTTGCTAAGTTTGACGAAGTAGCTAACGAAGACAATAAGTCTGTTAATGTTGATATCCCAAGTGGTGATGTTGATGTTTACCTAGTAAGCGATGCTGAAAAGGCTACTATTAAGTTAGAAAATGTATTCACTAAGGAAGGCGGATACACTGAAAAGGGTGCTGACTTTGTAAATAACCTAATCAACTTTAATAAGTTAGCAAATGATAATGACAAGGCTAGATTCAACTTTGGCGGTTACAACTATGAGACTACTAAGAAGAAAGTACAAGATGCTGTTAAGGCTGGTAAGATAGCAAAGACTGCAGATGGTTTTGAATTAACACTAGGTGTTATAAATGTAGAAGATGTTAACGATAAGGGCCAGACTAAGAATATCCAGTTTGTAATCAAGGGTAAAACTCAGGCTGACTTAAATACTGTTTTAGTAGACCTAGGTAAGTCTATAGATGTTGTTGCAGGTCACTTCACTAAGTTATCTGGAGTAAATAGGTATGCAACTGCGATAGAAGTTTCTAAGGACCAGTTTGAAAAGGGTACAGCTGATACAGTTGTTATCGTAGGTGGAATGGCTAAGTTTGACGGTTTATCTGCAGCTCCTCTTGCAGCTTCACAGAATGCTCCTATGCTATTGGCTAGTCCAAAGACTGGTTTAAGCCAGGATACTCTAGATGAAATAGGTAGAGTAACTAAGAACCTATCTAAGAAGACTGTTTACATAGTAGGTGGAGAAAACTCTGTACCAGCAAGCGTTGAAAAGCAGTTAAAGGATAAGTTTGATGTAGTTGTAGTCAGACTAGCTGGTCTTGATAGAACTGCTACATCTCTAGAAGTTGCTAAGAGATTAAAGTACAATGGTCACAATGGAACTACAGCATTCTTCGTAGGTGCTAATGGCGCTGCCGATGCTATGTCAGTTTCTGCAGTAGCTGCAAAGAAAGATGCTGGTAATAAGGTATCTCCAATACTAGTAATGAAGAAGGATGGATTTGATAGATCTACTAGAGAATTAATAAATGGTTTAAATGTTAATACTGCATACATAGTAGGTGGCTCAGATTCTGTATCTAGTGCAGGTTACAAGGCTGTTAAGAGTGTACCAGGCATTGCTACTTTAAGCAGATTATCTGGTGATGATAGATATGCTACAAATGTAGAAGTAGTAAATGAATTCTATCTACATGATGGAAATGGTAAGCCTGCTGCAGAAGGTGCAATATTTGCTTCTGGTGCTAACCAGTACCTAGTAGATGCTCAGACTTCTGGTGCTTATGCAGCATTCAAGAAGGCTCCAATAGTATTAGCTGGTTCTAAGATGACTGCTGATCAGGCTTCTCTATTCAAGAAGAATGCTGTTCTAGATGGTAAGAAGGCAGTTGTTCAGGTTGGTGGAGTTGTTGCTGCTGACTTCATGAAGGCTGTAGTTGAAAAGCTAGGTCTTTAATAACTAGAGATAATTAAAGAACAATACTAATTTATTAGTAATATAGATATGGATAGAGGTTTTCCTCTATCCATATTTTTTTATATTCTCCTAGGAGAATA
>NZ_ADGQ01000071.1 GCF_000147675.1 Peptostreptococcus stomatis DSM 17678 | reverse complement strand
TAAATACCAAAATGGTCCCCAATCTTTTTAGATTTCTTTTCGCTTTGAGGAACTTAAGTAACCCATTTCTTCCCTATATTTTGCTACGGTTCTTCTAGCTATTTCAAAACCTTCTGCCCTTAGCATATCTTCAAGTTTCTTATCGCTAAGAGGTTTTTTCTTGTTTTCATGTTCTATTATGTCTTTTAATTTATCCTTTACTACGGATATAGAAATCATACTACCCTCTTCAGTTTCTAGTCCGCCTGAAAAAAAGCTCCTGATCTCGTATAGACCCTTATTGGTAAGGATATACTTGTCATTTACCCCCCTGCTAACTGTAGAGATATGACAGCCTACCATGTCGGCAATCCTCTGAAGGGTCATGGGCTCAAGCTGTCCCTCATACTTAAAATAGTTGAATTGGACTTCAACCATGGCCTCTGCTATTGCTATTACCGTAGACTTTCTGTCTTCAACATCATTTATAATCCTCTTGGCCGAAGATAACTTTTCCCTTATATAGGCCTTAACACTTGGGTCATCAGTCGTTATATATAAGTCCCTATAGTAGCTACTAATATTCAGCTTCAACCTCTTTTCGTTATAGGGCCTAACCACCAAATTACCCAGTTCATCTTCTTCAAGAACTACATCTGGATAGGCATAGACTATGGCATTTTTAAAGTATTTTTCTGCAGGTCTAGGCTCTAGACTCTTGATTAATTCAAGATAGTCTCTGATTTCTTCCTGCTTTTTCTTGTATTTTGATGCTAGTTGCCTGGTATTGGAATTGGCTACCAGGTTGATATTATTGACTATAATGTCTTCAAGTGCATCATCGTATATACCCTCACTGTGGAGTTGGAGGATTATACATTCCTGTAGGTTTCTCGCACATATACCAGCAGGTTCCAGAGTTTGAACAAGGCCTATACATTCTTCAACCAGGTCAAAATCTACCCCCAACTTGTCGGCTATATCAGACTCCTTTTCCCTCAAATAGCCATCTTCATCCAGACTATCTACCAGGTAGTCACATACCCTTCTCTTCCTATCATCTATATTCATTATTTTAATCTGACCATGTAACTCATCATATAGACTGTCTTCATCACTTGTCATATTTTCAAAGTCATAGTCATAACTATCTGCATATACTAGTTCATTTTTATCAAAATCATAGTTGAACTTTTCTTTTTTAAAGTATTCCTCCCAATCTATTCCATCATCTTTTATATCTACCTCTAATACCGGGTTCGACTCAGCTTCAGCCTCTATGGCATCTTCCAACTCATACCTGCCCATATTTAGTATATTTAAAAACTGAACTATCTGGTTAGAAATATTTAAACTTTGTGTTTGTTTCTGTTGTATCGAGTTGTGTATATCCATATATTGCCTTCTTTTCAGTAAGATTTAAATGTCCTCTACGACCTGGTTCTTGCTAGGCCATAAGTACATTACTAATGATATTATACCACTAATTACCAAAACTGAATAGAAGTTTGATATCCTCGTCAACAACATTCCAGGTATAAGGAGTTTTTTTCCATAGAAAACACTAAACATACCTAGGAACAAGGACTCACTTGCCCCTACCCCACCTGGGAGTGGTAAGGACGATACAGCTATATTCAATATGGCCTGCATCAAAATCAAGTCCATGACCGAATAACCACTAAGGCCAAAACCCTTGTATATTACATAAGGAACTGCATATAAGAGGCTAATCTGGACCACAGTTAGTAGGGTTACCTTTAATATTAGGATTGAATTATTTCTCATATATATGGCCCCACGCTCATATTCTTCAACAGAGCTAGATATCTTCTTTTCTATTTTCTCCCTATTTTTTATTATCCTAGTCCTGTGTAGTAGGAGGCCGAAAAAGTTCAATATCTTGAAGACCAATTTTGGCCAGTATACAAGCATTATAATGCCGATTAAAAGCAGGGCATTTGTTATAAAACCAAAGGCTAAAAGAAGGGTATTAGCTAACTGTGACCCCCCTATATTAGTATTTAGTAAGACTCCTATAAGAGCATATATGACTACTCCCAGCTGGTGGGTAAAAAGAATCAACATAAGGGTCAATGAAGATGAAGTCACACTAATGCCATCCTTCTTCATAAAATATACCTGGGCAGGTTGACCCCCGGATGCAGAAGGAGTTATGGAACTAAAATAGAAGCCTACAAAACCATAGCCTATACACTTAAATATGGATGTTTTTTGCTTAAGGCCCTTGACAATTAACCATATGTTTATCCCCTCAAATGAAGCATATACCAGCATCATTCCTATTCCTACCAGGATATATATAGGCTTGACTGACCTAAGGGCCCTCATTATAGAGTCAACTGACTCCCCCTTCAATACCTGGGATATGGTAAAGACCATCAAGACCACCATTATTGTTATGCCTATAAACTGGCTTTTTTTATTCTTTAAACCCTCCATTTTACCTCCTAAAACCTATCATAGCCTAGGGTAGGATAAATTCATACCCCTTGGCCTTCAATTCTGGTATGGCTAGCTTTAGACCTTCGATAGTATTTTTAGGTGCTCCAGCTGCCCCACCAGAATTTTCCCCTGCATCATGCAGGCATATTATACTAGTTGGACTAGTCCTATCCAACAATTTCTTCCTAATCGATTCTGGGCTTGCCTGGGCTTCCCAGTCTTCTGCCATCACATCCCAGTATATCATCTTCATCCCATACCTTTTTACGAAATGGTTAGAGAATATATTTGTATGCCCCCAAGGTGGTCTATAAAGCATCTCTTCTAGGCCCAAACCCTTCATAATCCTAAAGCTATTTTCAAAATCCCTTTTAGTATATGAATATGAGTAAAGCATGGCATTTTTATGCTGCCAAGAGTGGAGACCGACCTTGTGGCCACCTCCTAGTATCTTGTCTACAATCTGTCTGTTTTTTTGGGCATTTTCTGCCACCATAAAAAATGTGGCCTTGACTTGATTTTGGTCCAAGACTTCCAACAAGTCATGTATATATCTATCATCAGGCCCATCATCAAAGGTCAACATTATTTTATTATTTTGACCTGTAGTCCTAACGACCTCCTTATTAAAAATTTTATTATAGTAGGTAGGCAGGATAGAATGAACCACAAATACCAAGACTACTATTAAAAACAAATATAAAATATACATATTTATTCCATCTCCTTACATAGACTAAAAGTTGCCCGCAAAGGCAACTTTTAATACTATATTTATATTAAAGATTAATTACAATTTGCGATTAATTACTCACTATAAATTAGCCTACTGGTAACGACCCTTTTATTCCTATTAATAAGAATATATCTTCCTTGAATCGTGGTAGATTCCTAGGCCGTAATTATGCCTACCTGCATAGCTGTACTCCTTGAAGTAGGCCCTGTTCAACTTGGCTACAAAGCTTGCCATACTTGAACGCATACCCTCTAGGACCCTGTCATCACTTACCAGGTCAACTATGGTCTTAACACTTACATCTGGGTTCTCAGTCAGAAGAATACCGAAATTATTATCTTCTATAAATTCCACATTCCTCTGTTCATTAGGTAGGGTTGGGGCAAATGAAATTATAGGTGTATTTGAGTATATGGCTTCAAATACAGTTATTCCACCTGGCTTTGTCACTATGCAGTCTGCCCTTTCCATCAAGCTGTCTACCTGGTCTGTAAAACCTAATACTGTAATGTTTTCATACTTGCCATGTAGGTTCTTGTATATTTCCTTATTGTTACCAGCAACTATTGTAGTATGAATCCCAGGGGCTGAATTTAAGTCCTCATAGAAGGCCTGGCTCTTAGGTAATATACCTAGGCCACCACCCATTATTAGGATTTCCTTGCCCTTCTTAAGCTCAGGCATACCTATTATATTATCACTGATCAAACGACCTGCCTTCTTGCTTTCTTGTCTATTTTTAAACTTTTCTGCCACAGGAATACCATAAACTACTATCTTATCAGGGTCAATACCCTTGTGAATCATTTCATACTTTACATCCGGACAGGCAACCAAATACTGGTCAGTTCCATCAACCAACCACTCATAGTGGCTACTTACATCTGTAATGCATGTAATCAATTCTAGGTCAGATTCATACTTTTCCTTGTAATAACCCACACCCCTAGAAATCATAGGGAAGGTAGATATTACCAAGTCTGGTTCCATCTCATCTACCATTTTTTTACAGGCACTGGCAAATACCCTAGTTAGGAGATCAACACCTGTCACCTTCTTATCATTGATTGAATAATAGAAACTGTAAATTCCTTTTGCGTACTTTAATAATAGGTCAAAGGACTTGTACATATATCCAGATAGATGAGGCAAGGCGTATTCATAAAAGTCTATTATCTCTATATCATCATTCTTATAATATGCTTGTATATCTTGCATTATAGATTTAGATGCTGACATATGGCCCATACCAAATTTTGCAGTCAAAATTGCTATCTTCATTTGTAGTCCTCCTTTTCCTAAGCATTTTTATATTAAAGTCTGTTTCTTTATACTAATAGTATAGCTAAAAAAACTAAATATAAAGTCTATACAAATCTTAAGTTTTTATTAATTTTTCAAGAAAAATAGGATAGCATAAGCCATCCTAAAATATAAAATCTTCATCTGTTAGTTCTTCATATATGCCCTTCTGGTAGCCATTACCCTTAGTTGAGAAAAAGTCGTGTGTCTTTGTCTCTGTACTTAAGCCATTAAGGACTATGGCATTTACAGGCTCTACCTTGTAAAATTCTTCAAATCCCATATTTGTAAGGGCTGTATTGGCATTGTACTTCAAGAAATTGATAACCTGCTCTTCTAGACCAGACCCCTCATACAGAAGTTTTGTATACTTTTCTTCATTTTCCATCAATTCCTTAAGTAGGGAATACACCTTCTCCTTCAATTCATTCTTGTCATCATAGTGGAATTCATTGAACTTTTCCTGGGCCAAAAGACCAATATACTTGCCATGTAGGGACTCATCCCTCAATATCAGGGATATAATTTCGCCACTTGATATCATCTTTCCCTGGCCTGCTAGGAAAAGAGGATAGAAAAACCCGCTATAGAACAAGAAGGATTCTAAGAATACACTAGTGGCCATTGACATATATAGGCCCTTCGGTGTGTGGGTATTCTTATACTGTCTCAATACCAACTTAGCCTTGTTCTGTAGAAGAGGCTCCTCCTCTATCCATACAAACAGGTCATTTATCTCCTGCTTTGATAGGAGTGTCGTAAAGATACTTGAATAACTCTTTGCATGAATCTCTTCCATGGTCCCCATAAAAGATAAGACGGCCTTCCTCTGGAAGTTCTCTGTCAATTCCATCATTGAAGGTATACCATCATTACCCTGCTTTGTGTCCAGTAGTGTAAGCCCTGCTAGAACCCTCTTATAAAGGACCCTCTCGCTCTCACTTAGCTGGGACCAACTAGGTATATCCTTAGAAATTGGTACTTCTTCAGGCAACCAAAATTGTTTTACATTTTCATCCCAAAAGGCTTGGGTAAAATCGTCATCTTCCGTATCCCAATTAACAGCCTTGTGGACTGTATTAAAAACATCTACATATTTTTCCTTAGTCATAATTTCCCCCGTCTAAAATAAAACCTCTACCTAAACCGAACATGATAGGCATTCATTATTTAACTCTCTCAACATCTTAGTCCTTGTGTAATAAAGGCTCTTCAAGCCCTTCTTATATGCATATATATAATACCTGGCTATATCTCTAGTAGTCTTATCATCTGTTACAAAGAGTGTAGTTGAAATTCCCTGGTCTACGTGCCCCTGGGCAGCTGCCACTACATCTATAACCTTGAACATGTCTGTATTGTAGGCTGACCTGTAGAAAAGCATATTTTCATTAGTCAAGAAAGGCATTGGGTAAATGGTAGTCGAGTCACCGTAAATCCTCACCTCTATCTGCTCTGTTATAGGCATGATAGAAGATGTGGAATTTTGTACATAACTGATACTCTGTGTAGGTGCTATAGCCATCAAATAGGCATTGTAAATTCCGACCTCCTTGACCTCGTCAAGCAATTTGGCCCAATCATTCTTATCAGGCACATAAATACCCTCAAATAGTTTTTTAACCTTGTCAGACTTTGGCCTAAAGTCTACTTCATAGTATTTACCCAGGACATCACTGGCTCTTCCCTTGGCATACTCTGACTTTTCAAAGCCTTCAAAGGTTTCCTTTCTCTCCCTTGCTATTTCCATAGAAGTCTTGATGGCATAATACCTCATCATGGCAAAAAATACATCAGCAAATTCTACTGCCTCATCTGTTACATACATTATATTATTTTTCATCAAATAACCATGTAGGTTCATGGCACCAAGCCCTATTGAATGACTCTTGTCATTACCCATCTTTATAGTAGGTACCTGGTGGATATCTGTCCTATCACTCACATCTGTCAGGAACCTTACTGCAGTGTCTATGGCCTTGTCAACTTCCTTACTTTCCATTAGGTTGACTATGTTCAAGGAACCCAGGTTACAAGATACATCCTGGCCCCACTGGCTGGCACTTGACCCATAGGACTCAATCTGGGAAGGCTCCTGGTACTGGAAGATCTCACAACAAAGATTGGACATCCTAATCATACCTAGGTCTTTTAGGGTATGGTCCCTATTGGCTGTGTCTATATATACTATATATGGATAGCCGGACTCCATCTGTGTAGCTGCTATCCTAGTCAGGTACTGTCTTGGGTTAATTTCTTTCTTCCTGATATCCGGATCAGCTACCAACTTATCATACCATTCCTCCATATTTAGGTCATCTAAATGAAGGCCATACTTCTTATAAATTGAGTGTGGGTAAAAGGCATAGCCTGTCTCGTTCTTTTCAGCCAGCCTCATAAATACATCCGGTATAATGGCCCCTATTGAAAGGGTAGCAAGTCTGACCCTCTCATCTGCATTTATCTTCTTGGTATCCATAAGGGCATCAAAGTCTGCGTGTAGGACATTTAGGTAAACTGCACCTGCCCCCTGTCTAGCCCCCATCTGGTTGAAGTAGCTGAAACTCTGTTCCAACATTTTGGCAACACCAACTACACCCCCACTGGCACCTTCTATTCCCTTTATAGATTCTGCCCTGGCCCTTAGTCTAGTCAAATTTAGGGCTACTCCTCCACCTATTTTTGATAGGTGGTTGGCAGAAGCTACTGCATAGCTAATCCCTTCGCATGAATCTTCTACTGTAAGCAAAAAACAGCTCACTAACTCACCAGCCCTCTTCCTACCTAAATTCAGGAAGGTTGGTGTAGCTGGCTGGAATTCCTGTCTAATCAGCCTCTTGGCTACCTTCTTTGCTACTTCAGTATCACCATTTGCTATGGCTAGTGAACATATTAAAATCTTATCATTATAGTCTTCTAGTATGTACTCCCCGTCATCTGACTTTAGGGCATAGTTTTCATAAAACTTGCTGGCACTCATATATGACTGAAAACTAAAACCAAAACTCTTTATATACTCGTGTAAGTCTCCTATAAAGTCCATACTGTACTTGTCAATTATCTCTTTTTCATAGTAATTATTATCTACAAGATACTTAATCTTGTCTGATATAGATTCAAACTTCATAGACCTACCATCTATAGAATCCCTTAGGTATAGGTCTAAGGCCTCCTTGTCCTTGTGGAGTTGGTACTTGCCCTCTATATCTCTCACAATAACTTCATTATTTAACTCAACATAACTAGTCATTAAATATATTTCCCTTTCTTAAATACTTATGGTTTATCTATACCCTTTCAAGACAAAAATAAGCACCTACAATCAATATATTGATTGTAGATGCTATTTAATCCTAATAATGTACTACTACTGGCATTCCCTTCTTGGAAAGTGCATAGAACTGAGCCACCTTACTATAAGGTGTATTTATACATCCATGTGAACCTGCATATAGGTACCTGCTTCCACCATATACCGGCTGCCAACTGGCATCATGTATACCTATATCACCATTGAAAGGCATCCAGTATGAAACTGGTGATGCATATCCTGGTCCTCTTAAGGTAGCATGTCTCGTCTTGTAGTTTAGAGGATATATACCTGGAGGTGTAGCATCTCCACGATTTGGATTTCCTGATACTATAGGTGTATCTACTACTACCTTACCATCTCTAACAAACCACATATGCTGCTTTGTAAGGTCAATCTCTATAAACTCATTACCCAAGTCCTGATTTTCTCTTGTTATAGCTGTCTGGGCATATATAGGTTTTCTATCATTTTCACTTTTCTTTGCCTTTACAAGGTCATACAGGTAGTCAGTTTCCTTTTCCCTATCGATCAACCAACCATATATACCGCCAGTAACCTTTAACTTACCACCAGTAGATGCTGATGGGATTTCTCTAGCGTCTCCATATGTAGAATACTTCTTGCTTAAGCTTCTTACAAATTCTCTCACCTTGTCCTTGCTTAACTCCACCTTATAGTCTTCTTCAGAAGCTATATCAAACATAGTGCTGACATCCTTAGTCCCAGCCACATACTTTTCCTTTTCGAAGTCATATACTACCTTTACATTGTCATATTCCTTCAACTGGGCTATGGCCTTTTCTATCCTCTTGTCATTAGCCTTGTTCTTCTGGCTCTTATAGGCAGATGCTGGATATTCTACCTCTGTAGCCTCCGACTTAAGAGAAGTCGCTATAAAATTCTTAACAGAAACTTCTATTGGTGTACTGCCAAGGTCTCCCTTGTCAACTACATAGTCGCCCTTTTTCTCATCAAACCTAGGGAAGGCACTTACCGGAGCCTTAATATTCTTCTTGTCAAATATGTTAAGCTTCTTGACTACATCGTTTAGCTTGGCTTCATCATACTTTACATTTAACTTTCCATCTATATTTGTCTTATCAAGAAATGCTAGTGGCCATGCCAGGAAACCTTGGTCTTCCTTTATCTTGGCAGCACTGCCGTCCTTGACATAGGCTATATCTACATCTGTTCCATTTATTGAGTCCTTGACGTCGTTTCTACCACTGATATTCAGCTTATAGTTAGCCGCCTTGTCGCTAGCCAACTTGTCTATATCGCCAGGAGTCTTTAGGTCTGCCTTGATACCATTTATGTTGGTATTTACAAAATACCTATCCTTGAATACTATACAACCTGCTATGTAAACAAGGGCTATAATTGCTATTAAGAATATACATAATTTCTTTAAGACTCTCTTGAAGCCACCCTTCTTGGGTTCTTCATTATTCTCTACACTTTCAATTTTTTTCTCTGTCATTACAACGTCTGCTACAGGTTCTTCTTTGACTTCCTGGGCCTTTACTTCTTCTGACTTGTCTTTGTTAGGTTTATTTTCTTGTGTGCTTGTATCTTGAGTCTTGTTAGCTTCTTCAAGCCCCTTTACTTCTTCCTTATCTTTTTCACTCATCTTTTTCTTGAACCATCCTTTCTTCTTACTCGATATTTCAGGTTTAGGTTCTTCATCCTGCCCCATATCCAAATTCAATTGCTGAGTCTTCAACTTCTCTCTTTCACGCAATTCCTTTTCGAGTACTTCCTTCTTTATCTGCTCTTGTTTTAAGATTTTCTCTTCTTCTTTTTTCTGTTCCTCATGCCTGATTTTTTCAGCAGCAATCCTTGATTCAGCTACCTTAACGACATCTTCAAATGGAGCCCTTTCTATATCTATATGCTTGACCTCATTTATATTGATATCAGACTCTAAATTATGCTCAATATCCTTAATTTCCTTTTCAGGAGACCTGTCATATAAGCCTAGATTTATATCTTCTTCTGTCCTGATATCATCAACGGTAATTGGAGATATTTCACCTGAGTCGACATGACCTTGTTTATCCAGGTAGGCCCTCCTCCTCTTTAGTCTCATTTCTTCATCTTCAACTGAGACTATTTTATCAGCAGTCTTCATGGACATCTTCGACATTTTTTTCATCTTAATATCATCATTGTCCTCTTGTTTATTTCCAAGCCCCTTCATTATAGGGTCTGCATTCTGGTTTTCTCTTGCAATAAACCTATCTTCTATCTTTTTTGTTACAAAATCTATGTCATCAACTTTTTCATCCCTAGCGGCATCAAGTCTTGGAGCTAGTTTTGTAGATGTATCAGATTCCAAAACCCCGTCTATCTTTTGCGCTTCCTTATCTTTGGATTTAAAAAGTCTAGTTTTCTTATTTTTTTTAGCTTCTTTTTCTAATCTTTTTCTCTCAACTCTAGACATGATTGTTTCCTTTCATACTTAGAATGTTCTTAATCCATAATATATATTTAACATTAGATTATATACTTTTACATAATATACTCTTTTATATATTAACACAAAAAAATTACTAAACAAGTAAATTTACTGAATTGTAACCATCTTTCCCTTTACTTTATTTACTAGATTGAATAATAATGCCTTATTATAGATAAAACAGGGCCCATGTATTTAACATGAACCCTGCATATAGTTAATTATTTATATCCTTTCTTTTAGGAAGTCGACCAGGTTATTTACTGTGGCCATATCCTTTCTTTCCAAGTCTGTTGGCTGTAAAGATAGGTTTAACTTGTCTTCTATTCCCAATAATACTTCTATTATTGCAAGTGAATCCAACATCTCATTTTCAAACATATCCAAGTCCTGGTTGTCTCTAATTTCATCACTTCCCAAAACCTCTTCAAATATTTCTATTACACTTTCTCTTATATCCATTTTTACCTCCATATTAGATATCAAATCAATTACCTATGTATAAAATAATTATCAGTATATATTCATTATACTCCCTAACCTTAACTTTTTATTAATAGATAATCATTGAATAAGTCTTTTAAAAGGTTAAATAAAGAAGTGTCTTAAGGTGGTAATCCTTAAAAATCACCTTACTTGACATAATAATTTAGGAAGCCTGAGAATATCAGCATACCAAAACATACTATATTAAATGTTATAGCTATCTGTAACCTCTGGAACCACTTTTCCTGCTTGTACTTTTTATATATTTTGGATTTTTTGGTAAACTCGTCAGTTAAGACCAGCATCAAGCCCTGGTAGACACCATAGGCTATATAATACCAAGTAAGACCATGCCAAAATCCCATTACAGTCATGGTTATCATCTGGGCGACATGGGATGCTGTTGCTCTTTTCTTAAACTTTTTATTCCTCATAGCATTTAGGACATACCTGGAGAAGATATAGTCTCCAAACCACCTGGACAAACTAATATGCCACCTGGTCCAGAATTCCTTCATATCCTTCGATAAGAAAGGCTTGTTGAAGTTGTCTGGTGCATGAACCCCAAATATATAACTGGTACCAACTGCTATCAAACTATAACCCGCAAAATCAAAAAACAAATAAAGCGTATAGGCATACATATATAGGATTATAGGTACAATTGACTTGTCCGGACTAATCCTGCTGACCCAGTAAAGGTGTATAAGGTTGGCAATGGCAAACTTGTACATTATCCCTAAAAAGACCTTTTTAATACCTGGCAACAAATAGTTACTAACATATTCTCCCCTTGGTATTGACTGGTTGATTTCCTCTTCAAATCTCCTGGACCTGTCTATAGGACCGGAGCTCAAACTTGGGAAGAAGAGGATAAAGTAAACCATATCTAAGAATTTTAATTCCTTGATAGCCCCATCATATATTTCAATTATTATCTGTATAGTCCTAAAACTAAGGTATGATATACCTATAAAACCTAAAACTCCTATTGGCAACTTGGCCGACACCTTATTTATTATAAGGGGCATCATTGTTGCCAAAAGAAATAGCCTAAAGGTCCACTTGTTTTTTTCCTTCTTCCTAGACCACATGAAGAGGTATATACAGGCCAGTTCCCAAACTATAAAACCAACTAGGAACTTAAATTGTATATCCAGGCCTATTATCAGGTATACCATAAGGGCCGTTGCAACCATACCATAGTACTTAATCCTCTTACCGGCTAGTCCCAGACCTATGGCTGGTATCATAGTCAAGAGCAGTATATACATATAGAGGTAACTCTCATATTGTGAAAATGTCATCGTCCCCTCCTACTTACAATTCCTGTGCTAATTTTTTTCTATCTATCTTGCCATTGGTATTCATAGGCAACTTATCTATTATAGTTACATTCCTAGGAACCATATATTCTGGTACCAGTTTGGCCAAGTCTTTCTTGATCCTTATACCATTTTTCAGGTTACCCAAGTCATTTTCAACCTCTAGCTCTACTATTGCCTTCAGGTAGGCTATTTTTTCATTCTTATATACTGGTAGGACTACTGCATTTCTTATATTTTCAACCTTCCTAAGGTTGTTTTCTATATCTTCTATCTCTATCCTGTAGCCATTTAGCTTAATCTGGAAGTCCTTCCTACCTGCATACCTGATGTTACCTGTTTCATCTATAAAGCCCAAGTCACCTGTCTTGTATGCCCTAAATCTTAAATGAGCCAAGTCCTTAGGAGACCCACTCTCTAGGCCAGGATCTGTAGACTCAAGGTAAAATACCTCCTTGGTCTTCTCTTCGTTCTTAAAGTAACCCTTGGATACAGATGGTCCTATTATTACTATTTCTCCCTTTTGGCCTTCTTCTACCTCCCTGCCTTCTTCGTCAACTATCTTTATCTTACAGTTTTCCATAGGTATACCTACTGGCAGGGACTTGCCTGATCCTATATGGTCATCATTTATTACCACATGACTTATACCTACTGTAGCTTCAGTCGGCCCATATCCATTGATTATGTCAACTTTTGGGAACCTCTCCCTAAGCTTCCTAGCCACCTCGACTGGTAATACTTCACCTATATACAGCATTTTTCTTAACTTAGGCAACATTTCCTGGTTAAAGTCCTTGTCTACCAAACACATACCTACAAAAGATGGTGTAGAAACCCAAACTTCCATGTCTGACTTCCTCATATGGTCAAATAAGACCTTAAAGTCTGCCACTACATCCTTGGACAAGGAATATAGGGTAGCTCCATTTGCCAGACCTGGATACAACTGGGACACACTCAAGTCAAATGAGTAGGCTGGCTGGTCCATTACCACCTTGGCCTGGCCATCCAAACCCAATATAGGGCTCATCCACCTCATAAAAGAATCCAGGTTATAGGCACTGATTTGGACCCCCTTTGGTTTACCTGTAGACCCAGATGTAAATAGGATATATGAATTTTCATCCCCATCTACCCAATTTTCACTAGGGACTTGACTTGCCAAAGGTCCCACCTTGTTTTCTTCTATTAAATTTATCAAATTTTTCTTATCTATTATTTCAAAAGACTTGTAGGCCTCCTTAACCTGACCATCCTGGTCACGGAAGAAGTTCTTTCCTGACATGTCAAATACTATATTAGGTCTTACACTGTCTAATACATCTAAAACCCTCTGCTCAGGAAAGCTGACATCCATGGGCACATAGGCCCTCTTTGACTTCAAGGCCCCAATCATACAAGCTATGATCATGACATCCTTATTTCCATATATAGCAACCGGAGTATTTTCTCCGTATTTTTGACTTATATAATTTCCTATAATATCTGAATACCTATCCAGGTCCTTATAGCTTAATTTTTCATCGTCACAGACTACTGCCAACCTATCACTATTAGCATATTGCCTTATACCACTGACTATGTTCATCATCTTCATCCCTCACTATCTAAAACTCATTATATATAAATGGTAATTCTTTAAAAGGTAAAAAGGTAAAAACTAAAATACATATGACCATTGCCAGGCTTATAACTATGGCAATCTTTATATACTTTTTTGCTTCATCTGTCATAATATCTACCTCTCATATATCTTGTAAATTTTCTCACTCAAGTCTGCCCATCCCAGGGTTCCTAAGTGCATTATATCCCTCAGATAGTATCTCTTGTTTTCATTGGCTGTCAGGTCTATCAACCTTGTATTATACTTGTCTGATATGCCTCTTATCTTCTTGGCGAAAGCCTTCCTGTCCTTGACACCTATACCTGCGAAGTCATAAAACTCCGGCATACCTGGTATTAGGACTATAGTCGGTTTTATACCCATATCCTTGCAGGTATCTAAAAATATCTTCAAGTCAGTATATTCTTTAGAATCTGTCAACTTAACATAGCTATAGAAGCCCCTGAAGCCTTCATCCTTGCCCTTCATGTACTCCCTGTAGTAGCCCTTATCAACATAAACATTCCTGCCACCCAACTTGTAGATCCTCTTGCCTACCCTATTTTTAGCCTCTATTTTGGCATACTTTTTTTCATTAGCCCAGTCTATCTTACCCGCTATATCATGGGACTGGTCAACCTTGTTATAAAGTTTTCTAAGGGCCTTGTATGTTATACCCTTGTCCTTCATACTAACCATAACCCTTCTAGCCTTATAATATGGACTAAAAAGTAGTTTCAAGGTCTTGTGACCAAGATCATCATGCAGATAAAGGTTGGCGTATATAGCTTCTGGCTTAAACTCTCCCGGGTCCTTCATCAGGCTAGCTATCCTCCTCGCATAGTCTTTTTTAGTTTTAAGACTAACCTTTGGATTGGACATGAAATTGTAGAATTGGACTGGGGAAAACCTAGTAAGAAAATGGTCTGACGTTACCCCTTCTTTTTCCATAAACCACTGCATAGACAATAGTAGGACTACCTTTTTATTTTTTATATCATTATCCAGTGACCCAACTATTGTGGCATGCTGGAGTGATTGAGTATAGGCCCTACCTATAGTAATCGCCTTGTTCTTAGTCCTTCCCGTATTAAAATAATAGTCGGGATGCTGCCTAGTAGAGTGACTCAACTCTGATGAACCCATTATCATGATTGCACCTTCATGTGCCAGGTAGTTGTTCGCATAGACCCCCTTGTCCTTGACCAAACTAACTGTATCATGTAGCATGGGATAGAGGTCCTTGACCTCCATCATCTTATTATTTTTATAATCTAGATACTTGTCCAAGCTAAAAACGCATGTTGTTGCCACCAAAACTGGTATTAACAAGGCAAGTACTACATACCAAACTTTTTTCATAATTAACACCTATTATTTAAATATATTCTTATAACCTGTCCTTTAAAAGATTGTATAGGGTCTGTTCAAAGGAAAATTCTTCTCTCAAGACCTCTATCTCATCTATTAATTTTTTTCTTTTATCCTTGCTGATATTGGACCTTACTGCCCTAATCAATATATTTTTTGGAGAATGTTCAAAGTCTATGAACTCTATTAACTGTGTCTTGTAACCCATTGCCTCCAATAAATTGGCCCTTATGCTGTCTGTCATCAAGGCAGCTACCCTCTCCTGGATCAGCCCATACCTGGTAATTATAGACAACTTGTCTACCCTTATAGTCGAATTTATCTCATGCTGGCAACATGGAACTGAAAATATCATTTTAGCCTTCCAATTGATGGCATTGTAAAGGGCATAGTCTGTAGCCGTATCACAAGCATGAAGGCTGATTACTATATCAACATTGTTTTCAAACTTGTAGCCGTTTATATCACCTAGCTCAAACTTCAACCTATCGTAGCCATACTTACTGGCAACCTTGTTGCACTTGTCGATTACATCCTCCTTGAGGTCCAGGCCTGTAATTTCTACATTCATTTTCTTAATTTCTACAAAGTAATAGTAAACTACAAATGTAAGGTAGGATTTACCACAGCCAAAGTCAAGGATTCTCAAGACCTTGTCACCACCTAGGCTATATTCATCCCCCAGGTTCTTTATCTCATCATCTATTATCTCTATAAACCTATTTATCTGCTTGTATTTATCGTATTTTGAATTTATTATCTTGCCATCCTTGTTAAAGACTCCTAGGTCTACAAAGGCTGGTATATCCATCCCCTCTTGAAGGATATAGTTTTTCTTTTTATTATGGCTCTTGTCTATCTTTAGGTCATTTTTTTGGGCATGCTTTGAGCAAAAAACCTTTCCCTTCTTAGATATCCTGACATCAAAATTATATTCTTCAGAGATAGCTGTCAACTGACGGAACCTTTCCATCATATCTCCAATACTCTTGGCCAGGTCTTCTACTTCTATATTTTCATGGAAGACCTGCTTGTCAGTAAATTTCTCTACCTGGTAAAAGTCTCTTTCCTTGACCCTCACCATATTTATTTTAACCTTCTTGTAGTCATAATTTTTATCATATTTATTGCTAAAAACCAACCTTAAAGGTTTCGATTTAACTATATCATCTATATATCCTATTAATTCCATTATTCCTCCTAAATGTACTCTGATAGATCTTGAGTACAAGACAAAATGTTACCATAAAAAGCTTAAATTAAACCTAGCAAAAAAATAAATAAAATCTAAAGATTGGCCCTCGTAATTCACGAAAAAGGCAATTAGGATATAAGCCTAATTGCCCTAAAAAATATAAACTTGTCTGTCTAAGTAAATTCGACCCTTTTCAGAACTAAAGCTTGACTAGAGTTTGGCCTTAACTGACGCTAACTTCTGTTCCATACTAGCCTGCTTGTCCCTTCTATCGTCAACCTTTATAATAGAGTATACTCTTCCTACTCCCTTGTCAAAAACATCCTCCTGAATCTTTCTGATCAAGGCAAATATTTCATCAATGTCGCCTTCCATTACAGTTCCCATTGGGTTTAGTAAATACTTAACCTTATCCTGGTCGCTTAATATCTTCTGTGCACCTGCCACATATGAACTTGCACTTGTTGTTCCAGTCCCTAAAGGACAAACTGTTAACTCTACTACTGCCATATCTACGCCTCCTATATTTATCTAATATTTTCTTTAAAGCTACTTAATAAATTATACATATCTTCTAATTAAATTATAAAACTTGAGCTCCTATTTTTCAAGTAATTTTATATCCGCAAAAAGACCCAATAGTTTTGTCAAGCCTTCCTCAAGATCTTCTAAAGTCATAGACCCAAAACCTAAGACTAGTCCCTCCCTAGGTGGCTGGCCTATATAGTACTTCGATAGGCTGGTCAGCCTTATAAGCTTCTTGTCTGCCAGGTCTACCAACCTATCACCTGTCATACCACATGATTTCTTGTTCCAGCTAATGACCAGGTGGAGTCCCGTATCTCCCCCTTCAACTTCTAGAAATTCATAATTGGCAAGAAGGGATTTGATAAGGTCCAGCTTCCTCTTGTAGATTTTCCTCATCCTGTTTATGTGCCTTACAAAGTAACCATCCCTGATAAAAATATCCAGACTTCTCTGGGTCAAGACAGGTACCGGACAGGCTGCATATGAAACTCTTTTATGGTAAATGTCAACCAGTTTATCGGGCATTACCATATAGCTTATCCTCATAGCAGGACTGACCGTATTGGAAAATGACCCCATAAAGATAACCCTATCCATATCATCCATGCTCTTCATGGCTGGAAGTGGCTTACCCCTATACCTAAATTCACCATCATAGTCATCTTCTATAAGCCACCTGGCCTCATGCCTAGCCCAGTCTAATATATCAAGCCTCCTGGCAGTTGGCATTATCTGACCGGTTGGAAACTGGTGGGCAGGTGTTGTACATAGGATGTCAACCCCAGACTCCCTCAGGGCTTGTACCTTAATACCCTTGCCATCCAGGGGCAGGGCTTTAAAGCTTATATTATTGGTTTTAAAAAGCTGGCCCCACCTTTCAAAACCAGGGTCTTCTATCCCATATACCTTGTCCTCACCAAGTATACAAAAGAGAATTTGAAATAGGTGTTCTGTACTGGCAGAAATTAAGATATTATCCATACTGGTATCTATCCCCCTGTAGGTCTTGAGATAGGTCGCTATAGATTGTCTCAGGCTCATATCCCCCATGGGGTCTACCCTCTTTAAGAGGTCCCTGCCCAAATCATCAATAGCCTGTCTGGAAATTTTTTTCCATACACCAAAGGGAAACTTGTCGTCAACTCCCCCATATGAAAAGTCGTACTCATATGTTTTTTTCTCAGCCTTTGGCCTGGAAATTGTACCCATGTATTTTTTCATATAGTCACGTTTGGCAACAAAGTAGCCCCTTCTTTCTATGGACTCAATATAGGCCTCATCCTCCAACTTACCATAGGCAATCTCCACCGTATTAATGCTGACACACATCATATGGGCCATGTCCCTCTTGCTTGGCAACCTGGTATTTTCAGGATATAGGCCGGATATAATCTTATCTTTAACATCCTTATATACCAGCTCATATTTTTTCATACTTCCTATTCCTCCCTATAACAAAAAGACTTACTTGAAATTCTAACTTTAAGATGACCCCAAAAAGTTGGACCTAAAAATTCAATTTTTTGGAGGTCAGTTCACTTCTGGTCCTATTTTTTTTATTTAAATTGGTTCTTTTTCACCTACCACTTCTATTCTATACTATTAGCATAAACGATACAATATTTAGAAAAATTTAGTAAGTGTATCGTAACAATATGAAAAGGAGATACAAATATTATGAAAAAGGAAGATGTTACAAAACAATTTATTGGTGGGGTAATTATGGATGTTACTAGCCCGGAGCAGGCAAAAATAGCTGAAGCAGCCGGTGCTGTTGCCGTTATGGCCCTTGAAAGAATACCAGCGGATATAAGGGTAGCCGGAGGTGTATCAAGGATGAGTGACCCAGCCATGATTAAGGAAATTATGGATGCCGTATCCATACCTGTAATGGCTAAGTGTAGGATAGGTCACTTTGTAGAAGCCCAGATACTTGAGGCTATAGGTATTGACTATATAGATGAAAGTGAAGTTCTATCACCTGCTGACAATATCCACCATGTTGACAAGACTAAGTTCGATGCCCCATTCGTTTGTGGTGCCAGAGACCTTGGTGAAGCCCTAAGAAGAATCCAGGAGGGTGCTGCAATGATCAGGACTAAGGGTGAAGCTGGTACTGGTGATGTTGTTCAGGCAGTATCTCACATGAGACAGATCCAGGGAGAAATCAGAATGGTGACTGCCCTAGCTGAAGATGAACTATATGAAAAAGCCAAAGAATTTAGGGTACCATACGACCTAATCAAGTATGTCCATGACAATGGTAAACTCCCAGTTGTAAACTTCTCTGCCGGCGGAGTTGCTACTCCTGCAGACGCTGCCCTAATGAGACAACTAGGCGCTGAAGGTGTATTTGTAGGTTCTGGTATATTCAAGTCTGGTAACCCAGAACAGAGGGCCAAGGCTATTGTTAAGGCCGTTCAGAACTACGACAAGCCTGAAATAATAGCCCAGGTATCTGAAAATCTTGGAGAAGCTATGGTTGGTATCAATGAAGATGAAATAGAAATCATAATGGCTGAAAGGGGCATATAGTTTTATAAGAATAATATATGTTATAATATAGTCGGACATTTATTTGTTAGGTCCAATAAGTAAGGAGATAAGAGAGATGTTTGACGATATTAAAAATAGGATTATTAAATTAAGTTGCATATGTTTATCCGTCTTTTTGTTAGTTTCCCTTGTTGCTTGTGGGAACTCTAGTGACTCAAGTTTTGAAAGGGCTAGTGTAGTCAGGGTTATCGATGGTGATACCATTCATGTAATGGTAAGTGGTAAAAAATACAAACTTAGGATGATAGGTGTTGATACACCCGAGACTGTCCATCCCAGTAAGCCAGTCCAATTCTATGGCAAAGAAGCCAGCGACTATACTAAAAAGCAACTCAAAGACAAGACCGTCTACCTGCAAAAGGACCTATCCGATACTGACAAGTACGGTCGTCTCTTGAGGTATGTTTGGCTAGAAAAACCTTCTAGTGACAACCCTAGCCAGGAAGAGATCAGCAGGTATATGTACAATGCCCGACTTGTTATAAATGGTTATGCCTACTCCTATAGCTACCAGCCTGATACGAGATATAGTCAGCTTTTTGCCAGGTTACAACACCAGGCCCAAGAAAATTCAGTGGGACTTTGGGATGAAGACAAACTAAAGGCCTTCAACCAGACCCATCCAGACTCTATAGATACCAGGCCTCTAAATGGTGGTAAAAGCATAAAAGACTCCAATAAAAATTTAACTGGAAAGGATGCTAAAAAGACCTACTATCCAAGTGAAAACAAATCTATAGACAAAGATAAATTGACTGATAAAACTAAGTCCAAGGAGTCTGACCAGGATTCCCAAAAGTATATCAAGGCCAACAAAAAAAGCAAGGTATACCACCTAAGAGGGTCTAAGGGCTATGATTCCGTAAGTGATAAAAATGCAGTCTACTTTGATAATGAGGATGATGCTATTGCAGCCGGTTATAGAAAATCAAAAAGGTAGTAATTGAGTCTATATAGACTCTTTACTACCTTTTTTCCTGTAATTCTTTTAAAAATGGGGATAGTCCAATCTTCTTTCCAAATCGTTTAAGAGGGCTTGATACTACCAAGGTCTTCTTGGCCCTGGTGATAGCTACATACAAAAGCCTTCTCTCTTCTTCAATATCGAGTTTTGACTCCTCACTGACCTGGTAGGGTACTAGGCCCTCATTGACTCCTACTATGTAGACAGAATCAAACTCCAATCCCTTGGAACTATGCATGGTGGTAAGGACTACCCCCTTGTCTGCACTTGTTGCCAAACTTGAACCTCCAGTCTTGTCAGCACTCTTCTTGACCTCTTCCCTTACCTGGTCTATATGTTTAAAAAAATCCAAGATAGTCTTGTAGGGACCGGCTGCTGTTTCTAACTCATCCAGTATTTCTACTATCTGTTGGGACTTTATCTTTCGTTCATGACAATACTCTAATATATACCTGTCATAGTCAAGTGTTGTCCTAATGTAGGATATACCGTACTGGGGACTTAATCCCCTCACATAATTCAGGTCAATATATAGGTCTTCTAAATTTTTCTTCTGAAAATCCTTTATATCCTCATCCTTCAAGAGGCTGTCCAAAAAGTCCATAGAAGCCTCTGCCTTGACGATGGATTTTTTGGAGATATACCTAAAAGGCTTGTTTATAACCCTAGCCCAATCTCCACCGGACCCTATATCCATAGCTATCCTCAGGTAGGCTATAATATCCAGGCTGACCCAGTGGTCATATATGGTCTTGGGAGCATCCTTCAAGATAAAGGGTATTCTCTTGTCCATAAATGCATCAACAAAGGCCCTCGCCTGCCTGTTGGTCCTATATATGACTGCAAAATCTCCATAGTCAGGACCATCCTTTGATCCCACCCTATCATATATCTGTTGGGCTACCAGCCTAGCCTCATCATCAGTATCCTTGGGATATATGTAAACTATCTTGGATGCTTCCTTGTTAAAGGCCCTTAGGTCCTTAGGATGCCTCTTTTTATTCTTTTTTATAAGGCCAAGAGACAGGTCCACTATGTCCTTGCTAGACCTGTAGTTTGTATCCAATAAAATATGCTGGCCCCCAGGAAAATACTGGTCAAACTCCAACATAAAATCTGGTCTGGCCCCCCTGAAACCATATATACTCTGGTCTTCATCACCAACCACAAAAATATTTTTTTCCTGGCCTGCTATCAGTCTTATCAGTTCAAATTGAACCCTATTTATATCCTGAAATTCATCTACCAGTATATACTTGAAAACCTGCCTCACTATAGACAATATGGCAGGGTCATCATTTAAGAGGTCATAGGCCTGTATCAACATATCATCAAAGTCGATCTTACCATACCTCTTCTTTTCATCTTCATATAGCTTGTAGGCCTTTTGAAATATTTCCTGTTCAAAACAGTGACTATCATAGGCCATATAATCCAGGAGTTCATTTTTTACCAGAGATATTTCATTTAAGAGGTCTAAGACATCATCATCGTTATAATTGCTGATTTTGAGGTATTTTAATATGGACCTGACTAGCTTGAACCTGTCCGGGTCAAGTAGTAGGTCATCTAGGCCAACCCCTGCATACCTCCTAAGTATCCTAAAAAAACTAGAATGAAAGGTCCCAAAATTAACCTTGTTTAACCTCTCATCCTTACCATAGGCCAGGGTCCTCTTCTTCATTTCAAGAGAAGAAGCCTTGGTAAAACTAATGGCCAATATCCTTGTCGGTGGTATATCATGGTCAAGCACCATAGAAACTATCCTCTGTGATATAATCCTGGTCTTACCAGATCCAGGTCCTGCCAGGACCATGCAGGGACCATGAATGTGGACAACTGCCTTGGCCTGGTTTTTATTTAATTTAACCACTCTACCACCTCCAATCAAAATAAACTCTATATAATTCTTCTCTATTAGTTCAATAAGAATTCCTTCTTAGTTCTATCTAATGTATAAACTTATAGATCCCACCTGTAATATAGATGGAATTTATATATTTTTTTAAAACCACCTTTTGACCGGTCCTTTTAGTCCTAAAATCAGCCTATCTTACTGGTCATAAGGGTCAAGAGGTCTAACATTTCTTGTGATTCATCCTTGTTGACCATGACTAGCAGCATATCTCCACCAACTATCATGGTGTTGCCCCTAGGGATTATTTCTTCCGCCCCCCTATAGATTGCTACCACTAGACACTTGTCTGGCCAAGTCACCTGGGATATGAGTTTACCCTCTACTTGACTACCTATATGGACTGCAAACTCCATAAGAGTCTTATTCTTGTCCTCTGTATGGTAGTCAGAATCCTTTTTATGCTTCAGAATATCATTTAAAAGCATATCATATACGGGCTCCACTCCCAAGAGGTCTGACGTAATCAAGGCACTGAAGACTACAACTGATAGGGGTAGGAGGTGTTCAAATGAACCCGTCATTTCAAATATTAATATTATACCTGTTATAGGTGCCTTCACAGTAGCTGCAAAATGGCCTGCCATGGCCAGGACTGCAAAATTCACCAGGAACTGGTGGGGTATACCCAGGTAGTTTACGCATATAGTACCAAAAATATTACCCATAAGTGCTCCTAGGGCCAACAAAGGGAAGAATATACCCCCTGGTACACCAGACCCAAAGGAAACAAAGGTAAATAGGTACTTTATAAGCAGGTACAATAACAATAGGGCCAAGCCCAGGTGTAGGTGGTTTATATTTATAATCAGTTCATGACCACCACCAAGTAGGGTTGGAAAGGCCATACCAATCAGGGCTGCAAAAATAAAGGGGATTAAAATCTTAAACTCCTGCTTAATCGGCATTCCCCTGTATATAGCCTTTGACATTATTACACCATGGTTGAAAATATAGCTTGAAAGTCCTATCAAGATACCCAACAATAGGAGGGACCAATAGTACTTTATAGGCATTATACTAAGGGCATCGAACCTTAAAGATGGGTTGATTCCCAAGAATGACTTGGTAATCATATCTGCCGTAACTGCCGATACCATGGCAGATACCAAGACTACTGGCGAAAAGTTCTTGTGGACCTCTTCCAGGGCAAACATAACCCCTGCAAGAGGGGCATTAAAGGCCGCTGCCAATCCAGCAGATGCACCACTGGTCATAAGGTACTTATGCTCATAGTCCAACTGGTTGGTCTTCCTCGATACACCCTCTCCTATAGCTGCCCCCATCTGGATAGAGGGTCCCTCCCTTCCTACAGAGAGGCCTGCAGCCAAACAAAGTATACCCCCGAAAAACTTATAGACAAGGACAGACCACCAATTGGTCTTCATCTTCCTGGTCATAACCCCCTCTACCTGGGGTATACCTGAACCCGATATATTAGGCTCCTGCCTGACAAATAGGCTAACTAAGAGGGCAATTAACACCAAAATAACAAAGACACCTATAGCTATAGATGTATTGGTTTTTGCCAGTCTATACAGGTTGGCAAATAGGCCTAACAACCTTTCCCCCATTATCCTATAGGCCACGATAATACAACCAGTTAAAATGCCTATAAAAAGTGAGTGGATTATCATCTTGTATTTAAGACCATTAGTACTCTTTATTATTGTAGACACATTTTCATTTTTGTATCCCATTAATTTAGAAAACACCTAAAACCCCCCTCTAAAATCATACTTTAAAGGTCATGTAGCTGGATACAGGCCCTCAAGGTATGTCTTGCCAATATAGAACTAGTTACAGAACCTACTCCACCTGGAACAGGTGTAATATGTGATACCCTCTCAAGAACATCATCAGTATCTACATCTCCACACATCTTACCCTCCTGGTCAAAGTTTATTCCAACGTCAATGACTACGGCCCCTTCCTTTATATAGGACTTGTCAACCGCCTTAGCCCTGCCCATACAAGAAACCAGGATATCAGACTCCTTGACAATATTTTCAAGGTCCTTGGACTTAGAGTGGCAGATAGTAACCGTAGAATCCCTGTTCAATAGAAGCATTGATAGGGGCTTACCCACTACCATAGACCTTCCCAAGACAGTCACATTCTTGCCCCTTAAGTCTATATCATAGTACTTTAAAATTTCTATAACCCCCATAGGAGTACATGGGGCAAAGCCCCTCTTATCACCAGACATAATCTTAGCTAGGCTAAGTGGTGAAAAACAGTCTACATCCTTCTTATCATCTATGTAATACTTTACAATTTCCTCATCAATATGGGCTGGAAGTGGCCTAAAACATAGGATGCCATGAACAGTCTCATCCTTGTTTAAGTCCTCTAAAGCAGCCAAATAGTCTTCCTGGCTACAGTCTTCAGCCAATTCAACTACCATAGTTTCAACACCACACTTGGCACACCTATTAGTAGCCCCCTTCTGGTAGGAAGCGTCATCTGCCCTATTACCAACTTTTAACATGGCTAGCTTGGGGAATATTCCCTGGTCATTTAGCTTGCCGACCTTGTCTATAATATCGTCCGTCAGTGCATCAGCCACTGGCTTTCCTCTTAACAGCTTTTCTTCCACTTATCTTAACCTCCTAAATACCTCATCATATATATAGTCTGACCTCTTCACTATATCAGCTACTAGGTCCTCTACTTCTTCATTCGTCCTTGTCACATAGGTCTGGTCATCAATATCCTTTATATTGATCATTACATTTATCCTGGCACTTAAGGCAGCCGACCTAAGCATGGCCACACCTACCCCAACATCACTTAATAACATGATAGACCCCTTTTCCAACAAGTCTTCGTGTAGGTCCAAGACTTTCTTGGATAAACGTAGGAGGTCCAAAGGAACACTGGCAGCCCTTGTCAGGCATATCTGCATCTGGGCATACTTGGCCTCCATCTCTTCATCTGTATCACTAGGCATCTTGTAGACTGCTGCCAGGGGCAAGAAGGCCTCTGCATCCCTGTCTACCATATCCATGGATTCTCTATGAAAAGCCTGACACTTTTCCAAGATTTTTTCTATGTCAGCCTGGTAGGCTGCATACTTTTTCTTACCACTGGTAAAGTTGGCTACCATAGAAGCCAAACCGTTGGCCAAATTCAAGGCATAGGCAGCCACACTGCCTCCACCTGGCATTGACTTTTTTGACCCAAGGTCCTGAGCAAATTCCTCTAAACTAAAATCCAAGTATTTTTTCTCCATTAATTCCTCCCGAATATTTTTCTTTACATACCAAAAATATCTTTTTTATATACATGATATTTTTACTATATTTATCATCTTTTTCATATTTACGATACTTTCTCATACATATCATATTTTCTCCCCATCTATTATACCAAAAAATATGGGTCTCTTGACCAATTAGGCTGTAAATCTAGCTTAAAAATTTTAATTTTTACTAAAAGTCCCTATTTTCTTAATAAAATACACTCTAACATTCCTGATAAAGCTGCCTCTATCCTACTTTCTATTGCCTTATATGGCCGGTCTTTGTTCTTTAAACGACTTTTAGCACTCAACAATTGACAGTGATAACAAAAAGTGGTAGAATTGACCTATGAAAATATTAGAAAATAAGAGGAGGCATTAATATGACTACTGAAAAGGGTAAAGTATCTATCCACTCAGAGAATATTTTTCCAATAATTAAAAAATGGTTGTACTCTGATAAGGATATATTTGTAAGAGAATTGGTGAGTAATGGTTGTGACGCCATAGCAAAACATAAAAGGCTGGCCAGTATTGGTGAGGCAAGCCTTAGGGATGACTACAGGGTTATCGTTAGGGTTGACAGGGAAAATAGGAGTCTGACTTTTACCGACAATGGTATTGGTATGGATGTAGATGAAATAAAGAAGTACATCAACCAGGTAGCCTTTTCTGGCGCTGAAGAATTTGTCAACAAGTACAAAGACCACATGGATGAATCAAATGATATTATAGGCCACTTTGGACTTGGTTTTTATTCTGCCTTTATGGTTTCTGACAAGGTAGAGATTGATACCCTTTCCTACAAGGATGGATCCCAGCCAGTCAGGTGGGTGTCTGAAGATGGCATGGAATTTGAAATAGGCCAGGGAGATAGGAAGGAACACGGTACTAGTATCATCTTGACAATATCTGAGGACAATGATGATTTCCTATATGCCTACAAGATAAGGGAGATCCTAAACAAGTACTGCTACTTCCTGCCAACTGAAATATACCTAGAAGATGCGTCAGGAGAAAAAAGACAGGCTGAGGAAAGGGCTAAAAAGGCTCAAGAATCACAGGAAAAGTATGATGAAGCTATAAAAAATGGCCAGACTCCTAACCCAATAGAGGTTGACCTTCCAGAAGAAAATAAGGCCATAAACAATACCCAGCCCCTATGGATAAAGTCTCCTAAGGACTGCACAGAAGATGACTACAAGGCCTTCTACAAGGAAGTCTTCCAGACTAATGATGAACCACTTTTCTGGATCCACCTAAATGTAGACTTCCCATTCAACCTAAAGGGAATCCTATACTTCCCAAAACTTAAAAATGAGTTTGAGCTGGTTGAGGGCCAGGTAAAATTATAAAACAACCAGGTCTTTGTGGCAGATAATATCAAGGAAGTAATACCTGAATTCCTTCTCCTATTAAAGGGAGTTATCGACTGTCCTGACCTACCACTCAACGTTTCGAGAAGTTTCCTACAGAATGACAGGGATGTCAGCAAGATTTCTAAACATATTGTTAAGAAGGTCGCCGACAAGCTTAAGTCCCTTTACAATACGGAAAGAGAAAGTTATGAGAAATTCTGGGATGATATCCAGGTATTTATCAAGTTTGGTTGTCTGAAAGACAACAAGTTCTATGATAAGATAAAGGATGTAATCCTATACAAGACTATAGATGGTAGACACATAAACCTAAAGGAATACCTGGCAGATAACCAGGACAAGACTATCTACTATGTAACTGATGAAAACCAGCAGGCTCAATATATCAAGCAGTTTAAAGACAATGGCTTAAATGCCCTGATACTCGACAATAGCCTTGATACTCCATTTATGGGTCTGATAGAATATGTAGAAAATATGGATAAAAATCCAGAAAATCAAGAAGAAATACTTAAGTTTGCCAGAATAGATTCAGACATATCCAAGGTCCTAAATTCCGATGCCAAAGAAGAAGACAAGGCCAATGATGAAAAAATTACTAGCCTATTCCAAGATATATTAGGGGATAAATTATCCTCTTATAAGGTTGAAAGTTTTAAGGATTCCAACCTATCAGCCATGGTAGTCGTGGATGAACAAAGTATACGTATGGCCCATATGAAGGACCAGTTCCAGGCCATGGGGCTAGAAGGCCTTAGCTTTGATGAAGAACAGGGTCTCTTGATAAATAGGAACTCTTCTATCATCAAAAAACTAGTGAGCCTGGCTGACCAGACAGACAAGAAGGACATGGTCGAACTAATGTGTCAGCAGATAGCAGACCTAGCCATGTTGGCCAACAAGGAATTGAAACCAGATCAGCTTAATGACTATGTTGATAGGACTAACAAGCTAATGGCAATGTTTGTTGAACTAGATAAATAGAACTAAATAGATAATACCTATATCGCTAGTATATAATAGCTAGTAACCGTATAGATATTTGTGTAGATTATAAGGAAGCCCTGCATTAGAGGTATGATAGTGCGGGGTTTCTTTTTTGATTTTATTAAGTTTAAAAATATATTGTCGCTTTAAAATATATTTAACACCTTCTAAATAACAAAAAAATAACGCCAACTTCAAAAGTTATCCTCGATAATACAAATAACCCTCTCCGTCGACGTCATAAACTATATAATTAATGTAATTTAATATGTTTGTCCATTTTTATAAAAGCAATCTTCTAGTCAAGGTATGTCTACTTACCTAAAAGATTCATCAAAGCATCTGGTATAGAGTCCACTCCACCTACTACAGATATCTTTTCTGTTCCTGCCAGGTATGTCTTTAACTCTGGAGCTACAGTCTTACCATTAACTAAGACAACTGGACTCATAGTCTTAGCAGTTACTGCACCAGCCGCTAGAGCATCTGCTGTCTTAACACCGTTAGCTACCATCACAGACTTAGGATTAGCGTATGCATGTTTTGCTATTGCTACAGAAGTTGCATACTTGTTGTCACCACTGATTCTAACCTTTGATTCTGCCTTAGCAGCGTCTTCAACAGCCTTAGGTACACTGTTTACTCCACCAACAACTGTTAACTTCTTCAAGTTCCAAGCCTTTAGAGATGCATCTACATCAGCATTTAAGTTAGCTGCACCAGTCAATAGAACTGGAGCCTTGATCTTAGTTGCAAAAGCTGATACTGAAAGGGCATCTGCTGTCTTAGTTCCATTTACAAGTATTGCTTCTTCCTTGTTACCAGAAGCTCTTACCATGTCAGCAATCTTTATAGCTGTCTGGTACTTGTTGTCACCACTGATTCTAACTACTTCTATACCGGCCTTCTTTAACTGGTTAGCAACACCAGCACTTACAGAACCTTCTCCACCAGCTATGTATACCTTCTTAGCACCTAGTCTAGTTATTTCAGCCATAGTTTCAGCTGGAATAGCATCTCCCTTAGTTAATAGTATAGGAGCTGACATGCTAGCCGCTAGAGGAGCTGCTGCTAGGGCATCTGCATCCTTGTAGGCATTTGCTAGGATTACTGAATCAGCCTTGTTATAGTTAGTTGAACTGATCTTAGCTGCTGTAGCATACCTGCTTATACCTGCTATTCTATCCCTCTTCTTGTTGTCCTTATTTTCATCAGGCTTAGGATCTGGTGTTACCTTTTCTGCCTTAGAATAGTCTAGCGTCAAGATAGCATCCTGGGCACCCTTACCCTTTATAGTCTTGGCATATGTATTTGCCCCACCACTAGCAATGGCATCCATAGCATCAACTTCGACATTTACGTAAACCTTGTCTTCCTTAGTTGTATTTCTTACTATCTTTAAAACCTGAGGGAATTCTCTAGTCTTGCCTTCTAGATCCTTGTCTGTGAAAGTCTTTGCTACTGTAACTGGAGACTTGGCAGTTCCCAATCCATTTTCATATACATTCATCCCCCAAAGGTGGCCAAATAAGCCCATGAAAGAAAGACCCTTTACATTGATGTATATTTCAGTCTTTCCATCCTTTTCAATTACCTTAGCCGTATGATCTAAAGCTGCATTACCCATAGAATCCTTATCTTCATGAGCATGCTTCAGCTGGACTGGAACCTTGTATTCAACAGCCTCCTCTGCATTTACCAATGCTGGCGCTACAGCTGTAACAGCAGTTGCTGCCACCATAACAGTTGCAAATTTTTTAGTCATATTTTTCATAATTTACCTCCAAATGTATTTTAATTATTAAATTACTCAAATCTATATCATCTTCCACCAATGATATCATAACTTATAATGAGAACTATATTTAATCCCATTATAATTAGTATACAACAAGTTGTTTGAAAATGCTACATACTATCAATATCTTTTTTAAATAGTTAATATTAATTTTTTATTATCAGCCTCAATTATATCAAGTTTAACACCAAACATCTGCTCTACTGAGTATGATGATATAACCTTTTCAGGGTCTCCCTGTACTAGAATATTACCGTCCTTTAGGCCAATAATCCTATCACTGTAGTACATGGCCTGGTTGATATCATGTAGGACCATCACTATGGTCATGCCCAGGTCCCTATTAAGCCTCTCTACCAGCTGTAAAACTTCCAACTGGTACCTAATATCCAGGTAGGTAGTTGGTTCATCCAAGAATAAGAACTTTGTCCCTTGGGCCAGGGCCATGGCTATCCAAGCCCTCTGCTTTTGACCACCTGAAAGGGAATTTACTGTCCTATCCTGTATATCTACCAGGTTTGTGGCCTCTATTGCCCAGTTTATCATCCTCTCATCCTCTTCATTATGTCTCTTCATCATAACCTGATAGGGAGTCCTTCCATAACTTACCAACTGTTTAACAGTGATATCATTGGATACCCTGTTGTACTGGTGGATAATGGCCACCTTCCTGGCAAATTCTTTTTGTGACATGGTTTCAATATCTCTACCGTTTAATAGGATTTGACCTGTGTTTACCTTTAGGTTCTTTGTCATCAGGTCAAACAGGGTTGACTTACCACAACCATTGGCTCCCAGTATAGAGGTTATGCTCCCCTGCTTTATCTTAAATGATATGTCTTTTAATATAGTCTTCCCACCTTCAGTGTAGGAGAATGTAAGATTTCTAACTTCCATAACTATCACCTCCATGCTTAAGAAGGAAGATAAAGAATGGACCACCTATAATAGCCATCATGATAGATGCTGGTATTTCATAAGGGGCAACCATAGTTCTACCGATTGTATCACATAAAAGGAAGACAAAGGCTCCAAGCACCATGGTATATGGTATCTTGGCCTTGTGCTCGCTACCCACTAACATCTTGGCCATATGAGGTACTATAAGCCCCAAAAATCCTATTACACCAACTATAGCAGTTGATATACTTACTAGGATAATTGCCACTAGGGCTACTATAAACCTGTCCCTATCTACATTTACACCCAGACCTCTGGCTGTCTTGTCTTCCAAAGAAAGCAGGTCACACTTCTTATATAGGCAAAAGGCTAGTATCAAGCCTATTAGGACATACCAAAATAGCATATTTACATCTGCCCAGGTCCTCTGGGTGATATTACCTTCAACAATAGACTGGACCTTACTTAGGTTGGCTCCACCACCAACAAAGGCCTTACAAAACTCACTAATCCCTGTAAAAGTCATATTAAGGGCAACACCCACTAATATCAGTTTTACAGGATTTACCCCACCATCCCAGGCCAGCGAATATATCAATAGGTAGGCCAAAAGACCGCCTGCAACTGAGAAAAATGGAATTGAGAAATATAGGGAAGGAAATATAGTAATTATCAAGACTGACGTTAGAGATGCCGCTGATGATATACCTATAATTCCTGGATCAGTCAAGGGATTTTTCATTACTGCCTGTAAGAGGACACCTGATACTGATATGGCAGCACCAGCCAAAATAGATATTACTATTCTAGGAAACCTCAAGTCCCATATGGCTACTACATCTTGGTCTAGTTTCACAAACAGACCCCTCAATAACTTGCCAACCCCAACATTTATACTACCAGAAGTTGCCGCTATAAAAAATACTATTACTAATAAGACCAGGGTGATGATAAAAGCAAGGGCCTTTCTGGTATTATTAATTGGTTTTTCCCTTCTGTCATCTCCTGCCAGAAATTTGGAAAGACCAAATTTAAAGATTTTTAACTTCACTACTTATCACCTCCTACGTCAAATATCTTACCTAAATCTTCCAAGGCCTGTGGATATGAAAACTTGGCTGACATACCAAACTTCTTATGGTCCAAATCATAGACCTTGTTGTTTTTGACTGCATCAAATTTAGACCAAATCTGATTAGTCTTAAATTCCTTGGAAAACATATCCCTTACATCATCAGGCAAGGCATGGGCTGTCCTTAGAATTATTTCTGGATTTTTCTTCAACATATCTTCTGTTGTAATATTAATAAACTGGTCCTTGTCAGACTTGTATACATTTTCTCCACCTGCCAGTTCCACTAGGGAACCAACATAGGACTTGTCAGTTGCTACTACATAACTACCCGGTAGCCCCATCAAGACTAGAACCTTCTTCTTTTTCATATTTTTATGCTTTTCCTTATAGTCCTTCATAAAATTCTGGTACTCATCTATCAGGACCTTGGCTTCCTTCTCCCTGTCTAGGAGGGCTCCCAGATCTTCTATGGACTTGTACATACCCGGTACATTATTTAGGTTTAAAAAACCAAACCTTAGGCCTGCATTCTCATACTTAGGTTCAAGGTCGCTGACCAAACTAACCGGAGAAAAAATCCAATCCGGATTAAGGGTTTTAATCTTTTCCATATCTGGTGACATAGCCATACCTATAGTAGGCTTGCCACGGTATCTTTTAGGCAGGGCATCAAGCTTGCTATCCGGAACTGCAATAAGATCGACATTAAGCTTGTTTAGTATATCCACTGTAGCCATAGACGTCGCTATTATCTTTGGATTCTTTATCTTAGTGACCTGTCTTAGTTCTTCTTGCTTATTCTTAGTCCCTTCTGGATGTTGGTTAACACAACCACCAAGCAGGCAAGCAACCAGACACAAGACCAGGCTCATAAAACGCATTTTCCTATTCATAACCTGCCACCCCACTTGGTTCACATAAAATTTCTATATCCTCTAGTTCATCAAATTCAAAGCCTTGACTTTCCAAATTTTCAGAGATAGAATAATTTTTATTTTTCAAGTATTTAAAACCTAAAACCAGGCCTATAGCACCAAATAATATAACAGCCAGTATAATCGCCAATAGGACAACTATTATGGTAAATAGGACCTTGGTAACTATGCCCCAAGGGGCATCTTCATCTTGACCATCCATCAGGGTCTTGCTATCACCAAAATCTTTGTTAGTTAGAAGACCGTGGTCATAACCCAAGTCACCTTGGTTTATTTTCTTATCACTCTCTCCACCAGCTACTGGAGCCACCCCATCAGTACTTGTGGAACCAGGCTTTGGAGTCACCTTATTAGATGAGGCCATAAGACTCTTTACCTTGTCATTAGGAGTGGTTGACCCACTCGCCTTACTAGTAGACGGGCTTGTGGATGCCTGCTTTGTTGGGCTTGAAGACTTAGTCGTTGACCCACCACTATTACTTGAACTACTTGTTCCGCCACTAGACTGACTACTTGCAGTAGAACCACCACCTGATGACTGGCTTGATCCTCCTGTAGAAACCAGGGCCTTAAAGTCAGTATTTCCGGCCTGTAAGTCATCAAAATTTATATAGAATACTACAGACCTAGCCATTGGATCAACAAAAAAAGTAGCCCTTACAATACAATCAGCAGAAGGTATTTCAAACCTGAAGTCACCAGTAGCACCTGCATTTTGTGTTTCCTGGTAGGGAACCTCTGTCCAACCACTGTCCCCCTTCTTCTGTACATTAAAACTAAACTTACTAATCTTATCTCTTAGGTTATACCTTACTGTTGCATATAGCTTGCCATCATCATCCTTTTCTATGAGGGCAGTACCGTATACAACATTGGATACCATTCCTTCACCAATACCTGGATTGTTACCTGGATCCTCTATAGATCCAGTCACAGGGTGTGAATAGTGGCCATGGGCATTTGCCGTATATACCTCTCCTGCAAAAGAGATTCCAGTGGACATATATAAACCTACTACCAAGATGAAGGCTAGTATTGACAGCTTGCTAAATAATTTTTTATTTATATATTGCATTTTATCCTATCCCCCACCTCTCCTTATAATATTTCTCTTACCTTGTTAAATTCATTTATCTTATTTTTCAAGTAACTATTGTACTTGAATTCATAAATCAAACGTTTGCTAAACTTAGTGTATACATAGGCAGACCCTGCAATTATAGCTGTAAGTATCAGGACACTATAAAATATCACCTTAGGATTTTCCTTGGCCTTTAGTGTTTTTGTAACATTACCAGGCTGGTTGGCCTGGTCTGTTGATTCCGGCTGACTAGCCGTTGAAAAATCTGTAGCATCATTTTTCAAGTCACTAATAGAAGTTGCTGAAACCGTATTAGTAGTAGCTTTTGAATTGCTACTTGCCTTTGTATCACTCGTTTTTTTAGAATTACTGTTTGTATTATTGCTTGAAGACTTATTATTATTTGTTCCACCAAGGGCCTTTGAATTATTATTCGACTTATTGCCATTATTTAACTGGCCAGATGAACCCGACCCATTTGAAGCAACAAAAGCAAACTCACCATAAGTATCCGTAGTAAATGAAGTATATTCACCAGAAACAGATGTATTCATTTCAGCCATATCAGTAAGCCTGTAAACCTTTGGCTTTACAATATTAGAAGGCAACTTGGCCTTTATTGTTATACTCTTGGATGGCTTGGTAGGAATTCCATAGTCATTTTCTATCTTGAATTCATATATCTTCATGGCTGTTCCCCTACCAAACTTCTGTGTAACCTTCTGGAAACTGGCCCCTCCTGTTACCGGATTGACCTTAAAAACTATATTCTCTTTGAAGGCACCTGGTTGAGCCACAAGTTCAAAGCCCTCTGGTAGAATTTTATGGATTTTCTCCTTAGGGTCAAATTTCTTCCTTGGAGTACCGTTTTTCATCTTCTTATACAAGACTGATTCTGACTCCTCTATTTTTTTTATACCTAACCAGTCTATTTTTAGCCTAGCCCCAACCGGTACTTCCCCCATAGGTTTTACCTTTGGGTCAACCTTTACATAAATCATTGGGTCCTTACGAACAAGGTTAAAACTAAATACCTCTGGCCTCTTGTCTTGCTCGCCTGGTATTGACAGGTCGAAGGCATGTGGCTCAGCAAAATGGTAGTAGGCATTATCATCCCTAATCTGTAGTGAAACTAGGGAAGCAATAATATTTGAAACCTCCATAGTAGTAGAACCTAGCAAGAAGGTATACTTACCATCCTTTGATATCAATTCAGCATCATGGACCATTGCATTATTTCCCATAGAAGCCTTGTCTTCCCTCTCGTGGTAGAGGCTGACATCCAACTTGTATATGCCTGGTTCCAAGCTTATATTTTCACCCTTTTCCAGGGCTGGAAGATTTCTCGTATCTTTTGACTGGTAGGCATTGTTGGCAGTCTCACCCGTACTGCTAGAAGTATCATCTACCGAACTTGAATCAAAATTTATAGAAGATACCTTGGCAGATTCCGGATTGGAAGGCCAATCTATCCTCAACCTCGCCTTCTGGTCTCCACTGGCCAATTCTCCCATAACCGGTACATACACCTGGACGAATATGTCTTTTTCTCCCCATTCCAGGTCGAATTCCATTTCCTTAGGGTACTTGACCCCCTTGAATTTTGCATCCTTACCATTTGTAGGGTTATTGTAGACATCATACTCATCATACCTAGATAAGACATTTACAGGCTGGTCCTTTACTAAAAGCTCACTAAGGTAGCCCCTAAAATTAAAGGCTGTAAGTGGTATCATCTTTATTCTGAGCTTGGCCTTTCCTCCTGATACAGTAATAAAACCTGTAGGTACAAATGCCCCATCTCCCATGGACTTTTCTTCATCATACCTCTTCATCAATGATAGCTTAACTTTGTATATGCCATCGGGTGGAGTTGCAGCACTTACATCAGGTACAAAGGATGTCAGCAAACTAGTAATTAGAGCCAGAGATACTATTATTCTCATTAAATACTTATAAAAATTCCTATTATTTATTTTTGTCTGTCTTTTAGACTTGGATAGACCTAGTAACCTATCAATGACAATCACCCCCATCAACAGTCTTTATAACTACCAAGAAGTAGTAATATTTAAAAGCTATTAGGACTGCTATAAATATCCTCATTGGTAAAACATTATATCTAAAGAACACGAATAGTAGCATTACTGTTGCAAATAGTAATATCTTCCACTTAGTCTTCTTAGTCATAGACTTGTTCCTTTCAAAAGACTCTAAATTATTTTTATAAAGACCTGTAGATTTAAACCAGTTGTTAAACCTGTCTGATCCCTTTGCAAAACAAAAAGAAGCGACTAGCAAAAATGGAACTGTCGGTAATACCGGCAATACTACACCTATTCCCCCTAGTATCGTTGATAAGATACCTATAACTATAAAAATATATTTCATAAAAACCCCCTTAAAAACTCTTAACTCCTGTAATAACTACTAAAATCCAGCTATTATACTCATGCTCATTCTCAATCTAAATAAATATATATATCTAATAGTTATTAGTACTTGTAGTAAGTATATCATAAATATTCGCTATTGATAGTGATTTGCATAATAATTTTTTCCCTATCTATATTTTATCACTAAATTACTGATAATAAAATTCAATATTTTTGGAAATTTATTAACTATATTTAGTTTTTGTTTTTGTATTTAATATTTTATATAAAAAAATGGCTATAGAAATGTATGTCCCTATAGCCATATATAAAGCATCTTATTTATATTTATTTTTCACTATCTTCATTAGGTTCTTCAGCCTTGGCCGAATCCTCTAGATTAGCTCCTTCAGCAGATTCAACTGGTGCAACTTCTACAGTCTTTACTTCTTCAACCCCACTAATTTGGGTCTGGCTTTCACCTGTATAAACATTGCTGGCTGATACAACTACTGGTTCAACTAGATGTAGGTCTTTAGCTAGTTCTTCCCTTTCTTTTAACAATTCTCTGTAGAAGTTAACTAATGACATTGTTATATATGTTGACAACCATAAAATACCTATACCTGCTGTGAAAATACAAAGTATACCCCAGCCTATAAATGATAGGTTTAGCTTGAAAAGTCTCCACTTGTAGCCCTTCATCAACTTTCTAGAAGCTGCTAGTGAGTCTATTGCCCCAACATCATCATTGTTCTCAATTATAATTAAGCTTACCAACTGGTATGTCAACTCAATAAATATGTTTATAACTAATGCAAGCAAGATTAAAATTATAAATCCTATAACTGCTCCAGCTGAAGGTGTTGGCAGTGTATAAAAAGACATATTTGTCAAAGTTTGCATGCCACCAATAAGCACAGAAAAACCTACTATACTCAAAATAAATCCTATGATTAAATTTACGGCTATAATTAGAATTGCCAACAAAATACAAGCAAGTATATACCTTAGATATACCCTACCTGGCTGCCAGAAATTAGAGAAGCTAAATCCCTTACCCTTGGCTATGTCTATCATCAACCTACAGATACCTAAACCGATAAATAACTGTATTAGAATCTGAACGAGTGATAGTACTGTCATGCCCTTAAAGTTTGCAAGATAACTACACCCACCTGCTAGAATTAGCATTACAAGATTAATTAAGGCAAACTTTAACCAATTGCCCCTTAATTGCTCCCTACTTAGGGTCCTTATTTCTTTATTAGATAACATAAAAGTCCTCCCTTCTTTTAAAATTAATTTTTAATTAATTTTAGTATATTATAACTTAAACTAGACCTTTTATCAACCTAAACTTTTATATAAATGCGTAGCTAGCCATATAGACCTTATTTAATAGGCTATACACTTACTTGTTCCATATCTATGGATTCTTCATTATCCAAAATAGGCTTTACTATATTTTCAAGAAATTCCCTTACCTGCATAGGTGCACAACCTATATACAGATCTGGTCTTAGGATTTCAAGAATTTCCTCCTTGCTTATCCCAAAGCTGGGGTCTCCTGCTATCCTATCTACCAGGTCATTCTCTCCCCCTTCTTCTTTGACTATCCTTGCTGCAGCCAAAGAGTGTAATCTTATCTTCTCATGAAGTTCTTGCCTGTTACCCCCCTTCTTTACGGCATCCATCATTATATTTTCAGTGGCCATAAATGGTAACTCCTTCATCAACCTCTGGCCTATAAGCTTGGGATAAACCACTAGGCCATCACTTACATTAGCACACAGGTTAAGAACTGCATCTGTAGCCAAAAAGGCTTCTGGTACAGATATCCTCCTATTGGCTGAATCGTCTAAGGTCCTTTCAAACCACTGGCCTGACACAGTCATAGCTGGGTTTATCATATCGGCAATAATATACCTGGCTAGGGATGCTATCCTCTCACTCCTCATTGGATTTCTCTTATAGGCCATGGCAGATGAACCTATCTGGTTTTTTTCAAAGGGCTCTTCTATTTCCTTCAAGTGTTGTAAGAGCCTTATATCATTCGAAAACTTTGTAGCTGACTGGGCAATACCTGCCAGGATATTTACCAGCTGGCTATCGAACTTTCTGGAATATGTCTGACCTGTAACTGCAAAGACATCTTCATAGCCCATCTTCTTGGCTACCATCTTGTCAAGCAGCTTGACCTTTTCATAGTCTCCATCAAATAATTCCAGGAAGGATGCCTGGGTTCCAGTCGTACCCTTTACCCCCCTCAACCTCCTTCTCTGTAGGAAGTCTTCCAGACTTTCCAGGTCAAAGATAAAGTCCTGTATCCATAAGCAGGCCCTCTTACCAACTGTTGTTGGTTGGGCTGGCTGAAAATGAGTAAAACCAAGCGTTGGCAAGTCCTTATACTGGTCTGCAAACCTAGATAAAATCGATATCAGCTTGACTAACCTCTTTTTAATCAGGTCTAGGGCCTCATAATCTATTATTAAGTCTGTATTATCACCTACAAAACATGAAGTTGCACCCAGGTGGATTATACCCGCAGCCTTAGGACACTGGATTCCATAGGCATATACATGACTCATTACATCATGCCTTACCTCTTTTTCCCTGGCCTGGGCTATATCGTAATTTATATTATCCTGGTTCTTTTTTAGTTCATCTACCTGGTCTTTGCTAATATCCAGACCCAGTTCCATTTGGGATTCAGCCAGGGCTACCCACAACTTTCTCCATGTCCTAAACTTCTTGTCAGGAGAAAATAGGGCCTGCATTTCCCTACTAGCATACCTGGAAGTCAGGGGTGATTCATATGTATTTTTCATAAATTTCCTCCTATTAAGCCATTACTATATACTGGTCTCTTTCTGGACCTACTGATACGTACTTGATCTTACAATCAACTACCTCTTCTAGGTATTTGATATAGTCTATGGCCTCATTTGGCAGGTCTTCTAACCTCCTGCATCCAGATATATCCTTCATCCAGCCCTTCTTGTATTCGTATACTGGTTCAGCCTTGAATAATTTCTCACCTATTGGAAATTCATCCAGGATTTGGTCACCAAACTTATAGGCTACACATACTGGTATTTCTTCCATATATGACAGGACATCAAGCTTTGTAAGGGCTATTACATCAGACCCTTGTGCCCTTACACCATACCTTGAGGCCAGTATGTCAAATCCTCCTACCCTTCTAGGCCTGCCAGTGGCTGCCCCATATTCATTACCTGCCTTACGCAATTCTTCTGCCTTGTCACCAAAGATTTCTGCAGTGAAGGGACCCTCACCTACACAAGTAGAATAGGCCTTCATTATTCCCACGGAATTTGTCAACTTCAAATTAGGTACACCCGCCCCTATAGGTGCATATGGTGCTATTGTTGAAGATGATGATGTAAATGGGTATATACCAAAGTCTATATCCCTCAAGGCTCCCAACTGGGCCTCAAACATTATGTTCTTGCCCTCCTTATTGGCCTCGTTTAGATATAGGCCCGTATCACAGACATAGTCCTTTACTATGTCTCCATATTCCTTTAGATAGGACCACATATCCTCAAAAATTATAGGTTTTATTCCATAGCCCTTTTCTATCAACAAATTTTTCCATTCAATGATAGCCCTCAATCTTTCCTTTAGGTCCTCTTCACTATCTAGAAGGTCACCCAACCTGATGCCTTTTTTCATATACTTATCACCATAAACCGGTGCTATCCCCCTTTTGGTAGACCCAAATTTGGCATCTGCCAGCCTATCTTCTTCCAGGCAATCCTGGTCTACATGGTAAGGCATTACAATCACTGCCCTGTCACTTAATTTTAAATTATCTGGTGTAATCTCTATACCAAGTCCCCTTAGCTTATTTATCTCTCCAACCAGGTGCTTAATATCTACAACCACCCCATTACCTATTACATTTACAACATCAGGACGCAAAATTCCAGATGGAAGTAGGTTCAAGATAAACTTCCCCCTATCATTTACTACTGTGTGGCCTGCATTATTGCCACCCTGGTACCTTACAACTATATCATAGTCTTCTGAGAGTAGGTCAACCATCCTCCCCTTGCCTTCATCACCCCAGTTTATTCCTGTAATTGCTGTTAACATGTCATTTCGTCCTTTCTTAGTACTAGTATCCTTACCCAATCTTCATTATACCACTAAGAACCCCAATAGTATATAGATATATGTATATACATATATCTATATACTATTTTAAGGGTAGCTTGCCCCTAGTAAGATTAAGAAAGGACCCTATTGCCAGAAAAGTTGACATACAAAAAGGAAGGTCTATAAAATTGCATCCAGCAATATAGCCTTCCTTCTAAAATCCTTAGTATTATCTGTTTTTATTAAAAATATAGTTTTAACTTCTATATAACTTCACCCTAATAAGGTCTTAAAAGTTATCCAATATTACACCTATCTTAAAAACGCCTATTAAATATCCTTGGACTAAATAAAAATAGGATTGGGAATATTTCTAACCTACCCAGTAGCATATCCAGACTCAAGACCAGCTTTGAAAAAGTTGAAAAAACTGAAAAGTTACCAGTTGGCCCAACCAGCTTACCAAAACCTGGCCCTACATTGTTTACACAAGTAATGACCGAAGTCAAAGATGTCTCGAGGTCAAACTCATTTAGGGTAATCAATATAAATGATACTATAATTATAATGGTATATATTAAAAGATATGCTGACACATTCTTTGTCACCGTATCATCTATCAATTTTTCATCCATGGTAATATTACTTACGGACCTAGGCTGAATAACTTTTTTTATCTCTGACTTTATATATTTGAAGGTAATCAGGACTCTGGATACCTTTATACCTCCACCAGTAGATCCTGCACAGGCACCTATTATCATAAGTGACAATAAAATTCCCTTGGAAAAAGTAGGCCATAGGTTAAAGTCAGTAGTCATAAAACCTGTGGTAGTTATTATAGTAGCAACCTGGAAAGCTGCATACCTAAAGGATGTCAAGACACTACCATACATAGTATATATATTCCAAGTGATCATGCCTATGGCCACTGCTATAATTGCTATATAGGCCCTCAGTTCTTCACTCTTAAATATACGTTTAAACTTCTTCAACAATACCAGGTAAAAGAGGTTGAAGTTTATACCAAACAGAATCATAAAGACTGTAATGACACCATCAACATAGGCGCTATTGTAATAACCGATACTATCGGCCTTCATACAAAATCCACCCGTACCTGCAGTAGAAAACGAATTTGTCAAACTATCTATAAATGGCATACCACCCAACATTAGTAAAATAACCTCCAAGGCAGTTAAGGCTATATAGATATAGTATAAAATCTTCGCTGTTTGCTTAGTCTTTGGAACCAACTTATCCACTGTAGGGCCTGGTACCTCTGCCCTCATTATATTCATGGTATTTCCACCTGATAGAGGTATTATAGCCATAACAAATACCAATACACCCATACCACCTATCCAGTGGGTAAAGGACCTCCAAAATAGGATTCCTATTGGAAGTGCTTCTATATCGGTAAGGATGGTAGACCCAGTAGTTGTAAATCCAGATACTGTTTCAAAAAATGCATCTATTGGACTGGCTATGCTTCCTGTTAGGAAATAAGGCATAGACCCTATAATAGAAAATATAATCCAGGCCAGCCCTACTATCAAGAGACCATCCTTGATAAACAATTCAGACCTGGTAGGTCTTTTTCTTGTAAATACCATACCAACACCGGCAGAGACCAGGGCTATCTCAAAAATCTTAAGTGCCACATCCCTTTCCCCGTATATCAAAGATACTATGGCAGGTATAAGCATCAAAAAACCTTCCACCTTGGCTATGTTCATCAGAACATAGGCCATCATTTCATAATTCATCTTAATTCTCCTAAATAAACCTATACATTTCTTTCTAGTATATCTTCTATATCAGTTATTTTAAGGCTTGAAGTCACTATTATAATATTATCTCCAACCATGATCTTATCATCTCCACCCGGTATTATAATCTTACCATTACGTACTATGCAGGCTATCAACATACCCTTTTTGAACTTCAAATCTCTCAATGGCTGGTTGACTACCCTGCCTGTAGCACTTACCGAGAATTCCAATACCTCAACCTTGTCATTTACTATCCTGTATAGGGAATTTAACTGGCTACCATAGGAATTATTCATAGCCTTAACATACTGTAGTATCCTAGTGGCTGTCAATTCTTTTGGTGATATTACTGTATCTAGATTAAAGGTGTCAATCATATCCTTAAAGGTAGACTGACTTATCTTTGTGATAACCTTGGAAACCCCCTTGGAATCCGCATACATGGACATAATTATATTTTCCTCATCAATACCAGTAAGGGATACAAAGGCATCTACTTCGTGGATACCCTCCTCCTCTAGTATCTGGTTGTCCGTACCATCCCCATGTATAATATCGACTTTCGGCAGGTTCTGGGCCAGGAAATGACAAGTCTTCCTGTCTCTTTCTATAATCTTAGTCTTAATATTTATATTTTCAAGACTCTTGCATAGGTAGTAGGCAATCTTTCCTCCACCTATTATCATGACTGTCTTGACCTTTCTTTTAAGACCTCCCACCTTCTTTAGGAACTTTTCCAAGTCCTCATGACTGGCCGCTATACTCAACTTGTCCCCCTGTTCAAAGATAAAAGTACCGTCTGGTATAAAAACTTCATCCCTTCTCTGTACGGCACAAACCAAGACTTTTATACCAAAAGTCCTAACTACATCCCTCATCTGCATGCCAGGTAGGTTAGAGTTTTCATATATTTTAAACTCCATTATTTCAACCTTACCCTTGGCAAAGGTTTCAACCTTGATTGCAGACGGGAACCTCAATATTCTTGAGATTACATTGGCCGCAACAAACTCTGGGTTTATAATCATACTTAGACCCAGATCTTCTTTTATATAATTTAACTGACTGTAATATTCAGGATTTCTAACCCTTGCTATGGTATTCTTTGCCCCTAGATTTTTAGCAAACAAGCAAGAAAACATATTTATTTCATCAGATGAGGTACACCCAATTAAGAGGTCTGCCTCTTCTACGCCAGCCTCTTTTAGTATTTCACGATTAATAGCATTTCCATTTATGCAGGCAACATCCTGGTTAGAATTTATTCTGTTGATTACATCTATATCTTGCTCTATAACTGTTACATCATGAGATTCATTAGACAATTCCTCAGAGAGTTTAGATCCAACCTTTCCTCCACCTATTATTACTATTTTCACTTTTTTCTCCTTCCACAACTAACGTGTTTATATCTTCATTTGAATATTATACCACATGCTGTGATTTTTTTTTAGTACTTTACTATCATTTAAATTTTATAGTATAATATACCTACTATTGATTAATATTCGATGAGGAGATAGATATGAAAATTTCAAAAAATAATACCAGAAAAAGAATAGAAAAAAAATTGTTAGCACTTTCTATGTGCTCTATCTTGACCCTATCCCTGGCAGGATGTGGTTCTAAAAATGCTGATGGTGGTAAGGAGCAACAGGCATCTGGACCTAGCTTAGTAACTGAGCTAAAGTCAGAAAAATTAATAGGCCTACAGGCTGCCCTATTAAAATTTACAACTGCTGAAAAGGCAGGTAGTGTATCATCTGTAAGTCTAGAAGAAAAGGAAGTCCCTGTAAAGACTGACAAGCAGGAAGATTCTCAGGAAGCCAAGACTGAAAAGAAGTATATCTATACGCTAGAGGTTATATCTAAAAAGGGTGTCAGCCAGACTATGACTATAGATGCCAAGACTGGTACTGTATTGGGCAAGACTGATAATGGCCCGGCAAGCGCTGAAATGAAGTCTAACCTACTAGGCTTTGTTACTCTTATGGACGTAGATGAGGCCGCCCAGGTAGCCACAAAGGCTTCTGCTAAGAATTATACACAGGTCCTATCTTACCAGTTATTTGCAAAAAATGGTAAGAATGTATTTTCATTCAAGCTATATGGTGGGGATGCAAAGAATTCAGAGACTATATTGGTAGATGCTACTACAGGCAAGACCTTGACAAAGGCCGACCTGGAAGCAAGCCAGACTAGTTCTACAGATACTAGTACTAGTTCAAACAGTGATACTGCTGGTAGTAGTGATAATACGGGATCAAGTAGCCAGACAAACCAGGAATAATTTATATGAAAAAATGTACCGAGACCAAAAGTTAGCTTAAAGGCTAACCATTTAGATGTCGGTACATTTTTTATTTTACTGGTGTTCTAATATATATTTTTCCGCCGCATGAACTGCAATAGCCCCATCAGCGGCTGCAGTTATTACCTGTCTTAGAGACTTAACCCTAATATCACCAACTGCATAAATACCATCTACACTTGTCTGACAATCTTCACCAGTTATTATATATCCCTGTGGATTTAAGTCTACTAGGCCATCTACTAGGCCTGAAGTAGGTATACCACCTATGGCCACAAATAGACCGTCTAATTCTATCTTTCTTTCTGACTGGTCTGTCTTGTCTACAGTTATTACACCTGTTAACTTTTCTTCACCCAGGATTTCCTTGATTGTACTGTTCCATACAACCTCTACATTCGACTCAGCTAGCCTTGTCTGTAGTGTCTTGTTGGCTCTTAGCTCGTCTCTCCTGTGGATCAGGTATACCTTAGATGCTATTCTTGATAGGTATAGGGCATCTTCAACAGCCGTGTCTCCACCACCGTTCACTGCTACTACCTTGTTTCTATAGAAACCACCATCACATGTCGCACAATAGCCCAGGCCCCTACCTGTAAACTTGTCTTCCTTGTCTAGACCCAACTTTCTTGGTGTAGACCCCATTGATAGGATGACTGTCTTAGTTAAGATTTCCTCACCGCCTGCCATCAACTTCTTTGTGCCGTCTTCTAGCACCTCTATTGAATCTACTCCCTTGTAGTCAATCTTTGCCCCAAACTTCTTTGCATGGGCTAACATATCATTGGCTAACTGGATACCATTAGTCTCAGGTATGGCTGGATAGTTTTCTATTTCTGTAGTAGAAACCATCTGGCCACCGTGGAAGTTCTTTTCCAAAATTACTGTATCCAATTCTGCCCTTCCACCGTAAATACCGGCTGTCATACCACCTGGGCCACTACCGATTATTACTATATCATGAACCTTAACTTCACTCATTTTTCTACCTCCAATATTGTCTAATAAAGTAACTTCACTCATACCATACTCTTTATTATAGTATATTTCTTTACTTTATGTATATACTAAATGTATATACTAAAAATTATTCAAAGGACCCTCTTGGCCTGGTTCATATACATGAAGCTTGTCAGAGAACCTATGGTATATTTCCATTATCCTGTTGATATACTTCCAGCAAATCTCTATCTGGTTCCACTGGGAGAATAAAGACCTATCCTCGTCCATAGAAGCCATCAATAACCTTTCATATGCTTCTGGTGTGTTTTGTCTATTTTCCAATACACAACTCTGGCAGAAGTCCATATCAACCTTTTCTATAGTATTTTCTGTTCCTGGCTTCTTTATATTGAAGTCTAGCTTGACACCCTCATCTGGCTGTATCTCTATTACCAGCTTGTTTGACTGGGCACCCCCCGCAGTAGACTTGAAGCTAATCACTACCTCACTCTTCTTCTGTCCCATCTTCTTACCTGTCCTTAGGTAGAAAGGAACTCCCCTCCACCTGTCATTTTCTATGCCTAATTTAAGGGCCACATATGTTTCTGTAGTAGATTCTGGGTCTATCTTGTCTTCTTCTAAATAACCCTTGTACTGGCCCATCACTAGTAACTGGTCTATCTTGTGAGGGTCTTCTATATCCTTTAGTTCCTTGAACAACTTAGTCTGGGCAGCCTTTATGGCTTCAGGCGAGCTATCTGTTGGTCTTTCCATTGCCACTATAGACAGGATCTGGAACAAGTGGTTTTGTACCATGTCAACCATGGCCCCACTCTTGTCATAGTAGCCACCCCTAGTACCTACTCCAACTTCTTCAAAGGCATTTATTTCAACCTTCTCTATAAAATTCCTATTCCATACACCACCAAAGATAGCATTGGCAAACCTTAGGGTCATTATATTTATTATCATTTCCTTACCCAAGTAGTGGTCTATAAAGAATATATTTTCTTGTGAGAAGCACTGCTTCAGGTTCTTATAAATATATTCTGCTGCATCCATAGTGTCACCAAATGGCTTTTCTATTATTACCTTGGCCCCCTTTAAAGGACAGCCTGCCAGCCTAATACCATCAGTTATAAAGCCGAAAATCTTAGGTGGTACTGCATAATAGTAAGTCCACCCGCTCTCTGTCCTGCCATTTACATAGTCCAGGTCAGCTAGTAGGTTCCTATACTGGGCAACCTTAGTCATATCCATCTGGTAGTAGATAATCCTCTTTGAAAACTCAAAAAAGTCTTTATCTGTATACTTTAACCTAGAAAATTCACTAGTCCATTTTCTTATTATTTCAATATAGTCTTCCTTGCTATAGTCTCTCCTACCTACACCAACTACCTTGTAGTCTTCTGGCAGTAGGCCTAGACAATGCAAATTATATAAAGCTGGAAGTAGCTTCCTATAAGCTAAATCCCCTGTTCCTCCAAATATTATTATTCCCTTATTTTTCATCTTCATCTATCCAATCATGATGGAATACTCCATCCACATCTACTCTTTCAAATGTATGGGCCCCAAAATAATCCCTCTGTGCCTGTATGATATTGGCACCTAGTCTTGAAGACCTATACGTATCGACATAAGCCAAGGCTGCTGACATAGCAGTTATTGGAATGCCCCCCATGGCACCAATAGCCACTAGCTTTCTAAGGTCTGCTAGCCTATCATTAATTTCCTTTGCGAAGAAGTCTGTCATCAACAAATTCTCCACATCCTTGTCCTGGTCAAAAGCTGCCGATATATCATTCAGGAACCTGGCCCTGATTATACATCCGCCCCTAAATATCTTTGCTATATCTGCAAAATTCAGGTCCCAGCCATACTCTTTTTCAGCCACACTAAGTAGCTTAAAACCCTGGGCATAAGAAACTATCTTGGAAGCATATAGACTCTTTTTAACCAGGTCTACTAGGTCTTCCTTATTAAGTCCCATAAGGTCTAGAAGGTCTTTCTTGCCTGCAAATTCAGCCTTATTTTCACCTATAATTGTAGACAGCTTAACCCTCTCATCCTTTAGGCCGGACATATACCTGGCATTTAGGGCTGCAGTGATTACCGATACATCAACCCCTAGGTCTATGGCCTCCAGGTTGGTCCATTTACCAGTACCCTTTTGGGCCGACTTGTCTAAAATCTTGTCTACCAGGTAGGATCCATCTGCCTCCTTAACCTTAAGTATATTGGCTGTTATTTCTATCAGGTAGCTTTCTAGCTCAGTCTTGTTCCAGGCCTCAAAGACCTCCTGTATCTGACTATTGTCCATGCCACCTATATCCCTAAGTAGCATGTAGGCCTCACTTATAAGTTGCATATCACCATATTCTATACCATTGTGGACCATCTTGACATAGTGGCCAGATCCACCGGTAGAAATATACTTACAGCAAGCCTCTCCATAGGCCTTGGCTGAGATATCTTCAAATATATCCTTTACATGTCCATAGGCCTCTTTATTACCACTTGGCATGATAGCTGGTCCAAACCTGGCCCCTTCTTCGCCACCTGATATACCAACACCTAGGTAGTTTATCTTCTTGTCCTCCAGGTAGTTGGACCTCCTTATTGTATCCTTGAAATAAGAATTTCCACCATCTATTATTATATCTCCCTCATCTAGGAGACCCATCAGCTGGTCTATAACCATGTCTATTGGCTTGCCTGACTTTATCATTAGAAAGACCCTTCTTGGCCTCTCAAGAGACTTGACAAAGTCCTCTAGGTCATAGGTTGGTGTGAAATTTTTATGTCCATGGTCTCTCATTACATCATCTACAACTGATGTTGTTCTATTGTAGATAGAAACCTTATAGCCCTTGTCTGCCATATTTAGAGCTAGGTTCATACCCATGACAGATAGGCCAATTACACCTATATTATTCATCTATATTCCTCACTTTCGTTTTAATCCTTACTCTTTGTATAAGATTCATATTATTCTTATACACCAAAAGCCAGACATTTAATCATTATGACAAGCCTCTTCCCAGTTTTTTTGAATTCTATTCTCATTAGCCTTTTATCCAGCCCTAAGGTATTCCCTGGGATTCCCCCTACAAATAGACTAGGCCATTCTTTTTATTTTTGGAAGTTCCTCCTTCCATATGGTCTGCCTCTCCCCTCAGAAAACTAGCCCTCTTGATAGAATCATCACCATACTTGGCCCTTATATCGTCCATGGCTGTATATAGCTTTTCTTCTTTACTAGAAAGCTGGTTGAAAAAACTAAGTTGGTTTGAATTTTTTCCCTGGACCTTACTGGTTGCTATGCCTATATGTCTAATAGGCTTACCCCACCAAAGGCTCTTGAAAATTTCACAAGCCGCTTCATAGATATCACTAACCCTATTGGTCCTAAAACCTAGGGATTTTTGGGCCTGGCCCCTCTTAAAATCCCTATCAACCAGCTCTACAGATACGACAGCTGCCGTAGAGTTTTTCCTCCTCAATCTGGCACATACAGTCTCACTAAGGGCCAAAATCCAGTGTCTGGCCTCCTCAAAACTGTATATATCGCTAGATGTAGTAGTTGAATTACCCACAGACCTATTATTGGCAGTTGTTTTCTGGAAGAAGTCATAGCCATCCATACCATTGGCATGGTTGTGGATGACTAGGCCATGCTTTTTAAAGTGCCTCTTCATAAAATTTATGTCTGTATTGGCCAACTGACCTATTGTCTCTATACCCAGACTTCTAAGTTTTTTAGAGGTCTTCCTACCCACGAAAAAGAGGTCTTCAATCGGAAGGGGCCACATCTTTTCCTCTATCTCCGACTGGAAAAGTGTGTGGGTCTTGTCCGGCTTGCTAAAATCACCTGCTATCTTGGCCAGGACCATCTTATCAGAAACACCAACATTTATGGTAAATCCTAGTTCCTCCCTTACCCTCTGGCGAATAGTATCAGCACAGTCCATTGGATTTCCAAAGAGCCTCTGGGTTCCAGTCATGTCCACAAAGGCCTCATCTATAGAATACTGGTAAACGCTTGGAGAATATGTCCTCAAAAAGTCCATCAATAGGTTGGAATACTCTACATAGAGGTCAAAATTTGGTGGAACCAGGTATATGTTGGGACACTTGGTCCTGGCTATACCTACTGGCTCGCCCGTCTTTATACCAAACTTCTTGGCCGACTGACTCTTGGCCAAAATTATGCCACTCCGTCTCTCTGGATTACCAGCTACAGCAGATGGAATATTTATAAGGTCCGGCCCTCCTATATTCATCTTTTTTCTATTGGCTGCCTCCCAACTTAGGTAGGCAGAATTTACATCTATATGAAAAAATACCTTGTCCTTCACCAAAACACCCCCTAAAAAATATAGTTAAAAGAACATATGTTCTTTTAACTATATTTTACACCATACTTGTAATTTAGTAAATATTTCTGGATAGGTAAATAATAAATACTCATAAAAAAAAGAACCCCTCCCAGCAGTTTATCCAAATTGCTAAAAGAAGTTCTAAGCTTAAAACTAAATTATATCCATATTTTTTAAGCTGATATCCAGGGCCTTTACCGAATGAGTCAGGGCACCACAAGATATAATATCTATACCTAAGCCCCTGTAGTCACCTATATTATCTGGACTTATATTACCAGATACCTCAATAAGGGCCTTGCCTCCTATAAGATCTACAGCCTCCCTAATCTGGCCTATAGACATATTGTCCAGCATTATTATGTCACAACCTACATCAAGGGCTTCCCTAACCTGGTCCAGGTTTTCCACCTCTAACTCTATCTTTTTTGAGAAGGATATCTTGGCCCTTGTCTTTTCAACAGCCTGCCTGATACCACCTGCAACGCCTATATGGTTGTCTTTTAGCATGACCATATCAGATAGGTTGTATCTGTGGTTCTTTCCACCACCAACCTCTACGGAATACTTGTCAAATACCCTCAGTCCTGGGGCAGTCTTCCTGGTGTCGGCTAGGCTGACTGATTCATCACCTAGGGCATCCACCATATACCTAGTCATGGTAGCTATACCACTCATCCTTTGAAGGAAGTTTAAGCCTGTCCTCTCAGCCAAGAGCATGGCCTGGGCCTTACATTCAACTATACCAATCTTGTCACCCTTGTAAACCCTATCTCCATCCTTGTGGGAGCAAGTAAACTTTGCCCCTTCATCCAAGATTTTAAAAGACTGGTAAAAGACTTCCAAACCACATACAATCCCCTCTTCCTTGGCTATCAAGTCAGCCCTGGCCATCCTATCCTCATCTATTATGGCATCGGCACTGATATCCTTGTAGCTAATATCCTCAAGTAGACTCTCTTTTATCTTATCAAGCATCCTCATTTTTAAGCCAGTATTCATAAAAATCGTGGTTCCTTTCCTTTATTGTATCCACCAAAATCTTATGGTAGTCAGCAATTATATCATCTATATTTCTAGTTTCTCTATTTTCTTCCATATGGGCCTTGAAGTCTGGCAATGAAGCATTTAGGCCTTCACCACACTTCATACCACAAAAACATGCTTCTAAAAGGGAGTTTGACGCCAACCTATTTCTTCCATGTAGGCCTGTACAAGACGTCTCTCCTATGGCATATAGGCCTGGTAGACTAGTCCTACCATCTATCTGGGCCCTTATACCACCCATATGGTAGTGTTGGCCTGGGCATACGGGTATCATATCCTTCCTGATATCTATCCCCTTGTCCATACAGGCCTGGAAAACCGTCGGAAATCTTTCATCAATCCTTTCCCTATCCCTTATATTTTCAAGTGATAGGTAAACATGGTCAGTCTGGTCCTCCTCCATCTTCTTTCTGATGGCCTTACTGACTACATCCCTAGGAAGCAATTCGTCAATAAACCTATCACCATTAATTCCAAGTAGGATGCCTCCTTCTCCCCTCAGGGCCTCGGTAATCAAACTATGCCTTCCCATAGCCTTATCGTATAGGACTGTTGGGTGTATCTGTATATATTCTAAATTAGAGACCTCCACACCATATTTCATGGCTATAGACAAGGCCTCACCAGATACCGACTTGTAGTTAGTTGATGAATTAAATATACCACCTATACCTCCTGTGGCCAGGACTACTGCCCTAGCATATATATTCTTATACAGGCCATCGACAAATACCCTTATGCCTACCGCTTTATTATCCTCAATTATCAGGTCATAGAAAGTCGTATTTTCACAAGTATCTATATTAGGCCTGGCCTTTACCCTTTCTGCCATAACCTCACACATAGACCTACCAGTGAAATCTCCAACATGGTAGACCCTAGCCGACCTATGTCCACCTTCCTTGTGGAGGCTATAGGTATCCGGGTCAAGCTTGTCAAAATTGACACCATAGCCTGTCAATTCTTCGACTACATCTAAAGATTCATCCAATATGGCCCTGACTACATCCACATCATTCTCATAGTGGCCTGCCTTTAAGGTATCTTCTATATAGTCATCCAGATTTTCATGGGCAAGCTTGGCTGATATACCCCCCTGGGCCAGGTATGAATTGGCCTCTGCCATACTTTTTTTTGATATTAAACATATGTCATAATCAGGGTTTAACTTCAGGGCGCAAGAAAGGCCTGCCGCTCCACTACCAACTATCACAATATCATAAAATTCCTTCATTTAACTCATCTCCATCATCTTTTTAAGGGGCTGACTGGCCCTCTCCATTATGGCTTCATCCAGGACAATCTCTGGTCCCTCATCTACTAATACCTTGTACAAGTTTTCCAGGCTATTCTTCTTCATATCCTCACATGCTTTCATAGAAGTCGGTATAATAAATTCACTCTTAGGTGATACCTTGTTCATCTGGTGCAAAATTCCTTCTTCAGTACATACAATATATCCTGCCTTTTTAGTTTTTTCAACATAGTCCAAAAGGGCCTTGGTAGAACCAACACAGTCACCCAAGGAAACAACCTCACTCGTACACTCTGGATGTACTAAAACATCATAAGCATATTTTTCCTTCAGGGCCTTGACCTCTTCATAGTCTACAAAGTTATGGTACTTGCAATATCCTTCATGGAAGATAAAATTCTTGTCTTGTAGCTTGTCTGCTATATACCTTCCCAGGTTCCTGTCCGGCAAGAAATATATATTCTTATTTGGCAGGCCTGATACTATCTTCATTGCATTTGAAGAAGTAACGCAGACATCACTCTTAGACTTTACATCCGCCTTGGTATTTATATATGAAACTATGGCTACATCATCGTATCTTTCCTTGATTCCATCCAGGTCATCCAAATTGACCATGTCTGCCATAGCACAGCCTGACTCTATATCTGGAATCAATATCTTTTTGTCTGGATTCAATAGCTTAGCACTTTCTCCCATAAAATTGACACCACAAAAACAGATAATTTTATTATCAGCATTTTGAGCATCCTTGGCCAGTTTGAAAGAGTCTCCAACCTTGTCAGCTATATCCTGGACCTCACTATTAGCATAAAAATGAGCTAGGATCAGGACGTCCTTCTCCTCTTTTAAACGTAAAATTTTTTCTTTTAAAACTTCCCTTTCCATATATCCTCCTCAACATATAAGACTTGTTTGGTTTGTACATATCTATATGTATATACACTAACATATACATAATACTATACATATCCTAAAATGTGAATAGGAAAAGGGGAAAAATCTTACGCTCTCCTAAATCATATACGAAAAAAGCCACCCTATTCATCCCTCATATCAAATGAATACAGTGACTTTTTCACTTGGACCATCTTTCGAATCCGGCCCTTGTTTGGTTTTTAGACTTTGTTACGTTCATACGCACACAAGCTTATTATAGCATTAATATATGTCTCTTTAAAGCTTTTTAACCTATTTTTTTCCAGTAGACCCTACCCCACCAAGTCTCTCTTCAGACTTGGGTTGGTCATGGTCACTTATCAGGTATTTTATAAATATTCCCTGGATTACCCTCTCTCCAGCCTTTATGATAACCTCTTCATCAGTCAGGTTCCTAAGCATGAAACCTATATTGCCATCATTGTCTGGATTAGAATAATAGTCTGAATCTATAATACCTGTAGTATTGGCCAAGACTAGACCCCTCTTCATACCAATAGAGCTTCTTACGTGAGTTGTCAATACTTCATCGGCCTCCATATAGGCCTTTATATCAGTGAAAATCACACCTGACTGTCCCCTGGCCGGTATAACTATATCAACCGGTGTACACAGGTCATAACCCGCTGACTTGGCTGTCCCCCTCTGGGGGATAAGTATATTGCAGTCCGGGTGTTTTCTATGTTGATCTGAAACTAGTTCAAAACCTCTCATACATTAAACCTCTTATTCTAATTATTCTATTACATAAGTCTAGCTGGACAAGTCTATTCATCCAGCTAGCAATACTTTTAAAATTTTTCCTAGCTATTTTTTAGGGCTTCGGCCATTTCCTTAGCCATAGCTCTTAGACCTTCATCGTCTTCTTCCTTTAAAGTTCCCTTAGTTTCAACAACAGTTGGAAGAACTTCGAAGTTACCACCTTCAGAAGCAAATTCTGTCAATTCCTTGACAGCTCCACCACTCCATCCATAAGAACCGAAGATTCCTAGGATATGGTTTGATAACTTGTTCATTCTTAAAGTGTACAACAACTGGTTTACATTAGGGTATACAGAGTTGTTGTATGTACAACTTCCTAGTATGAAGCCCTTGTATTTCCATATTTCGCTAAGTATATAAGATACATGAGTCTTAGATACATCAAACACCTTAACGTTACTTATACCTTCTTCTGCCAGGTATCTAGCCAAAGTATCGGCCATTTTTTCTGTATTTCCATACATAGAACCATAAGCTATAACTACACCCTCTTCATTAACCTGGTTGGCTAATCTTATATATTCGTCAATTATCATATTTGGGTGTGTTCTCCAAACAATACCGTGAACTGGACATATAACCTTTATATCTAGGGCTTTTACCTTTTCTAGGGCCTTAGCTGCCTGCTTAGAATACTTACCAACTATATTAGAATAGTATCTTCTCATTTCATCTCTGAAGAAGTCGAAATTCATTTCATCATCAAAGATTGTACCATTTAGGGCACCAAAACCACCAAAGATATCCTGTGAGAACAAGATCTTGTCTGTAGATTCATAACTAACCATAGATTCTGGCCAGTGAACCATTGGAGTATTAACAAAAGTAAGGGTTCTCTTACCTAAAGATAGGGTTTCTCCATCCTTTACTTCAATAAAGTTTTCAGGCTCCATATCCAAGTAGTCCTTAAACATAGCCTTGGCCTTCTTGTTACCAACAAAAGTAAGGTTTGGATATACATCCAAAACTGATAGGTAACAACCTGAGTGGTCAGGCTCCATATGGTGGATTATCAGATAGTCCAGGTCCCTACCATTTAGGTTCTTCTTTAGATTTTCAATAAATCCATTAACCTTAGTTATTTTTACAGTGTCAAGTAGGGCAGTCTTTTCGTCAACTATCAAGTACGAATTGTAGGCTACTCCCTCTGGCAATGGCCACATATTTTCAAAAAGATTTGTATCCCTGTCGTTAACACCAATATAGTACAAGTCTTTTAAAATTTCTACACTTACTGTATTCATGAAATAATTTCCTCCTTCAACAACCACATATTTCAAATTAAATTTAATATACGAACTTCTCCTAGCCTATATTATACAATAATATCACCTATCTGCCAACACAATTTAATAAGTAATAAAATTAGCTATTTTCAATAGCTTTACTTTAAATATAGGCCTAGGAGATTTCCTCTTAGAAGGCTTAATTTTTGCCACCTATAACTATAATTTTTGCCCTTTATCTTGTTAATTTGATTTATAAATTGTATAATTATTATAGTAGATATTTTTTATATATCTACAGATTATGATTAAATATTTATACATTATTCAAGGGGGTATCTACTATGATTAAAGGATTGAAAAAATCACTTATTTTATCTTGTGCCTTAGCCTTTTTGCTACCATCTGTTGCTAGTGCCGATAGGTATGTAACTAGATTTGCTGGAGCCGATAGGTATGAAACGGCCATAGAAGTTCAAGAAAATTATTTTGGCAAGTCATACGCCAGTCAGGCTGTACTAGCACCTGGTAATGATTTTAGGACTGCTCTTTACGGGTCATATATGGCAACAGCCTTAAAGGCACCCTTCTATATTGTACCTAAGTCTGGTATATCCAAGTCTATCCTAAATAGGTTAAAAATCAATGATGTTGATCGTGTCTATATAATGGGTGACTACAAGCTTTTAAATAATTCACTTGAAAAGACTTTAAAGGCAAATAGATTCAAATATAGTAGGTTTTATGATAGGTATGAGGGTAAAGATTTTCTTTCAATCGCTAATGACATGGACCTAACTCTATTCAGTATATTATTTCCAGATATACATTTTAGGGGCGATCTCAGTAATGGCATACTTGTAAATGACCAAAAATTCCCAGACCTATTATCCTCTATACCATTTGTAGCCAAACTAATGAGGGAACAAGGAACTTGTTTTGTAGGATCATATAAACTTAATATGAATGATAATCTTGAAGGTTGGAGGTTTATTATAGGTGGTAATGACTCTATTCCAAAAAAAGTCAAAACTTACCCAGAAGACCTTGACGGATTAAATACACATGATAAAGACTACTTTGGTAAAGGCTCAGACCTATACACAGGTAGGATTTCCGGTCCAGACAGGTATAAAACAGCCGTAGAAATTGCCAAGGCCTACAAGACAGTCCTTAAGCCATATATTAATACTGCTGTTATAGTAGATTCTACTAACTATCCTGATGCCCTTGCCTCTGGTACTGTTGCTAATTTTAGTAATGGAGTTATCCTGCTTACAAGACCAGACAAGCTAAATGAGGATACTAAGGCCTTTATCCAGGCTAATGACATAAAGAATATAATTATAGTTGGTGGTGAAAAATCAGTATCCAAGAAGGTTGAAAATGAGTTAAAAGGCTTATAAGCCCTCTAGCTAAAATATTAATAGGGTTGGTGTAAATCAACCCTATTTTTTCATATCTATTTCCCTTATTGCAAGGCCTTCAATTGACCTAAAAAAATCTATTTCAGTCTTGTCATGGGTAACAATAATTGCAGTTTTCCCCACCAGACTTTTACCTACCTGGCCCATTACCAGCTTTTTATTTTCTACATCCAAACCCTTGAAGGGTTCATCCATAATCATTAAATTGTGGGGATATAGGATAGCCCTTAGTATGGCTAAACGCCTCTTCATACCACCACTAAGCTCAGCCACCCTCTTGTGGTCATAGTCTCCCAATCCGAACATATCTAAAAGTCCACCTAAATCTTGGTCCTTGTATTCCAGACCATCTAGGACCATCTTTAAGTTTTTATATAGACTTAGCTTATCACAAAGACAGTCATCCTGGAAGACCACGGATACCTGCTTGTCCTCCATGCCACTTATACTACCAGACTGGTAGACTTCCAGCCCCATCAAAATCCTTATAATAGAAGTCTTACCTATACCCGACTCCCCTGTGATAAAGGTAACTGTACCCTCCTGAAATTTGGCTGTAAAGTCTTTAAGGACTTCCTTGTCTCCATAGGCCTTATTTATTTTTTCCATCAAAATATTCATAATATCACCTACCCAAAAAAGCTTATATAGACAGCCTATCAACCAGCCTGTCCATCAAGGCCATAAAGACCTTCCTAAAGGCCACACTCAAAACTATAATAACCAGGGTCCAGGCAAATAAGTCGCCCGTACTAAGATATATCTTTGCCTGGTAAAGTTTCTCACCTATAGACATATTTGGCATACCTATTACTTCGGCTGCAATACCAGACTTCCAACATAGGCCCAAGGATACATAGGTTGCAGACTTGAGGTGGGGATAAACTTCAGATAGGTAAATATACCTGATTATCTTGGACCTCTTCATCTTAAAAACCTTGGCCAGGTCCATGAATGATGAGTCTATACTATCTATACCGGTCAAAACATTGGTATAGATTATAGGCAAGACCAACAAAAATGATATTAAAACTGATAGGTTTCTTGATGACACCCATATTAGACATAGTATGATAAAGGAAACTACAGGTATTGCTTGAATTGTAGCCATTAGGGGTTGGATTAAGACCCTAAAAGCCCTAAAGTTTGCCCCTAATAGGGCCATGCCAATACCTAATATAAAGGCTAAAAAGAAACCAAGGCTAATCTTAGAAAACGAATACCACACCGTCTTCCAAAAGTCTGCTTCCAGAGAAAGGTGTCCCAACCTGGATAAAGCAGAAAGAGGAGATACTAAAAGTATCTCCTGCCCCATCAAAGAACTGACTAATTGCCAAATTGACAACCAAAAGGCTATAGCCAGTATATATAATTTACTATTTCTTTTGTACATAGTAGAAATCGTCAGCAGGCATCTTGCCTCCTATAGATTTAGGATTTGCCTCAAATAGGACCTGTAAATACCCACTCAACTTGTCCTTCATATCAGACCCGTCTACATAGGTAATATTACACTGTGGTATAGCCTTCTTGGCAACTGCTGCAGGAACTATATCATTTTCTTCTATTAACTTGGCTGCATCATCAATATTATCATTAGTATAGTCTATTGAAGCCTTATAGTCAGCCATAAACTTCTTAATCTTTTCAGGATACTTGGCTGCAAAATCCTTGTTTACAACTACTACACCTGTAATCATTGTGCTCTTAGCATTCTTACTTGCCTTGTCCCACTCCTTCGTTAGGTCTAAGGCTGGTCTTAAGCCCTTGTTTTTTAAACTGGCAACCGTTGCAAATGGCTGTGGTAAAACTGCCAGACCAGACTTGTCATTAAGCAGGGCAGCCAGGGCCTCTGTATGCTCAGACTTGTACTCAACCCTTAGGTCTGTATCCGGGTTTAGGCCGTTCGCCTTAAGTATATAGTTAAAGGCATATTCTGGCACAGCCCCCTTACCGCTTGAGTAGACTGTCTTACCCTTTAGGTCGGCAATAGACTTTATAGTGTCTCCATTTTCCATCAAGTATAGGACTCCTAGGGTATTTATAGCTAGGACTTGAAGCTTACCCTGACTCTTGTTGTAAAGGATAGATGCCAAATTTGATGGCAGGGCTACTATATCAAATTCACCCTTTAAAAACTTTGGCGCTATCTCATCCGGTGAACTAGCTATTGTAAAGTCATAATCCTTTTCCTTTGCATCCTTTTGATCTGCCATCATCTTTACCATACCCATACTGGTAGGTCCCTTCAGGGCTGCAACCTTCGCAGTAACAGCAGGTTCACTTGTCGTTTTTTCCTTTTGTCCACAAGCAGTCAAACCAGTAATCACTAGTAGGGCTGCTAAAAAAACCGCTAATTTCTTTTTCATCTAAGTCACTCCTTTATCAAAAATATTAATAAGTTCCTAATTGAAATAATATCACAACTAGCTATTGTTTTCAATATATTTCCAACTTAATATTAGACCCTATTAATACATGTAAGCTGGTAGGCAATCCTTGGATGGCCCCATTATTGAATCAAGTTCAACTAATTTTGCCCTTCTTATTAACATATTTGCTCTCCCTAATGCTTTATTTAAGCAAAAAGTCCTTAACTGAACAATTAAAGTCTCTAGGATTTTCCTTGGCCACAAAATGGTCACCCTCTACAAATTTCAAGCTTGCCTTCTTTATTTGACCGGCAATAAGCTCAGTATGGTCTTTTTTAACCAAGTCCTCAGTTCCAGCAATCACAAGTGTTTCTGCAACTATATTATCCAACTCTTGCCTTGTTATATTAGGGTCATTTACCATTAGGCCAAGCATCTCCATTTTTGCCCTTGCTTTTTCACTCTTATCTGAGTCTCTTTTTGCTGCTTCATAGGCATTTTCAATCGGTGTTTGAACATCCGGCTCTATACCCTGGGTATCCAGATTTCCACCATTCAAGACTAGCTTCAAGACCCTTTCAGGGTACTTGGATGCAAAACACATGGCTATATTTGCCCCATCAGAAAAACCAAGTATATTGGCCTTTTGAATATTCATCCTATCTAAAAATACCAATAAGTCATCGGCAAACTGCCTGATTGTAAAGGAAGCCTCACCCCTTGGTGTCTGGCCATGTCCCCTTGTATCAAGAGCTAGCACCCTATAGTAGGAAGAAAATTCGTCTATCTGGTTTACAAAATAGGTAGAATCTTCCCCATTTCCATGAAGGAGAATCAATGGCTCTCCCTGCCCCTTTTCAATATAATAATGCTTAATATCCATAATATCACCCGATCCCCCTCAGGCCTATACTCTTTCACCGTACCTAAGGGCCCTTCTCATTTCTTGGATTTTCCTATCCATTTCTTCTAGTTCTGACAACTTCTCCTTTTCTTCCTGGCTAGTTTCAATTATCTTAAAGATACCACCATTCTGGATAACTATTCTCCTATCTGCCAATAGGGCAAGGGTAGGATCATGTGTTGCCATTAAGACTATCTTATCAGATGATACCAATAATTCCAAGGCCTTTTTCCTATCTATACCTGCATTTTCTATTTCATCTATCAAGACTATTGGTGAAGATGATAGGATGGCAGTATCTGCTATCATCAGGGCCCTAGATTGGCCACCACTCAAGGCAGTTATCTGGGTGTCCATCTTGAACTGTTCTCCAGCCAGCTTGTTGGCCTCTTCTATTATCTTGTCCACTGTCTGGTCAATATCCTCTACCATCCTGGACCTTGCATGTAATTCTAGGAAGTCTCTTACAGACAGGTCCATTACAAAGTTCATGTTCTGTGATAGCTGGGCTACCAGCTTGTTGTTTGAAGAAAATCTCCACTTCTTGTCCGGATATTCTCCATTTATCATTATAGTCCTCTTAGTAGGTGTGTCACACTGGGCAGTCCACTCTATGTCGGCCAAAAGCCTTGACTTACCTGAACCAGTTGGCCCAACTATTGCTATCATTTCAGACTTTTTTATATCTAACCTATCAAAACCTTCCTTGTTACCAGACTTGTCCTGGCCTGGTATAATAGTCAATACATCTACGGTGTTGGCATCCTCTATACCCAAAAAGGACTTCATTTGCTTGATGTACTCTACCAGGTCTATTGTCATCTTGTTAAGGTCCAGGGCCATATCCTCCACTTCCTCTAGTGAAAAATGGTCCAAAAACTCTATAAAGGTCTTGTCCTCAAAACCTGCAACATCCAACTTATTTTCTTCAAAATAGGACTCTACAAAAGGATACTTTTCTAAGATGTCCGCAATTTTCAACTTTTCTATTTCATTCATTTTAATTCCTCCATCCCCTACTTGTCCTCTAGGTCCATTTTTCTTACATTACCCATCTGGTACTGTTCGCCTATCCTGGTTTCTCCTAGGCAGTATGAACATAGGGCAGATGGCATTGGAAATCTCAACTTCATACCCTTAACTGTAGATATTTCCTTTTTTTCGTCCATTAGTAGGGTACTTAGCTCATAAGTTCCCTGGCCAGTAAGTCCATTTACATGCATAGTTATGGCAGTCGGATTTACTGAATTTACCTTTGATGCAAAAACTTCCCTCTCTGCCTGGGATACTATATCTCCCTTTGTGATTATTACTATATCTGCAGCCTTTAACATAGGCCCTATCTTCTTTGGTGTATTAATACCTGAAAGGTTATCGATAACACACACACCCTTTATTTCCTTGATATATGGGGAACACCTGTTGCAAAGACCTGCTGACTCTGTTATAAGTAGGTCCAGGTCATTATCTGTACCCCACTTTACTACCTCTTCGATATTTGATACGAAGAAGTGGTCTGGACAAAGGGCCCCTGATAGGCCCTTTCTCACTGGGACACCAGCCCTTTCATATAGGGCGTCATCGTCTGTATATAGGCAGTCAAACTTGACTACCCCTACCTTTATGCCCTGTTGTTTCAAGGCGTCTATTGTCTTTATAATTACACTGGTCTTACCTGATGAAGGAGGACCAGAAAATACTACTAGATTCATAATTATCCCTTTCTCTTAAATAAGCAGTCTATCTCTATCTGGTTTTTCTCAAACCTACTTTAGGATATCCTCATTGAACTTGGCTTCCAAGTCTCTCAACAAGGCACCTATATCCGTCTTTTCTATAAAGTCCCAGCCTACCCACTTAAACTTCTGGTCTGGGCTTAGGCCATTGTCTACCAGCTTGTTTGTTGATGGGAACTTACCATTGGCTGAAAACACCTTACCAACTGCTTCTGACATAAAGAAGTCTATTATTGGTTGAGTCTTTTCCTTCTTATCCTTCTTGGCTATCATAAAGATTGGACTGATTACTGCCCCATCTTCAGGCCAAACTGCCACCTGGTTATTGCCCTGGATCATCTGGGTAAAGAAGTATGGTATTATACTTACTGCTGGATTTTCTGACTTGCCCTTGGACTTAGCCTTTACCATCTGGGCTGGGTGTAGGCTCTTCTTATATGATCTGGCCAACCTGGTGATACCATCCATACCATATTCCTTGTATAGGTTAACCACCAAGGCATTGAATAGGTCCAGGTCTCCCATTGGAACTGCTACAGAGTCTTCAAATTCTGGACTCAAGATGTCATCCCAAGTCTTAGGGACCTCCCTGCCATTTAGCTCGTCAAGGTTTACCAGGAATACTGCTGGAACTACACCGGTTATAAGGTACTTCTTGCTAGGGTCTCTCAAGTCAATATAGTCATTACAGAAGTCACTGTTCATCTCATCAGTAGCCGCCTCAAATACATCCTTGTCCAGGTACTGACCCATCAATTCCCTATCAAAAAACAGGTCAAAACCTGCTGACATCAGTATATCAGGTATCTGGTCTACATCACCAGTCTTAACCTGGTCCTTAATCCAGTCAAGGCCTAGGTTGGCAGACTTTAATTCATAGCCAATCGAGTAGGCATACTTGTCCCTATTGTCCTTTAGCCACATCTCAAAACCTTCCAGTAGGGGAATCCTTATAGGACAAGGTAGGACACCTTCTACATTTATATCTGACCTGGATATCTTTATTTCTTCTATTAGGTCCTTATCCACACTTGTAGACTCACTTTCCAGGTATGAAACCAGCCTTTCTTCATAAAGTTCTAAGTTCATCCTCTTTAGTTTAAGGGCCATTGACAGGCTGACAGTTTTGGCCATCTTATCAAATATAGACTGGTCCATAAACTGTTCAAACCCGTTGGCTGTCAAGAATTCTAGAGCCCTTGGATTCTTTTCTACTATATCGTATATCTTGTCATTTATTGAAAAATACTTGTTCATAAAACTACCTCCTAAGTTTAATTGTTCTAAATCTTTTATATACTTTTTGTCTTATATTTTCTACTTATATTATCCGCTATTTATAATATACACCAAAAAAATCAAAAACAACATTGCAAATGCAACCAAATTTCATTTTTATAAAAATAGGGGATACAAGCATCTTATAAACATAAGAACTTGCACCCCTCTAATCACCCGTGATGGACTATTATCTATCCCTCTTTAGTAACCGGACTTTTTCGTAAAATTCCTCACCCTAGATAGGGAGAAGATTGCAAATATAAGTATTAATATGGTAAATGCGCTCCTGATTTGAGTTCCAAGACCTAAGCTTAGGACAAAGCTTAGTAACATTACCATTGCAAAGCATACAATAAATATTAAAAATGTAAGTACAAAGACTAAGGCCTTGTTTAACCTACCATATATATCAGATACATTTTGCCAGTCTGTTACAACATTTTTAAAGTCATAAATCAACCATAATGAAGATATTGATAGGCATAGTATTATATATAAGACAAGGGCATAAACTATATCAAACACCGGTATGCCTACATATATATAAACCCCTAATATCAATATCATAGGAAGTATGGAATTGATACCTGTAGATATTATTAACTTGGACATAAAGTATTGTTTCCTGCTAATAGGCAGACTCTTTATGTAGTAGTAGTTTTCCCTGTCCAAAGATACCACAATACTTGACAAAGTAGTTGAAAATGCATTAATAAATATAGCTACTACAAGTGCTATTATGACTGCTGCCATTCCACTATTAGTCCTTATTAATTCTAGTGTTGCGGCTTCTTTCCTAATATCCATTAAAACAGGTAGAAACAAGAATATAGGCATGGCACAATTCATAACAATTGATTGTGTGATTACAGTAGGCTCATTAATCAGGCTAAGATTATACTTGAATAGACTAAACCCTAAACCAGATGCTTGTCCCTTCTTATCTTCCTTTGTCTGACTAGTTTCATTGGCTAGGCCAAGTCCTATTCTTGCTTCACTTCCATTTTCACTTCCTATACTAAAATCACTGATGCTTTCTAAGGCCACTTTATTATGGCTGGCTTCCATATTTTCCTTGGCAGGCCTCTTCTTTTGACCAGACCCATCCTGTATCTTCCTTATATAGTCGTAAAACCTTCCATTTACAGACTTCATTATAAGGGCATATATACCCAATATAACTAGACTTAGGACAAGTATTAGTCCAAGGTTGCCCATGTGCGACTTTGCCAGACTTGATATAAAGCCATACTCCACTCGTCCTTCAATTTGAGAGGATAGAATCCTTGCCTTAGATGTGGTTTGCAAGAAGACTATTATGGATATATTAGCCAGAGTTGCCACTATGTTTATTGCAGTTATTATGCCGTTTTTAAACTTGGATAGGACTGAGGTCTTAGCTAGCCCCTCCATCAAGATCATATTCACTATAACTACAAGAGAGCCAGCCAAGACAAAGTCAAGAAAACCATAAAGTATGGATATATAACCTAAGCCCATTTTAAATCCATAAATGCTTGTTATTGACCATATAGGTATGGCCATCTGGATAGTAGCTATAGCTACTACAGCCATCTTTGCCCTGTAGACCAAACTTTCTTCTATTGGCAGCGACATATAGCCCTCAATATCCTTACTGTTGTAAAATACATTAAAGAAATATGTAAATGTCTGAAGTATACACAATAAGAAAAATACCAAGATGGTATAGTCTAAATAATAGGGTGCCTTATTAAGGGGTATAACCAAAAATATCAATGTATATACCACTAAGACAAAAACACTAGACATTAAATATGACTTCATCAATAGGCGCCTAAATATATCTTCTGGAGTATCTCCATATTGTTTTTTCTTCATAGCATTGGCTGTTATAGTGGGATTCGCATAGAGCAAGTTAAAATAGAAAACCTGCTTAAAAATAGGGTTTTTAAAGTTCTTGAACATAGTATCACCTACTTTTCACCGGCATCGGGTTCTTCCGACCTATTATTAGCTACATCTGCCTCATCAGGGGAAATACTTGGCTTGTCCTCTAAATCTTGTAGCTTATGCTTTACCATACCCAGGTATATGTCTTCTAGGGACTTTCCAGGGTGTTTGGCCCTTAATTCGTCCATAGTTCCAACAAAAAGAATCTTACCCTTGCTAAGTATACCTATCCTATCGCATAGCTGTTCTGCCACCTCTAGGACATGGGTAGAAAACAAGACAGTATTTCCCTGGCTGGCATGGTCCTTCATAAGTTCCTTAAGATTGTAGGCAGCCTGTGGGTCCAAGCCTGTCATTGGCTCATCCAGGATCCATATCTTTGGATTTGAAATTAGGGCACCTATCAGAAACACCTTCTGCCTCATACCATGTGAATACTCTTCTATCCTGGACTTAGTATCTGCTTCCATGGAAAATATCTGGCATAACTTGTCTATCCTCTCTTTTCTCAAGTCATTACCAATACCAAATACACTAGCTATAAACTTCCAATAGCTAGTAACTGGTAGCTTGAGAAACATATCAGGACTATCAGGCACATAGGCTATCATCTTCTTTATCTCATCCCTATTATTTTTTAAGTCTAAGCCATCAAAGTATATTTGACCACTTGTAGGTTCTATTATGCTTACCAGGGACTTGATGGTAGTAGACTTACCCGCCCCATTGTGGCCAATCAAACCGAATATCTCACCGTCATTTATAGTTAAATTCAGGTCATCAAGGGCCTTCTTAGCCCCATAATTTTTAGTCAAGTTCTCAATTCTTATCATTTTTAAACTCCTAACCATTTATATTTTTTGTCTTCTCTGTTTTCTCTGCCTTATCTGTATAATTTTATTTATTTATCTTATCTTTAACTCTTACTTCTTATATTAGCCTTAAATATACTCTTGTTTTGAATTTATATTTCACTTATTAGCTTGTCTATTACCAGGTCATGGTCCTCCATAGGTATATCCTCTGACATCTGCCTGGACCTGATTAAAAGTATCTTTTCTGCCTGACTCCTCGGCAAGAACCTATCATAGTAGCCCCTACCAAAACCTAACCGAGCCCCTTTCTTGTCTGCTGTACAGCATGGAACTAGAATCAGGTCTATCTCTTCTATAGCAAGTTCCTGGCAAAGGTCTATATCAGGTTCTAGGACCCCAAAGGAATTTTCCACCAGTTCACTTGTAGACTGGATCTTATAGGCCTTCATAGTCTCCCTATCACTACAATAGGGTACTGCTACTATCTTACCTTCACCAAGTGCCCTCTCTATAAAGTCTATAGTATCTACCTCTGGATACCTGCCGGCATAGGTAAAAATAACCCTTGACGCAAGGTATTCTGGCCTCTTGTATAGCTTGTCAAAAATTGCCTGGTCAGCCTGGGCCATATATGCTGGGTCTAGACCTTCATTAATGACCTTCATATCATCTCTCAGCCTTTTCTTTCTTCTTTTCATGGTCTCCTTCATGGAATACTCACAACCACAATAGTCCTGCCTGTACATACCAAAGCCACTTGTCAACTGGCATGACCTCTTGTAGCCATTGTTCTTCTTAAAGTCAGAAGGCAGATGACTCACACCATACCTAGCTCCCACTTCCTGACCTATCCTATTTAGGATTTGGGAATTCTTGTGTGGACTGATGGTAAGGGTGGTAGTAAAGTAATCAAAGCCCTCTTCCTTGGCTAGCTTGGCAGCCTCAGACATCCTTAGTTCATAGCACTTGTGGCACCTGGCCCCACCCTCAGGGAGGTCTTTCATACCGTCTATAGTCTCATAAAACCTATCAACTTCATAGGCCCCCTCTATCATGTGGATAGGGTACCTGGCCTTGGTTAAATCTATTATCTTCTTCTGCTCATCGACCCTGTACCAGTACTCCTCTGATGGGTAGATATTTGGATTATAGTAAAAAACTGTAATCTCAAAATACTGGCCCAGGTATTCTAGGACATAAGAGCTACATGGACCACAACATGAATGTAAAAGAAGGCTTGGGCAAGTTCCCTCATCTTCAACCTTCTTCAGTATCTTTTCCAGCTCCTTCTGGTAGTTTACCTTGACCGGCTTAGTAGCCTTGTTCGAATTTATTTTATCTATATTTCTATTATCTATTATACTCTTATTAATATTATTATTCATCATTATTTACTCACTCTTTTCATATGCTTTACCAGGTAATTTAATAATATCATAAAACATGATATATTTGTAGGGATAAATATGGGGTCAAATATACTAATTGACCAGTTTTTTTGGTATAATAGAATAGTAAAAGGAATCATGAAAGTTATTTTATGAATAAATCGAAAAATTGAAAGGGGTATAAAAAATGAGTTTATTAGTATTTGGTCATAAAAATCCAGACACAGATTCAATCTGTTCAAGTTTGGTAATGACAAATTTAAAAAAGTCCCTAGGTGTTGACGCAGTATCATGTTGTCTAGGTGAACTTAGAAAGGAAGCAGAATTCGTCCTAAACTACTTTGGAGTAGAGGGTCCTAAGCTAATAGAATCTGTTAGGGAGGGCGACCTATGTTGCCTGGTTGACCACAATGAATATGGTCAAAGTGTTGACGGACTTGAAAATGCAACAATAGTAGAAATAGTTGACCACCACAAGCTAGGTGGAATAACTACTCCAGCCCCACTAAGTGTAACTCTTAGACCGGTTGGATGTACAAATACTATCCTTTACAATATGTACAAGGAAAATGGTGTTGAAATCACAAAGCCAATCGCCGGCCTTATGTTATCAGCAATACTTTCTGATACATTGATATTCAGGTCACCAACTACAACTGAAGAAGATATAGCTGCTGGTAAGGACTTGGCTAAGATAGCTGGAGTTGACTACGAAGCCTATGGTATGGAAATGTTCAAGGCTGGTACTTCACTGGAAGGATACAGTATAGAAGAAATCGTAAACATGGACTTCAAGGCCTTTGATATGGGTAGCAAGAAGGTTGGTATAGGTCAGGTAATGACTCTTGATATAGATTCAGTTCTAAGCAGGAAGGATGAATACCTAGACTACATCAACAGTACTGACTACGATATGCTATACCTGGCTATCACAGACATCATCAACGAAGGCTCTTACCTACTATACAAGTCTCCAGACGAAATAGTGAAGAATGCCTTCAAGGTAGAACCAGTCCAGGGTGCCTTTGTAGAGGGTCTAGTATCTAGAAAGAAGCAGTTAGTTCCTAACCTAACTCCTGAAGTAGAAAAATTATAATAAGAGGTGTAAAAATGGAAATTAATAATCCACTAGTAACAATAGAAATGGAAAATGGAGGAGTAATCAAGCTAGAATTATTGCCTAATATAGCTCCAAACTCAGTAAATAACTTTATCTCATTAATAAAGAAGGGTTACTATGATGGCCTAATCTTCCACAGGGTAATCAGTGGCTTTATGATCCAGGGTGGATGCCCACAGGGATCAGGCATGGGTGGACCTGGCTATACAATAGCTGGTGAATTCACAATGAATGGTTTTACTAACAACCTAAAGCATGAAAGAGGTGTTATATCAATGGCTAGGGCTATGAACCCAAACTCAGCAGGTTCTCAGTTCTTTATCATGCACCAGGATTCTCCACACCTAGATGGCCAGTATGCCAGCTTTGGTAGGGTTTTAGAAGGTATGGATATAGTGGACCAGATAGCTGGGACAGAAACTACATTCGGTGACAAGCCAGTAGTAGAACAGAAGATAAAAAAGGTTACTGTAGATACCTTTGGTGTTGATTATCCAGAACCAAAAACAGTATAGTTTACAAAAAACAAGATAATTTTAAATACAAGACTAGTCCAAGCTTATAAAGTCCTGGACTAGTTTTTTAATAGGAAAAATCCTATAATTTCATATAAATTTAACTCTAATATCAATAGTATAAACCTAGACTTCTATGAGGCTTTATATAAATATCCATGGACCCTTTCCTAGAGTTCAAAAAACCTATAAAAGCTTTTGTAGTAGGACCTGTAGTCGTCTATATGCCCCAACTCCCTTATGGAATGCATGGCCAAGACCGGCATACCTACATCCACTATGGCTATTGGTAGGTAGGATGCTGTAATTGATCCTATTGTAGACCCACTTGCCTTGTCAGACCTATTGGCAAAGGTCTGGTACTTGATACCATTTCTATCGCATATGTCCTTGTAAACTGCCACAGAATAGGCATCACTTGCATAGGCCTGGCCTGCATGGGACTTGATAGTCGGTCCACCAGCAAAGACTGGTCTATTAGTAGGATCTGCAACAGATGACTTATTAGGATGGACTGCATGGGCAAGGTCTGCTGATATCATAAATGAAGATTCATATGACCTCAATAGCTGGGACTTGGTTTTTCCTAGTCCTAGGGCTATCCTCTCCAATATATTTATCAATAATTGGGAATCTGCCCCCTGTCTAGTCTGGCTACCAACCTCTTCATTATTGAAGGCTGCTACCAGCTTGACACCTTCGAATCTGGCCTTTTGCTGGACTGACTGGTCCATACCAGCTTCATTTATGGACAGGACATTCCTAAAGGAATTGATGTCTATATCCTCATTGCAAACAGACCTACCTAGACTATCACTGTATAAAAGGGCTGATATACTGGCATGAACACTGGCAAGGTTGTCCAACCTGCCACAGGATATATATTCCTTTTCGTCACCGATCAGGCTCCCCTTTTCATATTCGTAGAGGTATAGGTCATAGTCCAAAATATCGTCAAGAGATACTTTTTCCCTGCCTGTCATATTTATTTCCCTATGAAGGAGGGACCTGATATAGTCTTTTTCCTCCCCCTCATATGATTCCAGGATAATTGGAGTCATATCATCCTGCTTATTATAGGCATAACCCTCATTTATAGACCTGTTCATATGAATTGCAAGGTTTGGTATTATACATATAGGCCTATCAAGCTTGATTATGTGTTCTATAGGCTTAAATGGGTCATCTATATTTCTGGTAAAGACCCTACCTGCCAGGGACAAGGGCCTGTCCATCCAGGTATTTAAAATCATACCACCATAGGGCTCAACATTTAACTTTAAGTACTGCCTCTGCTTGATTTCAGGATTTGGCTTTAACTTAAAACCAGGTGAGTCTGTATGGCTACCAATTATCCTGAAACCCTCCCTCTCTATCCTGTCACCTGCAACTATAAAGGCAAATATTGACGAAGAATTGACCACCAGGTAGTACTTGCCTCCCTTGACCAATTTCCATTCCTCAGCAAGGCCCAACCTTTCAAAATTATATTCATCCAACCATACCCTTACATTTTCCACGGCATTGTACATGGTCGGACTATCATTTATGTAATCGACTAGGTCCTGGCCTAGCTCAAATGAATTGTCATTAAACATATATAGTTCCTTTCTTTACTCCTATGAAATGCTTAAGCCTTTAGTATTTCAAAACCTTGATATTGGTATATTCAAGATTGATCTTCTTTACTCCCTTTATCTTAAAGGCTATGGTTACATCAGCCCCAGCCTTGGATATTATAGATCCCTCCCCAAATTTTGGGTGTTCTACAAGAGATCCTATCTTAATCTTTGGTATAGTATCGGCATCATAGGAGTCATACCCCTTGCCTTCACCACCAATATTGGACATATCCCTTGCCTGACCTGAAGCTTCTTGACCACCGGCTTGACTATCTAACTCACCTAGCCTGGCACTCCTCGTAACCTTCTTGATATTATCTATATTCATCTGGTTCTTGTACTTCTGTGCGTAGTTGTGAAGCAGACTATAGTCTGCATGGTCATACTTGTTGACCTTAACTGGCGAGTCCAAAATCTGAGTAGTTTCCTCAGGCAATTCTCCTAAAAACCTGGATTTCATATTTACAGAGGTCTTACCATAAAGGGTCCTGGTTGCAACATGTGTCAAGTAGAGGTCACGCATGGCCCTTGTAATACCAACATAACAAAGCCTACGCTCCTCTTCTATATCCGAATCCGACATAGATGAAATGGCCCTGGCTATAGGGAAGATATTTTCTTCCATACCCACTATAAATACCACCGGGAATTCCAAACCCTTTGAGGAATGCATAGTCATCATAGACACCTTAGATAGGCCTTCCTCTTCCTCATCGGCTACATCACTCGAAAGAGATATGGTTGCCAGGAAGTTTTCTAGGTTCTTTTCTTCCTCATTATTTAGGTCAGAATTTTCATATTCTATAGCTATAGATATAAACTCCCTAAGGTTGTCTATCCTGTCCTGGGCATCTTCTGCCTTACCATTTTGTAGGTTTTGGTTCTTGGCTACAATTTCTTCTAACTCATGTATATAGCCTGTCATATCAAGGACCTTTTCAACTAGCTGGCTAGGTGAATAGGCATCTACAAAGGTCCTAAAAATACTTATCAGATCTAAAAACTCGTTGATACTCTTCTTGGCCTTGGTAGAGATGTCCGAATTATTATCTACATCCAAAATAACCGAATAGACACTCTCCTTCATAAGGCTGGCCCTATCCTCTAACTTTTCTATTGTCCTAAGACCTATCCCCCTCCTAGGTACATTTATAACCCTCTTGACAGATATATCATCTTGTGGGTTAACTATTATCCTCAGGTAGGCTAAAAGGTCCTTTATTTCCTTTCTCTCGTAGAACTTAGTTCCCCCATAGATGCTATAAGGTATCTGGAACCTATTTAGGGCATCTTCTATGGCCCTGGCCTGGGCATTGGCCCTATATAGTACTGCATAATCTTCAAAAGACCTACCCGTTTCCATAGAATGATTGTATATCTCCTCGGCCACATAACTGGCCTCTTCAACCTCATTTCTAAGCAACTTTATCTTGACTGGCTGGCCCTCCTTCTTATCACTCCATAGCCTCTTTTTCTTCCTCTCTACATTGTTGGCTATAAGGTGGTTGGCAGTATCCAGGATTGGCTGGGTAGACCTGTAGTTCTGCTCTAGTTTTACCACAAATACATCATCATAGTCTTTTTCAAATTCCAGTATATTTCTTATGTCTGCTCCTCTCCAGCCATATATACTCTGGTCATCATCCCCAACCACGCAAATATTCTGGTGACCCTGGGCCAACATCTTGATTAATTGATACTGGGCCCTTGAAGTATCCTGGTACTCATCTACCATTATGTACTTGAATTTGCCCCTGTAGAAGTTTAGGACGTCCTCATTTGACTGGAGTAGCTCCACTGTCTTAACTATAAGGTCATCAAAGTCCAGGGCACTATTCCTCAATAGTCTATCCTGGTAAATAGCATAGACTTCAGCAATTTTCGACAACCAAATATCGCCCTCAGCCTCTCTGGCAAATTCCTTTGGTGTCTGTAGCTTGTCCTTGGCTGATGATATATAAGAAATTATAGACTTTGGTTCAAACTTCTTATCATCTAAATTTAATTCCTTTAAGCAGTCCTTTACCAGGGTAAGCTGGTCTGATGCATCATAAATGACAAAACTCCTGTTGTAGCCTATCTTGTTTATGTCCTTTCTCAATATCCTTACACAGCATGAGTGGAAGGTAGATATCCACATATCCCTAGAGTTTTCACCAATTATATTTTCAACCCTCTCCCTCATCTCATTGGCTGCCTTGTTGGTAAAGGTTATTGCTAAGATATTGGCCGGCATAACTTGCTTATCCTCCACCAGGTAGGCAATTCTAGTAGTCAGCACCTTAGTCTTACCGGAACCGGCACCAGCCAAAATTAAAACTGGACCCTCTGTCCTCTCTACCGCCTGCCTTTGGGCGGGATTTAAATCATCTATATTCATTATTCATCCTCCAAAAATTCTTCATCTAGCTTCTTACATAGGTCCTTTGTCAGGCTTGGATTTTCACCAAAGCATGACACTGCAAGCAAGACCTCTTGATCCCTATATTCCTTATTAGTTGTTGCCATATTTATAAAGCTTGAAGCCCTATGGTCATCCAACCTGTTTACCAGTATCCTTTTAGACCTACACAGGTCACCTATTCGACCATTAAGGTCCTTATCATCAGTAGCTAGATAAACCAGGTCCTGACCCTCAAGATCAGTCACTTCAAAGGCCCTACTTATCATAGTCAGACTTTTTCCTTCATCCATAGACTGGGCTAGAGAATAAAGTTCCTTACAAAATTCGGGGGCAATCACCTTAACCCTGCCACCAAACTCTAAAAGTTTTTTAACCTTTCTGCAGGCAATCCTTCCACCACCTACAACCAAGACCTCCATGGCTGATAAATCTACCATCACTGGAAAAAACATAGCTACCTCCTTTACACATATCTTTCTCATATATATTATATACAAAAATTCCAACAAATACCAATACTATTGAGTTGCCATTTCTTAGAAGAAAAAAATTTTACGACCTTTTATTTGGCAATAAAAATAACGACCGCTTAGAGATTTTGACTCCTTTACGGTCGTTTTAATTTACATATGGGTCCTAGTATCTACCAATATACTTAGCCAGGTCCTTGGCAAAATATGTGATAATAATGTCTGCCCCTGCCCTCTTGATAGACATTACAGCCTCATACATGACCTCTTCATTTAAAAGACCCTGGCTAATAGCAAATTTTATCATAGAATATTCACCACTTACATTATAGGCTACAATAGGAACATCGAACCTCTCCCTGGCCCCCTTGATAACATCCAAATATGATAGGGCTGGCTTGACCATTACCATGTCCGCCCCCTCCTCAATATCATAGGCACACTCCAGCATGGCCTCTCTAAAGTTGGCTGGGTCCATCTGGTAGGTCTTCCTATCACCAAAGGCCGGTGCTGAATCAGCAGCATCCCTAAATGGTCCGTAGAAGTTTGATGCAAACTTGGCACTATAGGCCATAATTCCAACATTTACAAATCCATGCTCGTCAAGTATTTTTCTAATAGCTCCTACCCTGCCATCCATCATATCCGATGGGGCTACCATGTCTGCTCCCGCCTGGGCATGGCTAAGGGCTATCTTAGCCAAGACTGCCAGGCTCTTGTCATTGTCTACATAGCCTGTTTCGTCCAAGATACCACAATGACCATGGTCAGTATATTCACACATACAAACGTCTGTGATTACATTTAAACTCTTTCCCAAAGACTTTATCTTTCTTACTGCCCTCTGGACTATACCATCCTCTGCAAAACCTGAGCTTGCACAGGCATCCTTGTCATGTGTAACGCCAAAAATCATAATATTTTGTATACCATGCTTTATGATATCCTCAATTTCACCATCTAACATATCTATTGAAAAATGGTATACACCTGGCATAGACTTGATTTCATTCTTGATTTTTTCACCCTCAACAATAAATAGGGGGTATACCAGACTCTTCATATCAAGCCTAGTTTCCCTTACTAAGTCTCTTGTTATACTATTTACTCTTAAACGTCTCGGTCTTCTTATCATTTATTTCTCCTTTTATTTTTTCACAAGCAGGAAGTCAACCATATCCTGATTCCTAAACAAAACTAACAATCCTCAAAACTAGCCAATCACATCATCCAGTATGGCTGAAACCATAGAATCTATACTGGCCTGGTCTGACTCTATATCCAATTCAAAGCCCAGGTCCCTAATTGTCTGGCTAGTTATACTTCCAATCGAAACCTTCTTTATGTCCCTTATCAGGCCCTTGTCATCACCTAGTATTTCAACCAGGTACTTGACTGTAGAGGAACTGGTAAAGGTAATATAGTCTATGTCTTCCTTCTTTAAGATCTCCAAAAGTTCGTCCTTTATAGCCATATTAACAGTATTTGTATATAAGTCCACCCTATCGAGGTCGACCTGACCTGATACCATTACCTCTTCCATAACCCTGCTGGCTATCTCTGAACATGGGAATAAGACGGATGGACTTACAAATCCACCACTACCTATATCTTTAAGTATCAATCCTGCCAGGTCTTGGCCAGTTGATTGACTACTCTCTATATCAGGTAAAAAACCATACCTACGGATAGCCCTGCTGGTTGCACTTCCTACACTGGCTATCTTTATACCTGCCAATTTCCTAAAATCATAACCTTCTTTGACAAGGTTCTTAAAGAATATATCCACACTATTGTGGCTAGTCAAGGCTATATGACTATATCTCTTGCTCTCCAGTCTTTCAATTAGGGTCTTACCTATGTCCTTTTTATCCTGTATATCTATAGTAGGGAGTTCAAAAGTCTTTCCCCCTAATTCACTTATCTTCTGCCTAAGTTCACTATTTTTCTTTCTAGTCCTGGTCACCATTACAGTCTTGCCAAACAGGGGTTTTCTCTCATAGAAACCAAGCTTGTCAGATAGGCTGACTACTCCACCCACTACAAATAAACTAGGAGCCTTGATGCCTTCCCTCTGGACACAGTCATAGGCATCTTCCAAGCTAGTCTTGACAGTCCTCTGCCTATAGTTGGTAGCATTAGACACAAAGGCCACCGGAGTCTTTGGGTCCCTGCCATGACTTACAAGCATTTTAGTAATATGCTTGATATTACCAATACCCATCAAAAATACAACAGTCCCCTTTTCTCTGGCCAGAGACTCCCAGTTGATATCTAGGCTGTCATCCTTCTTGGCATGGCCAGTCACCACATGAAACGATGATGCAAAATCACGGTGGGTAACAGGTATACCCGCATAGGCCAAGCCTCCTATAGATGAAGTTACGCCTGGTACTACCTCAAAGTCTATACCCTGGTCATATAATACCTCGGCCTCTTCACCACCCCTACCAAATACATAGGGGTCTCCCCCCTTTAGCCTAATAACGACCTTACCCATGGCTGCACTTTCAGCTATGGTTTCATTAATCTTGTCCTGGGCCATTATATGGTTGCTGGACTTCTTGCCAACATATATAAATTCACAGCCTGGTTTGGCATTTTTTAATAAATCTCGGTTTACCAGTCTATCATATATAATTATATCTGCCTTGGCTATACAATCCAAACCCTTTAAGGTTATCAGACCATAGTCACCAGGGCCAGCCCCAACAAGGTATACTTTTCCCTTATTCATACTTTTCTTCCTTATCTCAACACATTGGGTATTATCGCATAGTCAGCTTCCAAACCTATCCTTACAACGAAATACCCCTAACTTCCATTTATAACATCTTGTTTTTATATCTTGTTTTATATATTTCTTTATCAGTTTAATATCCTATTTGTCCCGGTCTTCCAGGCTTTTTATCAGGTAGCTTGCCAAGTCTTGACCTACCTTTTTTGCACCACCAAGGCTAGGCTCAAAGTCTAGCTGGCCATAAACTATAGAAGAACAATCTTCCCTACCATACATACCCATCAAGACCCACTTGTTACCAACCTTTTTGACAGTGGCACCCACAGGTACATGACAGCCTCCATTTATAACTTCCAAAAAAGTTCTTTCAGCCTCTATCTCCATACAGGCCTGGTCATCAGCCAGAAAGTCAAATATCCTGTCAGTATTTTCATCATTAGACCTAACTTCTATGGCTAGAGCCCCCTGTCCACAGGCCGGAATCATCTCCTCATAGGAAAAATGATATAGGTTAAGACCATCCATGCCCAGGCGGTTGATACCTGCAGCTGCCAGGACGATAGCATCTAAGTCTTGACTGACTAGTTTTTCTAACCTGGTTCCTATATTACCCCTTATCATCATTGGTTGGATTGATTCATTTATTCTCTTTAACTGGCTCGTCCTACGCTTGCTACCAGTACCTATTTTTAGGCCCTGGCTAGACCTCAACCAGTCCATTATGTCTTCCGGCCTAAGCTGGTGTTTGGGGTTTATCACCAGGACATCCCTAGGATCCTGTCTCTCAGGTGTCTGTGCCAACTTTAAGCCGGGACTGATCTTTGTAGGCATATCCTTCAGACTATGTACAGCAAAGTCTATGGTCCCCTCTAATAGTTCTCTCTCTATTTCACTAACAAACAGGCCCTTGTCACCAATCTTGTCCAAGGACTTGTCAAGGATCTTGTCACCCTTGGTCTTTATAATCTTTTTTTCTATCTCCAAGTCTGGAAATTTATCTAAAACTAGACTGATTATACTGTCGGTCTGTGCAAGAGCCAAGGCACTGCCCCTAGTACCCACAATTAATTTCATCTACTACCTCCAAACATACACTACTATTCTCTTTGTTTTTCTCTTTACCTACTCGTATAAAGAACCCTATAATGGTTTTATCGTAAAAACTCTATTTCTAGGGTCCTATCTACTACAGATTAAGGGTCTATCAACTATTTATCAATTATTTTATCAACTATATATCAATTACCTTTTAGTATACCATATATAGGTTATTTCCTCTACAAGTTGAAAGGTTTTATCTTGTAATCTAATTCTTCTAAAAGCCTCTTGTCTTTCTCAACCGTTATACCGGCTGTAGTCAACATATCCCCCGATATGGCAGCATTGGCCCCAGACTGGAAACAGGCCCTACCCTTGTCATCCATTAGGCCCCTGCCACCAGCCAGCCTAATAAAGGAATCTGGAAGGATAAACCTATAAACGGCAATTATCCTTTGCATTTCCTCTACAGCCAGGCTTTCATACTTTTCCATAGGTGTTCCGGGTATAGGATTTAGCATGTTAACTGGTATACTCTTAATGCCTAAGTCCCTAAGGCTAAGGGCCATATCTATACGGTCCCCTATACTTTCACCTAGGCCCATAATACCTCCACTACATACATCCAAACCTGCTGATTGGGCAGCCCTTATTGCCTGGACCTTGTCCGAAAAACTATGACTGGTACAGACAGACGGAAAGAAGTTTTCTGAAGCCTCTAGGTTATTGTGGACCCTTTCTGCACCTGAAGCCTTAAGCCTCTTAAACTGGTCCTCCTTCAAAAGTCCAAAGGACACACAAACAGAAATATTGCATTCCTCCTTTATCCTCCTTATTATCTGGCACATCCTATCCACTTCCTTATCAGAAAGGCTCCTGCCAGCCGTAACTATAGAGTATCTCATTACCCCTTGGTAGGCATTCTTTTTGGCATCCGCCAGTATCTCTTCTTCAGATAGGAGTTCATATACCTTAGAACCTGTATTGTAGTGGCTAGACTGGGCACAAAACTTACAGTTTTCTGAACAGAGTCCACTTTTTCCATTTATAATTGTACACATATCAAACTGGTTACCACAAAAATGGTCCCTAATCATATTTGCATACCTAGTCAGGTTTTCCAGGTCTTGATTATATAAAAATAGGGCCTCATCTCTTCTTATAAGGTGACCACCTATGACCCTATTGTAAAGTGTTTTTATATCCATATATAACCTCCAAAAATTTCTCATGAATTAATTATACTACAATCAACCTGAATAAGTGAAAAATATAAGATACTTTTCTTTAAATGATTTATTTCTATCTATTTTTGTGCTAAAATACAGGTAGAATTCTTTTTTTGAGAGGAGATAACAATGATTTTATCAGGTAAGGAAATACTGAAAAATGTAGAATCTAAAGATATAATAATAGAACCCTTTGACAAGTCAAGGATAAATCCAAATAGCTATAATCTTACCCTGAGTAATGAACTTTTGGTATATGAAAATGACCTATTGGATATGAAGATACCAAATAAGACTAAGATGATAGAAATACCTGAAGAGGGCCTAATCCTTGAACCAAACAAGCTTTACCTGGGCAGGACAAATGAGTTTACTAAGACTGAAAAATTTGTCCCAATGCTGGAGGGAAGGTCTTCAACGGGCAGACTGGGCCTATTTATCCATGTAACTGCAGGCTTTGGCGATATTGGCTTTGCTGGCTACTGGACCCTTGAAATATTCTGTGTTCAACCTATCAAGATATATCCAAATACACAGATTTGTCAGATCTACTACCATGATATACACGGTGACTATGACCTATACAAGAGTGGCAAGTACCAGAATAATACTGGTATCCAGCCATCACTAATGTACAAGGACTTTGAATAAGGAAGTCCCTATAATTAATGATAACTAAAAAGAGCTAAGACCAGCCTATTTTAAGGTTGATCTTTAGCTCTTTTCTTTATAGCTTATTATTTTTAATTGTATATTGTATTATTTATTCTTAGCCCTTTCTATCTTTGCATCAACATTAGCTAGGAACTTAGCATTGTCAATGATAAATCTTTCATGTGTACAAACACCGATTTCTTCTAATTCATCATAGCACCTAACCTTGAAAACTAGTCTAGACCTGTCGATTTCAACTAATTCACACTCACAAGTGACTTCCATACCTATTGGTGTAGCTGCCTTGTGGTTTGTTGATATAGATATACCTACTGTTCCTAGGCCTTCTTCAAGGTGCTCCTGGGCACAAAGCTTACAAGTACACTCCATAAGAGATATCATGCTTGGTGTAGAGAATACTTCCAATCCACCACTACCTATAGCCGCTGCTGTATTGGTCTTATCTACAACCGTTTTTTCAACACCCTTTAATCCAACTTCTAACATATCTTCTCTCCTCGTAATAAATATAATATTTTTCTTTTGAATATCACTATCCTATAATTAATTTTATCATTTGTTATAGGACTTTTCAAGCAGGAAATCAAGACTTGGTTTGTAGCCTTACCACTGCCTCATGGTGTATATACCCATATATTCTATATTTATTTCAGTTTATTCTTAATTTTCTTTAATTTTAGGCCACAATGTAAAAAGATGTAGATATATAGGGCAAATATCATTAGTGTAATTATAAATGACACATTCCTAGGTCCACTTCTTGAAGATGAAAGCCTTAATAAGTTTGGTACTATAATAGCACAGAAAATTATAACAAGTGGCATCATTCTTGTCTTAAATATACGGTCGATCATCTCTATTTTTGACTCTAAATCGGAAAAAATCTTCATCTCGCTCTCGTTCTCTATCTGTGACTTGAGCTTTGAAAAATAGTTCCAACCCATACATGAACCAGAGTATTCCCAACCATAGTCTCTAAACATCTGTAAATACTCTCCTGTAACTTTTTCATTCTTATAGTCTAACTGATAGACCACTTCCTCTGGCCCTACTTCCTCAAAAGTAAAGAAACAAGGAGGAGTCATCTTTTTCAGTTTCCAACCCTGCCTATGCTGGTCTTCTAGCCAAGCCTGTTCTTCTTCATAGTCTGCTATAGTAAAAAATCTTATTTTTGTCTTGTAATTAGCCATTGTAAACCTCTCCTATACTAGTCTTATATAATCTCTTTATCCTCTTTAACTCTATTTCCAGTATTTGCCTACCCAGGTCTGTAATCTGGTACAACTTCCTCTTATTCTCTTCCCTAACAAAGTCTATTAGTCCATCCTTTTCCATCTTAGACAAGGTTCCATACATGGTCCCTGGACTGATAGTCACCTCATTATTAGTCACCTGCTTTACCGCCTGACCTATCCCATAACCGTGGTTTGGCTCTTGTAGGTAAAACAAAATATAAAAGGCCGTCTCAGACATAGGTATATAAATCCTCTTCAACTTAGAATCCATTTTACCCCCCACTCAATATTAATCATTTACCTTACAGTTTATATCTAAACTCTATATATCGTACTCCGTTATATAAAATATATCACACCTCGATATATAATGTCAAGTTTTTTATCTTATAGAAGATTCTTCACACCAAAAAGGCCTATGTTATTAAGACCATAGACCTTTAATTTGATCAATTATTTATATATTTACTTTTAGTTAATACAATATTTTATTGTCTTTCATAAAAATGAAAGAGCAAGACTATCTATCTTGCTCCCCCAAAAAACATTATGTTGTAGTATAGAGTACTTACTTATTACTTGCCTGACCTAAGGGCAAAGGCTCCCCCACCCAGGATAAGACCTCCACCAACTATATTACCTAGAGTTACTGGCACTAAGTTAGCTACCAACTGACCCATAGTTACACCTGTAATAGACTTAGATATTAGACCAACACTGTAAACAGTCATGTTGGCAATACTATGCTCAAAACCAGATGTTATAAAGGCAAAGAGGCACATAGTGATCATTATTAGCTTGGCTGCATCGTTTTCAGTCCTGAATGATATCAATACTGCTAAACAAACCAAGAAGTTACAAAGGACACCCCTCATAAATAGGGCAATAAATGATGGTGCTGCCTTAGCTACAGCCGCACTTGCAAAGAATTCCATAACCGGTCCCTTGTCTACTAGGCCTGTATAAACAAATATAAAACTAAGTATAATAGCGCCTATAAAGTTACCGATATAAGATACAACCCAAATTCTTGTCAGGTCTTTCATAGAAACAGCCTTGTTTAGGTAACCAACTGTCATTACAAGGTTATTACCTGTAAACAGGTCTGTGCCTGTGAATATTACCAAGCTCAAGGCTACTGAGAATGACAGACCCATCAATATCTTTGTAGCAGGACTACCACCGGCAGTCATTAAACCACCTACTGTAAATGCTAGAAGTATACCTACTCCTATAAAGGCACCTGCAAAAGCAGATGATACCAAGTACTTGAACCTACTTTCGTTTAATACGCCAAGCTTTTTCTTAGCTGCACCCGTCAGCTTACCGATCGTTTCATCGTACATAATTACCTCCAAAACTTCACTAAAATAATATAATTTAAAATCAATTCCTGTAAACAAGTTCTCCTTATAATCTTATCATAAGGAGAACTTATTTACTATTAATATCTCTAAAATTCACAAATATTTCAAGTAATTTTATAAATATTAATCGTTATTATACAAATATTTATTATTTATATACAAGTATATATCGTATTTTATGACACCATTCCTAATAGTATTTTGGGCCACCCCAATATACATTCTTGTTTTCTATAGTTTCTTCTGGTAGGTTTACATCCTTAAGGGCCCACTTCCTGTATTCCTGGAAACCAGTCCTGTCTATGATATAACCTATGTGTTCCTTACCTCCTGGTGCCTTTGGATCAATATATTCCTTAACATAGTCGTAAGTATTTACTATTATCTTGACTATAGAGTCCTCATCAACCCATCTCAACCAATCCTCAGCCAGCCTAGGATTTTTCTTACCTGTCCTACCCATTATCATTAGCTTGTAGTATTTTTTAGGGCTTCTTGTCCAGGCATTCATCGGACAGTTAAGTACACATTCACCACAGCCGATACACTTTTCTTCATTTCTAATTATCTTGTTGTTTTCACACCTTAGGGCTCCTACTGAATATGACTTACACTTGTTTACACAGGCCATACAAGTTACACACCTATCCATTTCATATTCAGGTAGGCAGGTACCGATTATACCGAAGTCGTGCATCCTGGCCTTTATACAGTCATTTGGACACCCTGTTAGGGCTACTTTAAAGTGTAGGTCATGAGGGAATATTGCCTTTTCTACCCTCTTGGCAAATTTAGTAGTATTGTACTGGGCCTTTGGACAGACCTTGTTACCTATACAGGCTGATACATTTCTAGTACCTGCTGCCCCATAACCTGTTCCCTTTTCGTCCTGGTTGATGTCTAATTTTTCTATCACGGGCTGGATCATCTGGTTTACTTGACCCATATCCTCCATGGCTATACCAAGTATTTCAAATCCCTGCCTAGTTGTTATATGTATCTGACCATCTCCATATTCAGATGAAATCTTAGACACTGTCAATAGCGACTCTGGGTCTATCAAACCACCTGGTACCCTGACTCTCAAAGATGTCTGGTACTTGTGCTTAGTTATTCTAAAGGCATTTTTCATTACCTTTTTAGTATTTAAATCTCTAATCATAACTCTACCTCCTAGTCTACCAAGTTCTTAGCAAAATCATAGCTAAATACTGGACCATCCAGACAGATGTATGTTGAATCCATCTTACAATGACCACACTTACCTATACCACAGTGCATTCTTCTTTCGTATGAAACCCAAACATTAGATTCAGCTATATTTAACTTCAAAAATTCTGCTACTGCAAACTTCATCATCATAGGTGGTCCTACAACCACTGCAGATGCCTGGTCTATATCTATATTCAATTCTGGTATATACTTTGTTACCAGGCCTATATTTCCCGTATAGCCCTCATCAGCACCATCGACTGTCACTAGGATATCCAGTCTTTGATCCCACTTTTCAAGGTCTTTGGCAAACAGTACATCTGCTGGTGACTTGAAGCCAACAATTAATTTGAAAGACTTAAATTCTTCCTTGTGGTCGTATACATATTCAATTATACCCCTTACTGGAGCTAGGGCAGAACCACCTGCTACCACAACCAGGTCCCTTCCCTTGTATTCATTTATATCAAAACCATTACCATAAGGACCTCTTAATAGTAGCTTGTCTCCCGGCCTATAGCCAAAGATTACCCCCGTAACCTTACCAACATTTCTAATAGTAAGGTCCACATAGTCTGGTCCAATACCCGATACAGATATTGGTGATTCACCATACCTTGGAAGTGATATTTCATAGAATTGACCTGGCTTTACCTTGCTGGTATCAGTCTTGGTCCTGAAAGTCCACTCCTTGTCTGTATGCTCTATTATTTCAAGTATCTCACTTGCTACTGGTATATATGGATTGTTAGAATTACACATAATGGCCTCCTACTTTTCTAAATCTTTTTCTATCATGGCCTTTGACACCTTGTCTATAGCCTCTGAGAATGAAATATACTGTGGACAGGCATCATCACATCTGCCACAACCTACACACATATTGTATCCAAATCTTTCCTTGAAGTCGTGTATCTTGTGCATAGACTTAAACCTCATCCTCTGACCATGCTTTTCTCTAAAGGCATGACCACCAGCTATGCTAGTATATCCATCTACCTGACATGATGCCCAAACCCTTCTTCTCTCACCGACATTTTCATTTTCCCTATAGAAAATATCCTGCATAGAGTAGCAAGTACAAGTTGGACAGGTAAAGTTACACCTACCACAAGCTATACATCTAGCATCGTATTCATCCCACATCTTGTGGTCCTTCATATGGTTGAAATCAACCTTATCAGGAACATTTACCTTAAATAGGTTCTCCTTAACATAGTCAACTTCAAAATCTGTTGGACTACCCTCAAATACATTCAGGTCTTGGTCTCTAATATCCAAGAAAATCTTACCTTCTCTAATATTCATAGCCGCCTGGTAGTTGTCGGCCCTATTTGAATCCATGCTTACACAGAAACAGTTTCTATATGATTCTTGACATCCAACCAAGACAAACTTAACCTTTTCCCTGTTTCTCTTGTAGTAGTAGTCTTCTTCCTCACCGTTTCCAAGATAAATCTGGTCTACCCTCTTAACTGCGTTTAGGTCACAAGCCCTTAGGAATACAAGCGTCTTCCTGTCATCGATTGAAGACTCTCTAAATTCGCTTTCAGTGAAGTAGAATAAGACCTCATTAATTGGTAAAAAAGTCTCTTTTGGTGAAAAATTTGACTTTCTATCCCACACCATTTCATCAAAAGAACTCACCACAGAATACTTTACAACATCTGTATCTGAGTAAGTTCCCCTTTTAGGGAAAGCCTTTGGAGCAAATATCCTGTACTCCTTGCTTAAGGCTTTTAACCCCTTGTCAAACGATTCGATATTTAACTCTAATTTCATGCAACTTACCTCCTTTAGAAAATTATTCTAAATTTTTAATTTAAGGACAAAGACAGGTCTTTGTCAATTGATATAATAATTGATAATTCAATAATAGCAGTTTGATAAAAAAAAAACTGTAACATAAGTCACAGTTTCCTAAAAATTTATCAAATTATCAAAATTCTTTTATTATTTTATGAAAATCATTAATATTACATATTTCTAATGATATTTACTCTCAAGATTTGAAGAATTTCCTCGCCTTTTCTATATCCACATATATCTTCCTGCCATCTAATTCAACTATGCCCCTCTTGGTCAAAGACTTCATTGCCCTGGACACCGACTCCCTCTGGCATCCCAACATCTTGGCTATATAGGTCACTGTCAGATTAAGGTCTATCCTGGTCATAACAGAGTCTTCCTCCCTACTTCCATAGTCAAGTCCCAACCTCACTAACTTGGCTGCCAACCTCTTCTCTATATTGATGGTCACAGAGTTTTTAAGTTGCCTATAAAGCCTCCTGATCCTGTTTTCCATAAAGGCCATACAATTTTTTGCCAATATATAGTCCTTGGCCATAATAGTGTCAAAGTCATCAAAACCTATCCTAAGTATCCTTGAATTTTCAAAGCCCCAACATTCAACTGCCGATGTGTTATTCCTCATAACAGGCTGGTTTATAGTATCTCCTGGATTCAGGATAAATACCACCTTGCTTTCACCATTTTCATTTGGTTTTACAAGGGTAACCTTGCCTTCCAGTAAAAAATATACATAGTACAAGTCTTGTCTGTCATGGTACAAACAAGCATTTTTCTTCAAGTCCACAATATCACCACAGACTAGTATCCTATTTAAACTGTCATCAGATATTCCTTTGAATACCTTGACTCCGCATACTTCTTCAATCTTAGCCTTCATATGCATCCTTCTTCCTAAAACTCACATATATTTATCCCATACCATTTATAAACAGAAGGGGCTACATAAAATATCCCCTAAAATTAATATTATCATATTTTAGGACTTCTGTCATTTTTATGTAGACATTAAAAGCAGGCCCAGTTTAGTAATCTCTGAAGACTAAACTAGGCCTATCTCATGAAAATATATCGCCTATTATTGAATTTTATAGGTTGTTTATCAGGTTGATCATTTCAATAGCACCAACTGCTACGTCAAATCCCTTGTTACCTGCCTTTGTACCTGCCCTCTCAATTGCCTGTTCTATGTTTTCTGTAGTTACTACGCCAAACATTACAGGTATTCCACTTTCAAGCGATACATGGGCTATCCCCTTTGAAACTTCACTACATACATAGTCGTAGTGGCTAGTGTTACCTCTGATTACTGCACCCAGGCAGATTACTGCATCATACTTGCCAGACTTGGCCATCTTATCTGCTATTAGGGGTATCTCAAAGGCTCCTGGTACCCAGGCTACATCTATATTGTCATCCTTTACATCGTGTCTTACTAGGGCATCCTGGGCTCCTGAAAGTAATTTTGATGTTATAAACTCGTTAAAACGTGCTGCAACTATTCCTATCTTTACTTCCTTTGCCACTAAATTTCCTTGAATATAATTCATTTTTTCTTTTCCTCCTATTAGTTAACTCTGAAATTTTATATATACTTATATCCTTCTCACTTTTAATCCAGACCATTTATATTCCCTATACTTGTTTGGTCTTTAATACCTATTTCAATTATTCTGCTATCTCAAGTATATGGCCCATCTTGTCCTTCTTAGTCTGTAGGTAGAACCTATCATGCTCTGTAGCCTTTATTTCAATAGGTACCCTTTCAACTATTTCCATACCATAGTCTGATAACTGGTATACCTTGTCCGGATTGTTAGTTAATAACCTCATAGTCTTTACTCCCAAGTCCTTTAGAATCTGGGCACCTGTGAAATACTCCCTCATGTCAGCCTCAAATCCCAGGGCCAGGTTGGCTTCTAGTGTGTCCATACCCTCATCCTGAAGGGCATATGCCTTAAGCTTATTTACCAGGCCTATTCCACGTCCCTCTTGCCTCATGTAAAGAACTATTCCACGTCCCTCTTTCTCAACGGCCTCCATGGCAGCTTCAAACTGCTTACCACAATCACACCTCATTGAACCGAATACATCACCTGTCAGGCATTCTGAATGAACCCTACACAAGATGTCTTTTCCGTCACCTATATCCCCCTTTACCAGGGCTATATGGTGTTCTCCATTTAGCCTGTTTATATAGGCATAGGCCGTAAAGTCACCAAACCTAGTTGGCATCTTTACCTTACTTGAACACTCTACCAACTTGTCGTGTTTTTTCCTGTATTCCTGTAGGGCCTTTATAGATGTAAACTTTAGGTCCCATTCCTGGGCCATTTCTATAAGGTCGCTCTTCCTCATCATTGTTCCATCTTCCTTCATGATTTCACAGCAAAGGCCACATTCCTTTAGGCCTGCCAACCTCAATAGGTCCACTGTGGCTTCTGTATGACCGTTTCTTTCTAGTACCCCACAAGGCTTGGCCTTAAGAGGGAACATATGTCCTGGTCTACGGAAGTCACTAGGCTTTACATTTTCATCCACGCAGGCCCTTGCAGTGAAACCTCTCTCAACTGCTGATATACCTGTAGTTGTGTCAATGTGGTCAATTGATACAGTAAAGGCTGTTTCATGGTTGTCGGTATTGTTTACTACCATCTGCTCTAAACCTAGCTTTTTACAATATTCTTCACTCATTGGCATACAGATTAGACCCTTACCATATGTTGCCATAAAGTTAATATTTTCAGTTGTTGCAAACTCTGCTGCACATATCAGGTCACCTTCATTCTCCCTGTCTTCATCATCTGTAACCAAGACCATCTTTCCCTGTCTTAAATCTTCTAATACTTCTTCAATTGTGCTGAACTTAAACATTTTTTCCCTCCTAAAAACCATTTTTTAATAAAAATTCTCTTGTTATTTCGTGTTTATTTTCTTGCTTGCTATCTAAATTTCCAAAATTCATCAACTTTTCTACATACTTGGCTATGCAGTCATTTTCCAGGTTTACTATATGACCCTCACTCTTGTAGGCCAATATAGTATTCTCTAAGGTGTGGGGTATTATTGATAATGAAAAATCCCGGTCAGTCACCCTGGCAACTGTCAGGCTTATCCCATCTACGGTAATAGACCCCTTTTCTATAATGTACTTTAATATCTTTTTATCTGCACTTATCTGGTACCAAATGGCATTGTCATCTTTCTTTACTGATAGAATCTTACCGGTACCGTCAATGTGGCCAGATACTATATGACCACCAAAACGACCATTGGCCATCATGGCTCTTTCTAAGTTTACCTTTGAGCCTGCCTTTAGGCTAGACAGGGACGACCTGTCCATCGTTTCATGCATGACATCCACTGTAAACTCATCCTGCCTATAAGATGTGACCGTCAGGCAAACCCCATTAACTGCTATACTATCACCAAGGTTTACGTCTTCTAGTACCTTACTAGCGGATAGGGTTAAGACTGCCGAATTAGCCCCCTTTGAAATCCCCTTGATGCTACCTATTTCTTCTACTATTCCTGTGAACACTCAACCACCTCATTTTCAACCCTATACTCTATCAAGAGATCTGGACCAAATTTTTCTAGCCCAGTCAATTTCAATCTCTTAGCCTGGTCTGGCAGGTCAACACCATATCCTCCTACTGGTGACTTGGCATCATTACCACCAAAAATCTTATTTCCTATATAGACCTGGACCTTATTTACTATTCCAGCTTCAAGGGCCGACCAGTTTAACTGGCCTCCACCCTCTAGTAGGACTGAATCAAGTCCCATACTTCCTACTTTATCCATCAAGTCTACTAGGTCTATCCTATCAGCTTGTCCATCCTGGACCAGTATCTGGCAACTTGCCTCTTTCAATTTACGTATTTTTTCATTATCCTTGGACCTAGTTGCTATTATAGTATCGTATGTCTTAGCTGTCCTCACTATATTGGAATCCATAGGAATCCTCAGGCTTGTATCACATATTATCCTGGTTGGACTAAGGCCATCCTCCAACCTACAATTCAAGGTTGGATCATCCGCCAGAACGGTTCCTATACCTACCATAATACCTGCATACCTGTGTCGGTCCTTATGGACCTGACCCCTAGCCTCTGGACCTGTTATCCACTGAGACTTACCTGTCCTTGTCGCTATCTTACCATCAGCAGTCATAGCATATTTCATGACCACAAAGGGTTTCTTATTTTTAATATAGTGCATAAAGACCTCGTTTAGGTCATCACATTCCTTCTCCATGACACCTGTGACTACATTAATGCCATGGTCTTTAAGGATTTGAATTCCCTTACCTGCAACTTTTGGATTGGGATCAAGTGACCCTACTACCACCTTTGCTATACCATTTTCTATTATGGCCTCCGTGCATGGAGGTGTTTTCCCATAGTGACAACATGGCTCCAGGGTAACATACATAGTTGCTCCTGTAACTGTCACTCCCCTGGATTGACAATCCTTTAAGGCTTCCCTCTCTGCATGGAGGCAACCGCACCATGTATGGTAACCCTTACCCAAAACCTGACCATCTTTTACTATCACAGCCCCAACCATGGGATTGGGATTTGTATAACCACAAGCTTTTTTTGCTAGTTCAATAGCCATACTCATATATTTTTCTTCCATATGAATACCCCCACAAAAAAGCCCTGAACTTATAGTCCAGGGCATATTATCTATCCTAATATATATAGATGTGTCACTCCGCCAATTTTCTAAAAGAAAGCTCTTTCTTGTAAAAAAAATCTGAAATGTCAAAAAAAAACATTTCAGAGCAATTTCCTGTACCACAAAATATATACCACATCTTCTTTCATCCAGACTTTAACTGTCGGCTTTGGAATTACACCAAATCTGCTTGCGCTCGCGGGCTTTACCGCCGGTAGGGACTTGCACCCTGCCCTGAAGATTTTATTTAATTTATCTTACACACTTAATTTATCATATTATGAAAACCTTGTCAATGATTTTCAACCTTTTTTAAGAGATAAAAAGCTTGTTTATTCATAAATTTACATATTAAATTCACAAATATTTCATTATGATTTTAATATAATAGTCATTTTTCTTAAAATAGAGATAATAATCACAATCCCTAGAAAACTTACTACATAAGGAAACATCTTCCTAATCTTGATACCCGATGAGATATCTTTATTCAATAAATATTCTTGAATATTAGTATTTTTAATTGTTTCTTTATTATTGCTATTTTTATCATCTAGCACTTTATTTCTTCTAGCATTCACTAATAATCTCATATTATATCTTGGTGCCTGTGTGCAAGTCAAAAGAGTCAACATATCTTCTGACTCAATAGGTTCCAATTTATGAACATCTGTAGGCATTATCTTTTCTTTGTTATAAACCTTATACTCTAATATCTTCCCCAAAAAATTCACAATTATCTTGTCTCCATTTTCTAGCTTATGTATATTAAGAAACATAACCTTATTATAATAACCACTATGTCCAGCAATCACACATCTCTTTCCAAGTCCTCCAATGGGCGGGTCACTCCCCTTTAATACAGCTACTCCTTTCGCTATTTTATAGTAGTCAGCATCCAAATATAAATCAAAGGATTGTCCCAATTTAGGTATAGAAAGATATCCTTGCTTTTTAGATAAGTCCAAGAAACTACTATTTACTGTATCAACATTTCTATCAGAAAAAACATCTCCAATTACATCATTTTCCTTTTTTTGCTTATTAGCATTTTCTTTTGCTTTGTTTATTTTTTTTTCTATTAAAGCATCTTTTTTTATAGAATTATCAAATTCAGCATTTCTAGAATACTGTGTATAATCATCCATAGCCATATTTAAGAATGGATATGTAGATAGACATATTCCAATTAGAAATATAAATAGTCCAATAATTTTCAATTTCTTCAAATTACACACCTCAAACCACCTGCACAGATTAAAGTAATTTTTAATTGATTAAACTATGCAATTCTATTTTACTTATTTCATATACAATTTGTTTCTAATCTAACCTCTACTTATTTTTACTTTTTTCTTTCTATTGTAGAATTTAATGATTACAAGCAACACTAAAATCAAGAACAAAATAGCTATTATAGTAAATACAATATTTCTAAAATAGTTATCTTTAAGTGTTTCTTCCTCTATCTTTTTACTCTCATTTAATGGTATTCTGTGTCCTCTTACTATTAGCCTGTGTGAATTTATCATATAAGGTGTACATGTAAGTAAACTTATATATTCGTTTTTCAAATTTATCTTTATCGGTTCAAAATCATTTGGTTCTACAGTTTGAATCTTGTCAACCTTATATGCAAGTTTTTCCTTTATATTAGTAATAAAAAACACATCTCCGACCCTAACCCTGTTTAGGTCGGTAAATAACTTCGCAGATGGTAGCCCCCTATGAGCTGTAATCACTGCATGAGTACCCTTTCCACCAACTGGCAGACTTGTCCCTTCCATGTGACCAGCACATTCTTGTAATACTGATGGTGATGTTCCAGCCTTTATTACTAATTTTTGTCCAATTCTAGGAATTTCAATATGACCTATCATTTCACGAACTTCAAGCATTCTCGCATACTCAAGTCTTCCCTCTTTTAGTTTTTTATCATTAAAAGGGTCAACTATTTTATCAAGCCTTAAACTTTGATTATAGGCCTCAGCTAGAGCAATTTTTCTATTTATTTCTTCTGGTACAAATTTACTTTTATCAGAATCAAACTTTTCTACCTCTTGTTTGGATATATATTTATAGTACTGTTGACTCACAAAAGGATATAAGACTACAAGTATTCCTAACCCGATAATAATCATCCATAAATAGTTTTTAAAAAAGAAAACTAACCCCTTTTTATCAAAAGTGAATTTATTTTTTCTTTTCTTCATAATTTTTTTTCTTGAGCTTCTTGTGCGCATATTTTTATCTGTTCTACTCACACTTAACCTCCTTTTTCTTCCTCTTTTTTCTAGAGTTTCTAACAAGTAATATAATTATTAATAATAAAATTGCTAATATTATTATTGCATATACAAATAAGGTATTCGACATGATATTCTTCTCTTTTTCCTCCATTTTAGGAGAATATGGTATCCTATGACCTCTAATCAGCAACCTATGAGAATTTACCATATATGGCGTACATGTCAAAAGTGTTACATAATCACGCCCTATAGAAATTTGCATATCTTCAAAATGAGTCGGCTCCACAACCTTAATCTGATCTACTTTATATGCTATGCATTTTTGAATATTTGTAATATAAAAGTTATCTCCTATTTTTAATTTTTTTAAATCAGTAAACAATCTATTTTTTGGCAAGCCAGAATGAGCTGTCAATACTGAATGTGTAGATGAACCACCTATTGGTAAAGATGAACCTTCTAAATGACCAACACCTTTTTGTAAAACAGATTCAGCTGTTCCTGCATATATAGGTAGGTCTTCACCTATCTTAGGTATCAGTACATGACCTATTTTCTCATGAACTTCCAACATTCTAGCATATTCTGTCCTGCCTTCCTCTAACCTCTTTTTTACATAAGGATCTGTTGTTACCCCACCTTTCAAGGAATCGTTATAAGCTGTAGCTAATCTTATTCTTTCTTTAATTTCGTATGGTTCAAGAGTACTTGCAATTTTATCAAAATCATCTGTATTCTGCTTGGACAGTTGACTATAGTATAATTGACTTATAAATGGATATAACATTGTCAATACACCTATAATTATCACAGTATTTATAATTCTATTCAGTAATTTACCTTTCTTACGTTTATTTTTTTTCATAATATTTAACCCCTTATAACTTATAAATTAGACCAAAATAGGGCGACTCCATTTCAGTAACTCCAATCTAATAAAAATGAATTCCTGAAAAAAGCCCCCTATAAAATACTCTTACCTATTTATACGCTTTTCTATAAACTCTATAACCCACTGCCATCAGAATCAATCCTAGGCCTACTATAAAATAAATTAACCAATCGCCAGTTTTAATAATACTTCCACCTTTTCTTCCTGTCGAACCATTCTCTCTTGTATTACCTATTATTTTATTATCTTTTTTTGTATTCGTCACTGTATATACACCCTCTTTATCTATCTCAATCTTAGATGTATACCCTTCTGTTAAACCTTCCCCAATCGTATATTTGATTTCCTTACCTTCAGAATTGACTTTATTTAAATTATTGAAAGTGTATTGCCAACTATTACTTTCACTCAACTCAACTTCATTTATTTTCTTTCCATCAGCATATAAGTAAATATCTACCTTGTTAAGCTTACCACCGACCCACTTCTTTTTTACACGTATTTTCTTACCATCATTAGGTTGATTTGATTTTGCATATATCGTAATACTTGAACCCCTAGTCACCCTCATTATAAATGGTGCCACACTAGATGCCTTGACCCACTTTCCATTTTCTTTTCGTATGTCAACTACATAGTATTCACCTAGTTTCATAGACTTAATTTCAGTACGCCCTTGTGAATCACTAGGATCAGCTAGCAACAAATTCCCAAATTTTTCATACTTTTTTTCCAATTGCTCTAAAGATAGATTTGACAAATCCTCTAGTAACTTTGTTTTTTCATTATTATCATCAATCAAGCCTTCTTTTACTCGTATCAAACCATATACAATACCCTTGACAGGCTGAACACTAGAACCACCGTTACCATTATCTATATTCACCAATGTCACTATATTGGCAGAACCCAAGTCCTCAGCCTTACTAGCTCCACCTATGTTAATTAAAAAACACAGTAATAAAGAAAAAGCAAGCACTAGTGACAAACATCTCCTTTTATTCATCAAGAAACCTCCTTCATATATTTTAAACAATTTAATATATATAATTTATTATCTATCTTCAATAAATTGCTGAATTTATTCAGCAATTTATTGAAGGGGCGAAATTCGCCCTCTTCATTATATCAAGATATTAAATAGAAAAAATGTGTAAAAACAATATCATAATCAGTGTACATTTATTATTTTTTAATATTAGAATATATTAGTACACAAAAATATATTTTAAATTTTTAAATTAATTGATTACTGTTGTGAGAATCTTCTCTTCAAGAAGATACCCATACCTACTAGAAGGACACCACCTACTACTACTATTACAGAACCAATACCACCTGTCTGTGGAATTGTAATCTTGTTATTATTTATTACCTTAGGATCCGCAGGAACAAGATTAATCTGAGTAGGATCCTTATAATAAGATGTAGCATTTACTTGGAATTCTGCACTGCCAGGTAGTAAGGCATATCCCGCTGGTGCCTCAATTTCCTTGTAGTAATATGTAGTAGAATCTGCACTAGCAGCTGGCTGATTAACCTTTCCATATGGAAGTCCCACAACTTCAAATTCACCATTGTTATTTGATTCGAATACAGTAGCTAAATTACCGTCAGTAATCTCTTTAGCAGTCTTTCCATCTACAGTAGCCTTGGCTACCCATTCATTTTTTACTACCTTACCACCAGCATTCTTTGTCTGTTTTAACACTTTAGTCTGGTCAGTATTGTAGATAAGGAACTTAGCCTTAGCTAAGGCTGCTCCATTTTCACCTGTCTTTTTAAACCTTTTACCACCTGTATGTATTTCTGGCTTTTCTGGTTTCTTTTCTTTTAGTTCAGATGGATTTGTACCATATGTTAGAGTTACTTCGTTGTCATTTGCTCCACCTAAGATTGCATCTTCATTTATTTTAGCCTTATACTTAATTACTATTTTGTCACCCTTTTTAAGTAGCTTTATACCTTCAGGCTTAAACTTAACATTAATAGTAGCATTTTTTGTACCTTCAGCAGGAATATTTGAATCATATTTACCATTAATAGCCGGTAATTCAGTGCCACCTCTATGAACTTTCAGATTAAAACCACCTGCATACGTCAATCCCTTGCTCAATTTATCCGTAAATTCAAGCCTTTTATAATCTTCAATACCCTCAGGCATTATAGATGTGATTTTATAGTTTTTTTCTTGACCTATAAGTTCTGTGTCCTTCATATCATTTTCATTAACCTTCTTTTCTATTGAAGGTTCATCAATAGTATTCTTAGGATACACATGCAAAGCATTATTACTATCCATAGTAGTGAATGTGCTACCATCTTTCTTATATACTGGTAGCTTTATTTCCATAGGTACTGCTGCCACACCGGCAAGCTGTTTCTTATCGCTATCTTTAAGTTTTGATTTTTCCTTGTTTTCAACTAACCAATATGTGCCCTTTTGAAGCCCTTTAAAAAAGATTTGACCATTGTCATCTGTAAGACCTTCTTTCACTATAGTACCATTTTTGGTATCCTTACGAAGCTCAAAATATACGCCTTTCAGAACCTTATTCTGACCAAAGTACTTGGTCAATTCTTGATCTGTCATCTTACCACCTGTATAGTATGTATTTGAATCTAGACCTCTACGGTATCCTGCATTTTCTCCATCAGTCACTAAAGTTCCGCCTGTAGCCCACTGTGAAATATCCTTCACCAACATTTTTGTAACCACAATGTCATATCCTGGGTCATATACTGCATCGACCCTTTGAAATGGCACAAAAGCCATTACTATCAAGGCAAATGCAATTAAAAAATTAAAAACTTACCTATTTTTTTCATAAAATAACTCCCTTCACTTGTAAATTTTTTTAAAATATATATCATTCAAACTTATAAAATTGTAAATTTGAATTTATACACCTATTATGATTTGAAATATCAACTCTAATATTATAAACAATCCTAGGAAACACACTCCTAGCCACAATTTAATCGCCTTCGCACCAATAATCCTGCTAATATCAATATCAGTCCCATCACTATAACGATAGGCGAACCAATACCACCAGTAGCTGGATATTCAGCTTTTCGATTCTGTATATTTATCATAAATATATTATTCTGACCATTGCCATCATTTTCCAGTTTCACCATATTGTTAGGTTCTCTCAATACCAACTTGCCTGATTTATTTATCTCTAATACTACATCATTGAGCAACTTAGTGTACCCAATAGGTGCCTTTGTCTCAGAAAGAATATATACACCTTTTACCAGATTCTCATAAGATATTCCCTGGGATGTCACTTCCTTTTCATCTTCTATAGGATCACCTTTAGTTATATTTCCATTTTGGTCTATATTGGCCTTATATAACTGAAATTTTGCTCCAGAATCAATATTCCCACCTTCCATATCTTTCTTAAAGATCTTGAAAGTATATTTATTCTGCCTATTCTTTATTTCCAACCTCTGTGTATGATAATTTAACCCTCCAGTTAGTGTTAACTTTTGATTTGACACCTCTATATTTTCATATCCTGGTAGTGGAACTTCCTCTATACGATATGTATAATACTTTTTTTCCCCAGAAGGTAACAACTTATATGCTGGCAAACCTCTATACTTATACATCCATCTATTTAATTCATCTCTCTCTACAGTCACATAATCTTGGCCATTAATCTTAACGACTTCTTCATTTCCACCATTAATCTTTCTGTATAACTTAATTTTAACTTCCTTAGGCAACTTTGCTAATTCCTCATCTGTTGTTATTTCTCTGCCCTCAGAATCGTACCAAAGTTTTGTTATAGGTAGGTCTAATTTATTTTTTTTATTTGTGATTGTAACTATTGTCGCCTGACCATTTTTCACCTCAACTTCATGCACTTTTTTTTCTATGTCATAGTCCTTTGGTGGTTCTAGCTCTATTAACCTATACTTTCCAGCCACTAAAACAGGAGATTCTATCTCACCAAAATCATTAGTAATAAATTCTCCTATAAATTCCTCACCATTATTTTTAAGTTTAATAATCTTAAATTTAGCCCCAGCAAGGGTTATTCTACCATCATCCTTATCAAGTTTTATTATCTTAATCTTATTATTCAATTCTCCTTCTGCTTGACCACCAGATTCTGAAGATTTATATGAGTATGAGACACCTATTTGATCTTCTCCATGAGTCAAGGTAGCCTTATTTGTCAGTGTAGACCCTTCCTTGTATGTAGTAAAGTATGTTAGAACGAACTGCTTACGACCTATATTGCCAAGAGTGAGCTTAAATGAATTTTTATCAGGACTAATTGTCAATTTATATCCATCTTTACCACTTATCAAATCATCAAAATTATATGTCTTATATACTTTAGCTACTTGGTCGCCCGTAGCATTCAACTTTACATATTTTAAAAAAAACGAATACTTATCTCCATATTGTTTTTCTATATATTTCTGTCTTTTGTCATTTAGTTTATCTGTAAATTTAGCATTTTTAAGATTTGACTGTTCATAATTTATTCTAACATTCCATCCTGCAAGAACATTGCTATTTTCCTTAGGAGTATATCCATATTTTTTTAATATATCTAAAGATGGTTTAGGATTTGTTATCATTATATCTGTTTCATATAACTTAGATCCTACAGTGATAGAAAATTTATTTTTTTCATTTATTATCACCTTATGAATTATAAATTCTGCTGCTAAAAACATTGTTCCCTTAATATTATTATTGTTTTCAACAAAATCAGTGAATGTAACCCTAACTTTACCTCCACCCACTTCGGGATCATTTGGTGATACCACAGCATTTGCAACTACCTTACCCTCTTCATTTTTTATTTGGAAATTGCAGGCATTATGATTGGTCGGGAATTTCATCTTGTCTGGTAATTTTATTTCAAAATAATCGCCAGCCTTCAAATTACCGGCCCCATAACTACTTGCATCCCAGCTAATTTTTAATTTGAACTTTTTATACTTCGCCAGTTCGGTCACAGGATTGCCATCCTGATCAGTAATAGAAAAGTGTGTAATCACGGTATTTACCGCATTAAGAGGGGGTCTTCTTTCATCTTTTTTACCCCTCAACTTTTTATTTTTTTCAGGATTTTCTTCACTAGATTCCTCGCCTTCAAATTTGCCATCTTTTTTTTCTGTGCTTTCTTTTTTGTTTTCTTCTCCAACTCTGAATTACTATTACCTATTCCATTTTTATCATCTGATTTATTTTTACTTTCAGTTGACTTATCATTAGTTTTTACGTTTAACAATTCTCTAATATAAATATCTGAATATTTTGTTTCATCACCCAATGTAATCGGTATCGTCTGCTTTGCAGAATGAGGTCTTGTTTTGAAACGTGCCTTCAAATACAACTGTCCTTTTATTTCCGACCTATTTGCTTGCTCAATACTGATACGTATAACCTTCTTACCATTTTCATTGGTAAGTATTTTTGCACTTCCTACACTATGCTTAGTGTCACTTGCTATTATATGGCTAGTTTTTTCCAATTCATAACCATAATCTAGCTTATCAGATAGTATTACATCAAAATGACTATCCTTTTCTATTCCTTGCTCTCTTGATATTGACCAGTTTATATTAATATAAAAATCATCTAAGTATGATATATCCTCTACCAAAGCTTGTTTCCTATCTACAAATTGATAGCTTTCTATATTGACAGTCTTGATTCTTTTATCTTTAGAGTCTTTTTGCAAATCTTTTTGTTCTCCATCACCCACCATATTAACAACATTACTCTGCATTTCATTTACTAATCCATGAAGCACGTCAGCGTATGAATGATTAAGGAAAATACTAATTACCAAAATCATGACAAACAAAAAACTTATTCTCTTCTTGGTCATTGCTTTATCCACCTTCCTGATATAGTCTATATAGTATCTTTCGTAAACTTTAATTTTATCATTGTATAGATTATAGCATTATTAAAAGCCTCTTTAAATGAAAATAATTATATTTTTTAACCCCTTTTTTTAAAAGATATCTTTTTTATCATTTTTTATACACTTTATTTTACTTTTTTTATAAAAAAAGTACCAAATCCTTGTCCACTTTTATAAAAAAAGTACTAAAAGTAGTTATGCATACTATTATATTTTAAAAATCAGGCTATCATACCCAAATATTTTATAAAATTTTATTAATTTCTATATGTGCAATCTCAAATATATCAAGTTCTATACTTTTTTCAAAATCTCCATATATTTGTACTATTTCTACATGCCTCTCAGGTATAGTTTTCATTTGTAGATACTCCTTGTCATCTTTACCTATATGTTCTGGAGCCCCCATCTTCTTCCATTCATATAAAAATGTATTTTCTCTTGAATGCAAAATTTTTGTAACTATTCTATATTTCCCGTTTAAACCTTTTATATTAATTTTATATTTTTTGTTCAAAAAGATTTCTTTTTTGATTTTATCTTTTGCAACTACATAATCTTTACACATCTCCAAATCCTGATATATCAAAAAATTATACTTATTCTCATCTATATATGTGGCAATTAAGCCATCTCCACTATATATACATTTTCTATACATGCTAGACAGTATCTCGCTTAGATAATAAGTAGTATTTTTTGTACCAATCGGATTACTTAAAGATTTTTTTTGAATATATTTATCAAGATTATCATATAAAGTTTTTTTATCTTTATATCTTTCATCATAGTAGTAGATACTAGCTATTAAAATTTGTTCTTTCTGTGCCACCAAAAATCTATTTATCAGATTCAATGCACATATAGATTCCCAGTATATTTTCGGTATAGAATTCCACTCATAATATATCAGCATCCTAGATACATATTTTTCAGACTTAAAGCTATATTTTTTTTCTAATTCTTCAATAAATTCCATGACTTTCTTTATATACTCCAAATTTTTTATTCTTGTATTGGCAGCTGTGATATTTTTATTGAATAATCTTTCATCCAATATATCAAAAGAAAAAAAGTTTGGCTTAAATTCATCAATTATTATATCTTCTATATTACTTAGATAATGTTTCGATTTTACTACATCTATGTCACCTAGATATACTCCTATTTCTGATTCTTGAAAGTTCCGTGCAACCAATTTATATATACATCTATATATAGACTTGTATTTTCTATAATTTTTGTGGTTTCTGGATATCATCCAGACCCAAGGCATATCTAACTCAAATGACCAATTCTTTAAATCAGATGATGGAATCAATAATTTTAAATGTTCAAAAAACTCCTCTAATCTAGAGTATGCATTTTCCACATCCTGATTCTCATATTTATATAAATATATTCCATCTACACACTCTTTAGGTATTTCTATTCCTATCCTACAGTAAATCCCCAAAGACTCAACCCAATGAGTAATACGCTCCCTTCTGTAAGGATCTAAGTGTTCTTTTTTATTAATATCTTTGATTAAATACATACCCGAGTCATCAAAAAACAAATTTATCTTCATATTTTTATACCTTAAATTTGTACTAATTTCAGACATATACTCCATCCAATTATCTTCAAAGATACTAATATCAATTATTTTATCAACTACACTTTCATATATCAGTGGTTCACTATTTACATTCACATCAAAAGTATTTGTATATTCTACATTCACTGGTTTCTTTGAAAATATGTCTGTATTCTCATAATACTTATATATCTCTGAAATGCTTTCTGATTCTAGAATACTAGATATACTGTTATACTTAAAGTTATCATCTAACTCTTGTATCTGTCTTCTATATCTGTTTGGAGGCACTCCTACATACTCTTTAAAATTTTTATTCAGCGACTTTGAATTTAAGAACCCAACTATATTAGCAATTTCCAAAATACTGTACTCTGTAGAATATACAAGTTCTATAGACTTATTTATTCTAGCCATTCTATGGCATTCAGAGAACCCATATCCAAATATGGGTTTAAATAATTTTGATATATTTGATGCTTTCAAATTTAATTCATCAGCAATTTCTCCTAATTTGTAATCAAAATCTCTATTTTGAAATATTTTTTCCATGATTTCTATAAGCTTAGTACTAATTAAATTATTAATTTGATTTTGTTCATTTGATTCCCCTAAAAAATATGCATATAAGATATCTACCATATCTGTAAGTACTAGTATACATTTTTGAGCTGACACTCCTAAATCTGTCGTGTAATAATAAAATAGTTTCTTCACTAAATAAACTATCTTTTCATTTTCTTTCTCATTTTCTGTTCCATCTAAATTCACCAAAAATGATATTGGATTGTAACTACTCTTCAATACGAAATCATAATCTAAATCAATTTCTAAAATCAAATTATTTTGCGTCAGCTTATTTATTCCAAATATTTTATTAGGATTTAAAATTACAAATTGATTCTTAATTAATTTTTTTTCACTAGAATTATATAAAAATTCTATTTCCCCATCTACCACTAATAAAAGCTTATAGTTTTTACCATTTATTGAATAATTGTTAGCTTTATAACTCGTAAGAGTCATAGAAAATGGTATGTCATCTGTATTAATAAGCCTTGATACTATTTTCTCCCTAAATCCTATCATCCTCATCCTCATCCTCTTCCACTTTAACCTTAATATTTTTTACACCAAAAATTTCCTCACATAATCTTTGTACCCTTAAACATAATGACCAAAGATGTTTTTATGAACCCATTCCCACTTTAATACAGAGTATAACATGAATTGAATATAATTTCCATTAACTAAATCCTACATATCAGTATGAAACTCATTATATACTGATATGTAACTATGTATTTTACATGTTAAAACCGTTGAAATATCAACATTCTAAATCGCATATAAAATATTTAGTTTTTTAAAAAATATATAGTAAATTCTTTGAAATATAACTATATGAATGCAATGGAAGAATATAAAAACACTAAAACAAAAGTTGTTAATAGAATATTTTATATATAGAGAAGTTTTAAGAATTTTAAGTCAAAGATAATGCTTATGGAAAGGTATAAGATACAAAAGGGCAACATCCATAGCTATAAGTTTGCTATGGATGTTGCCCTATAATTATATAATATATTAAGTTGAATTTTTACTTGTCTTCAGTTGAAACTATTGTAACACCTGATAGGTCCTTTTCAGCTATAATATCTTCTATAGTTTCCTTAGTTTCCATCAACTTTTCTAGTGACATTGAATAGTAGTCTGAACCTGTATTACCTTCAATATTGAAACCATGGTCATTTAAGAAAGCATTAACTGCTTCTTCATTCTTCTTATATGCCACATAACCTATAGCACATACACCTACGCCGATTGCAACACCCTTCAAAACATCCCCTCTATTACGGAATCTAAACATCATATCAAAATCCTCCTTTAATGTTAAAAATATATAATGTATTAATTTAGGATTAATACTAAACCTATCTCATAAAACCTCTTCTAAAGTTCACATTTTGATATACGTCAAAGCATGAACTGATAAACTTGTTAAAGAAAAATGACTTACTTTCTTCCTCTACTACCTTTATTTCACCATTTTCATCTTCAAATATATCAATTATTATAGACCTCTCCTGCCTTGTCAATATATGACGGCCAAATGTCAGTAACCAGGCAATAGCTGGTGAATACAAGCCTACATTAGTTTCATCATTCACAACTGTTCCCCTGTTCATTGACCTAATCAAGTACATAATTGACATAACTTCTGGGTCAAAGGCTCCCTTTTCATTTAACTCCTTATAACCGTGCTCAAATATAGCTCCAGTAGTAGTCACAAGGGCTCCCCATCTTACGAAATTCCTATAGGTATTCATATTACCAAACATACGACCACCAATACCTTGTCCCTGGCCTGATCTCATACCAAAACCTGGGGCATCATCACTAGCATTTGGTCCTCCTCCTAGTCCCATAAAGTTCATACCTAAGTCTATTATTATAAAGGCTAGGGATACAAGGGAACTATATCCCATGGCATGCTTGTTGGATAACTTGTAGTTTAATTTTATCTGGTTCTCCTTTATGTCCCTGGAGTATAGGCCACAAAATGTAAGTATTAACTCGTTTAAGTCTGTAAGATCCTTGTCATACTCCAGAACAAAAGTCTTTGTAGGTCCAGTATACCTGCCTACATTTATCTTAGTTTTTTCTTTTAACTTACTTAGTATTTCTAGTGGATTATTAGGTTCTTTTACAACCCTCATTCTCAGTCTACCTGATACAGAGAAAACCACATCAACTTCTATATTCTTCTCAGGACAATACTTGGCCATCTTACATTCCTCCTCTTAAAGACTTGTGGAACAATAATCTACATGAGTTACCAACTACCAAAATTGTACTCATATTGTGCATTACAGCACTCCAGAATACAGATATGTTGCTGGTTGCTCCCAGAACTAGACCCACAGTATTTATACCTGCTACCAGGGCAAAGTTCTGTTTTACTATCTCCATAGTCTTGTGAGATAGGTCAATAACCCTCGGAATCATTATAGGGTCATCTGAATGTATTACCAGGTCAGATGTCTCCATAGCCACATCAGTAGACTTGCTACCTAATGATATACCTACATTGGCATATGATAGGGCCGGAGCGTCATTGATACCATCTCCAACCATTATAACACCTGTACCCTCTGACTTCATTTTTAATATTTCATTGGCCTTGTCTTCTGGTAAAAGCTCTGCCCTAAAGCTATCTGCATTTACCTTGGCTGCTACTTCCTGGGCCTGCTTGCCCATGTCACCAGTCAAGATAACAACTTCATTTATACCATTAGAACGCATCATATTGATAGCTCTCTTTATATTTTTTCTAGGCTTGTCAAATGCTCCTAGAACACCTATAAATTCATCCCCATATGATACAAAGATTGGAGTAGAACCCATAGCAAATTCTATAGCCTGACTAGATGGCTCTATGCCATTCTCTGTCATAAACTTAAGGTTACCCGCACGTACCAGCTTACCATCGACCTCTGTAGATGTACCCCTGGCTACTACGGTCTCTATAGGACCATGCTTAGGAATCTGTACACCCAAAAGCTTACCATATTCTAGTACACAGTATGATAGTGGGTGAGATGAAGTTTCTTCTGCTGCACAGGCATAGCTAACCAGGTCTTTTTCTGTATAGCTACTTCCTTCTTCTATATAAATGTCCCTTATCCTAGGCTTACCTTCTGTAATAGTACCTGTCTTGTCGAATACAACTGTGTCAGTCATACTCAACTGTTCTATAAAGGCACCACCCTTTATCAAGACACCATTCTTAACTGATGTATTGATAGATGCTGAAAAGGCTGTTGCTGTCGAAAGCTTGATACCACATGAGTAGTCTATAACCAACATATTCAAGGCCTTAGTTGTCGACCTAGTTGCAGCATAAACCACACCACAAAGTAATAGGTTCAATGGTACCAGGTAATTAGAGAACTTGTCAGCATACTTCTGTATTGGAGCCTGCTGGGTTGCACTATTTTCAACCAAGTCTATAATCCTGGAAATTACAGTATCATCCCCTACTTTTTCAGCCTTAACTGTTATAGTACCATTTTTAATCAGACCTCCTGCGAAGACCTTGTCTCCCTTTTTCTTGATAACCGGCATATATTCACCAGATACAGAACTAAGGTCGACTATGGCTTCACCGTCTATTACTTCACCATCGACACAAATCTTTTCACCTGTATGAGTAACTACCAGGTCTTCCTTGACTAGCTTGTCTACACCACACTTCTCTAGGCTTCCATCTTCAAGAACTTTCCAAGTTGTATCCTGTTCAACACTCAAAAGGTTCTTAATGGAGTTTCTAGTACGCTCAACCGTATAGGCTGTCATAAATTCTGCTATATCTGACAAGGCTATGATAGTCAAGGCAGATATGCTGTTACCCAACATTAGACTGGCTACTATTGACATAATTGTCAAGGCATCTGCATTTGGCCTCTTGTCCTCAACCATACCATCCCAGGCAGACCTAAACAATGGAGATGTCAGTGCCAAACTCGTAATAGCTGGCAAGGTAGTAAACTTATCATACCTAGGTTGGTTTATCAGTGGACTATTTGCCCCACCTAAGAACCTAGTAGCCAATATTACGCTACCATTTACCAATAACCTGGCTATCAGCTTCCTTGATGACATTTCTTCCCCATCATACTTATTATTCATTTCATTATTTCTTGCTTCTATATAATTTTTATATATATCCAGGGAGAACTTCTGCATTATATAGTCTACAGTCTCTACAATCTCCCCTGAATCAATCTTTGCATCATTATTATACTTTATTAAGACAGTCTCTGTAACAGAATTCACAGCTACATATTCAACATAGTACAAGGATCCAACCTCATCTATAAGGTCAGAATACAGGTCCTGAATGTACTTCAAACCTGAATACTTAATCCTTATACGTCCTTCTATATTCGAAACAATCTTTCCCTTTAAAGAGAATGTCCTATTACCCATTTGAATCAAATAACCCACTCCTTTCGTTATTTAGATGCATTGGTGTCTAGGATGTTAAATAGTATATCTATAACTTCTTCTTCATCCTTGCCTTCTAAACTGTTTATCAAATTCATATTGTCCAGGGCCAACTTCTTAATCGTATTTAACCAATTAACTACGGTCTTTGAATCAACCTTATCAGTATCATACTCTATCAGAACTGTACCAATAACAAAGTTAAACTTTACTGTTTTAACACCATCAAGCCTCTTCACAGCCTCCATAGCCTGGCTCTGGAAGTTTACGGCATCTTTTGGTATCTTCTTATAGTTGTTTACCTTTATTCTCAATCGTCCTGGAATGTCTGATACAACCTCGAACTTGAAAAGCATACTTAGAATAGATGCTTTAAAATTAAACATTACTACCTCCTATTACTTTTGTAAGAACAGCCTCGTACTCCACCAACATAGTGTAGGGTATCCAGGCATCCTACCTCCACCATAACGTCTACGGTCAAATATAGCTGCCACCAAAAGTGACAAACTCGCCAAAGACTTTACATCTAATAGTCCATTCGTGAAATCATATAAACCATTGTTAACTGCTGCGAATACTTTTTCAGAAAACTTCTTAACTTCAGAAACCCTGCCTTCATCAATTGACCTGTCCACACCAAGAAGTTTGATAACTGCACCCTCTAGTGTCTGTGGGTCTAACTGCTGATGGTCATACTCCATTACTATAGTTCCTGTAAGCGTGTTAACCCTGCAAGACTTGATAACTTCTATCTTGCTTATCTGGTCAACAAAGTGGTTGGCTACTTCAATATTTCCTACCAATACAGGGGCATAAAACCTAACCCTGCCTGGTATAGAACTCTTGACTTCCAGGGCATTTTTGAAAGATGGTAATTTTAGGTTATTTCCATCATTTCCACCAGCCATATCCTTGTCCCTGTTCTTCCTGTTGAACGCATTCATTATTAGTAAAGCACTTACCCATAAAGCACGTCTCCTACCTAGTAACATATGTCTACCTCCATTTTACCTTTATATAAGTCACATAATTCTGCATAACTCTTGATATCTATTTTAACGATGCTATTACTATACCATCTTTAGTTATCAATTGCAAGGGTATTTTTAATTTTTTTATTGATTTTTCAATACTCTTTATTCTCAATTAGTAATTTATATTCTAAGCAGGACCTTGGTTTTATTCAGTCGTCATCACTGAACAATTGATATTGTTTATATATTTCACTTGCCTTAATTATACCACTATTAAGCCTTACTTTCCACATTTTTATTCTTTAGGACTAGGCCTACAAATAGGCAAGCAAGACCTATCAATATTTGTATAAATACATATACCATTATACCCTTACTACTAGAAGATGAATCTAATATGGCTGAATATATTTTGTTATTCCAGTACATAGGCGATACTATGGCCAACATTTCAATATATGAAGGTATATATTTGAGTGGTATAAATATACCTGATACAAACGAAAACAGGAGACCCAGCATATTGGAAAGACCGTTATTTACAGCAGGGCTTTTTGTTACATTGGCAAATAGGAAGGCCATGGCTGATGTTGGCAGCAAGTATAGGATACTAGCAAAAACAAAGTCCCTTCCATAGGATGTGAACATATTTGTCCTAAAGGATGCCAGTGCTGTAACAAAGAATATGGCCCAAACAAGGGCTACAAAGGAAAGTGAGCTATAAAATACATTCAAGCTAATCTTTCTTGGAGAAACCTTCGACACCCTAATCCTGTCACTTATCTTTTTTGAGTTAAAGCTATACTGGCCTGTAAATGCACCTAGCATTAGGATTATAAATACCACGTAGGAGCTGACATTGTAGTAGGCATACATGTTTTGTTTTATATCCCTTTTAGCCCTTGACTGGCCGATATAGCTAACCTCTATCTTTTCTTTAAGTATTTCTTCTGGCTTGGCCATACCCTCAAACCTGTACTTGTCCATAAGGTCGTAGGTCTTTAAATATTCCATAGCCTTTTGGTTGACCATAAAGGACTTACCCTGGTCTTTGCTTACATAGTACTTAAGTTTTCCGTCCTTGCCTATCTTAAGCACATAGTCTACATATGATGACAATAGGTTTTCTCTTATTGACCTATCATCAGACATAATCTTAATTGGCTTAAAATTTGACTCTAGATAGTCCTTTAGGCCTTGACTTCTCTGGTTATCATGATCCATATTTATAACACTGATTCTGATGTTGGAATTTATATCTGTCTTTACATCCTGGTCTCCTGATGCTGCTATCCCTATGGCCATAGCAACAAAAATTGCAATATATATAAACATCATTCTCGCATTTTTTTTCATTATTTTAAAATATGTATTAAATACTGTCATATGAGTTCCTCCTTGCAAATATATAACCTCCAGCAAATAGGGCTATGCTTATAAGTCCTATATTTAAAAGTGAATAGGCGTACACCCTATTATCTGATAGGTATAGGGCTGTAAACATCCTAGTCAAGACAGTCGCTGGGTTTATATAGTTTAATACAGGTATGTTATTGCTTATATAGCCGGCCACACTAGGATTCATCATACCAGCTAAGAATGTAGAAAATACATATATACCTGCACTAAGACCAAACTTTGCATTAGTCCCCATCCTTGTAGATAGGGCTATAAACATACCCATTGCCATGGCCATTACATTACCAATCAATAAGCCAAATATTATCTGGGCCTGGCTACCAGCAAAGTCGGTGTTCATGACATACCTGATATAGATATACAATAGGATAGTATTTAGGCTGGTAATTACAAGGTAGCCTGCAAAATCGGCAATCAGGTGCTTGATCCTTGGTATTGGTGATGCTCCAAGTCTCTTTGAAGTATCCATATCTGAATCTAATCTTAAGCCTTCTACTGTTGCTACACCAAATGTAGATGCCCCCAGGCATATCATAGCTAATAGGGAGTAAATATATATAGTAATACCAGACTTATTTTTAAGATTAAGGTCATTTTCAATTTCGAAATCATTATTTCCCCTTAAGTCTTTTAATATAGCTTCTATCTTTGACCTATTTTCAGGGTTTTTCATAAGTTGACCAACTGATAGACCCATGTGGTTGATTTGTGATACTACACCATGGACAATGGCTGTATTTACAGTATCATTCTTTATAACTAATTGAGGCTTCCTAAGGTCACCATTAATTACTGCCTCTACCTTGCCAGACTCTAGGGCCTGGTCAGGGTTTTTGTAGTCTTTTATGTCAAAAATTTTCTTGTCGTCCAGGTCTATTTGGTTGAGAATTTCCTTATAGGCCCTGTCCTCTACCATGATTGGTATTGGTGAGAGTTCAGTATTATTATCCATTCTAGTAAAAACTATACCGAATATGGTTGATAGGAAAAATGGGAATATCAAGACCCAAAAAAGGGATTCCTTGTTTAAAATTGCACGCTTTATAACATATTTAAATAAAAATCCAAACATATACTTATCCCTCCTTATAGGTCGTCTCTTAACTGCTTGCCAGTTATCTCCAAGAATACATCGTTAAGACTAGGGGAAATTATATCCATACCCTTAAAGAAGATATCATTATTTTCAAGGTAGGCAAAGATATGTGTCATAGCCAGGTTATCTTGGATACCAATGCTTAGATTAGACCCCTCTAGGCTTATCTTTCCTAAGCCCTCAATACTTTCTAACTGACTTAGGTCTAGGTTCTTCATATCTATGTCCTTTAGTATTAGGGTATCTGTTAGACCAACTAGCTTCTTAAGCTCATACTTGTCCCCTGTTGCCAGTAGCTTACCCTTGTCTATTATTGAAATTCTTGTACAAATCTGCTCTACTTCATCCATGTAGTGGGATGTATATATTACTGTCATACCCTTATTGTTAAGGTCCATTATCCCCTCTAGGATCGCATTTCTACTCTGGGGGTCCACTGCAACTGTAGGCTCATCTAGGATTAAAAGCTCAGGTTTGTGGGCCAAACCACAAGCTAAATTTAGTCTCCTCTTTAGTCCTCCACTTAGCTTCTTAGGTACAAATTTCCTAAAGTCATTTAGACCAACAAATTCTATGGCATCCTCTACATACTGCTTCCTAGTAGCCCTGTCCTGGATATAAAGACCACAGAAAAAATCTATATTATCATAGACACTTAATTCATCAAAGACAGCTATTTCCTGAGGAACATAGCCTATTTTAGCCTTTAAACCGTAACGATCCGCAGACATAGGCTGGTCGAATATTTTTATATCACCCTTTTCAAACTTACTCAAAGATAAGATACAATTTATAAGGGTAGTTTTACCTGAACCATTGGGTCCCAATAGACCAAAAACCTCTCCCTTCTTTATATCCAAGCTAAGGTTGTCTAGGGCAACCAAATCATCATATCTTTTTAATACATTCTTAACCTCTAACATAATATTTCCTCCTCTATTTATTTATCTTCATATTGTCATATTCGCTTTTACCATTTTCTTTTAACCTATTCATAAAACTTTTAACTAGTATTGATATACTAACATATCTTTACGTATTTTTTTAGTGCTCACCGTCATAATCCTATATTACATTTGTCATTATCTATACTTTCTCCATTAAAAGCCCCCCTATCATTCTTTTTTTGATATAATTATGTTATGAATATTTGTATGGTATTCTAGTAAATAAGTATATTTAACTGAGGGGGATAGGTATGTATCAAAAATATAGGATAAAGACAAATTTTATAGGCCTGCTTGTGTTTATAAGTTGCCTTTCTATATCTCTTAGGTCGGCAACTGATGTCTATATAATAATTCCTATCTGTGTAGGCTTAATTCTAGCCCTTTCTACTATAATTTTCAAGTATGACCACATGGTTGCCCTTGTAAATATTTGTCTAGTCTTACTTGTAGGTCTAGATGCAGCTAAGATCATCCCATCCTATCTGGACTTAAGGTACAGCCTGGTATACATACCCCTAATCCTATACTTTTCTATAGATAGGCCAAGGATGTCCTTGGAAGAGGTATTACTACTAGTCTCCATACCTATACTTGGCCCATTTGCTTCTCTAGCCCCTACTGATATAGTAATTCTCCTAGGTATCAGCGGACTAGTGTATATCATAGGCAAGTATAGTGTAAATATTTTAGACCTGGAAAATAAGTACTATAGCTACTACCATAGGTCTAAGGGTGAAAGATACAAGTTAGAAAAGCTCTACCAGTCCCTTAGTATTGACCAAAATAACAGGATAGAAAATGCCATCCTGAGTGAAAGAAACAGGATTTCTAGGGATATCCACGATGGCCTGGGCCACTTGACCTCAAGGGCTATCCTACAACTTGGGGCCATGATGGTCGTGGAAAAAGACCCTGTCAAGAAAGATGCCCTTAATGAAATCAAGAACACCCTATCCGAAGGTATGACTGAAGTAAGAAGGAGTCTCCATAACCTCCAAAGCGAATCCATTAATTTGAAAGCTGAAATAGACAAGCTAATAGATGAATTTACCTTCTGTAGGATTAACTTCTCATATGGTCTAACTAGTGACTTTGATATGGCCTTCAAGTACTCCATCTTATATATTATCAAGGAAGCCCTAACAAATGTTAGCAAGCACTCTAATGCTAGCCTTGTAAATATAACCCTGGTAGAAATGAAGACTGCTTGCTATCTAAAGATTAGTGACAACGGTACTAAGCTTCCTAGTAAGGATAGTGGTATGGGAATCTTCTCTATCAGCAAGAGGATAGAAGACCTGGGTGGTAAGGTAGAAATATCTACAGAGGATGGTTTCAGGATATTTGCCACTATAGGTAAGAACATTAGTCAGGATTCACATCTAGATGTATAGGCTGGATTTATAAACATAATTATAGTCTTATTTAATAGGTAATACTTGCAGATTAGATTTATATACTATATTTGAGGATTCGATTTATAGATTATAATAATAGATTTAATTAGGAAATAGAAAGGTGATATGATGAGAATACTAGTAATAGATGATGATAAGATGATATGCTTCGCCCTTAAGACCATCATAGAGTCGGAAAGTGATATGGAAGTGGTTGATATAGGCCATAATTATGATGATGCCATCAATAAGTACAAGGAACACAAGCCCGATATCTGTCTATTTGATATCAGAATAGGTGACAAGACCGGTATCGATGCCCTAAAATACATAAAAATAGACTATCCCCATGCTAAAATAATCTTCCTTACTACCTTCCTGGACCAGGAATATATCAAGGACTCTATAAAATATGGTAGCTCTGGCTACATCCTAAAGGATGACTTTGAAAATATCTGCCCTGCCATCAGGGCTGCCTTTGCAGGACAAAATGTATTTGGAAATAAGGTCTTTGATAGTCTTAGCCTTGCTGCCAAGGAAGTTGATGAGGATACTGAAGGATCATCTATAAAAGGCAAAAAAGAAAACCTAACTAAGGTCCTAAGCGAAAGGGAAATAGATGTCCTGGAACTTATAGCTGATGGTCTCAGCAACAAGGAAATAGCGGGTAAACTCTACCTAAGTGAAGGAACTGTAAGAAACTATATTTCCTCTATCCTGGTAAAACTAGACCTAAGAGACAGGACCCAATTGGCTATCTATTATCTTAAAAGCTAGGTTGAACCCAGTGACTCGTCTATATGGCCAACAAATGGCTAATTTCTCTTTATAAAAATGATTCTATAAAAAATAAGCATGCAATATAAAAGACTCTCCAGGGAAATTCCCCGGAGAGCTTTTTATATTGTCTTTATATCATGTTTTCTATAATATTTATTATTTAATTTTCTACTTACCGACTAAATCTAACATTATACTATTTGGTAGGTACTTTTCTCCACCTATAGCTGTAATGCTAGTCAAGTAAGACTCTTCTATATACTTCTTAACTACAGCATTAGTCTTCTTGTTTCTTGATGCAAGTAATGTTGGCCTATTATACTTACCAGATACTGGTGAGATAACTAGGGCATCTGCGAATTCTTCACCTGATGCTATAAAGGCCTCTCTGCTATCCTTAAACTTAGACTTGGCTATGGCTACTGATGTTTCATACCTGTCCTTACCTGCCATTCTTTCTAAAACGCCTGGAAGCTTGGCCTCTGTAGACTTAGATATTGTGTTAGTTCCACCTGCTATATAAGTCTTCTTGATTTCTAGGTCCTTGATAGCCCTTACAACCTGGTCTGGTACAAGGTTCTTCTTAACTAGTAAGATTGGATAG
>NZ_ADGQ01000072.1 GCF_000147675.1 Peptostreptococcus stomatis DSM 17678 | reverse complement strand
TAAAAAACCTTCCTAGTCAGGTGACTAAGAAGGTCGGATATTAACCTTGACGCTATTCTTTTTTTGCTTGATTTACCATTCTGTTTGTAAAGGTGAAAAATAGTATTCCTGTTACTATGGTTGCACTTAAGTCAGCTAGTGGCGCCGCATAGAGGATACCATTTAGGCCGAATAATCTAGAAAGGATTAATATGGATGGTATAAGTATCAGAACCTGCCTAAGTAGGGTCAGGAACATGGCCCTCTTTGGGCGTCCTATGGCCTGGAAGAAGTTTGCCCCTATAATCTGGAAGCCAAGGAAAGGAAGGAACATCAACCAGGTTTGTAGGGCGTGGACACTGAAGGCAACAAGCTCCTTATCCCTATTAAACATTGATACTAGTAGGACTGGTATGGTCCTAATCAAGATAAAGCCGAAAGTGGTCATACAGCTAGCAACCATAATAGATAGCCTGGCAGCCTTGTTGACCCTATCGTAGTTCCTGGCACCGTAATTAAAGCTAACTATAGGCTGGAGACCCTGGTTTAGGCCTATAACAGGCAGGACAAGTAGGGTGGCCAGGCTGGTAACTATACCCATACCTGATACGGCTATATCTCCACCATAAGTTATTAGGGCATTGTTCAAAATCAGGTTTAGGATACTACTAAATAGCTGGATTAAGAAGCCCGGCATACCCAAACTTGTAATTTCAAGTGCTAGGGACCTGTCTAGCTTCATGTACCTAAGCTGGATCCTATGTAGGGCACCCCTCTTTAGGAAGTGGTGGATACTCCAAACCATAGATACAAACTGGGATGTTATAGTTGCAATGGCTGCCCCGCTCATACCCATCCTAAAGGCATAGATAAATATTGGGTCTAGTATTACATTCAAACCGGCACTAACCAACATGGTAACCATGGACATCTTAGGTTTGCCATCAGCCCTTAGGAAGTTGTTCATACCCATACTGATAACCTGAAATACAGTACCAATCAGGATAATCCTCATATACTCCTTGGCATGTGGTAGGATAGCTGGGCTAGCCCCGAACCAAATTAGGAGCTTGTCAAGAAAAATCTGGCCAAAGATAGTAATCAATAGGCCAAATATAATTAATAGGGATGTAGCATTACCCAAGACCCTATCAGCTTTTTCGTAGTTTTTCCTACCCAGATTTATTGAAAATAGGGTAGCACCACCCTGACCAAAAAGGATACCAGTTGACATCATGATAATCATGGCTGGGAAGCATATGGTCAAGGCAGCAAGACCGTTCGCTCCAAGGTCTGGACTGTTACCGATATATATCCTGTCTACCACATTGTATAGGGCACTGACAAGCATACCGATAATAGCAGGTACAGAGAACTTATATAATAATTTCAATATTCTCTCGTATCCAAGAATATTATTTTCTAGTGAGTTGTTTTTATCAGTCATTATTACTTATATTTCCTTTCTTATTTTTTTCCTTGCTATTTTCATTAAAGTATTTTTCAGTATTTTGGACCATCTTAAATAGGTATGAATAGACAAGGTCTTTTTCTTCATCTGTCATACCCTCTGTTAGGGTATCTTCCCAAGAGTGTAAAACAGAATAAAGGTCATCCTTGATAGATTTAGCTTGGTCAGTCAAATAGATCCTATTGACCCTCCTATCTTTTTCGTCACTAGTCTTGACAACTAGGCTCTTGCTTAGTAGGGACTGGATTGCCCTGGTTGTAGATGCCTTGTCGATATTAAGGGTATTGGACAGGTCCTCCTGCGAACATCCATCATTCTTATATAAGGCATTTAAAAATGGGTGTTCTGATGCTGTTAAGTTGATATCTTTTAAATGCTCATTTTTATAGATATTTCCCTTCCTATAGAGGATGGATATCATATGTCCTGGATTATTTTTCATAAAGTATAAACTCCTTTATTTATATACTAAATATTATTCATATTTATTCCCTGATTAAATATAATTGATTTATTTGCACATATTAGTTGCTTAGTCAACTAATTATATATTTTACTAAAAATTAGTTGCTTAGTCAACTATATTAAAAAGTTTTTTAAAAATAGATTTATATGCTACAATAGGGAGGAGATATATTTAGTATTAAAAAAGTAATAGCAAAGGTGGGATGAAAACTTATGACAAAGGCAATATTTTTTGATATCGATGGTACCCTTTTGAGTATTAAAACTCACAAGGTGCCTGAATCTACCAGGAGGTCTCTTGAGGAACTTAGAAAAAAGGGGATTAAGCTCTTCTTGGCAACTGGCAGGTCGCCGGCCTGGTTGGGTGCTATAGAGGGGATGTTGGATTTTAAATTTGATGGCTATGTTATGCTAAACGGCCAGTATTGCATATATGAGGGGGAGGTCTTAAGGGATGTGGCCATACCATTGGAGAGTCTGGAACCCCTGATACCCTACATAGAAGAAAATAAGATATCTTGTGAGTTTGTCGAAGAGGGCCATATGTATATAAATATTATAAATGAGAGGGTCCTATCCTTTAGGGAAAAGATAGGAGGTACAGGTTATGATACCCATGTAGAAGACCTATCCAGGATATACCGTCAAAAAACCTACCAACTTTTGGCCTATATAGATGAAAGGGATGAAAAGGAATTTTTAGACCATATACCTAATTGCAAGGCTATGAGGTGGTGTCCTGAATTTGCAGATATTGTGATAGCAGATGGGGGCAAGGACAAGGGCATAGAGGCCCTGTTAGACTATCTAGACCTAGATAGAGAGGACTGTATGGCCTTTGGAGATGGTGGTAATGATATATCCATGCTAGAATATGTTGGTTCAGGGGTGGCCATGGGAAATGCAAACCCACCGGTAAAGCTAATAGCCGACTTTGTTACAAGGGACATAGATGATGATGGTATAGAATATGCCCTAAAGCACTTCGGAGTCCTATAGAATTAGGAATGGGACATAAATTGACCATAACCTTGCAAAAAATTAATAAGACTTTATAGGGGACTAAAAATGTCCCCTATTTTTCTTGTTATAAAAAAACCTTAAAAATATTGGTATAACTAGGCTCTTATGGATATTAAAAAAATGGGCAAAAATAATTCTAAAATATTTCAAAAAAACCTTGCAAATTTTGTCCCACTAGTTTATAATTAAATTGTGGGACGGATAAGATACATCTGGGACGCAAATAGCCGCATAAATGGAGGAAGGTTTATGAAAAATTTAATAGAAGTTCAGAAGAAAATCATTCCTCAGGCTATTGACTTGATGGAAAAGAGATATGCCATACTAAGGCAGATAAATATCAGCCAGCCAATTGGCAGGAGGATGCTTTCTTCAGTCTTGAATCTGAGTGAAAGGACCACTAGAACAGAGATTGACTTCTTAAAGGACCAGAAATTTATCAACATTGATGTCTCGGGTATGACCATTACGAGTGAAGGTCAGGACCTCTTAGAAAATCTAGAGGCTGTCATGGGCGAGATAATGGGCATCAGTGATATGGAAGACAAGTTGAGGGAGTTACTTGGTATAAAGGATGTGGTGATAGCCAAGAAGGTTGGAGACAATAATCTCAAGTCGGTTGCCAAGGCAGCAGCAGAATATCTTTTGAAGAAGATTAACGAATATGACATCATAGCCATAGCAGGTGGTTCCACTATGAGGGAGCTGGCAGAGAATATCGAAACTGGCCAAGAGTATGAAGGGGTAAAAATCCTTCCTACAAGGGGAAGTGTTGGTGCTGAAATTGACCTCCAGGCCAATAGTATAGCAGCCACGATGGCAAAGAAACTTGGTTCTCAAGTGGAGTTTCTCTATATACCGGACAACCTGGATGGTAGTGCTAGAGAAGCCCTGATGTCGGTACCGGATATCAAGCGTACCCTGGACGATTTAAAGAAGGCAGACAGGATATTCTTCAGTATAGGAAGGGCGGATGTGATGGCCCTGAGAAGGGGGATGTCTGAAGCAGAGGTAGACCTGCTAAAAGAAAAGAAGGCAGTAGGTGAAGCCTTTGGTTACTACTTCGATAAAGACGGCCAGATAGCCATGAAGCTAAATACGGTAGGTATAGATATCGATATGTACAGAAATTCAAAAGACGCAAGCCTGGTATTCATAGGCAAGGACAAGGTAGATGCATTCCTGGCCTTGTACAAGATGAACAAAAATCTGAACTTGATAACAGATGAGGAATGTGCAAAAGAACTGATAAACAGGTTATCCAAACAGGGATAACAAAAAAGCAAAGACAAAAAGTAAAAACAAAATTATGGTAAAAGTGTAAAAAGACAAAATCTTAATTCTGGAAGAATTAGACGATGTAAATTTGGTAGAATTAGGTAATATAAAAAACAAAAAGTATTTTGGAGGTAGTAAAATGGTAAAAGTTGCAATTAATGGTTTTGGTAGAATAGGTAGATTAGCTTTAAGAAAGATGATGGAGCAGACTGACAAGTTTGAAGTAGTTGCTATAAATGACTTAACAGACGCTAACATGTTGGCACACTTGTTCAAGTATGATACATCTCAGGGTAGATTCAACGGTGAAATAGTAGTTGAAGAAGGTGCCTTCATAGTAAACGGACATGAAATAAAGGTAATATCTGAAAGAAATCCTGAAAATCTTCCTTGGGGAGACCTAGATGTAGACATAGTACTAGAATGTACTGGCCTATTCACATCAAGAGAAAAGGCAGAAGCTCATATAGTAGCAGGAGCCAAGAAGGTCCTAATCTCTGCACCAGCTACAGGAGACCTTAAGACAATAGTTTACAATGTAAACTCAGATATACTAGACGGAAGCGAAACAGTTGTTTCAGGTGCATCTTGTACTACTAACTGTCTAGCACCAATGGCTAAGGTACTACAGGATAAGTTCGGTATAGTTGAAGGTCTAATGACTACTATCCACGCATATACAAACGACCAGAATACTCTAGATGGCCCTCACAAGAAGGGCGACCTAAGAAGAGCTAGAGCTGCTGCAGGTAACATCATACCTAACACAACAGGTGCTGCTAAGGCAATCGGCCTAGTAATCCCTGAATTAGCTGGTAAGCTTGATGGTGCTGCACAAAGAGTTCCAGTAACTACTGGATCAATAACTGAGCTAGTTTGTGTACTTGAAAAGAATACAACAGTTGAAGAAATCAATGCTGCAATGAAGGCTGCTGCTAACGAATCATTCGGTTATACTGAAGATCAGATAGTATCTAGTGACATAGTAGGTATCAGCTACGGTTCACTATTTGACGCTACACTTACTAAGGTAATGGATGTAGCCGGCAAGCAGTTAGTAAAGGCAGTTGCATGGTATGACAACGAAATGTCTTATACTTCACAGTTAGTTAGAACATTAGGTTTAGTTGGAAGTATGACTAAATAATATAGGCCTGGCTTTTTTAAGAAGATAAAGCCTCGTTGATGCAAGTTATTTTAGTCCGAGGTTAATCCCTCGGACTTTTTTGTTGAAATAAATATGTTATATTATTTATAAAAAATATGTCTATAAATACAAATAATGCGGGAATATATGATATAATATTTATAAATATTGTGTATTTTTATCTGGTTTACTAGGCTAAGCTAGACTTGTATTTATAAGGAGTCATTTGATGACGCAAATAAGTTAAAAGGAGAAGTTCTATGACAATGCTTAACAAAAAGACAATTGAAGACATCAATGTAAGAGGAAAGAAATGCCTGGTTAGATGCGATTTCAATGTACCTCTAAAGGATGGTAAGATAACTGATGAAAATAGACTTGTTGGGGCCATGCCTACAATAAAGTACCTAATAGAAAATGGAGCCAGGGTAATACTTTGCTCACACTTGGGTAAGCCAAAGGGAGAGGCAAAGCCAGAACTATCACTTGCACCAGTTGCAGCTAGGTTATCTGAAATGCTTGGCCAGGAGGTAGTATTTGCTGCGGATGCCAATGTAGTAGGTGAAAATGCCAAGAAGGCAGTAGCTCAAATGAAGGACGGAGACGTAGTTCTACTAGAAAACACTAGATATAGAAAAGAGGAAACTAAAAATGAAGAAGGCTATTCAAAGGAATTGGCATCACTAGCTGAAATCTTTGTAAATGATGCCTTCGGTACTGCCCACAGGGCCCATTGCTCAACAGTAGGTGCAGGTCAGTTCTTAGAAGAAAGAGTTTGTGGTTACCTAATCCAAAAGGAATTAGACTTCCTTGGATCAGCTGTAGAAAATCCAGTAAGACCTTTCCTTGCCATCCTAGGTGGAGCCAAGGTTAGTGACAAGCTAGGTGTAATCAACAACCTGCTAGAAAAGGTAGATACATTGATCATAGGTGGTGGTATGGCCTATACATTTATCAAGGCCCTAGGTCATGAAATAGGAACATCCTTACTAGAAGAGGACAAGGTAGCCTATGCCAAGGAAATGATGGACAAGGCTGAGGCTAAGGGTGTAAAGCTACTACTACCAGTAGATGTAGTATATGCTGACAGGTTTGCAGAGGATGCCCAGCCTCATATCACTGAAGGTAGAGACATACCAGCAAACTGTATGGGACTAGACATAGGACCAAAGACTAGAGAACTGTTTGCCAAGGCTGTAAAAGAATCTAAGACAGTAGTATGGAATGGACCGATGGGAGTATTCGAATTTGAAAACTTTGCCAATGGTACTAAGGCTATAGCCCAGGCTATGGCTGATGTAGATGCAACTACCATCATAGGTGGTGGAGATTCAGCAGCTGCAGTAAACCAAATGGGCTTTGGTGACAAGATGAGCCACATATCAACTGGTGGTGGAGCATCACTTGAATTCCTGGAAGGCAAGGAATTACCAGGTATAGTAGCCCTAGATGACAAATAGGATAAGCTAAGTTTTGTAAATAGAGACTTTATATAAATAAAAGGTAATAAGGAGACAGATATGAGAAAACCAATAATCGCTGGTAACTGGAAAATGAACAAGACAATTAAGGAAGGTCTTGAATTTATAGAAGAAGTAAAGGGACAAACTGAAGGTGACGTAGAAGTCCTAGTATGCGCACCATTCACCCTATTAAAGGACTTGAAGCTAGCAACTAAGGGTACAAATATAAAAATAGGCGCTCAGAATATGCATTATGAAAACTCAGGTGCCTTTACTGGTGAAGTAGCCCCAGCCAACCTGGTAGAAATTGGAATGGACTATGTAATCATAGGCCACTCTGAAAGAAGAGAATATTATGGTGAAACTGATGAAACTTGTAACAAGAAGGTCTTAAAGGCTATAGAAGTAGGCATAGATCCAATTCTTTGCTGTGGTGAAACACTAGAAGAAAGAGAAGCTGACAAGACTATGGACAAGGTAAAGGGTCAGATAGTAGCTGGTCTAGCTGGTGTAAAGGCTGAAGACCTAGCAAAGGTAGTAATAGCATATGAACCAATCTGGGCTATAGGTACAGGTAAGACTGCTACAGCTGAACAGGCTAATGAAGTAATCGCCTATATCAGACAGGTAGTGAGAGACATATATGGAGACCTTGCTGACCAGGTAAGAATCCAGTATGGTGGAAGTGTAAAGCCTGCCAATGTAGCAGAGATCATGGGACAGTCTGATATAGATGGTGCCTTGGTTGGAGGTGCATCACTTAAGCCGGCAGACTTCCTAGGATTATTGAAGTTTTAATAGATAGAAGGTAATAATTATGAAAAAACCAGTAGTATTAACAATAATGGATGGTTTTGGATATACACCCAACAAGGTGGGAAATGCCATAGCCTTGGCAGGAACTCCCCACCTAGATGCCCTATCTGCCAAGTATCCTCATACCCTAATTGAGGCTAGTGGACTAGATGTTGGTCTACCAGGAGGCCAGATGGGAAATTCTGAGGTTGGTCACACCAATATAGGTGCGGGTAGGATAGTATACCAAGACTTAACAAGAATAACAAAGGCAATAGAGGACGGGGACTTCTTTGAAAACCCAGCCTTAGTTGAGGCAATGGAAAATGCCAAGGACAAGAGTCTACATATACTAGGCTTATTGTCAGATGGTGGAGTCCATTCCCATATAGACCACCTAAAGGCCCTACTAGATATGGCCAAGAAAAATGGTCTAACAAGTGTGTATGTCCATGCCCTTACAGATGGTAGGGACACTGACCCCCAGAGTGCTATAGATTATGTAGGTCAAATAGAAGACTATATGAAAGAACTTGGACTAGGCAGGTTTGCTACTGTAGCAGGTAGATACTATGCCATGGACAGGGACCAGAGATGGGAAAGAGTCCAGTTAGCCTACCAGGCCATAGTTGAAGGCCAGGGACCAAGGGCTAAATCAGCATCAGACTGTGTCAAGGCATCATATGCTGCAGATGTAAATGATGAATTTATAGTTCCAACAGTAATAGAGGGGCCAGATGGATCTATAGGAAATATCAAGGCTGGAGACTCAGTGGTATTCTTTAACTTTAGACCTGACAGGGCTAGAGAAATCACAAGAGCCATAGTAGATGTCGACTTTGCAGGCTTTGAAAGAAACCTAGTCCCAACTAAGTTTGTTTGTATGACTACATACGATGCGACAATCCAGGGTGTCCAGGTAGCCTATGGGCCTGAGGATATAGTAAATACATTAGGACAATACCTATCAGACAAGGGAATGAAGCAACTAAGGGCAGCAGAAACTGAAAAATATGCCCACGTTACATTTTTCTTCAATGGTGGTATAGAAAAGCCTTACGAAGGTGAAGACAGGATCTTGATCCCTTCTCCAAAGGTAGCAACTTATGACTTGCAACCGGAGATGTCTGCCTATGACCTATTAGACAAGTTATTGGCAGCCTTGGATGAAGACAAGTACGACCTGGTTGTTGTAAACTTTGCCAACCCTGATATGGTAGGCCATACAGGTAGTATTGATGCAACAAAGAAGGCTATAAGGACTGTTGACGAATGCGTTGGCAGGCTATTTGAAAAGGTAATTAGCCTTGGTGGTAGTGGTATCATCACTGCTGACCATGGTAATGCAGAGCTAATGGTAGACCTGGAAACAGGTAGACCAATTACATCACATTCAACAAACCCGGTGCCATTTATAGTGGTAGGGGATGAATTTAAGGGAAGAGACCTATTGACAGATGGTAGACTGTCAGACATAGCTCCAACCCTGCTGGCCATGCTAAAGATGGACCAGCCAAAAGAAATGACAGGTCATTCTTTGATTAAATAATTCGTTCAGTATATTTTAGAGAAACTTTTACAAATTTACCCATCAATTTATTTGTAATAAAAACAAAAGGTAACGAATATTTAGGTAAAAATTAAGTGATCGATAATAGTTTGTGATATAATATTAGTGATAAAAATTATAAACGTTTTGATAACGAGAGGAGAGAGAATATGTCAGCTATTGAATTAGTTTATGCAAGAGAAGTTCTAGATTCAAGAGGTAACCCTACTGTAGAAGTAGAGGTAGTATTAGAAAGTGGTGCCCTAGGTAGAGCTATAGTACCATCAGGTGCATCTACAGGTGCTTTCGAAGCAGTTGAATTAAGAGACGGTGACAAGGGCAGATACATTGGTAAGGGTGTATTAAAGGCTGTTGACAATGTCAACGAAATAATAGCTCCAGAAGTTGAAGGCCTTGACGCTTTTGACCAGCCAGGAATAGACGGTCTAATGATAGAACTAGACGGTACTCCAAACAAGGGTAAGCTAGGTGCCAATGCTATACTAGGTGTATCACTAGCAGTAGCAAGAGCTGCAGCTGATGAATTGGGACTACCACTATTCCAGTATATAGGTGGAGTAAATGCTAAGCAGCTACCAGTTCCAATGATGAACATCCTAAACGGTGGTGAACACGCAGATAACAATGTAGACGTACAGGAATTCATGATTCTACCAGTTGGTGCTGCATCTTTCGCTGAAGGCCTAAGAATGGGTGCAGAGGTATTCCACGCATTAAAGAAGGTTCTTGCTGAAAAGGGACTAGCTTGTGGTGTAGGTGATGAAGGTGGATTCGCTCCAAACCTTGGATCAAACAGAGAAGCCCTAGAATTAATCGTTGAAGCTATAAAGGCTGCTGGTCTAGAGCCAGGTAAGGATATAATGCTTGGTATGGACGTTGCTGCATCTGAAATGTACAATGAAGAAACTAAGAAGTACGAATTAAAGGGAGAAGGAAAGGTTCTTTCTTCTGAAGAAATGATAGCCCTATTTGAAGGTTGGGTAAATGAGTTCCCAATCATAACTATAGAAGACGGTCTAAACGAAGAAGATTGGGATGGATGGAAGCTACTTACTAATAGACTTGGTAAGAGAATCCAGCTAGTTGGTGACGACCTATTCGTTACAAACACTGAAAGACTTGAAAGAGGTATAGAAGCTGGTGTAGCTAACTCAATCCTAATCAAGGTTAACCAGATAGGTACCCTAACTGAAACTCTTGATGCTATAGAAATGGCTAAGAGAGCTGGATATACAGCAGTTATATCTCATAGATCAGGTGAAACAGAAGATACAACTATAGCTGACATAGCTGTAGCTGTAAATGCTGGCCAGATCAAGACTGGTGCTCCATCAAGAACTGATAGAGTTGCTAAGTACAACCAGTTGTTAAGGATCGAAGAAATTGTTGGTGAATCTGCTAGATACGAACAGTTGAAGTCATTCTACAACCTAAGCAAGTAATAAGAACTTGATATGAATTTTAAGGGGTCTATTTTAGGCCCCTTTTTAATACCTGTCTTTGGTCCTAGGGCCTTTGATTTAGTATTAAAATCGAAAATATGCTTTAGGCCTGAATCAAATTAATAATAAAAACATCAAAAGTCAAAGAAATATTGTAATTACCCCCTTGATGTGTTATAATTAATCTTGGATTTTATAGAAGCAGATTATTATGAAGGAGGACGTGATGTTAGGAAATATATTAATGGCTATACAGATATTTTTAAGTATAGTGATGATAATTGTAGTTTTACCACAACAGAGTAAGCAGAACCAGCCTCAGGTATTTATAGAAGATAGTTCTTCACAGGCTTATTTCAAGCCAAAGGGTAAGGAAGCCTTTTTGAACAAGATGACAAAGATAGTTTCAATATTATTTTTTATAAATGCAATAGCGCTTGTAATGGTAATGAAATAATTAATAAGAGTGAAGATTGGTCGGCAGTGTCAATGGTTTGATGTTGCCGATATTTTTGTATATAAATCCATATATATGTTATACTAGAAGTGAAATTATATTGTTGACTAAGGAGGTGTTGGCAATTATAGACATGATAAAAGAAAGAGTGCTGGATTTGATACATGACCCATCCTACAAGCCTTTGAAGAAGGATGAACTGGCTAAGGTCTTTGTAGAGCACCATGAAGATAAAGAAGAGTTTTTACAAATGTTAGACCAGATGAATGAGGCAGGAGACCTCTTTATAAATTCAAGGGACAAGGTGGCCAGCCTTGAAACCTTTGACCTTAAAAGGGGCATATACAGGGGAACTAAGAGCAGGTTTGGCTTCCTAGTCTCAGACCAGAATGAATATGAAGACATATTTATTGATGGTGATTCCAGGAAGGGTGCCTTTAACGGAGATGAGGTACTGGTAAAAATCACCAGGCCAGCCTATGGAAATAACAAGGCTGAAGGGATAGTAGTTAAGATATTAAAAAGAGCCAACCAAGACCTTGTAGGCCTATTTGTTGGCAATGGTTCTTTCGGTTTTGTCATAGTAGATGACAAGAAGTTTGACATGGATATATTTATACCTAAAAACTACTTTAGTGGGGCAAAAAACAATGACAAGATAGTATGTAGGGTTACTGAATGGCCTAGCGAAGAGGGCAAGAAGCCAGAGGGCAAGATAATAGAGGTACTAGGTCAAAGAGGGGAAAGGTATGTAGAAATCGACTCCATAGTCAGGGCCCATGGTCTGGTAGAGGGCTTCAACCCAAAGGTAATCAACCAGGTAGATAATATACCTGACCATGTCCTAGATGAAGAAATAGAGGGCAGGGAGGACCTTAGGGACCAGCTAATATATACCATAGATGGGGATGATTCCAAGGACTTTGACGATGCCATATCTGTAGATCTTTTGGACAATGGAAATTACAGGTTGGGTGTCCATATAGCAGATGTTACCCACTATGTAACAGAAAATTCACCCCTTGACAGAGAGGCCCTTAAGAGGGCTACATCAGTCTATCTGGTTGACAAGGTAATACCTATGTTGCCAAAGAAGCTGTCAAATGGTATTTGTTCACTAAATCCTATGGTAGACAGGCTAAGTTTGTCCTGTATTATGGAGGTTGAACCAAAAAATGGCAAGGTGGTCAAGTACGATATAGTTAAGTCTGTAATCAGGTCCAAGGCCAGGTTGACCTACCACGAGGTCAGCGAAATCCTGGAAAATAATGACCCTGAACTCAGTGTCAAGTATGGAGACTTTCTCAATAGCTTTAAAAATGCAGGTGACCTGGCTAAAATCCTTAGGAAGAGGAGGTTCAAGAGGGGGGCCATAGACTTTGACTTCCCAGAATCTAAGATCCAGTTAGATGGGCAGGGTATACCTATAAATATAGTCCCTTATGAGAGAAGGACATCAAATAAGCTGATAGAAGAGTTTATGCTTTTGGCCAATGAGACCATAGCAGAGCACTACTACTGGCTCAAGTATCCATTTGTCTACAGGATACATGAGGAACCAGACCTAGAAAAGATTTTGACACTTAGAAACTTTGTCCAGGCTAGGGGGTACTCTATGCGTATAGGAAGGTCTGAGGTAAGGCCGAGTGACCTCCAGGATGTATTAAACAAGATTGAGGACAAGGAAACTAAGCAGGCTATAGGGACTATCATGTTGAGGTCCTTGAAACAGGCTAAATATGCAGCTTCATGCGAGGGACATTTTGGCCTGGCTGCCAAGTTCTACTGTCACTTTACATCCCCTATCAGGAGGTATCCAGACCTCCAGATACATAGGATAATCAAGGAAAATCTAGATGGAAGGTTCAATGAAAAGAGGAGGGCCCACTATGAGGCGATCCTAGAGTCCGTTGCCAACCAATCATCAGTCCAGGAAAGGAAGGCAGTAGATGCTGAAAGAGATGTGGATGACTACTATAAGACAGTCTACATGGAAGACAAGATAGGACAGAAGTTTGAAGGACACATATCCAGCATCACTAGCTTTGGTATCTTTGTAGAACTTGAAAATGGTATAGAAGGCCTAATAAGGCTATCATCATTAGAGGACATGTATGAATACGTTGAAAGTACTAGTGTCTTGGTAGGCCAGAGGACAGGCAGGACCTTTATGCTTGGTCAAAAGGTCGAGGTTGAATTGGTAAATGTAAATGTAGATGCAAGAGAGATAGATTTTGAAATGTTAGAAGGTGGTAACTAATGTCGGGAAAAAAGATTCTAGCGACCAACAAGAAGGCTAGACACGACTATTTTATAGATGAAGTCTTTGAATGTGGTATAGAACTAAAGGGGACTGAGGTCAAGTCAATCAGGCAGGGTAGGGTCAACCTAAAAGAAGGTTATGCCTCTGTAGACAATAGTGAAGTTTTTTTAAAGCAAGTCCATATCAGTCCCTACGACCAGGGGAACAGGTTCAATGTTGACCCACTCAGGACAAGAAAACTCCTACTCCACAAGTCTGAAATTAGGAAACTGATAGGGGCAACCACTGTCAAGGGCTACTCCCTGGTACCCATGAGCATGTATTTAAAAAATGGCAAGGTAAAACTGGAACTAGGACTTGGCAAGGGTAAAAAACTCTATGACAAGAGACAAGACCTAGCTAAAAAGGACGCAATGAGAAGGATAGAAAGAGAGTCCAAGGATAGGTATTAATGTCGAATGTACCGACCCCCAAAAGTTAGACCTAAAAATCTAACGATTGGGAGGTCGGTTTTTTCATGGCAAAATATTCTTTTGAAATTAAGAAAAAAATAGTTTCTGAATACTTATCAAGGAATAAAAGTTCAAGCTATTTAGCAAGAAAATATGGTATTACTAACAAGAACGAGATATTAAAGTGGGTAGCTATATATAAAACACTTGGCGATGATGGTTTAATGCGTTCAAGAAAAAATAAAAAATATTCTTTTGAATTCAAGCTAAATGTAGTAAAATTATACCTAACAAATGAAGTCTCATACAAAGAGCTGGCCTTATCTCAGGGAATTAACAATCTTTCACTGATTCCTAGATGGGTGAATGATTTTAGAAAAGGTGGGCCAGATGCGTTGAAACCTAAAAAGAAAGGTCGGAAGAAGTCATTGAATTCAAATAAAAATGAAACACTTGTAGTTAAAAATATCGTTGAAAGATCAGTGGATACCAGTGCTGAACATATTAAACAATTAGAGGATGAATTATATCACCTGATTTAGTCTCAGTATCCTGTAGTCCATAGACACTGACCACGAACGATATGTTAGTTTCTTGAGCTTTCTCTTGAATCTGTTTATTGAGTCTTTATGTGGTCTGGCTTCCCATTTTCCATTCATTTTCACAAAGCCAAATCCTAGGTACTTGAGCCTTGTTGGTTTTGTGACTTTAGATTTAGTAGCATTTACCTTAAGGCTTAGCTTCCTCTCTATCCACGATGTGACCGTATGCATCACTCTATTTGCAGCTGCACTGCTTGCAACGGTTATTATACAGTCATCTGCATATCTAACGAAGTGCAAGCCTCGTGCTTCTAACTCTTTGTCTAATTCATTGAGCATTATGTTACTAAGCAAAGGAGATAAGTTACCTCCTTGCGGAGTTCCTATAGTGGTTTCTTCATATTTCCCTTTTACCATAACTCCTGCTCTTAGATACTTAGTTACAAGAGATATTACATCTGGGTCTTTCACCGCTTTACCTACCAAGTACATAAGCTTGTCCTGTGGTACCTTATCAAAGAACTTTTCTAGGTCAATATCAACTATGTATGTGTATCCATCATTTAGATATTCTAGTAGCTCTACTATTGCTTGTTGTGGTCTTCTACCTGGTCTAAAGCCATAACTATGTTCACTAAATTGTGGCTCAAACATTGGTGTTAGAACTTGGGTAATTGCTTGTTCTATGATTATATCTACTACTGTTGGAATTCCAAGATTTCGTACTCCACCGTTTGGTTTTGGTATTTCTACTCTGAGTACTGGTTGTGGTTTATATTTCCTTTTGAGGATTTTCGTTTTGATATCTATCCAGTTTTCTTTGAGGTATTTGTTAACATCTTCGATGCTTATACCATCTATGCCTCCGGCACCCTTATTGGCTTTTACCTTTTTGTATGCCATTTTCATATTTTCTTTGGATAATATTTGATTCATTAGTTGTCCCATAGATTGTCTCACTTTCCTAATTTTCTTTTGTACATATTAGCCCTAGCTCCTGTGAAATGTTCACTCCGTTACGTCTTTGCTACTATATTTCTCGTCGGGCTTATATACTCAGTTTGATTAAGTCACTTTGACTTTTAGAATTGTTCAGCCCTTCGCTCCATTTCCATTACAGAAACTTCTCCACTACTATGGCTTCTGCTGACTTCTCACAGTTCGTTGTTACTAGGTTTTCCCTCTGTGAGACCTCACGGGATAAGTCGTCAGTCTTTCCTCGTCTACCTGCCTAATTTACTTACATAAGTTACGTTTGCCTTTTGGACTTTGTGACTTTATGCCCACTCTTCCTTTATGTAAGCCTTGATATTAGGTTTCTGTACGTCAGGCTACGATTTCGCTATTGCTTCTTCTCGCCATCACCTCACGGTGATAACCTTGCAAGTTGCTATGAGGTTCGTCGGCAACTACGCCCTGCATGGACTTTAACCACAGACTGACGGCATGCCCGTCATACCTAAAAATAGGAAGTAATAAAATTACCTCCTAAAAAAACTGAAAATTTTTAATATTGATATACTGCTTGATTCTATGTCGCCTTTTTTAGGCTCAGGTAGTATATTTTTTTGTTCTGAAATAGCATTTAGTTGTTGTTGATCTAATAACTTTTGACATTCAGCAAGACGATTATTTAGTTCTTCAATTTGTCTATTTTTATATCTAATTCCACTTTTAACATATCAACTTGTTTCAAAACTATATCAAAAAGTGCTTCATCTGATGTAGTTTAAAGTGATTTTTGACGTATATCATGATGTGTATCTTTTTTATATAATCCTTGTTTTATAATACTTATAACTACATCATCATAATACTTTACTTTTGATTTTTGATGTACATCAGGTGATGCGATTTCTTTGATGTTGTTTTTTCTAATGTATCTATAAACTTTTTGCTTATCCAATCCTAATTCATTAGCAATTTCTTTTATTGTTTTCATTTTTTCCTCACTGAGTATTATCAATATATTTTTTATACTTATCATTAGAACAGTTTTTTATCACTCTCATAATATATATAGAAAAAACACAAAAAAAATAATAAAAGTTATTGTATTTTTCTGAAAATTATGATATCCTTCTTGGTAAGCGTATTGTTATTTACTAAACAAAATATTAAGGAGGATTTTATGTTTAAAAAAACTACAAGAAAAAAAATTATAGGTGTAGTATTAGCAAGTTTAATGTTGTTTGCATCAACTGTTTCGTCTTTTGCAGACTCAATCGAAACAGTTTCATCAAATGCAGCAGAAAATTATACATTTAATGAGACTGGCGATAATTTTAAAGATTTAGATTTAGATAATACATATGCTAATTCTAAATACGAGACGACGACAGTTTATGTTGATGATGACGAAGGAAATATGATTCCAGTAGAAGTAACTGTAGAAACAAAGGATATATTTTTAGAAGAAGGAACTTCTTTAATGCTTTATTCAACAACACCTAAGCATAGAATTGGTGAAACAAGAAAGGCTACTGCATATGTAAGTAATACTGATATGGGTGTTCCTTCTTTTGGTGCAACTGCTCTTTCTTATGCTGCCAAAAAAAAGGCAGCTAAACTAGCAGCAAAAGCTATTGCAAAAAAATTAGGTGCTCAATTTCTTCCAGGTGTTGGTGTTGTATCATTTTTGTTAAGTGGATTTGCTCTTATTAATGATTATACAGGCAAAAAAGGCGTTGTGTTTACGTTGTATTTAAGATATACTCGTGCAAAATCCAATAAGGATGAATACTTTACATATGGTTGGAGCCCTTATAGGGTAACTATGGCAAGGTATTAATCTATGAAACCAGCAAAGACAAGAATATTGTATGCAATTTATATATTTGTTTTTTTATAAAAATTGTTACATTTATAGTATCGATACTTATATTATTTAAGGACTATTCAAATAATAACCTCACAACAAGCACTTGGATGTTTGTTGCATTGGGACTATTGTCTCTTTTAGCAATAGAAGATAGTATTGATGATTTAAAAAAAATGAAGAAAAACTAATTTTATGTGTTATATTTTTTTGAAATTCATTTGAGTTATATTAGCTTTATGATATAATATGACTTATAATAAAAGGTTGTTTAGTAAATAGCAAGAACAAAGCCCCTACATTGGCAGATGTAGGGGCTTTGTTTCGTTCTGGATCTTATAGTTGTCCATCATAACTACTGTCGATCCATCTACAAATATAGGCTCTATGTCAAATAACGTTGGTGATAATTTAAATCAATAAAATCTATTAAATTATGCGGCAGCATCCGTAGCAAACTGATAGCTATGGATGTTGCCCTTTTGTATTTTATACCTTTCCATTAGCATTATCCTTGCCTTAAAATTCCTAAAACTCCTATATCCGTAGGATACTCTTTTAATTACCTTTATTTTGTTATTTTTACCCTCCACCATAGCATTTGTATAATCATATTTTAATGAGTTTAGCACATACTTTCTAAGCTTTTTAAGGGTTTTTATGCTCTTCCTAAAACACATGGGTGTTTCATCAGTCCTAGTATTTAGAATATCTTCAAGCATAGCTACATCATTTTTAGAGTGTACCGACCCCCAAAAGTTAGACCTAAAAATCTAACGATTAGGAGGTCGGTTTTTTCATGGCAAAATATTCTTTTGAAATTAAGAAAAAAAGGTTGTAAAAAACAATAATTTATCTTCAATAAAAGAACGCTCATATAATGGATATATTGATAGAAATAGTATGTATAATTATATGATGAAATATGCTAAAACATACAATAATAAGGAGTATTTATTTATCATTTAGTGGTCATGATAAAGGAGGGGATTGTGCTAATTTTGGTTCACAAATACTGTATGCAGGTGGTGCAACAAAAGGTGGTGGAGCTATGATGGATAATGCATGGAGACTTTGGGACACAAAAAATGGACCGGCAGAAGGAGGCTATGGTCATGCATGGGTAGCTGCAAAATATCTAAGAGGATATATAATAAGAAATGGTGAAAACTTAGGTCCACAGGGACATGTAATAAGGTATGGTTCTAGTTTAAAAAAAGGTGATTTTTGCTTTTTAGATATCCATCAAAATGGTGGAATTAGCCATACTACCATAGTATCAACTCCGGGTCCTAATTTTAGGATATGTTCACATACTGCCAATCATAAAGATGTACCGATTAATACTGTTCACCCATATGGTAAAAATGGTAACTATAGATCATATGTAACTTTAACGGCTTTATATTAGGAGGAAGCTTATGGCTAAGAGTTCAGTCAAAAAACCCTTATTAGAAAAAATAATATTTGTTCTCTTTGCGTGTCTGATTTTATCAGGGTGTTCAGCTTCAGGCTCTAGTGTTAAAGAAAAGGGTGACCTATATGAAAAAAATCCTGTAGATGTTTGTGAACACTATATAAAGAATTTAGCAAATAAGAAAAGGACCCAATATGTATTTTCCGATATGAATAATGGCCAGAAGGTCTATGATGAGTATTCAGGATATTTTGAGGATAGCTATTTCAAATTATCAGATTTGGTAGATAAAAATAAGATTTTCAGTGATATCGAAGGATTGGACGCGCGAATAAAAGATACTAAAATGATGTATGTAAAACCATCAGCACACATAAATATGCTTACAAATCCACTGAAAATAAAGAGTGAAGACGGCAAGGAAAAGGAATATAAGAATCCTATAGCTCTTGATGTATACTTTAAGTTAGCTTATAAAGATAAAAATAAGGTTTTAGCTTATGATGACGGTGAGAATATGATGACATTTTACTTGCTACAAGACGAATGGGGCAACTATAAAATTTTATCAATAGGAAAGTAGGATATAATAAAAAATAAAAAAAGGTGTTGACAAGTTTAACAAGAAGCAATATAATAATACTCAACTAAATAGAGCCGATGATAAAGAGAGTAACTCAGATGAATTTTCAGCGAGTCGGAGTATGGTGTGAGTCCGATATTGAAGTTTGAAGTGAAGAGAGCTTTTGAGGTTGTTACAGGAAATAATAGTATTGTAGCAGGTTTCCCGCCTTAAGGGTTTGAGAGGATAGTATATCTATCAATAGGAGTGGTAACGCGGAAGTTTTTCGTCTCTTGGACATTTTGTCCAAGAGACTTTTTTATTTGTGATTCCGGATAGCAGATAAAATTTTTGCAGAAACCCTATTTAGATATGATGGCTTTCACTAAGTATCTATTAGATGGATATCCTATCAACAAGAGTGGTAACGCGGAAGTTTTCGTCTCTTGGGCATTATGCCCAAGAGGCTTTTTTGTTTGTTTAAGGAGTGAGTATTATGAAAAAAAATATAAGCAAGTTAATATTATTAGCCCTGACATTAGTACTAGTAGCGGGGTGTACAGCCTTAAAAAATTCTGATGGAAATAATAAGGACAAGACTGATGATTTAGCCAAGATAAAGGCCAATGGTAAGCTGGTAGTCGGAACTGCACCGGGCTATCCACCATTTGAATTTGTTGTAGATAAGTCTGGTAAAAGCCAGGTAGTAGGTGCTGATATAGATCTAGCCAAGAAAATTGCAGACGAGATAGGTGTGAAGCTGGAAATCAAGGCTATGGACTTTGATGCCCTGATAATGGCCCTTCAGTCTTCCAAGGTAGACATGGTAATTACATCTATGACACCAACGGAAGAAAGAAAAAAATCTGTAGACTTTTCAGACGTATATTTTGAAGGAACAAATTCCATCATAGTAAATATCAATTTCAGTAAGGATATCAGTAAAGAGGATGACCTAAAAAATATAGTTCTAGGAGTACAGAGGGGGAGTGTCCAGGAGATATATGCAAAGGAGGTCTTGAAGGCTCCAAAGATAAAGTCCCTAACAGCCATACCAGACCTAATAGCTGATATGAAAAATGGAAATATAGACGGAATCATAGCCAGTACTGTAGTTGCCAAGATAAATGCCAACCAGTATGAGGGGATTAAATTGATAGATGTTAACCTAAGTCAGGCCAACAAGGAAGAGGCAGCCATAGCCATCAAAAAGGGAGAGAACAAGGCCCTTTTAGACATAGTTAACAAGACTATAAAGTCATTAAAGGATAGTGGACAATACGAGGAAATTTTAAACAAGAATATAGATTTAGCGAGCAAGCAATAAGAAGGGGTGGAGAAAAGACATGAAAAATATAGATAATGGAGCAATAGCAAAGGATAAGGAAATAATAAATGGTGGAGAAATTACAAAGGTGGTCTTGGCCTATTCAGGAGGCCTGGACACATCAGTAATCATACCATGGCTAAAAGAAAACTACCAAAACTGCCAGGTAATAGCAGTTTGTGGTGATGTAGGCCAGGGTGATGAGTTGGATATAGTATATGAAAAAGCCCTAAAGAGTGGGGCCGGCAAGTGCTATATAGTAGACCTGAAAAAAGAATTCGTCAAAGACTTCGTTTGGCCGGTCATAAAGGCAGGATCTAAGTATGAAGGCAAGTACCTACTAGGAACATCAGTTGCCAGACCCCTAATAGCCAAGGCCTTGGTTGATGTAGCTAAAAAAGAAGGCGCCCAGTACATATGCCATGGAGCCACAGGCAAGGGTAATGATCAGGTTAGGTTTGAGGTATCAATAGCAGCCCTTAGCCCGGATACAAAAATAATAGCCCCATGGCGTGAATGGGATATCAAGTCCCGTGAAGATGCCATAGACTATGCAAAAGACCACGGCATAGAGGTTCCGGTTACCAAGAAGAGGCCCTACAGCATGGACAGGAATGTCCTTCACCTTAGCCATGAGGGTGGAGACCTGGAAAACCCTGAAAAAGAACCAATTGATGACTTGTGCCTAATATGTACAAGGCCAGAAGAGGCACCGGACCAGGCAGAATATGTAGTTATAGACTTTGAAAAGGGCCAGCCAGTAGCCATAAATGGACAAAAGTTTGATGAGCCACTAGCCCTACTTGAAAAGGCCAATGAAATTGGGGCCAAGCATGGTATAGGTATACTAGACATGGTAGAAAATAGGCTTGTAGGCATGAAGTCCAGGGGTATATATGAAACTCCAGGAGGAACCCTACTAATGGAAGCCCACCAACTTTTGGAAAGCTTGACTCTGGACAGGGATACAGCATCTTTTAAGTCTCATATTGCTATTAAATATGCCCAGCTACTTTATGATGGCCTATGGTATACACCGCTTAAGCAGGCCCTGGATGCCTTTATAGACTCAACACAGGAGACTTGTACGGGTCAGATAAAAATGAAGCTATACAAGGGCAACTGCATACCAGCTGGAATAAAATCACCATATTCACTATACAGTGAAGAAATAGCAACTTTTGGTGAAGATGATGTATATGATCAAAAGGATGCAGAAGGCTTTATACACCTATTCTCCCTACCACTAAAGACCAATGCCAGGATGAGGGCAAAGAGTGGCCTGGAAATATAGGTTATGGAAGCAAAAAAATAGGTAAAAAGAATTAGGCAAAATACATATGTAGGGGATATAAGTTAGAAAAATAAGGACAGGTTGACTGAGGAGGTTAAGATGAAAAAATTATGGGGTGGAAGGTTCCAATCTGAGACCAGCAACATTATGGAAGACTTTAATTCTTCTATTGGCTTTGACTGGAAGCTTTACCACTATGATATAGAGGGAAGTAAGGCCCATGTAAAAATGCTGGCTGAAACTGGAATAATAAGCAGGGAAGAAGCCGGCCTAATAATTGGTGGTCTAGAGGCTATAGAAGCTGATATTGACCAGGGTCTGGTGGAGTTTACCAGCAAGCATGAAGATATCCACATGAATATAGAAGCCCTTCTGATAGAAAAAATAGGTCAAGTAGGCAAGAAAATACATACAGCAAGAAGCAGAAATGACCAGGTAGCCCTTGATTTAAAGCTATATGCCAGGCAGTCTGTAGACAAACTATCAGGCCTATTGAAGGAATGGATTGATATTCTGGTAAATATGGCAGAGGAAAATATTGATACAATAATGCCTGGCTATACCCACCTTCAAAGGGCCCAGCCCATATCACTGGCCCATTTTCTTATGGCCCATGTAGAAATGGCCAGGAGGGACCTACTTAGGCTAGAATCATGGAAATCTATCCACAATACCATGCCACTCGGTAGTGGGGCCCTGGCAGGAACGAGTTTTCCTATAGACAGGCATATGACAGCAAAAGACTTGGGCTTTGAAATGCCAAGTATGAATTCCCTGGACGGAGTAAGTGATAGGGACTTTGTAATAGACTTACTTGGAGCTTGTTCGGTGGGAATGATGCACTTGAGCAGGCTATGTGAGGAGCTGATTATCTGGTCTAGCCAGGAATTTGCCTTCGTAGAGATGGATGATGCCTACAGCACAGGAAGTTCCATGATGCCACAAAAGAAAAATCCAGATGCCTGCGAACTGATAAGGGGAAAAACCGGCAGGGTCTATGGAGACCTCTTGACTGTATTGTCTATGATGAAGGCCCTACCACTGGCCTATAACAAGGATATGCAGGAAGACAAGGAAGCACTTTTTGATGGTGTAGAGACATGGACCAAGGCCCTGATGGTTGCCAAGCCAATGATGAAAACCCTTAAGGTAAAGAAGGATAATATGTTAAGGGCAACTAGACAAGGCTTCCTAAATGCTACAGACCTGGCAGACTACCTGGTTAAAAAGGGGTTGACATTTAGGGACTCCCACAGGCTAGTAGGTGAAATAGTCTTTGATTGCATAGAAAAGGGCATTGGTCTGGAAGATATCAGCCTTGATGACTACAAGGCCTACTGTGACCTTATAGGGGAAGATATATTTGATAATATTGCTATTGAAGCCTGTGTGGAAAGTAGGCAATCCCTAGGAGGCCCTAGCAGGGACCAGGTAGTCAATCATATTGAATTTGTTAGGGGATGGAATGTTTAGCTAATTAGGTCATGTATCCATGTATAGAAGATTGTTAATTGCAGCTATGTGGATGGTCTAAATGAGTGGTATATAAGTAATATTGTTTTTTAGAGCGTAGGAGTAAAACTTCTACGCTTTTTATTTTTCAAGTGAAAAAATATATTTGCAGAAAAACAGTAAGAATTTTTTTAGGTATTTAGCTATATTTAGTAAAATTCACCAAAAAAACTAAAAATAATGAATGTTATTTCTAGTTAAAATATGATATCATTTAATTGGGCTTATAAGCATGGTTACAAATATATGATAAGGAAAGGAGTTTCGTCATGAAAAAAATAATTAATAGTTTGATGGCCCTGTTAATTTTTGCAGGAATGGGATTTGCATTTCTAGGTAATGTATATGCAGAGGGAAATTCTTACCCAGGTGATGGAGCATATACTATAAATGTTTATCATGATCATAATATGACATCTCAGCCAATGAAGGGTAAAGTTGATAAAGCATTTGTAGAGGCTATAATAACTAAGAAAGAAAGTGGTAAATATAGGCTTCAGATTAAAACTCAAAAAATGAAATATTTGGGTGTAAGTGGAGAAATAAAAGAAATGACTATAGATGGAAAAAATTCTACTAGTGCACCATTGTTTGTTTTTGATGATATTAATTTAACTGAATCAAATGGAGTTGTTACAGCTAAGAATGTGTCTGCAAAGATGGAATTAATGGGATTTATTCATAAAAATGTAAATTGCTTTATGAAGTTTACTAAAAAATAATCATATATTAAAAATAGTTGTAAAGAATAATGTATGAAAGAAAATTTGTAGCTATACTTTAATACTTTAATTCTTAAATAGGGGGGAAGGTATGTGAAAAATAGTGTTAAAAAAATTAATAAAAGAATTATCACACTAGTCTTGATGTTTTCAATGGTTTTATCTAATTTTGTCTATCTAAAAGATGTATCATTTGCTGATAATAATTCAGGCAAGACACCAAGTATTACATTAGAAGAAAATAAAGAGTATACCGTTAAACTATATTTGAAAAATCATGGGGATAGTTTTATTCATAATAAAAAGATGCCTTATGATGTTGCTGAAATAAGGAAACATAATCCTGGAAGTCCGGGGTCAGGACCTAATAGTCTAGAGGGTGAGTTTTCACTTGAAGGGAAATTGGTGTATAGATCAGGAAAATATAATATAAAGATACCGGTCGTTACAAGTAGGATAGAACAAAATTTTAGATCAAGAAAACCAATTGTTATAAAAAATAATAATTACATTCTACTGGATGAAATTGAAGGGAAACTATATCCTAAGAATATATTAGAATTGGAGGGAAATACCGAATTTAACAAGGAGGTCGGACAGTTTAAGTATGAAGTTAAAAATATCAACATTGAACTAGATAACTTAGAAAATCATATTTATATAAAAAGTGAACCGACTCTATATTCTGCAACATATGTTGGTAATAAAGAAACGTTGCTATCAGAATATATAATAGATATGGAGGATTTAAGGAGTCAAATAGGTAACCTTGATTCAGTTAAGATAAATCAAATATTTTCATTACTTCATAAAAATATAGAGGACAATGATAATAACATATCTCAGGTTAAGCCTAATACCTTGTTAGTTGACGGACAAAGACTTGACATACCCAACGACCAAGCCTCCTATATGGAATTTAGGAATAACAATATAGGAAAAATAAATTGGGAAAAATATTCCGACCATATAATGTTGATAAGTGATGATACTAGCAAGGAAGATGCCCAAGATGCACTAAATGGTCCATTGGGAGGAATGTATGTTAATGGAATTAAATATCTGAAAGCGATTTCACTATCAGAGAAAGGAACATACAAGGGGATCCTATTAAAAGATGGAGAAAGAATAAAAATACCTACAAAAGAACAAGAAGGAAATATATTTGCAGAAGATCCAGATGACGAAGATAGTGTAGAAGAGAGTTTTTCTGATGTTTGTTCAGAGGTAATAAGGGTAGTCTTTGAACAAATTGATACTAGTGCCTATGCCTCAGACCTAAATTTGGATGCTAAAAAAGAAGAAATTAGCAAGATTGCAGACAAAAAAGAAAAAGCTAATAAGATTGAATCAATATTAAAGGAAATATATGAAAAAGAGATTAAAAAACCTTCTATTCAAGATACATATAATATAGAAACTAGTGATGGTATTGTTAAAATAAAGAAAGAAAAGTTAAAAGAAGTTAAATTAAAAGAATACGAAGAATATAAGGCTGTATTGAATAAACTTGACGAAAGTAAATATACATGGCCATTAGGAATATATAAGGATAAAGATGAATTGATAAAGGCATATTCAGATTTATATAAAAATAATACAAGTACTAAAAAGTTAAAAATAAAGGCAAAGGAGTCATATGGTGTAGACTTCAATGATAATAAAGAATATGCTAATAAAATAGGATATCCAGCTTCCTTTAACTTTAAAACAGAAAATGACTATATGGATAAGAGGATAGATTATAAGTTTACTTTAGATGGAAGTGAACCTACTATGGAATCCGAGTCAGCAAGAGAAGTTTCAATTAATGAGGGACGTGTGGCATTAGATACATCTGCTTCCATGAAAGGTATGGACCCTGATGAATTTGGTCCATTAGGAAAGATGCCAGATAGTCTTTTTTATGGAAAGAACACAACAATAAAAGTAAAGGCTTTTTCGGATGGATTCGAGCCATCAGATACACTTGTACTCAATGTTAAACATGAGCAACTAAATACGAGTAACTTTCTACAGAAAAAAGTGTTTTTTAATGGAAAATATCATGAAGCTACTATAGGAGTATACGATATATTTGAACATTTTAAAAATTGTATATATTATGATACAGAAATTATGCTCGATGAGGTTAATTCTGGTCCAGTTTATGAAAAAGTAAAGAAAAAAATAAACGAAGATAAGCTACATAATTTTACCCTTTTGGACTACAAACTACTTGATTCAAATGGAAGCTTAGCTAAAATGAAAGGGGATTGGAAAACTGATGCATTTAATGATGGAAAAGGAAACTATGTATTAAATATATCAGTGAATTTAAATGAAGGAAGAGACCTGTATCCTATTCAGCTTAAGAGTGGAAAAATAGCCATGTATAGGGTAAGTGAGGACGGAGAACTTACAAAGATAAAAATTGGTAATGCCAATGGTGTTAGATATATTTCAAAAGAAGAAAGCAAACTAATACTAGATATAAATAATAATAAAGGTATGTTTGTTATAGCACAAATAGAGGATGATAAAAATTTAGAAGACTTGAAAAAAGAGTATTCTGAAATGATTGCCTTCCTTTCTAGCAAAGATAGCAGCTTGATTTATGAAAAAAATTCATTAGAAAAATTGAAAAGGGAAGCAGAGGCTGTTAATAAAGAAATAGAAAAAGAAACAAACAAAGAAAATGTGCGTAATCAACTAAATGATTTAAAGAAAAAAATTCATGAACTAAAAAAGACGACTTTTGATAGTTATAAGTTAGAACTTTTAGAAGAACTTACAAATGCTAAATCACCGGTAACAAGGGTATTAAAAACTACTGATTCAATAAAAGCTTTGGATTTAGCCATAAAAGATGCTGAATCCAAGCTAGATGCCAGTGATGAAGAAAAAAAGGTCGCAATTAAAAAACTTAAGGCTGCAGTCAATGATTTAAAAATGATTGCTACCGATTTTGCAAAGCAACCAGAAAATTTAGCTGATGGTGAGTACGAAGTACCAATTCAGTTAAGGCATTTCAATCGTAATAATGATACCTCAATGGGTAATGCAGCAATAGAAGGACTGGCTATATTAAAAGTGGCTTCTGGAAAACAAAGTTTGATTTTTGATTTAAAAGGTGTCACAATTGGTTCAGATACTGGTAGGGTGATTAAATTACAGTATTTTGAACCTAAAAGCAAGGTGAATAGAGAATCTGATTTAGGTGAACCTAAGAATCCAAATATTATTAAAAAAGAAAAAATCAAAGGTTTTGACGGCAAAGAGAGAGAGTATATACAGAAGGTAGAGCTTCCAATAGATAGCGATAAGTCAAATCCAATGAGGTATATAGGTATTTCTGTAGATGTTATGAATGGCATATTTGAGGGGAATCCAGAAAAGGATGCCTTCCAGTATGCACCAGTTGTAATAGACTACAGGCAGTTAAAACCTGTAAATGGAACTCAACCAAATCCTCAGCCAGATCCAAACCCTCAACCACAACCAAATAAGTGGAATGTTCCGGTTCAGCTAAAACATGGCTATGAGGATAAAAATTCTATGGGTTCAGCAGCCCTACTGCCTACAGCGACAATAGAGAAGAAGAGCAATGGTAAATATGAATACACTATCAAATTTAAGGGAATCCATGCAAACTTTGGTTCCAAGGAATTTTATGGACATCTTTATGGATTAAAAATATATAAAGATGGTTTTGATAGTGAAAAAACAGAAATACAAGCATCAAAAACTCTTAAGGACAAGGATATTGTTGGTCAAGAAAGGGACTTCCCTGCAGAGTATAAATTTACACTTGATAAGCTATCTGACCTAGTTAAAATACAGGTGGCAGTAGATGCTATGGACGCCATAATGAATGGAGGACAAGCACCTTATGATATCGCAGGAGCAAAGTGGAAGGGTGCACAAAATGCTAGATTAATACTAGATATTTCATCCATACCAAAGGAACCGAATCCTAGCAATCCGACTCCTGACCTTCCGAAACCAGACGAATCTATTGAAAATGCAAAGGCTCAATTAAAGAAAGATCTAGAAATTGCCAAGCACCTGGTTAATTCTGGCATAGCAAAGGGCAATTCAAAAGGAATACTTGAAAGGGCTATTAAGAAGGTTGAGGGAGTATTAGGAAAATCAAATCCTACATATTTGGAATTAGTAAGTGCATCACAGGTTCTTAATTTTGCAATATTGAGCATAAAGGACGATGCAAATCCAAACGACAATATTAAAACTGATGAAAAAATTGATAAAGGTAAGTTAGATGGTGGAATAGTTGACAAAAATGATGATAAAGATACTAAGATATATTCTGTACCGGCAAAGTTATGGCATGCCTATGAAAACAAAGAATCAATGGGTAATCCGGCCATGGAAAAAGATATCATTGTAAAAGTATCTAAAAACAAATTTGAATACTATGTAAGCTTTAAGGGGCTTAGCTTTGCTAACAAGTATGGTCATTTGTGGGACCTATCCGTTTACGATACTGGTTTAAATGGAAGCCTTAGACCAGCTATAATAGACAAGGAATATAGGGATACTGATCTTGAGGGCAAGCAGAGAACCTTCCCAAAGAGGTATAAATTTATCAGAAATGGAAAGGAAGATAAAATTTATGTAAAAGTAGCAGTGGATGCTATGGATGCTATTAGCAGTAACCAGGCTAGTACATATGACAAGATAAGCAAGGGGGCAGGTAGCCAAAATGCTATTTTAGTATTTGACTGGTCAAAGGCAAAAGAGTACACTGACAATAATGCTAATGATGAAAACAAGTCAAGGATATCAGGAAGAGACAGGTATGAAACATCTGCACTAATAAGTAGGCAATACTTCAAGAATGCAGATACAGTTGTACTAGCGAGTGGAATCAATAGTGCAGATGCATTGGTATCAGCTTCATTTGCAAAGATTAACAAGGCGCCTATACTACTATCATCAAAAGCGGATATACCTTCAAGTGTAGAGAATGAAATTTCTAGACTGAAGGCAAAGAATATAGTAATAGTAGGAGGAAATTCATCAATTTCACCAGCAGTTGAAAAGAAATTAAAAGATGCTGGATATAAGGTGTCTAGAATATCAGGTTCAAATAGGTATGAAACAGCCTCTATCCTAGCTCAAAGGGTAAGAGACCTAGGTGGATCTAATAAGGCCATATTAATAAATGGTGAAAAGTCTGCAGATGCACTTACAGTATCTAGTCTGGCAACTAAGTCTGATATACCAGTACTCTTGGTTAACAGTCGTAAGATAGATTCATCTGTAAAATCAAAGCTAGATTCTTGGAATGTAAATGAGTTGCTTATAGTTGGTGGAAGTGGATCTATTCCAAATTCCATTGTTAACAATATTAGGGCTAATAAAAAGAGGAGAATTGCAGGTGCTGATAGGTTTGATACAGCTATAGAAATAGCGAAAGAATCATATTCAAATCCTAAAACAGTAATGCTATCAAATGGATATAATGCAATTGATGCATTATCAGCAGGAGCAGTGACAGAAAAGGCCCAGGCACCGATATTACTTGTAAGAAAGGACAGCATACCATCAAAGGTTAGGTCAATGGTTGATAATAATTCAAGCAAGGCTGTATTGTTGGGTGGTGTGAATACTATAAGTAGTTGGGTAGAATCAAGTTTAAATAAGTAAGACTTATTAAAGAAATTTTATCCCCTAGTAACTTTAATTACTAGGGGATTTTTCGAGAGTATAGAATTTTTTCTGTTAATTTGCCTTCTATGGTAATTTTGTCAATTTGAGCACGTACTATTAATATTGTTATTCATATAGGATTCATGGTATTATATTTGTGTTGTCTTTCCCATACTGGGCAACCAGAAAGGGGGTGAACAATTGTGTATAATATTATTATTTCCTTAACAACTTCTATCATAGCAAGTATAATTGCCTATTATATTTGCAAGTGGCTAGATAGCAAGTTATAAAGACAACTAGCACGAAAAAAGGCTTACGTATTGCAGTACGTAGGCCTTATTTTTGTGAACAATTATGTCCAAATATTACTATTTCCTTTTATGCTTATATTATACCATAGATTTATATATTTGTATCATGTTTATGAATTTTATCATAAAGTTTTATATTTTACAACTTATTCACCACTTAAAATAATTAATTGGTGGAGATGAGGGGAAACGATAAAACATAAATTATATTTTAATAGTTAATTATATAATGGCTATATTTCAATGTTTTATAGGGTAGGACAGTTGAAAAAAAGTGTGGTTTTTAGTCATAACAGCGTACAGTTGTGTTACAATTGTGTTATTTTTCATGTTATATAATCATTCAAGAACATATACTATCAATGTTGTTATTTGTATAGAATTCATGGTATTATATTTGTGTTGTCTTTCCCATACTGGGCAACCAGAAAGGGGGTGTATAACAATGATAAATATTATTCTATCCTTAACAACTTCTATCATAGCAAGTATAATTGCCTATTATATTTGCAAGTGGCTAGATAGCAAGTTATAAAGACAACTAGCACGAAAAAAGGCTTACGTACTGGGAATACGTAGGCCTTATTTTTTGTGTATAACAATGATGTTATATACTTCTATCCTTTTATGATTATATTATACCACAGATTTATATATTTGTATCATGTTTATATATTTTCTCATAAAGTTTTACATTTTACAACTTATTCGCCACTTAAAATAATTAATTGGTGGAGATGAGGGGAGTCGAACCCCTGTCCGCAAGCCCATTCCCTGCTACGCCTACATGCTTAGTCATCTCTTTTAAAATCTCAACTTTCTTGGCACCGAGTGACAGGTTCCAAGATCATCCAGTCCTAATTAGTCCACTATGGGTCAGGACAAGCCCCAAAGTAGTTCCCTGCATAAATAGCGTCAGCCCTTAATCGGCAGGAGGATTAAGAGGGACGAGCTGCTACTAGGCAGCTAATAAATTGTTTTCGTTTGCGTTTGTTTTAAATCCCCCAGTTTTTACGTGACCCAGAGTAACACGACATGCTGTCTCAAGTTCAAAACCCACGTCGAAACCGGTACACCCCCGTGTATAGTTCCAAACGAAGTTAATCAATTAATTATAGCATACTTAAGAAGAATATTCAAGTGGACATAGGTGGACGAGGCCTATCCTGTAAATAAATGTTTTTGTGGGCTGAAAAGCTTGATATAAGCCATTTAAAATTGTCTTTTAAAAATCTTTTAAAAGTTCAGAAAAATAGGTGCAATTATAAATTGACGGTCACCCATTAAAGTGGTATACTAGTATTGAAATATGTGTGGAGTTGATATTATGGAGAAAATGTTATCCTCAGACTTTATTTATTCTGATATTTTGGACAGAATAATTAGTTTGAAGTTAAGCCCGGGAAGCAAGATTAGTGAGAATCAGATATGCGAGGAGTATAATGTGTCAAGGTCAGTGATCAGGCATATTTTTGCAAGGTTGGCACAGATTAATTTTCTGACAGTATATCCTCAAAGGGGGACTTATGTCAATTATATTGATTTGGAGTACATAAGAAATGCCCTTTTGATTAGGTTGTCTATAGAAAAGGAAATCTTGTACAGGTTTATGCAGAAGGAAGACAAGTCTGATATTATCACTAAGATGAAAGAAAATATGAAGCAGCAGGAAAAGTTCTATCACGAGAACGAGTATTTGATAGAGTTCAAGGAACTTGATGAAGAGTTCCACAACTATATTATAATGAGTGTTGAGAACAATGCTATTTTGCCGCTTATAAATGACCATTTATTGCATATCAGTAGATGGAGGAATGTATATATAAAGTCAGGATACAAGTTGAGTAAGCTTATAGATGAGCATAAGAGTATTTTGGAGGCTATTGAGGCAAACGATACTGAGAGGGCCTTGAGGTGTATGAATAACCATATTGATACGGTATCAGGAATAGCCAGTTTAGACCCCGAATATCTATCATATTTTAAGGGTGCAGACCAGGATTATATCAAGCTTATGAAGTAGTCCTATATTTGATTTGAATGGCTGGCATGATTATTTTAAAAAAGTGTTTACAAGGTAAAAAATATATGATAAAGTATTGTCAATGACTGGTATACAAGTAGACTAAAATTAAAAAATATGGCATTTTGCCTAAAATAATTTTAATAAAGAAATTGAAATATGCTATATACAAAATAAATATTTGAGATTTGTGTAAAATATTTTATTTTGTGTAATTTTTGTGTGTTTGGCAAAGGCTTGCCTTGTTAAAGCTGAAAATGACCAAATACATGCATATATACTTTTGTTTTTAAATTTAATTTAAAATATAAAATGATTATGGGTATGGTCATATGCCTATAAGACTAATAGTAATTGGTAATCATTAAATGTTATTTTAGTAGGAGGTATTTGTAATGAGTACAAGAAAGAAACCATTAGAAGGTGTCAAAGTTGTTGAACTTGCTAACTTTATAGCAGCTGCTACAACAGGAAGGTTCCTAGCAGACTTAGGAGCTGATGTTATAAAGGTAGAAAGTGCTAAGGGAGATCCGCTTAGGTATACTGCCCCAACAGAAGGTAGACCTCTTGATATGTATGAGAATACTACTTGGGAGTTGGAAAACGCTAATAAGAGATGTATATCTCTAAACATGAAGGATCCTAAGGGTAAGGAAGCTTTCTTCAAGCTACTTGATGAAGCCGATATCCTTATAACTAACTGGAGAGTTCAGGCTCTACAGAGAGCAGGTCTTGACTATGAAACTTTAAAGGTTAAGTATCCAAGTCTAGTATATGCTATGTGTACTGGTTATGGTGAATACGGTCCAGACAAAGACCTACCAGGATTTGACTTCACTGCTTTCTTCGCAAGAGGTGGATATCTTGAAAATCTAAGACAGAAGTCAGATGTTCCTATGAACGTTGTTCCAGGTCTAGGTGACCACAATGTTGGTATAAACCTTGCTGCAGGTGTACTAGCTGCTTTATATCACGCTAAATTAACAGGTGAAGGTGAAAAGGTTGAAACAAGTTTGTTCGAATCAGCTATATTCAACATGGGTATGATGATTCAGGCTGCCCAGTACAAGGATTATGGAACTCCATATCCAATCAATATCAGAGAAGCTAGTAACCCAGTTAATGCTGCTTGGTATACTAAGGATGGAAGGTATGTTCAGACTTGTATGCCTGACTACAATACATACTTCAAGAAGTTCTTCACAGCTTTAGGATTAGATGAAATGGTGAATGATGAAAGATTCTTCCCAGTTCAGAATGTAATCGCTAACAACTTGGGAACAGAAGTATATGACAGAGCAATGGCTAGGTTTGGTGAAAAGACTTATGAAGAATGGGCACCAATCCTTACAGCTGCTGATATTCCATTCGCACTAGCTAAGTCTTGGGAAGAATTATTAGAAGATGAACAGGCTTGGGCAAATGACTGTTTCTACAAGATGCAGTATCCAAAGGGAGAAAGAATCCTTTGTAAGCACCCAGTTAAGTACCAGGAAATGGGACCTACTCCATACAACAGAGGACCATTCATAGGTGAACACGGTGTTGAAGTAATGAAGGAACTTGGCTATTCAGATGCTGAAATCAATGAAATGCTAGAAGCTAAGACATTATTTGTTTGGGAAGACGAAAACAAATAATAGTATATAAATAACAATTAATAAGATATGGGAGTTTGTCTAGGTGACTTAAGTGGACGACCTAGGCGAGAAAGGAGCTTATCATGAGTAATACAGGAATGGTAGAAGAAAAGCCGGCAAAAGTATTGTTAGGAGAAATTGTTGCAAAGCACTATAAGGAAGCTTGGGAGGCAAAGAATAATGGTGAACTAGTTGGATGGTGTGCATCTAACTTCCCACAGGAAATATTCGAAACTATGGATATAAAGGTTGTTTATCCAGAAAACCAGGCTGCTGCTATATCTGCTAAGGGTGGCGGACAGAGAATGTGCGAAATAGCTGAAAATGAAGGATATTCAAATGATATCTGTGCTTACGCTAGAATATCTTTGGCATACATGGACGTTAAGGATGCTCCAGAATTAAATATGCCACAGCCAGACTTCGTTGCTTGCTGTAACAATATTTGTAACTGTATGATCAAGTGGTATGAAAATATAGCTAAGGAATTGAATATACCTTTAATTTTAATAGACGTTCCTTACAACAATGACTACGAGGCTGAAGACGATAGAGTTGAATATCTAAGAGGTCAGTTTGATTATGCTATCAAGCAGTTAGAAGAACTAACTGGCAAGAAGTGGGATGAAAAGAAGTTTGAAGAAGTAATGGAAGTTTCTCAGAGAACAGGTAGGGCTTGGTTAAAGGCTACTGGATATGCTAAGTATACTCCATCACCATTCTCAGGCTTTGACGTATTCAACCACATGGCTGTTGCAGTTTGTGCAAGAGGTAAGATAGAATCAGCTATAGCATTCGAAAAGCTAGCTGAAGAATTTGACGAAAACGTAAGAACTGGTAAGTCAACATTTAAGGGCGAAGAAAAGTTCAGGGTGTTATTTGAAGGTATAGCATGTTGGCCACACCTAAGACATACATTCAAGCAGCTTAAGGATGCTGGTGTTAATGTCTGTGGTACAGTATATGCGGATGCTTTCGGATATATCTATGACAATACATATCAGTTAATGCAGGCTTACTGCGGAACTCCAAATGCTATTTCATACGAAAGGGCAACTGATATGAGACTAAAGGTTATTGAAGAAAACAATATAGATGGTATGTTAATCCACATCAACAGAAGTTGTAAGCAGTGGTCAGGTATCATGTACGAGATGGAAAGAGATATTAGAGAAAAGACTGGTATACCAACAGCTACATTCGATGGTGACCAGGCCGATCCAAGAAACTTCTCTGAAGCTCAGTATGATACTAGAGTACAGGGTCTTATAGAACTAATGGAAGCTAATAAAGCTGCAAAGATGAAGGAGGCGCACTAATATGAGTAATATAGATGTATTGTTAGGTAAACTTGATGTAAGTCTTTTGGGACAGGTAGACAAGTATGTTTCAGAAGGTAAGAAGGTAATAGGTTGCGCGCCAGTTTATACACCAGAAGAATTAGTATATGCTGCAGGCATGGTACCAATTGGTGTATGGGGTGCAGAAGGTGAAGTAGGTCTATCAAAGGAATACTTCCCAGCATTTTATGCAGCTATAATCCTTAGATTAATGGACCTTGGTTTAGAAGGTAAGCTTGACAAGATGTCAGGTATGATTATACCGGGACTAAGTGACGGTCTAAAGGGACTTAGCCAGAACTGGAAGAGGGCTATAAAGCAGGTTCCGGCCCTATACATAGGCTATGGTCAGAACAGAAAAATTGAAGCTGGTATTACTTACAATGAAAAGCAGTACATCAAGCTAAGAGGACAGTTAGAAGAAATAGCTGGTTGCAAGATAGAAGATGCTAAGGTTGAAGAGGCTATAGTTCTTTACAACAAGCACAGAAAGGCAATGCAGGAATTCAGTTCTCTAGCAGCTAGTCACTTAAATACTATTACACCTATTCTAAGAGCTAGAGTAATGACAAGTGCCTTCTTGTTCGACAAGGCAGAACATTTAGCTATATTGGAAGAATTGAATAAAGAATTAAAGGCGTTACCTGAAGAAAAATTTGCTGGCAAGAAGGTAGTTACTACTGGTATTCTTGCAAATAGCCCAGGTATGCTAGAAATACTAGATGAGTACAAACTTGGTATAGTTGATGACAATATCAACCATGAATCAGGCCAGTTTGACTACCTAGTTGATGAAGGTACTGGTAATCCAGTTAGAGCCTTATCTAAGTGGATTTCAGATATAGAAGGAAGTACTTTGTTGTATGATCCAGAAAAACTTAGGGGACAGATAATAATTGACAAGGTTAAGAAGCATCAGGCAGATGGTGTTATATACCTAATGACTAAGTTTAGTGATTCTGATGAATTCGACTATCCAATCATCAGAAAAGAATTAGAAAATGCAGGTATCTTGCATATACTAGTTGAGGTTGATCAGCAAATGACTAACTTTGAACAGGCGAAAACAGCATTACAGACTTTCGCTGATATGATTTAATTTAAAAAATTAAAATTTTAAGGAGGCAATCTATGATTTTCGAAAAAGAACATGAATTAGTTCGTCAGCTAGCTAAGGAATTCGCTGAAAATGAAATTAAACCAACTGCAGAAGAAGTTGATGAAACTGGCGAATTTCCAATGGAAATTTATCAAAAAATGGCTAAAGCTGGATTTTTAGGTATTAAGATACCAAAGGCTTATGGGGGTTCAGGTGGAGACCACCGTTCTTATGCAATAGTTATGGAAGAATTGGCTAAGGCATCAGGTGTATCTACTATATGGATATCATCTCCAAACTCACTACAGTCAACTCCAATATTAAGAGATGGTACTGAAGAGCAGAAGGAAAAGTATCTTAGACCAATGGTTACAGGTGAAAAACTGTTCGCTTTCGGTCTTACTGAACCAGGAGCAGGATCAGATGCAGCATCTATATTGACAACTGCAGAAAAAGATGGTGATGACTATATATTAAACGGAAGAAAAACTTTCATAACTGGTGCTCCAGTATCTGATTATGTAATAGTTTTCGCTAAGACTAATCCAGAATTAGGTGTTAAGGGTATATCTACTTTCGTAGTAGACTCAAAGCTAGAAGGCGTATCTTTTGGTAAGGCAGAGAACAAGATGGGTATGATTGGTTGCCCAACTAGTGATGTTGTTCTTGAAAATGTTAGAGTTTCTAAGGATTGTATGCTAGGAAGAGAAGGTAAGGGATTTATCAACGCTATGAAGACTCTAAGTGTAGGTAGATTAGGTATTGCTTGCCAGGCTCTAGGACTTGCAGAAGGTGCTATGGAAGAGGCTATCAAGTATGCTAAGTCTAGACACCAGTTTGGTAAGTCAATAGCTAAGTTCCAGAATACTCAGTTCATACTAGCAGAAATGGAAACAAAGTTAGCAGCTATGCGTCACCTTGTTTATGATGCTGCTTATAAGATGGATTTAGGACAAGCAGCTGATAAGGAAGCTTCAATGGCTAAATTGTTCGCTACAGAAGAAGCAAAATGGATAATTGATAAGGCATTACAGATTCATGGTGGATATGGTTACATTAAGGAATATCCAGTTGAAAGAATGTACAGAGACATCAGAGTAACTTCTATCTACGAAGGTACATCTGAAGTTCAGAAGATGGTTATAGCATCAAGCTTATTGAAATAAGGGGAGGTATAGATAGATGAAAATTGTAGCTTGCATAAAACAAGTACCAGATACAACAGAGGTAAAACTTGACCCTGTAAAGAATACTTTGATCCGTGATGGTGTACCTAGTATCATAAACCCTGACGATAAGGCAGGTCTTGAGCTAGCACTTCAGATCAAGGAATCAGTTCCAGGATCTACTTTAACAGTAGTATCAATGGGACCTCCACAGGCGGAAGTTGCACTTAGAGAAGCATTAGCTATGGGAGCAGATGATGCAGTTCTAGTAACTGACAGAGCTTTCGGTGGAGCAGATACATGGGCGACATCTTCAACAATAGCTGGTGCACTTAGAAACATAGATTACGATATAATAATAGCAGGTAGACAGGCTATAGATGGTGATACTGCACAGGTTGGTCCACAGATTGCTGAGCATCTTGGAATACCACAGGTATCTTATTGTGAAGAACTAAAGGTTGAAGGTGATAAGTTCATCGTTAGAAGACAGTTCGAAGATAGATATCATATAATTGAAATAAAGCCACCTTGCCTAATTACTACACTAAGCGAAGAAATAGACCCAAGATACATGACAGTAGGCGGTATATTCGATGCTTATCAGAAGGAAATGAAGGTTTGGGGATTGAAGGACATTGAAGACAAACTAGATCTTTCAAATATCGGTTTAAAGGGTTCACCTACAAACGTTAAAAAGTCATTTACAAAGCAGGCTAAGGGCAAAGGCGTTAAGCTAGAAGGATTAACTCCAGAAGAAGCAGCTGATGCAATTCTTGCTAAGTTACAGGAAAAGTATTTTATATAAGATACTAAAGAATTACAATTATAAAAAAATAATGATTTGAAAGGAAGATTACCTAATGAACAAGGATATTTATGTAGTAGTTGAACAGGTAGACGGTGTCGTTCAAAAAGTAGGCATCGAGCTAATTGGTATAGCAAGTAAATTGGCAGCTGACCTAGGACAGGAAGTAGTTGCAGTTTTACTAGGAAAAGAAGTAAGGGGATTGGCTGATAATCTAATCCACCACGGAGCAAATAAGGTTATATGTGTAGAAGACCCAATTTTGGAACACTATGCAACTGAACCATACACTAAGGCATTAAATGCAGTTGTAGAAGCTAAGAAGCCAGAAATAGTACTTTACGGTGCTACTTCAATAGGTAGAGACTTGGCTCCTAGAGTATCTGCGAGAGTACATACAGGTCTAACAGCTGACTGTACTAAGCTAGAAATAGATCCAGAAACTAAGTTATTACTTATGACTAGACCAGCTTTCGGCGGTAACATCATGGCTACAATAGTTTGTAAGGAATTCAGACCTCAGATGGCGACTGTAAGACCAGGTGTTATGCAGGCCCTTCCTACAGACACATCTAGAACTGGTGAAGTAGAAGTATTCCAGGTTGACTTTACTGATGCTGATATGAACATCAAGATCAGAGAAGTAATCAAGGAAAAGCATGCTAAGGTTGATATAACAGAAGCTAAGGTTCTAGTATCTGGTGGTAGAGGTATCGGTAGCCCAGAATACTTCGATGTATTAAAGGAATTAGCTGACGAACTAGACGGTCTTGTTACTTCTTCAAGGGCTAACGTTGACGCTGGTTGGATTGGTAGAGAAAGACAGGTTGGACAGACTGGTAAGACAGTTAGACCAGACCTATACATGGCTTGTGGTATATCAGGAGCTATACAGCACTTAGCTGGTATGGAAGATTCTGAATTTATCGTGGCTATAAACAAGGATGCTCAGGCTCCTATATTCGATGTAGCTGATTTAGGTGTAGTTGGTGACTTACACAAGATAATGCCTATATTAATCGACAAGGTTAGAGCATTAAAGGCTGAAAAGGCTAACATGTAATTTTATTAACGAAAGAGAAAATTTATTTCAACAGATTTTTAAAAACAGCTGTTTAGATAATACTGTGGACATAAAATTTCTATAGTAAAATACAAAAACTTATTGTATAATATACCTAGGGATTTGCACTTCTCCCTAGGTATAGCGTACAATAGGTTTAAAAATGGACAGAATTGTAGAAATTTTTACAAGGATGTCTAAAAAATTTAAACATATTGGTTAAATAAATAACAGTTTGTTTAAATTTATTTATATTTTTTATTATACAAACGCTTATTAGCTAGAGTTAGGGAGGCAAAATATGGTTAAGGTTAGAGTAACTTGTAACAAAAATATTATTGAAAGATTTGGTGTTAAAAAACCAGAAGGTTGGGATTTCCAGTATATTAAGTATCCTTGTTCAGATGAGGAACTAGTTGAACAGTGTAAGGATGCTGATATAGTATTCTGTGGTCCAGTTGATCATTTCAGAAGAGAAGTAATAGAAAAACTTGATAATTGTAAGCTTATACATTCATTAGGCGTAGGTTTTGACAAGATAGACCTAGAAGCCGCTAAGGAAAAGGGTATTTATGTTTGCAATAATAGGGCCGTTAACGCAGTGCCAGTTGCTGAATTAGCTGTTGGACATATGATAACATCTTTAAGAAGAATGCCAGAAGCAGATGCTAAGATAAAGGCAAAGGGTGTTGACGGATTTAATGAAAGCTTCAGAGAGTATCAAGTTAAGGGTCAGAGCGAATTGAGTTCAAGAGTAATAGGACTTGTTGGATTGGGTGCTATAGGTAAGGCGGCCGTTAGAATGCTTAAGGCATTTGGATGCAAGATCCTTTATTACGATGTATTCAGAGCTTCTGAAGACTATGAAAAAGAAAATGATCTTACTTTCTGTACATACGAAGAAATACTTGCTCAGTGTGATATTATTTCTTACCATGTTCCAGTTTTAGATAATACTAGAAATATGGTTCGTAAGGAAACAATAGAACAGATGAAGCAGGATGCAGTAATAATTAACGTTGCAAGAGGAGAAATCGTTAACAATGAAGACCTAGCAGAAGCTCTAAATAATGGTAGAGTATTTGCAGGACTTGATGTTATAGCTCCTGAACCACCAAGTGCTGATCATCCTTTATTTAACCTAACTGAGGCTGGTAAGGCTAGATTATCAATTACTCCTCATATAGCAGGAACAACTGATGATGCTTTCATTAGAATGTCAGAATGGTCATATGCAGACATGGTTAAGGTTATGAATGGCGAAAGACCTAACAACGTTGTTAATGGTCTTTAAAGACTAAGCCTATATGGCAAATCTATTTTAGAAGGTGAATGAGTATGGAAATTAAAAGAAAAGACGTTATCGTTTGTGGTTTTGCATTATTTGCAATTTTCTTTGGTGCTGGTAACTTGATATTCCCACCACACCTTGGTGTTTTAGCTGGTGACAGATGGTTCACAGCTATGATAGGGTTCTTAGTTTCAGACCCAGTTTTACCTATACTAGGTGTTATCGTTACAGCTAGATTAGGTGGTAGGGCAGATGACCTTGGTAAGAGGGTTAGTCCTAAGTTTGCTAAATTGATTGGTACAATTGCTATCTTGACAATTGGTCCTTTCTTTGCAATTCCTAGAACAGGTGCAACAACACATGAAATATTTATTAGACCATTGTTCCCATCAGTTCCAATTTGGGTTACTTCTATAGTATTCTTTGGTTTAACGCTTTATATTACATTGAATCCTGGTAAGGTTATAGACTTTATAGGTCAGTATCTTACACCAGCCCTATTGATAATCTTGGCGATTATCGTGGTTATAGCTATAGTTAACCCACCAGATCCTAAGGTTACAACAGATGTATCAGGACTATTTACAATGTCATTTAAGGAAGGTTACCAGACAATGGATGCCCTTGGTTCTCCACTAATGGCTGGTATAGTTATAAGTGACCTTATCAGACGTGGATATACTGACAAGGAAGTTCAGTTCAAGGTAAGTGTTCAGGTTGGTATAGTTGCATTCATCCTACTAGCACTAGTTTACGGTGGTTTAACTTATGCAGGTGCTACAGTAGGTGGTCACTTTAACGGTGAAACTGAAAGAACTGTACTACTTATAGGTATGGTTGAATTAATGCTAGGTAATGTTGGTAAGGTATTCATGGGAATAGCAGTTGCTCTTGCTTGTTTGACAACTTCAACAGGACTAAGCTCAACTTGTGGTAACTACTTTGAAACTATTTCAGGCGGTAAGTTAAAGTATAAGCATATAGCTATAGTTACAGTTGTTATAGCATTCGTTCTTTCTCTAATCGGTGTTGATGGACTTATAGCAATAGCAGTTCCAATCCTATCAGCTATATACCCAGTTATCATAGTACTTATATTCATGTCTATCTTTGACAAGAAGATTAAGTACAACTGGACTTACACAGGTGCAGTAATAGGTGCATTCGCAGTAGCTTTAATAGAAAGTATAAACCTTGCATCAGTAATGAGAGGTGGAAACCTACTAGCAGGTGCAGCTAAGGCTTGTACTTCATTGCCACTAGGAACATATGGATTTGAATGGGTTGTTCCAGCACTTGTTTGCTCTATAGTTCTTACATTGATAAGTGCAGTAGCAAAAGTTGGTAAGACTATAAATGATCCACTAGATTAATTTGTATTGAGACTTATCGTGCGAATTAAGCAATTATAAAAAATGCATATGACTTTAAATTTGATTCCTCTGGGCTAAGACCTGGAGGAATCAAGTATTAAATATAACAAGTTATAAAAAAGATTTCTAACATTTAATTAGGAGGTAATTATTATGATTTCTCAGGAAATGGTAAAACTAGGTACAGCAAAATCAATAATCAGAGAATTAGCAGGATTCGGTGCTAAGAGGGCAGCTGAAATAGGTGCAGAAAATGTATTAGACTTTTCATTAGGTAACCCTTCAGTTCCAGCTCCAAAGGAAGTACAGGATGCAATAGTAGACATAATAAAGACTTATGAGCCAAAGGTATACCATTCTTATTCTTCAGGTGCTGGTCATGATGGTTGTAGAACAGCTATAGCTGATGACCTAAATAAGAGATTCGGTACTAAGTATACTAAGGACAATTTATTGATGACTTGTGGTGCAGCAGCATCTCTAAACATAACTCTAAAGGCTTTAATCTCATCTGCTGATGATGAAATAATGGTTCTAGCTCCATTCTTCCCAGAATACACAGTATTCATCAATGGTCAGGGTGGTAATCAGGTTCTAGTACCTTGCAAGGACGATATGCAGTTAAATGTGGAAGGTGTAAAGGCAGCTATAACTCCTAACACTAAGGCTATAATAGTTAACTCTCCTAACAACCCATCAGGTGTTATCTATACACTAGATGAAATGAAGGCTCTAGTTGAACTATTGGAAGCTAAGGAAAAAGAATATGGTCATCCTATATACATCATAGCTGACGAACCATACAGAGAGTTGGTTCTTATAGATGGTCTTGAAGTTCCATTCATACCAAACCTATACAAGAATACAGTAATCTGCTATTCTTGGTCTAAGTCTTTATCTCTGCCAGGTGAAAGAATTGGTTATATCCTAGTTCCAAACGAAGTAGATGATGAATTACTTATGGCAGCAGTAGGTGGAGCAGCAAGAGTACTTGGTTACGTTTGTGCACCAACACTATTCCAGCTTGTAGTTGAAAGATGTGTAAGTGTACCACCAAACGTTGAAGTATACAAGAAGAACAGAGACCTTCTATATGATGGTTTAACTAAGTTAGGATACAAGGTTGCTAAGCCAGCTGGTGCATTCTACCTATTCATAGAAGCTCCAGATGGAGATTCTGAAAAGTTCTCTGAAAAGGCTAAGGCTCACGATATGCTAGTAGTTCCTGGAACAGGATTCGGTTCAAAGGCTCACATGAGATTATCTTATTGTGTTGAAACTGAAAAGTGTGAAAAGTCACTAGCAGTATTTGAAAAGTTGATGGCTGAATATAAGTAATATCCTGTATTAAGCAAGCAATCTAAAATTGGAAAGTATATTCTGATATAAGAGAAGTGTCGGCATTTTATGCCGGCACTTTTTTGGCGAATCATCAAGTATCCTGATAGCACTGAAAAATGGCTCTATATCAAATAAGGTTGGTGATAATTTAATTCAACAAAATCTATAAAATTGTAGTTCTATAATATTTAATATATCAAGATTCTTGCTTAAGTCAGCTAAAAAAGATATAATAAATAGTGGTTTTATTTATTATCGATTATTAAAGGAGAAAGAAATGTTTATTGGTGAAATAACAGCCTTGATGGCATCTTTTTGTTGGACTATAAGTAGTACAATTGTAGAAAAAAAGGGGGTTGGTTTTTCTGCAGTAGCTATGAATGTAACCAGGCAGATAGTAGCATTCTTGGCAATAGGACTTATAATAGTCTTTTTTAACAGGTCAAGCTTATCAACCAGCCTTAGTTTCAGGGGGGCTTTTTTCCTGGCCATGTCTGGCCTGATTGGCTTTTCCCTGGGTGACTCCTTCTTGATGAGTGCCTTCACTAGGATTGGGGCCCAGATTACCCTCCTGATATATACAATATCACCGGTTTTAACGGCTGTATTAGGCAGGATATTCTTTGGGGAAAAGCTGACTCCTAGGAATATAGTAGGTATGCTGGTTGTAATTGGGGCTATTATGTTGGTAATAGCCAAGGGTGGATCATCTAACCTCAAGGTCAAGGGGGATCCAAGAGGTCTCTTATTTGCATTTTTAGCATCAATTGGCCAGGCCTTGGGTGTTCTTTTCAGCAAGGCGGGTCTAGAAAATATACCAGCCCTGCCAGCTACGGAAATAAGACTCTTGGGAGGCTTGGTAGGTATTTTGGTAATATGTAGCATAACTAAGTCTTGGCCAGATGTAAAAAGGCTCTTGACTTCAAGGCAGGGAATTGAGGTAACTATGAGTAATGCCCTGATAGGAACTACCATAGGTGTAGTCCTGTCTATGCTTGCTATTAAATATACCAAGGCGGCAGTAGCATCAACCCTTATGACAATGTCACCCGTTATGATTATTCCTATAATGTACTTCTATTATAGGCATAAGGTAAGCAGGTATGAGGTGGTTGGAGCAGTCTTGTCAGTAGTCGGGGTGGCATTACTAGTATAGTAAATCTAAATTGGAAGAGTTTTTATATTTCTTGTATTAGCCTAATATTTGTGATAATATGTACTGGGAGATAGAATTCAAGAGAATCTATACTCACAAGCCGGTTTATTTGTAATTTTATTGTAGAGCTTATATTCAAAAAATGAGACTCATGATCTCAGTAAAATTAAGGGGGAAATATCGATGAAAGTAGATATGTTATGTGGTAAAATACATAGGGCTACAGTTACCCAGGCAGAGTTGAATTATGTAGGGAGTATAACTGTAGATGAAGACTTGCTGGATGCAGCTGGTATAAGAGAGTACCAAAAGGTCCAGATAGTTGACATAGACAACGGAAACAGGTTTGAAACATATACAATAAGTGGAGAAAGAGGCAGTGGCATAATTTGTTTAAATGGTGCTGCGGCCAGGTGTGTCAGTGTAGGCGACAAGGTAATTATAATGGCCTACTGCTCATGTGACTACGAAGATGCTAAGGACCACAAGCCAAGGGTAGTATTTGTGGATGAAGACAACAAGGTTCACAGGTTAACACGCTATGAAAAACATGGTAGAATAGAGGACTTAAATCTATAGGCAAAGGGTAAATAGCTAGTACCAAGTTCCTAGATAATATTAAAAATAAACTGAAGATAAATAATATATTAAAAGGTGTAGACAAGTCATGTGATGACAGGTCCACACCTTTTTTATCGTTATTCTAAAGCTTTTTGTTCTTTATTTACATAGTCTTTAAGGATCTTATACATGCTGGCTATTATTGGAACACCCAGTATGATACCGGTGATACCAAATAAACCACCACTGATTATAATTGCAACAAAGACCCAGATTCCAGGTAGGCCTATGGAAGAGCCTACAACTTTTGGATAAATCAAGTTACCCTCTAACTGCTGTAAAATAATTAGGAATAGCAAAAATGCAAATGCCCTAAGAGGATTTACAGACAGGATCATCAGGAAACCAAAGAGTCCGCCCAGGTAGGCGCCTATTATAGGTATCAGGGCCGTTACACCTACAACAGAACCTATCATAAAAGCATATGGGAAACCTAAGATTAGCAGTCCTGTAGAGCATAGGACGCCCAATATTATGGCTTCTATAAACTGGCCTATAAAAAATGCCTTAAAGGTATTGTCAGTAACCCTAAGTAGGTAGTAAAACTTGTCCAGTATAGGCTGGGGTATAAAAGTTGCAAATAGTCTAGCAAACTGGCTCTTTAGCCCCTCCTTGCCAGCCAGGATATAGATGGCTATAATTAAGGCAATTACAATATTAGCAATTACACTAAATATTGAATTTATTATATTAAGTATATCACCAGCCCAAGTAGTTGATAGGCTGACTAATTTCTTCAAGATAGCCTGGGCATCTAAATTACTAGAAAGGAGCTTGGACTGGAGTGAAGGAAATTCATTTGACAGGCCAGCCAAGAATTTCATTATTTCATTGTATATATTTGGAAAACTATTTGTAAATACTTCTATAAATTTGGAAATCTGAGGTATTATAATCCTAGACACAAGCAGGATAATAAGAAGGAAGAATGCCAGTGATAAAAGTATCGATATAGGCCTCTTCAGTTTTCTTACCAACTTTGTATTTACCTTATCAAGTAGCCTTTTTTCAAGATTTTCAACTATAATATTGAGTATAAAGGCTATAAAGCAACCTAGTATTATTGGGTTAAGGACTGTAAATATCTTGTCCAAAAGGGAATATATATCCTTGATATTTAGGACGACAAGGGCAGTTAGGCCAAAGACCAGACTGACAAATACTATTCTTCTCTTAAAATTTATGCTATTCATGGGTCATCCTCCTAGTTCGACTTGATGTGTTTAAATTCACATAGCTAATTATCAATTTGGATTATACAGTTTGAAATATAATCTTAATACGATTTTACATTATAAAAAAATATAATACAAGTATCAAAATTTCTAAATTACAAGTATATCCAGTGTATATAGTTATATCTTAATATCAGTTAAAGTGGTATAATAATAGTACAAAGTAAACTTAAATTGCTTTGTGCTTGCTATAATATTTATTTAATATTCTTACCTGTAGCTTATTAAAGGGTCTTTAAGAAATATATATTGCTTGTGGACTTATTATAGACTGATTATTAAGACTAGGAATAAGGCAGGTAACTTTAGAGGAGGTATTATCATGACAAAAGTATTTAATGATGAAAAAGTTTTGGTATCTTTTGAAACTAAGAGGAAATTAAGTTTGGAAAAACAGGGGACAAATATGCTAGCCAGTTGTCTACTAGGACGTAGTAAGATTTCTGGTATAGAGCCGGATGTGTATACTATTTACCTTACTGACAAGACCTTCTTTGCAGAATATAGTAGGAAGAGCCTACATGGTGATATACCTAAAAGGGTTACAAAGTTGAATATACCTTTGACTGATATTAAGAAGGTTGAATTCAGGAAAAAGGACGGGCAGGAATGTCTATACGTGTTCAGTGCCTGGGCTAAGGAATATTATTTTGAAATTGAAAATGAGGAAGCTAGGCTAGCAGCAGAAAAAGTAATAGCCTATATAAATGATAAGTAGGATAGACAGGAGATGCATAGGATGGATTTTAAGTTAGTTTCTGACTATGTGCCAACAGGAGACCAACCGGAGGCCATAGACAGGATATCTCAATCCATAGAAGAAGGTAACAAGTACCAGACCCTGGTAGGTGTAACAGGGTCTGGTAAGACTTTTGCTATGGCAAATATAATACAGAGGGTGAAAAAGCCTACCCTGGTTCTAGCCCATAACAAGACCCTGGCAGCCCAACTCTATAGTGAGTTCAAGGAATTTTTCCCTGAAAATGCTGTTGAATACTTTGTTTCATACTATGACTACTACCAACCTGAAGCCTATGTGGCCCACAGCGATACCTATATAGAAAAGGACGCAAGCATAAATGATGAAATTGACAAGCTAAGGCATTCGGCTACAGCTGCTATATTGGAAAGGGATGATACTATAATAATATCATCCGTTTCTTGTATTTATGGCTTGGGTGATCCCAAGGACTACAAGGAACTGATGTTATCACTAAGGCCCGGCATGGTTAGGGATAGGGACGACATAATCAAGAGGTTGGTGGAAATCCAGTATGAAAGAAACGATGTAAACTTTATCAGAGGTACCTTTAGGGTTAGGGGGGACATTTTGGAAATATTCCCGGCCAGTAATGACGAGAAGGCTATCAGGATAGAGTTTTTTGGTGATGAAATAGATAGGATTACGGAGATAGATTATGTCACAGGTAAGGTGGTTGGCCAGAGAAACCATGTGGTAATATTCCCGGCATCCCACTATGTAACTACACCCGAGAGGATAGAAAGGGCTATTGGAACTATCGAGGAAGAACTTGACCAGGCTATAGCTGACTTTAAGTCAAGGGACAAGCTTTTAGAGGCCCAAAGGATAGAGCAGAGAACCAAGTATGATATAGAGATGCTGAGGGAAATTGGCTTCTGTCAGGGGATAGAGAACTACTCTAGGCACATAACAGGCAGGTCCAAGGGTGAAAAACCATATACATTGATGGATTTCTTCCCGGATGACTACCTGATAATAGTAGATGAATCCCATGTGACCATTCCCCAGGTCAGGGGTATGTATGCTGGTGATAGGTCTAGAAAGAAGTCCCTTATAGAAAATGGCTTTAGGTTGGAGTCGGCCTATGATAATAGACCACTTAACTTTGAAGAATTTGAATCTAATATACACCAGGTCCTATTTACTACTGCTACACCTGGACCTTATGAAATGGAGCATACAGAGGTATTTGCAGAACAGATAATAAGGCCTACAGGTCTATTGGACCCAACTGTAAGCGTAAGACCGGTTGAAAACCAAATAGACGACCTTATAGTAGAGATAAATAGAAATGTAGACAAGGGCGAAAGGGTCTTAATTACTACCCTTACAAAGAAGATGAGTGAAGACTTGACCAAGTACCTCCTGGAGTCAGGTATCAAGGTAAAGTATATGCATTCTGATATAGTAACCCTTGAGAGGACAGAAATAATTAGGGACTTGAGACTTGGCAAGTTTGATGTATTGGTGGGTATAAACCTCTTGAGAGAGGGGTTGGATATACCAGAAGTCTCTCTTGTAGCCATCTTGGATGCTGACAAGGAAGGCTTCCTAAGGTCAGAAACATCAATGATACAGACCATAGGGCGTGCTGCCAGAAATTCAAATGGTAGGGTCATCATGTATGCTGACAGGGTAACTGACTCTATGCAGAGGGCAATCTCTGAAACTGAGAGAAGAAGGGCTATCCAGATGGCCTATAATGAAAAGTATGGCATAGTTCCAAAGACTATACAAAAGGGTGTAAGGGACAGCATTGAGGCTACAAGAATAGCAGAAGAAGTAGAGTCATATGATGTAAATGACATAAGAGCCCTAAAGGATGAGGCACAAATTAGCCAGGCTATTATAGTTATGAAGTCAGAAATGATGGCTGCTGCTGAAAATCTAGAGTTTGAAAAGGCTGCTGAACTTAGAGACAAGATTATGATATTAGAGAAAAAGCTCTAGTCCTTGCCTATATTAGGATGATACATAGGAAAGAATTAATAATTAAATACCCATATTGGGTATAAATAACTAGTAAGAAAAATAGCAATACGATAAACACGAAGATAAGGTATGGAAAGGTGGTAATACTATGAATTTCAAAGAATTAGTCAAATCAAACAGAACTTGTAGAAGATATGATGGTACAAAGTCTATCACTAGACAGGACCTACTAGATCTTGTAGACCTGGTAAGGTATACTCCTTCTGGTATGAACAAGCAGGCTCTTAGGTTTGCCATAGTTGCTGATGAGGAAACAAATGCTAAAATATTTAGGACTTTGTTTTGGGCAGGTTATATAAAGGATTGGGATGGGCCTATTGAGGGCGAGAGGCCAGGTGGATATATACTTGGATTTGAAGACACTAATTATGGTAAGCCTATGCCAGAGGATATTGGTATAGCAGCACAGACAATAGCCCTAGGTGCAAGGGCTGAGGGTAAGGCTGTATGTATAATCAAATCTTTTAAGAAGAATGAAATAAAGGAGGTCCTAGGTATAGCTGACAACTTAAATCCAATACTAGCTATACCAATAGGATATCCTCTAGAGGAGGTTGTAATAGACGATATACATGCAGGTGATGATATTAAGTACTATAGGGACCAGGACCAGGTCCACCATGTGCCAAAGATAGTCACTGAAGACTTATTGATAAACAAGTAGGGGAAGGGGAAGATTTTGAACGAATATATAAGGATAAAGGGGGCTAGAGAAAACAACCTAAAGGCTGTTGACCTCGAGCTACCTAGAAATAAATTTATAGTTTTTACAGGCCTATCAGGATCGGGTAAGTCATCTCTTGCCTTTGATACCATATATGCAGAGGGCCAGAGGCGGTATGTGGAGAGTTTGTCTTCATATGCCAGACAGTTCTTGGGCCAGATGGACAAGCCTAGTGTAGACTATATAGATGGCCTATCTCCGGCTATTTCCATAGACCAGAAAACTACATCTAAGAACCCTAGGTCAACTGTGGGTACAGTTACAGAAATATATGACTACCTAAGACTCCTATTTGCCAGGGTGGGCAAGGTCCATTGTCCCCAGTGTGGCAAGTTGATCAGTCAAATGACCATACAGGAGATAGTAGATAGGGTTATGGAATATGAAGAAGCGAGTAGGCTCCAAATCCTATCCCCTGTAATCAGGGGCCAGAAGGGAACCCACAAAAAGACCCTAGACTTTATTAGGAAAGAGGGTTATGTCAGGGTAAGGATAGATGGGGAAAACTATGATATAAATGATGACATAGACCTGGAAAAAAATAAGAAACACAGCATAGAGATAGTTGTTGATAGAATTATAGTAAAGCCAGGTATTGAGGCCAGGTTGGCAGATTCAATCGAGGCTGCCGTAAAATTGTCGGATGGCCTGGTAGTAGTCCAGGATATTAGGCAGGAAGAGGAAACTATGTTTTCTACAAAGTTTGCCTGCCCAGACCACGGTATAGGTATAGAAGAATTGTCTCCAAGGATGTTCTCCTTTAATGCTCCCTTTGGAGCCTGCGATATGTGTAATGGACTAGGGGAGAGCAAGGAAGTAGACATAGACTTGATTGTACCAAATAGAGACCTAAGCCTAAAACAGGGGGCTATTGCAGCCTGGTCTAGTAATGGGCTCAATGACAATACCTATTACTCTATGATGATCCAGTCCCTATGCAAGGTATATGGTGTATCCATAGACACTCCTTTTAAGGACCTACCTGATGATTTTGTTGAGGAATTGCTTTATGGCAAGGAAAACACCCTCCTAACCTTTGAATTTGATTCCAAGTTCAGTGGCATGAAGACCTACCAAAATTACTATGAGGGGGTAGTTGTCAATATAGATAGGAGGTATAGGGAAACCAACTCAGAATTTATGAGGGACAAGCTAGAAGACTTCTTTGCAGAAAATCCATGTCCTAAGTGCCATGGTCAGAGGTTGAAACCGGAAGTCCTGGCAGTAAAGGTAAATGATAAGAATATAATGGAGGTTACTGACCTATCTGTTGAAGGCCTAATTGACTATATTTCTAGTCTAGAATTGAGCCAGAAGGACCAGGTCATAGCAAAGGATATAGTCAAGGAGATAAGGGAGAGGGCATCCTTCCTAAACAATGTAGGTCTAGGATATCTTACCCTATCAAGAAAGGCAGGAACCCTTTCAGGTGGTGAAGCCCAGAGAATCAGGCTGGCTACCCAGATAGGGTCGGCTCTGACAGGTGTCTTATATGTCTTGGATGAGCCTAGTATAGGTCTCCACCAGAGGGATAATGACAAGTTGATTGCCACACTTAGGAACCTGACAGACCTGGGAAATACCCTGATAGTGGTAGAACATGACGAGGATACTATGAGGGCAGCAGACTATATAGTAGATATAGGTCCAGGTGCAGGTATACATGGTGGTGAAATTGTGGCTGAGGGTAGCCTTGACCAGATTATAGAAAACAAGGATTCTATAACTGGCAAGTACCTGAGTGGTCAAATCAAGATACCCCTACCAGAAAAGACAAGAGAGGGCAATGGTCTCTTCCTTGAAATAAGGGGGGCCAGTGAAAATAACCTAAAGGATGTCAATGTCAAGTTCCCACTTGGAAAGTTTATCTGTGTGACCGGTGTATCAGGGTCAGGTAAGTCAACCCTAGTCAATGAAATCCTCTACAAGGCTACTACTAAGAGGTTAAACAAGTCTAGGATTAGACCTGGTAGACACAAGGAAATCCTAGGTATAGAGAATATAGACAAGGTTATAAATATAGACCAGAGTCCAATAGGTAGGACTCCTAGGTCCAACCCGGCTACATACACAGGTGTATTTGACATGATTAGGGACCTTTTTGCATCTACAAATGAGGCCAAGGCCAGGGGCTACAAGAAGGGCAGATTTAGTTTTAACGTCAAGGGTGGCAGGTGTGAGGCCTGCAAGGGAGATGGTATATTAAAGATAGAAATGTTCTTCCTGCCAGATGTCTACGTACCTTGCGAAGTCTGTAAGGGTGAGAGGTATAACAGGGAGACCCTACAGGTTAAATACAAGGATAAGTCCATAGCAGATGTTCTTGAAATGAACGTTGAAGAGGCCTTAGAGTTTTTTGAAAACATACCTAGTATAAAGAGAAAGCTGGAAACCCTAATGGATGTTGGTTTGTCCTATATAAAACTAGGCCAGCCATCTACCCAGTTATCAGGAGGAGAGGCCCAGAGGATCAAGCTGGCTACAGAACTAAGTAAGAGACCTACGGGTAGGACACTTTACATCCTAGATGAACCTACAACAGGTCTGCATTCAGAGGATGTAAGAAAGTTGATTGAAGTCCTACAAAGACTGACGGATACTGGCAATAGCATTGTAGTAATAGAGCACAACCTAGATGTGATCAAGACTGCCGACCATATTATCGACCTGGGACCAGAGGGTGGTAATAGGGGAGGTACTATAATAGCAACGGGTAGCCCAAGAGAAATCTGTCAAGTGGAAGAGAGCTATACCGGTCAGTACTTAAAGAAGATGATTTAATATTGAAAATAATCTAGTTAGGGCATAGTACCTGGCTAGATTATTTTATTAAAAAAAACATCTACAATATAGGTATTAAGGTGTAAAAGGGAAAACGATATAAAATGTAAGGGTATACTTTTTGACAGAATTAATAGTATAAGCATGTTTTCCCTGCTTTACATTATATATTAAGGTTAAAGGCGAAAAGTAAGGCTGTAAATTATTTTTTTTATGTTTGATTATTCTTTTGTTTTGTTATATAATAGCTTTATCTAAATTAAGAGGAGGTTTGAGTTTATGAGAGATTTACTCAGAAAATGGAATAGCATAAGCCTTGTTAAGCGTATCATAGTTGGTATGGTTATAGGTGCTATCTTGGGTGTTGTAGCACCAAAGGCGGTAGCAATAGGTATGCTAGGTACATTATTCGTTGGTGGATTGAAGGCAATCGCACCAGTTTTGGTATTCGTTTTGGTTATTGCTGCTATATGTCAGCATCAGGCAGGACAGAAGACAAATATGAAGAGCATTATTGTTCTATATCTAATTGGTACATTCTCAGCAGCATTAATTGCAGTAGTTGCAAGCTTTATGTTCCCAGTTAAGCTTATATTGGCAGAGGGAGCAACAGATGTAACAGCACCAGGTGGAATTGCAGAAGTTTTAAAGGCATTATTAATGAATATAGTAGACAATCCACTAAATGCAATTGTTAATGGTAACTACATAGGTATACTAACATGGGCACTTGTATTTGGATTTGCTTTGAGAAAGGCAGCTGATAGTACTAAGAAGATATTGACAGACATATCAGAAGCAGTATCTCAGGCAGTTAAGTGGGTTATCAGCTGTGCACCATTTGGTATTTTGGGTCTAGTGTATAACACAGTATCTACAAATGGTCTAGGAATATTCTCAACTTACGGTAAGCTTTTACTAGTATTGGTTGGAACAATGTTCTTTATAGCCCTAGTTGTAAACCCATTCATCGTATGGGTGTGTACAAGAACTAATCCATATCCATTGGTAATGAGAACATTAAAGGATAGTGGTATGTATGCCTTCTTTACAAGAAGTTCAGCAGCCAATATACCAGTAAACATGAACTTGTGTAAGAGTCTAGGTCTAGACAAGGATACATATTCAGTATCTATACCTTTGGGAGCGACAATAAACATGGCAGGTGCAGCCGTTACAATCGCTGTACTAGCACTAGCAGCAGCGCACACATTAGGTATTAAGGTTGATATGCCAACTGCTGTTATACTAAGTATTCTATCAGCTGTGTCAGCTTGTGGAGCATCAGGAGTTGCAGGTGGTTCATTACTATTGATACCTCTAGCTTGTTCACTATTCGGTATACCAGCAGATATATCAATGCAGGTTGTTGGTGTTGGTTTCATAATAGGTGTTATCCAGGACTCTTGTGAAACTGGTCTTAACTCATCAACAGACGTTCTTTTCACAGCTACAGCTGAACTAATGGAAAGAAAGAAAAATGGTGAAAAAGTTGACTATGCAAGCATAAAGGCTGCAGCAGCAGAAAATAATACTCTATAATTTAAGATTATTTAA
>NZ_ADGQ01000073.1 GCF_000147675.1 Peptostreptococcus stomatis DSM 17678 | reverse complement strand
CAATATACAACTAAATGGTGTAAATCTATTGACTAATGTCTGTAAATAGTGTAAAATATTTTGGTATGAGAATTTAAGCGTTCTCGTCTCTGCTCCGAAAGTTCTCGGGGCCGTATAGTCCAAAGGGAGGTGAAAAGAATGAAAGCTTATGAAGTACTTTATATTGTAAAGCCAACACTTGATGATGAAGCAAGAGAGGCGGTACTAGACTCAATCAAGAATATCATAACTGAAGCTAAGGGCGAAGTTGGTGAAATTGATGTTTGGGGAAGTAGAAAGTTAGCTTATCCAATCGAGAAGTTCAGAGATGGTGTTTACACACTTGTGAATTTCAAGGCTGATGTAGAATTTCCAAAGGAATTAGACAGAAGATTAAAGATAAGTGAAGATGTTATAAGACATGTCATAGTTGCACAGGAAGAAAACTAATAGGTGGTGTTAATATGAATAATGTTGTTTTAGTTGGAAGATTAACTAAGGATCCAGAATTGAGATATATTCCAGGATCTGGTACACCAGTAGCCACATTTACATTGGCTATTGATAGGGATTACAAAAATAGGGATGGCTCTACTACTACAGACTTTATACCTGTAGAGATAATGGGTAAGCCTGCTGAATTTTGTGCTAACTATGTAACAAAAGGAAGATTAGTAGGTGTTCAGGGATCTATCAGGGTTGATAGGTATGAAACACCTAATGGAGAAAAGAGAAGCTTCACAAAGGTCGCTGGTCGTAATATACAGGCACTGGAAAGCAAGAGTTCTGCTATGAACAATAATATGTCAAATGATGGGGATCAGTATGATGCTCCTAAGTTTGAACCAAGTGGAGTAGTAAGTCCTTCTGAATTCTCTGCTGTTGATGACGACGACGTTCCATTTTAATAAGAGGAGAGGTGAAAGTCATGATAAACAAGAAAAGACGTAAGAAGAAAAGAGTTTGTCAGTTCTGTGCTGACAAAAGCACTAAAATAGATTACAAGAACGTACAGAAGTTAGAAAAGTACGTTACTGAAAGAGGTAAAATTCTTCCTAGAAGAATCACTGGTACTTGTGCTAAGCACCAGAGAGAAGTTACAAAGGCAATTAAGCTTGCTAGAAACGTAGCACTTTTACCATACACAGTTGAGTAATAGTAAAAAATCTATAGAGTAAACATAACCTAGACCACTGGATTTCCAGTGGTCTTTTTTTTATGTAAAATAAATTTATAGGCTTTTAAAAAAATGACAAAAAAAGTTGTCAAAAAAGTATTGACAAGAATACTTGTCATACCCTATAATAATGACAAAGATATTTGTCAAATATTTAAAAACAAAGAGTAACTATATGATAAACATATTTTGCAGGCTATTGATTACAAGCAAGTTAGTAGAAAAGGAGGAGGGTCATGCCACTATTGAACAAGTTGAAAGAATATAGGGCTCAGAAGGGGATTAATCAACAAGAATTGGGTAAATTAGTTGATGTGTCAAGACAGACTATTAGTTTAATTGAGAGGGGTGACTACAACCCATCAATTACCCTATGCCTAAAGTTGGCAAAATTATTCGATGTAAATGTTGAGGATATATTTATATATGAGGAGGATGAAGAAAATGACTAAAAGAAGTAAAGAAAAAAAGAAAAAGAGTTTTGTATGGTTAATAATATATATGTGTGTTGGAGCTGTTATAGGTGGTATAATCGGATTTGTAACTAGTGGTAATGTTGACCTTATACATAATGGTATACTTAATATAGGTAAGTTCATAGAGACATATGCTTTTGAGATATATGCCATTACTAATTTAAGTATTTTTGTTATAACTCTTGTATTAGCGGGCATAGGTAGGAAGAGATTTATTGAATCTGTAGCCAGGGAGGATGAGGTATATGACGAGGATATTATGTCAATGGCTATGGGTGCAACTGGCCTTGCTATGATGACTAGCTTTATACTTTTGATACCAGCAGCAAAAGTAATCTTATTAAATCCACACAGGTGGCAAACTTTGGCAACACTTATTACTCTTTTCCTTGTTGTAATAGTTTCTGCAGTATTACAGAATAGAATGGTTGAAGATATGAAAAAAGCCTACCCTGAAAAACGTGGGGATGTATATGATATGAGCTTTAAGAAGGATTTGATTGCCAGCTTTGATGAGAGGGAAAAGTCTATTATGCATGAGGCAGGTTTTAAGGCCTATGAAACAACATCTAAGTTGATTTTTGGCCTAACAATAGGCCTCCTATTCCTATCTGTAATTATAGATATAAACCTAGGCTTGGTATTTACTTTATTAGCTGTAATGGCGACAATGAACATTAGCTATGTTTACTACTGTATCAAGCTAGAAAAAGCCAAGTAAAAAAGTTAACTTAAAAATTTGATAAAAAGAAGGTCGAACCCTATTTTTAAATACTTGGGGTATGACCTTCTTTTTATATTTTCTTAATCTTTTTTAAATATCATTAGTAGTATAAGGGTAAGGACTCCGGATAGGACTATGGTTCCTCCAGGTTTTAGACCCACATAGAAGGATAGGCTAAGTCCAATTGAAGTGAATACTAGGGCAAACAGGATAGACAAGAGGATTGTCATCTTATAGCTGGAAGTAAGCTTCATGGCACATGCCACAGGTATTACCATTATAGATGATACTATAAGGGTACCGACTGTCCTGGATGCTATTGATATAGTTAGGGCTGTCAAAATAGTAAATATAAAGTTGACTGTCTTGACCGGTATACCTATCAACCTGGCCCCATCTTCATCAAAGGCTATGTACCTTAGCTCCTTGTATAGGAGGATAAAGGTAAGCATGACCAATACAGACAGGATTACAACCAGGTAGAGTTCAAAGTCTGTGATGGCTACTATACTACCGAATAGGAAGCTACTAAAACCAGTCGAACTGTCTGTAAAACCTGATAGTACACCTGCTAGACCTATACCAGCCGACATGGTGATGGCTATTGATATTTCCGAGTACTTGGGGAACTTCTTCCTGATAAAGTCTATACCAAAGCCTGCTACCAGGGTAACGATGATGGCCCCAACTATAGGGTTAGCCCCTATCAAGAGACCAGCTGCCACACCAGCCAGGGATGTATGTGACAGGGCATCCCCCATCATTGATAGTCTCTTTAAGACAATTATAGTCCCTATACAAGGGATTATGGTAGCCAGGAGTAGGCCCACTAGGAAGGCCCTTCTCATAAATTCGTATTCAAACATTAGTTGGCCTCCTTTTCAAAAGTGTCCAGCTCTATCAACTTGTTAGAGTGCTCTTTAATCTTTTTCAGGTCGTGGGATATCATCAAAATTGTGATATTGTATTCTTGGTTTAGCCTGTCTAGTAGCTGGTAGAGGATTTCTTCTGACTGGTGGTCTATTCCACTTGTCGGCTCATCTAAGATTAAGACTTCAGGCTGGTTGACTATGGCCTTGGCTATGATAACCCTCTGCTGCTGGCCACCTGATAGGTCTGAGAAACTTTTATTTATGTAGTCCAACATGCCAACTGTATCAAGTGCCTTTTTGACAGCCTCCCTATGCTCTTTTTTGGGAAACTTAAACAGGCCAACCTCCTTATACATATTGAGCATGACTATTTCCCCGACTGTGGCTGGAAAGTCCATACCCCTGGATAGACCAACCTGGGCCACATATCCAACCCTACCGGTCTTCTTGCATGACCAGGCTGGACTTCCAAATAGGTTAAGAGAGCCTGAATTTGGTTTTAATTGGCCTAAGATTAATTTTAGCAGGGTGCTCTTACCTGTTCCATTTGGTCCTATTATGCCGACAAAGTCCCCCCTAAATACGTCCAGGTTGATATCCTTTAATATATAGTCCTTGTCATACTTGAAGGACATATTTTTTATTTCTATTATTTTATCCACGATTCCTACCCTATATAGGTTAAGGTCTTGCCCTAACCTACCCTTACATTATTTATAAGTAATCAACATAAGATTGATACAAATATATTTTTAAATCAAAGAGGCATTATTAAAAAATAACGCCTCTCATATGTTTTCATTTATAATTATACAGCAATTTGCTTAAGCATTCAATGCTTCTAACAATACTTTTAAGTTAGATTCCATAATTGAGAAGTAGTCTTCTCCTGCCTTTAACTGGTCTTCTGATAGGCCCTCTAGAGGATTAAGTACAGCAGTCTTGGCACCTATTTCCTTGGCTATAGTTTCAGCCACCTTAGGACTAACCAGTTCTTCAAAGAAGATATACTTTACCTTGTTTTCCTTGGCAAACTTAGTTACTTCAGCCATCCTGGCTGCATCAGGTTCAGAATCTGGTGATAGGCCTTCTATACCAATCTGCTTGATTCCGTAGGCCTTGCATAGGTAACCAAAGGCTTCGTGCGATACTACTATATTCTTGCTCTTTGTATTTTTCAAGCTTGTAGAAAATTTGCTATCTAAGTCATCTATCTTCTTTGAATAAGTTTCAAAGTTCTTTTCATAATAGTCCTTGTTGTTAGGATCTACCTTTACCAAGGCATCCTTAATATTCTTCATTTGGATTTTGGCATTTTGTGGTGCCAGCCATACATGAGGGTCGTATTCGCCATGGTCATGTTCTTCATGAGCATCTTCGTGGTCTTTTTCCTTGGCATCCTCATGGTCGTGGTGGTGTTCAGACTTTATCAGGTCTATGCCCTTTGAGGCTTCAACCTTTACCAACTTGCTACCCTTTGTTGCCTGGTCAACCTTGTCTATCCAAGACTCCATACCAGCCCCGCTATATACCAGGATGTCAGATTCTGATATCTTGGCCAGGTCCTTGGCTGATGGTTCCCAATCGTGGGGTTCTGTTCCGGCTGGAACTAGGTTGGTAACTTCTACCTTGTCTCCACCAATCTTTTTAGCAAAGTCGTACATTGGATAGAAACTCGCATAGACCTTTATCTTGCCTCCATCCTTCTTTTCTGTTGTGTTTGCAGTCTTGCCCCCTGTACACCCTGCTAGGGCAAAAGATGTAGCTAGTAGGACTGCAGATAATTTAAGTCCTAATTTCTTCATAAAATCCTCCTTATACTAGGTTTATATTATTATAAGTAATCTAAAAATAAAAATGTAAACGCAAAAGCCTGGCGTTTTCATAAATCTATTTAGAGTATAGACTTTTAGAAATGATTTGTCAATAATCAATTGCAATTTTTTTGCATTTATGATTATAAGGGTAAATAGATATATTTTGAGATCTACCAGGCCATGACCTGGTAGAATATTTTTTATTTAATTCTTTGAGGAGGTTTTTTATCAGCCTAATATGATATAATTAAAAATGTATAGCGTTTGAAAGGAGGTCTCTATGATAAATACTTGTTCTTGTTCCAAGGATAACCACAGGAAGGAAAATGATGCCCTATTAAAGGCAGCAAACCTAAAAACTACAAAAAAGAGGATGGAGTTAATAAACTGTCTAAGGCATTCAGACAAGCCAATGACAGCTGAAGATATATACCTAGAGCTTAGGAAGGCCCTACAGATCAACCTGTCTACCGTATATAGGGCTTTGGGAGCCTTGGTCGATGCTAAGATCATAAGCAGGCAGATCTTGTTGGATGGAAATAGTATATATGAACTTTGTAGGGACTACCACCACCATATCTTGACATGTAAGTTATGTGGTCAATCAACATATGTGGAAACTTGTCCTGTAGAGGATATAATAGAAGAAATATCTGCTAAAACCGGCTATGAAATAGTTGGCCACAACCTTGAATTTGTAGGAATTTGTCCAAATTGTATAAAAAACATGGAAAATGATTGATTTTTTATTTAGAAACTGTTATTTATATTGCTTGGTGGGTATAATACTAACATCAAATGATAAAAAATAAATTAATTTAGTAAATATTTAGGAGGATTTTTAAGATGAAAAAGTATGTATGTGATGTTTGTGGTTGGGTTTACGATCCAGAAATAGGTGATCCAGATTCAGGTATAGCTCCAGGTACTCCATTCGAAGATATTCCAGACGATTGGGAATGTCCAGATTGCGGAGTTACTAAGGAAGATTTCTCAGTAATGGACTAATAAAAACAAAATATGGAAGGGCTAGGGATTGTTCTCTAGCCCTTTCTTTTATTAGACAGGGATAGGAGTCTATTTATCGGTTGATAATAGGGAAAATAAATTTGCGTACATAAATTTTTACTTTAAATGTTCTGTGGATAAAATTAGGCTTTTGATTTATAATGGTATTATGAATTATATATAAGGGAAAAGGGGGTTTTTATGCTCAAATATTGTTCTATCGGTAGCGGAAGCAGTGGTAATTGCCATTATGTTGGCTACAAGGATACAAATATTTTAATAGATGCAGGCCTGAGTGGGAAGAGAATTTCCAAGGGGCTTGAAAATATAGATGTAGATATAAGCAAGTTGAGGGGTATTTTTGTGACTCATGAACATTCAGACCACATAAAGGGTCTGGGTGTCCTATCTAGGAAGTACGACCTACCCATATACCTCAACTATAAAACCTGGTTGGCACTTGAATCCAAGATTGGAAAAATCAAGGAGTCAAATGTTATGATATTTGACAATGATAAGGCCTATGACCTAGGAGACATGTGTATTAAGCCCTTCTCTATCAACCATGATGCGGCTGATCCGGTGGGATTTAGTTTATTTAATGAGAAGGAAGAGAAGTTGTCTATAGCAACAGATACAGGCCATATATCCGAGGATGTAAGGGCAAATATACTGGGATCAAAGTTGGTGGTTTTGGAGTCTAACTATGACAAGGAAATGCTCCTTATGGGGTCTTATACCTATGCCCTAAAGAAGAGGGTCATGTCTAATACAGGCCACCTATCCAATGAGGATGCTGCCAAGTTTGCTGTTGACCTGATAAAGAATGGGACTGAAGAAATCCTCCTAGCCCACCTGAGCAGGGAGAATAATTTTCCAGCCCTGGCCTATGAGACATCCAACCATATATTGACAGAAAATCAAATGAAGATTGGAAAGGATGTAGAACTGGAAATCTTGATGAGGGATGATATATCAAGGGTATACCAGGTAAGTAAGTAGGCCGATATAGAAGATAAGGGGTAAAGATGATAAAGATTAGTATTGTATCTGTAGGAAAGATAAAGGAAAAATACATAAAGCTTGGCATAGATGAATTTTCCAAGAGGTTATCCAACTACTGCAAGCTAGAAATAATAGAAGTAAGTGATGAAAAGGCACCAGAAAACCTAAGTGACAAGGAAATGACCATGGTCAAGAACAAGGAGGGGCTTTCTATCTTGTCCAAGATAAAGGATGGGGCCTATGTGATAGCCCTGGCTATAGATGGTAAGTCGATGTCATCTGAAGACCTGGCAGACCATATCTCCAGGTTGAGCCTGGTTGGTACTAGCCATATATACCTGGTGATAGGCGGGTCCCTTGGCCTGGCCGACATAGTTTTGGACAGGGCTGACATGAAGCTATCTTTTTCAAAGATGACCTTCCCCCACCAACTTATGAGGCTGATACTATTAGAGCAACTATACAGGGCCTTCAGGATAAATAGTGGCCAACCCTATCACAAGTAAGGAAAGGAGATTAGCCTATGTTTTTTAAGACAATTGAAGATGAAACATATAGCGATATAAGCATACCTAGCATATTTTTTGATATGTTTATGCCCATAGCCAGTGGCGACCAGGTAAAAATATATCTCTTGGCCTATAGGGAGGCTTATTTTAATAATGGTTTAAATAGGGGTGACTTGACCAATGAGGTTATAGCATCCACCCTTGGTATAAGTGAGCAAGAGGTTGTAGAGGCTTGGGGGTTTTGGGAAAATATGGGAGCTGTCAAAATTCACAGTATAGATGGCAAGATGCCTATAGAATTTTTGGATATAAAGGCAGACCATATAAGGACCCTGATAAGGGATAAGAAAGATGGCCACCAGGATAGTCTAGATTCGACAGTAAATGAGGTGTCCTCTATAGAATATGTATCTATGTACAATAGGATTGAAGACCTGGCTGGCAGGATATTGACACCAAATGAAAAAATCGACCTTTTAGATGCCAGCAAGAAGTATAATATGTCACCACAGTTGGTTGTAGAGGCCTTTGAGAGGTCTATAGCTGACCATGGTAAGATAAAGTCAGTAAATTATATTATAGGAATTTTAAGGTCTTGGTTCGATCAGTCCATCACTAACCTAGAGGACTTAAGTTTTCAGGATAATTTGAGGCGGGAAAGGTTGGAAAACTACAAGGCTGTATTTAAGGCCCTAGGTTTTAATAGGACGGCAACTGCAGGTGAAAAAGAGGCAATCGATAGGTGGTTTTATGACTACAAGATGCCTTTAGACCTGGTATTGAGGGCTTGCCATAAGTCTATTAATACATCCAACCCGAATATAAAGTACTTTGACTCTATAATTAGGTCCTGGCATAGTAAGGGAATTTCTACCATAGAAGACCTAGAAAGGGATGAGGAAGAATTTGCCAAGTCCAAGAAAAACAAGACCAGGCATTCAAAAAAGCCTGGTACAAAGGCCGGCACTTTAACCAAATTCCACAATTTTACACAGAATATATCTGACAAATACAGTGATGATGAGATAAATAAACTGGTAAGAGAAATAAACAAGAACAGGTGATTGTATGAATAGTGAGAAGATGAGAAATATAATGAAGGAATACCAGGATAAGAGGGACCTTCATGCAGCCCAGCTGGAAGACAGGCTAGAAAGGATATATAGTAAGTATCCCCAGCTTGCCCAACTAAATAGGCAGATACAGGCCCTGGGTATAGAAATGACCAAGTCTATACTGACAGACCCAAGTGGACAGACTATAAGAGACCTTGAGGTTAAACAGGAAGACCTGATTAAACAAAAACAAGACCTTATGGATGCTAATGGGATAGGGTCAGACTATATGGCCATGGAATACGACTGCCAGGTATGTAAGGACACGGGCTTTTTGGAAGATGGAGGCCAGTGCAAGTGCCTAAAACAAAAGATATTAAACGACTCCTATGAAATGTCCAACCTTAAGCAAATACTGAGTGAGGATAATTTTGATAATTTTGACTTTAGTATATTCTCCGACCAGCCAGAAGAAGGTTATGACTTGAGTCCTAGGGAGAACATAAAGAATATCTTCCATAGTGTCCAGGAATATATAAGCAATTTTGACAAGCAGGCAGCCAACAAGGCTGACAACAACCTACTTTTTAGGGGACCAACTGGCCAGGGGAAGACCTTCTTATGTAGCTGTATAGCCAAGCAAATAATGGATAGGGGCTATACCGTAATCTATCAGACGGCCTTTAACCTGATGGATATAATAGAGAGGTACAAGTTCAAGACTGAATACTATACTGATAGCGATGAGGAAAATTATAGGAACCTGTTTAACTGTGACCTCCTAATTATAGATGACCTTGGGACAGAGTTGATAAATAGCTTTACCAGTGCAGAATTATTCAATATATTAAACTCTAGGCTGAATTCTAGAAAAAAAGTAATTATTTCTACAAATCTAGATATAGCACATATAGGAAATCTGTATACGGATAGAACACTTTCTAGAATAGTCGGAAATTTCCATATTTATGATTTTTATGGGAGTGATCTAAGATTTAGGTGAAAATAATCCCAAACTTTTATGGGTTTTATCCACAGGAAATGTTAATAACTTTGTGGATTTAAAGGGGGAAAAAAGGCTATAAAATCAAGCTATTAACAGATAAATAGAGACTTATCCACAAAAATCTGTTGAAAAGAACATATTTTCTGTGAATAAGTCTATTTTTTTGGCATTTTTGGACCTTTATTATTAACCTAGTTCATAAGATATACTCATTAGTAGTGGAAAAAGTGGATAAAAAAATAATACATCTAGAGTCTAAATGTATTATTTTTTAACAAAATCTATATATAGTGTTTTACTTATTGATTGTCTTTAACTTGTTGGAGAATTTTTGTATCTTGCCTATCCAGACTAATTCTATATTACTGATCTCACCGTGCCTGTTCTTGGCTATGATTATTTCTGCAAGGTCCTTTTTCTTTGTTTCCATCTTTGTATAGTATTCGTCCCTGTATATGAACATTACTATATCAGCATCCTGCTCTATGGCACCAGAGTCCCTAAGGTCTGATAGCTTAGGCATATGGTCCTTACCACTTTCTGTATTTCTAGATAGCTGAGACAGGGCTATTACAGGACAGTTCATTTCCTTGGCCAAGATTTTCAATGACCTTGATATCTTGGACACTTCCTGCTGTCTATTGTCAGCACGTCCATCTGCCTCCATAAGCTGGAGATAGTCTATCATTATCATATCCAGACCCTTTTCCATCTTGAGCTTTCTACACTTGGACCTGATTTCAGATACCTTGATACCAGGAGTATCGTCTATGAATATATCTGATGATGACAAGACTGTCATGGCATCTGTAAGTTTTTTCCACTCATCATCTGCTATCTTACCCTTGCTAATATTGTTTAAGGCAACATTGGACTGGGAGGATAAGAGCCTCTGAACCAACTGTTCCTTAGACATTTCAAGACTGAATACGGCCACACTGGACTTAGACCGAATGGCTGCATTGGCTACTAAGTTTAGGGCGAAGGCAGTCTTACCCATACCAGGTCTAGCTGCTATAAGGATAAGGTCGCTCTTGTGGAAACCACCAAGCTTCTTATTTAGGTCTATAAATCCTGTATCCAGGCCAGTTATGTCTGAACCCTTACTGTAGACTTCTTCAATCATGGCTGTAACACTGGTCAAGACCTCACTGATAGGCTTGAAGTCTTGACTCATACGGTCTTGTGAGATGTCAAAGATCTTCTTTTCAGCAACATTTAGGATATCATCAAGGCTATCACTTGCCTCATAGCCCATACTGATAATGTCATTTGAAGCCTTTATCAGCTTTCTTAAGGTAGAGTTTTTCTTGACGATTTCTGCATATACCTTGACATTTGACGTAGTGGGTATCATGTTGGTTATAGATGTAAGGTAAGTTACACCACCCACCTGGTCCAAGTAACCCTTCTCCTTTAGCCTGTTTGTTAGGGTAATCATATCTATAGGCTTTCTTTCGTTACCCAATTCTATCATAGAGTCATAGATTACCTTGTGGGCATCTATATAGAAGTCTTCTCTGTCCAATATTTCTGCAACAGGGACTAGGGTTTCTTCTTCCACGATTATAGACCCTATTACACACTGCTCTGATTCAAGGTTGTGGGGGGGAGTCTTCATTAATTCTGCCACGCTTATTATCCTCCTTATAGTTTAGTAGGGTAGGGCTAGCTAGGTAGGGTCTCTAAGGGCCTTACCAAGTTATAATCCTAACCATTTAAATTTAGCGAGGACCAAGCCTCGCTAAATATTTATAATTCTCCGTATTTTACTACTTTTCTTTTACGTCCACCCTAATCTTAGTTATAACCTTCTGGTGAAGCTTGATTTCAACAAGTGTTGAACCTAGAGTTCTTATAGGTTCATCCATAAGGATTTTCCTTTTATCTATGTCGATATTTTTCTGCTTTTTTAATTGTTCAGCAATTTCCTTGGAAGTTATAGAACCAAATAATCTTCCGCCTTCACCTGACTTTACTTCTATTTGGATGTTGACATTTTCCATCTGCTTACCTAGTAGGACAGCTTCTTCATATTCAATAAGGGCCTTTCTTTCCTTAGACTTGGACTTTTCATCCAATTCTTTCATATTGGCCTGGTTAGCCTCTACAGCAACACCCTTTTTAAGTAAGAAGTTTCTCGCATAGCCATCGCTGACTTCCTTTATTTCACCCTTCTTACCAGTTCCCTTTACATCTTTTAATAAAATAACCTTCATCTATTTTTCTTCCTCCTCTAAGTATTCTTCTATTATGTCTTTGACCATATTGTAGGCCTGGGATAGGCTTACATCCTTAAGCTGGGCACCAGCTATATCTATATGGCCACCGCCACCGATTTTTTCCATTAGGATGTGAACATTGATGTCTCCCAGTGACCTGGCACTGATAAAGACTGTATCACCCCTCATACCCAGTACAAATGAGGCCTCTATATTTTTGATATTTAGGAGTTCATCTGCAGCCTTGGCTATGATAATATTGATATTGTCTATTTCAGCCCTGGCATAGGATATACAGATTCTCTCCTTTACTATTTCAGTTCTCTGTATAATTTCAGCCTTTACCAGGAAGTCTTCTGCATATGAGTTGAAGAACTTCTTAACGGATAGGGTTTCTGCTCCAAGATTTCTAAGGTAGGAAGCAGCTTCGAAGGTCCTTACCCCTGTCTTGAATTCAAAATTCTTCGTGTCAAGGTAGATACCGCCCAAAAGCCCCTCGGCTGTTAACTTGTGTATCTTTATGTCAAAATCAGTGTACTGGATTAGCTCAGTGACCATCTCACAGGTAGAGGATACATAGATTTCATGGAATAGAAGGATTGTTTCGTTTATGTATTCAACCCCCCTCCTATGATGGTCTATTACTACTACCCTGTTTGATAGATTAAGGAGTTTCTGACACTCCGTATAGCTAGGCCTGTGTGTATCGACCACAACAACCAGAGTCTTGCTCTTACACATGTCTATGGCCCTTTCATGACTTATAAAAATATCTTTAAAGTATTTTTCTTCTTTTACCCTATTTACAAAGATCTCCACAGCCTCATTGACTTCATCCAGTACTATGTGGGCCTTTTTGCCATATGACTTACATATGTCAAATACACCTACAGCAGCACCCATAGCGTCCATGTCAGGATAGTGGTGACCCATAATTAGGATATCGTCACTTTGGCTGACAATTTCCCTAAAGGCATGGCCTATTAGCCTGGACTTAACCTTGGTCTTTCTTTCAAAGCCCTTGGACTTGCCTCCAAAGAAGTTATAGCCATCTCCATTCTTTACAGCAACCTGGTCTCCACCCCTACCCAGGACCATATCTATGGCACCAGAGGCAAATTTACCGGTTTCTTCTATTGTCTTTCCATCGTATCCAACCCCCACACTAAGGCTGACAGGAAGACTATTATCCCTATCTATTTCCCTGGCCTCGTCGAGGATTGGGAATTTACACTTTTCTAATTTTTTAATGGCCATCTTGTTAGTAAACAAGACATATTTATCATTGGCTAGCTTTTCTATCTGGCCCTCGGTTTCGTCCTCTAATTTGGATATAATCTTTTCGATATCCACCCTGATCAAGGACTGGTTGTCTTCAGGAGTACTCTTTATTACATCATCGTAGCCATCTATTTCTATAACCATAATAGCTGGCTTGTTGTTATCAAGCTCTATTCTTAGTTGGTCTAGGTCAGTATGGTCTAGCCAGTACATTACTATCCTGAACTCAGGTCCAGTTTGGCTTTTGTCATCTGTTTTAGTAAAGCAGTACCTAAGTGTATAGGACCTATCCTTGTAGATGAATTCATCCTCCATGATTTTTGACTCATCCAGGACCTTCCTAAGGGTTATTTCCCCAACTATATCTTCAAGGTTGTCACCTATAGATGTAGACCCTTCTTCAAGGCCCACCATAAGGTCAAAGTACTTATTAGCCCAAGATATGGTACCATCCATTTCCAAGATACATAGGGGGATAGGTAGGTTGAGTAGGGACCTCTTTGTCAAATTACTAAAATTGAAAGAAGCACTCTGAACCCTATCACGCCATCTCTTTAGGTCCGTTTTCTTTTTATTTATATATATAAGAACCAGGACTATTAAAACCAAGAAAGATCCTATTCCCAAAGCCAGGTTCTTATAAGTTATATAGGCTGACATGAGGAATATAACCGCAAAGTACAGGTAAGAAAAATAGGAGAATAAGCTTGATTTTTTATTTTTATTTTCCATAGTTATCACCCCTACCTTCCGAATTAGAATACCATCTTTGCCTGTAGTTTAGCATATTGTCCAGCATACCCAGGATTCCTATGCCTGGTAGGATGCCCATAAATACTATTATTACAAATATAATCAACATGTTTACTTCTTTTCTGATATGCTTCCAGTTCTTCACCAGGAATACTATCAAGGAGACTCCTTCCAAGAAGAAGAGTAAGTTCATAATCAGGATAAAATTGTTTATTACGCTCATTAGGTCCAGGTTTGGAAAGGACAAGTTTATAGCATAAAGACTTACAAGTGTCACAAAAAGCACCAAGACCGGCCTACCTGGTAGGAAGATACTGTCAACAGGAATATTGTGTATCTTTTCCTTATATGCAAGCCTGGAAAGAGGGATGCATATGTAGTAGGCTATCAAGGCCAATATTATAGACTTAATATAGGTAATAAGCAGGTATAGGCTGCTGGAATTGGATATAAATTCTATAAAACCTGCATCCTTTATAGCCCCATATTCCTCAGCAGTCAAGTTCTTTTTATATAAATCCAGTATGGTGTTTATATCTGTTTGTAGGTTCTTGACCAGGTCAAGATTAAAGTAGTATTTAAGTATAGCTGTATAGGCAAGTAGACCAACAGCAAAAAATGCTACAGATAAGAGAAAGATCTTCAAGGATGCAAACTTATAAATGTCATCACCCTTTTGCAATCTTATTTTAAATCTAACCCTATCCACACTTACAAAACTTTCGTTGGATATAAATATGCCAGAAATTAGACCAGGCAGTACATACATCAAGCTTGTTGCCAAGGCAAATTGTAGGCCACCCAGTAAAAAAGCCAGGGAAACCATAAGTATGGCTGCCGAAAGTGAAAATATCGGATTTGCCTCCATGCCTATCAAGACCATAGGTATAACTGCTACTATGGATAAAAAGGCTAAAGAAGGGTCTATGCTAGCTAAGGAAATAAATAGCAGGCACAAGACCAACATGGACAGGTTTATTATCGTTTTTCTATTTGTATCATTAACCAATATAATATCACCTCCGATTCATAGTGGTTATCTAATATATTATATCATTTAGTGCTTATAATGTAAATTCAAAAAGGCAAGGGACTGGTCTTATGTCCAGTCCCTCGCCTTTGTATAGAACTATTCTGTTCAAGAGATTAAATATTATGCATTTTTCTTAATACCATCTAATATATCCTGATTACCATATTTTTTCATATACTCATAAAATGCAGTATGTGAAAAAGAAAAAGTTGAATTCTTTAAGGCCTGTAGCTGGTCTGCAGCGTATTCTTCAGCAGTAATTAGGTAGGTGTAGCTCCTAGATAGGGTAGTTCCACTGTAAACCACGTCGCTAACCTTGATGTACTCTTTCTTTAACAAGTTTCTTAACACAACTTGAATAGTATTCTTGCTGATTTCTTCATTGCAGTGGAAAATTTCAGTCGCAGTAAGAGACTTGTCAGTGTTCCATAATATTGACATTACATCTTCTTCTCTGTCGCTTAATTTTGTTAATAAACCTCTCATTTTGCTCCTCCTTAAAAAATTATTGATATTTTAGTAGGACTCTACCATTAGAAGTCCACACGTAGAATGTAAGATTTGTATTACATCTGCAAATATATCTACTCTTATTATAACATTTTTATAAAAAACTATAAATAAAAAAAACATAAAAAAATAAAATATATACAAATTTAATATATAAAATTTACAAAAAGGGTCAAATTACCATAGAAAATAAATATTTAGTTACCTTAGTATTAAAATATTTAATCGCTAGAAAAGGACTCCCACAAGGGGGAGTCCAAATCAAAAACTAGTATATTCAATCTATGAGTAGGGCTTATATCAACCTTTTAAGCATTTGCTGCTGCGATTATTTTTTCAGCCGAGCTAGATGGAACCTCTGCATAGCTATCAAATTCCATTTCGAAATATCCCCTACCCTGAGTCATAGACTTAAGGTCGATGGCATACTTGAAAGTTTCTCCCTGAGGAGCTAGAGCTTCTAATATCTGCTTGCCCTTACCATTTGATTCCATACCCAGGATTTTACCCCTTCTCTTGTTCATGTCGCCCATTACATCTCCCATGTACTCTTCTGGAATAGTAATAGTCAGCTTCATAACTGGTTCAAGAAGGACTGGCTTAGCTTCTTCCATACCTTTCTTAAAGGCTATAGAAGCTGCCATCTTGAAGGCCATTTCTGAAGAGTCTACATCATGGTATGAACCATCATATAGGACTGCCTTAATATTTGTTACAGGGTAACCAGCCAATACACCCTTTAGCATGGAGTCCTTTAGACCCTTTTCTACTGCTGGTACATAAGACTTAGGTACTGAACCACCGAATAGTTCTTCAGAGAAGTCGAATTCTGATTCACTTCTAGAGAACCTGATCTTTACATGACCATATTGACCATGACCACCAGACTGTTTCTTGTGCTTACCTTCTACATCTGATGTTCCCTTGATAGTTTCCCTATAAGGAACCTTCAGGTCATCTAGGCTTACCTCTATACCAAACTTGTCCTTCATCTTGTTTACAAGAGTCTTTATGTGTAGCTCGCCCTGGCCACCAATTAGGGCCTGGTGAGTTTCGTTGTTCCTATAGTAGTGAAGAGTTGGGTCTTCTCCAACCAACCTAGTTAGGACATTGGCCATCTTGTCTTCATCGTTCTTGTTTTTAGGAGCTATAGCAAAGTATATCTGTGGCTTAGGGAAGTTGATTTCCAGTTCGACCTCTGCATCCTTGTTAAATGATATAGTATCACCTGTAGCTAGGCCTGCAACCTTTGTAACTACTATGATATCACCTGCATTTGCTTCCTGTAGCTCTATCAATTCACCACCACGGATAGTGTAGATGTTGGAGATTTTTTCCTTGTTTCCAGACCTTAGGTTGAAAACCTCCTTGTCCTTGGAGATAGAACCATGAGTTATATAAATGTATGAAATCTTTCCTACGAAAGGATCTATAAATGTCTTAAATACTGTTCCCTTGAAAGGACTAGCCTGGTCAACATATGTAGGGTCTATATAGTTTTCTAGAGATGCCAAAATCTCAGCTGTACCTATATTGTTGATAGTAGAACCTGAAATTACCGGTATGATATCACCCCTCTTTATACCGATTGTGATACCATTTTTGATTTCTTCATTAGTTAATTCTTCACCCTCGAAGAACTTTTCAAGGTAGTTGTCATCTGTTTCTGCTATTAGTTCCATCAAGGCATCGTATGACTGTTTAGCCTGAAGTTTAAATTCCTGGTCTAGACCTTCATAATTTTCGAAAACATTGTGAAGTTTTACAAATTTTCCATCCTTAAATTCAGGAGATATCATAGGTACTATCTTGTTTTCGAATTTTTCATTTAGCATTTCGATAACATCCTTGTACCTAGCCTTTTCGTTGTCTATCTTGTTGATAAACATGAACTTTGGTATACCCTCTGTCAATTCTAGCGCCTTTTCAGTTCCTACCTGCATAGGGTCAGTGGCATCAATAACAATTATGGCAGCATCACTGGCTGCTAGGGCTGTTACTACATCTCCAGTGAAGTCTGTATAACCAGGAGTGTCTATAAAGTTGAATTTGAAACCTTCATACTCAACTGGCATTAGACTCATACTGTAAGTCATTTGTACATTATTGCTTAGCTTAGGGATTTTGTTGACATTTGCGGCATGTGCGATAGTTTCTAATAAATTAGTTTTACCGCAACCGCTATGCCCTAACACCGCAATATTCCTTATCTTCTCGCTATTATAGATTTTCATACAAGCACCCACTTTCTTATTTTTTTGTTGCATGCGTATTTTTTTTGTCTCACGCAAGGCCAATTGTTATATAATTCTACAAAGTTAGGTGAAAACCCTTTTTAAAGACAGAAAATTTAAAAAACTTTTAAAAGCGCTTCCGAATTTAAGTCTTTTCCTATAATGACCACATGGTGGTCACCTTTTTGGTCAAGGTCACGAATGGACATTTCCTGAGGAACATAGTCGAATTCCAAGGCCTTTACCTGGCCAGGAAGACTTCCCTTGGCCCTGATAATAGTTCCATATAGGCCTGTGTCAAAAGCTTCTAAAAGGGCCTGGATGTCTTCCCTGGAGAAAGTCCTGTTGACAGTAAGGGTTAGGCTGGTGAATTCATCAGCAGAATCATGATGGTGGTCATGGCAAGAAGAGTCATCATGAGAATGGTCATCCCCGGTATTTGTACCATGGTGGTGTCCATTACTGTTAAAGAGTCCCAGCCTATCTTGGGCTGTTTTTAGTCTACCTTCCCTGCTTTCGAGGATTTTAGACTCCAATAGGTCTGTGGCCCTAAAGCCATCCCACTCTGAGTCGATAACCTGGACCTGGTCGTTTTCTTTCTTTATATCAGCTATGATTTGACCTATATCTATACCAGCCTCCTTGGCCTGACTATACCTGCTGAAGATTATGGTGTCAGAGTTTTTAATTTGATCCAGATAAAAGTCCCCAAAATTGACCTTGTACATTGAGTACTTACTAGCGTCTATAATAGTGATAGATCGGTTTATCTCAAATAGGTCTGGATATTTAAGGCAAATAGCCTTTATATCAGATAGCTTGCCTACACCAGAGGGCTCTATCAGGATTTTATCAGGATCAAAGGCTTTTTTAATATCGTTTATAGAGGAGGCAAAGTCTCCAGCTACAGAGCAGCATATGCAACCTGCATTTATCTCTCTGACAGACAGGCCTTCTCTTTCAAGGATGGCCCCGTCTATGCTTACCTCTCCGAACTCATTTTCTATGATGACAGTCTTGGAAAAGTCATCAGCCTCCTTGATTAATTTTTTAATGAATGTGGTCTTGCCAGATCCTAAAAAGCCTGACACTATATTTATCTTAGTTTTTTTCATAATTATCCTCCAAATTTACAGCTTGAATTTCCCTTAAATAAGGGTTTTTTAAAAATAGGAGCCTATCCTAGTCAAGTTCATATATATCGCTCTTTATATAGTCACTAAGCTCGTGGATTAGGGGTCTTCGTTTAACCAGGCTTAGGTAGGACATTTCCTCCAATGATGAGATAGCATCCCTAATCTGTCTTTTAGAGTATGGCTTAGAATATCCATCAGCTCTTAAGTAATCGATAAGCATATTATCTGTTAGCCTTCCATCTTCATCAAAAGCATATGCCTGTGAATATAGGTAGAGGATGCTTTTTGATAGTTCATCCATATTTAAGGACTCTATCTTTTCTTCTATATATTCTAATTTATTTAGGGAGTCTGATAAGAGTTTTTTAACCTTGGTCTGGCCATCGTATATTATCTCCATCATTTCCCATACAAAGTGGGTAAGCTCCCCATAATTTTTCTTTTTTGCGATATCTAAAAACATATCACGGTACTTGTTTTTTAGGTCCTTAAGACTATATGATATAGAAATAGCAGTAAAAATATCCAACTTTCTCTTTAGGTAGGATGACATTAGAAATCTACCCAGGCGGCCATTTCCATCATAAAATGGGTGGATATATTCAAATATGTAGTGGCATATACAGGCCTTAGAAATGAAATTGATATCCTGTCTGTTCATAATTTCTATCAATTTTTCTATCTCAAGTACAATGTTCTCCTCCCCTTTAATACCGGTATGGACCTTATTTAGCCCATTATATATATAAGCAGGTTCCCTTCTAAACACGCCCCCATCAGGCCAGGTATCAATATCTGGACTAGAATCAAAAATACGGTCATAAAGTTTTCTTATATCCACAGGAGTATCTATGTATATATCTTCGCTAGTAATAATCTCATGATAGGCATTGATTATAGAATAGTAGCGATTATTTTTTGGGGTAGAATCAGGCTCTAGGGCAGTTCTTAGTTCTTCTTTACTAGATGCAAGACCTTCTATGAGGTTGCTGGATTGAACCTCATTTATCAAAACCTTCTTTATAACAGCCCACCCAGCTATATCCGGTATACTATTATTTAAGTCTTTAATTTGACTTGACTGTTTCATGATTTTTTCTGATAGGCTTGTTATAGGTGGTATCTGATTGAAAAAAAGTTCATATACCTGGTTGGTGATTTTTTCCCCCCTAACTATGGGATTTATAGTAAAGTTCAAAAAAGTAGTCAGATATGGATTTTTTCGTAGGCACAATTCCCTATCTATATCAGCTCTTTCATATGTTAAAATTTCTAACTTCTTATATTTCATAATAATACCCCCTTTATATCCAATATTATATATCAAAAAAGCGTATTATAGAATATACAATACAAAAAATATAATATAAATTATAAGAAAATGTTTTCTTGTGATTTATATTAGGCTAAGACTAGTTTCAGATAGTAAACTCTTATAAAAAAAGACGCTAAAAGCGTCCGTTTTTAAAAGAAAGGGTATATTCTTGTCCAAAAAATCTAGCCTTAAAAATCACCTAGGATAAAATCCTAGTACTGGTTATAGTAGTCTGATTCATAAGGTATGATTATAGCTGCTAGTATATATAATAATAGGCCTGCTCCAGCGAAGACTGCACATATAGCCCAAGCCAACCTTACCATGGTAGAATCAACACCCAGGTACTTAGCCAAGCCACCACATACACCTGCAATCATCTTGTCTGATCTAGATTTTCTCAAATATCTTTTTTCATTATTGTTGTACATTTTAGACCTCCTTGAAAGAACTAATTTCATCAGTCACCTTATCTACCTAAATATAGCATATTTTAAAGGTCTATTCAAGAAAAAGTGCCTGTTATATATTGCAAGTAAAGTTTAGACCAGGCTATCTAAACTTTAAAAAAACAAGTTCAAAATGAAAAAATACTGAAGATACATACAATAAGAAAAATATGATATAATAAAATGATGAATTGTATACTTTAAGGTTGATTTAAGGAGGTGTTGTTAAACTTTATGGCAAAGGTTAAATCTAAGTACGTATGTCAAAACTGTGGTTATGAAAACCCTAAGTGGCTGGGCAAGTGTCCAGAATGCCTGCAATGGAATACATTTGTGGAGGAAATCGAGGAAAAAATGACTCCAAAGCAACAATCATTGGCCAGGCAGGCATCTAGGTCAACTAGCAGGCCAGTCAAGATAAATTCCATAGCTCCAAAGAGGGAGGAGAGGTTTTCTACCAGTATACCAGAGCTCGACAGGGTCCTGGGTGGTGGTGTGATACCAGGCTCACTGGTCTTGGTAGGGGGAGATCCGGGTATTGGTAAGTCTACCCTACTTTTACAGGTATCCAACAATGTGGCAGAAACAGGCAAGAAGGTCCTATATATATCGGGAGAAGAAAGTGAAAGCCAGATAAAGATGAGGGCCAAGAGGCTCAAGGTTTCGTCAGACAACCTATACATATATACGGAGAATAACCTTGCAGCTATTGAATTACAAATAGCAGAAGTAGAACCGGACATGGTCATAGTTGACTCCATACAGACTATGATATCACCGGAGATAAACTCAGCACCAGGTACCATAAGCCAGATAAAGGAAGGTACATCCAAGTTTATGAAGATATCCAAATCCAAGTCAATATCAACCTTTATAGTTGGACATGTAACTAAAGAGGGGGCCCTGGCAGGTCCAAAGTTACTAGAACACATGGTGGATACGGTCTTGTATTTTGAAGGAGAAAGATACAATACCTATAGGCTTTTAAGGGCTGTAAAAAACCGTTTTGGGTCTACAAATGAGCTGGGAGTATTTGAAATGAAGTCAGATGGCCTAGTAGAACTGGAGAACCCATCCAAGGTCCTAATAGCAGAAAAGCCAAATGATGTGTCGGGATCAGTAATTGTATCTACAGTAGAAGGAACCAGGTCCATGCTACTAGAGCTACAGGCATTGGTAGCACCTACAAACTTTGGTTATCCTAGGAGGACCACAACAGGTGTAGACAACAACAGGGTGGCCCTGATACTGGCAGTCTTGGAAAAGGTAATAGGTATGCAGGTCCAGAGCCAGGATGTTTTTGTAAATATAATCGGTGGACTAAGGATTAATGAACCTTCAATGGACTTGGGTATAGCCCTAGCTATAGCATCAAGTTTCAGGAATATACCAGTAGATGCCAGTGTGGTGGTAACTGGAGAGATAGGCCTGACTGGTGAGTTGAGGACAGTGAGTTTTATCGAAAAAAGAATTATGGAATGTGAAAAGCTGGGCTTTAAAAAGATGGTAATACCTAAGGGTAACTACCTGGACGAATTTAAGAAGGATTATAGGATTGAATTGGTGCCTGTATACAACCTAAGACAGGCCATACGTGAAGTTTTGGGAGGTTAGTATGGATAAGTTTGATATTTTTACCAATGATGAAATGGATGAGATATTGAGAATGATATCACCAGGCTCACCCCTTAGAAGAGGTCTAGACAATGTCCTGATGGCCAATACAGGAGGTCTGATTGTAGTTGCTGAAAACGACCAAATCCTATCCCTTGTAGATGGGGGGTTTGAGCTAAATGCAGACTATACTCCGTCATCCCTATATGAGTTGGCCAAGATGGATGGGGCCATAGTATTGGATAAGAATATAGAAAAGATACTATTTGCTAATACCCAATTGATGCCGGACCCAAATGTATCTACTACAGAAACAGGTACCAGGCATAGGACTGCCGAAAGAGTTGCCAGGCAGACCAAGTCTATAGTGATAGCAATATCACAGAGAAGGTCTATTATAACCATATACAAGGATAGGAAGAAGTATGTAGTCCAGGATACACCAACCCTATTTTCAAAAGCCAACCAGGCATTCCAAACACTAGAAAGGGCCAAGGCTTCCCAGGAGCAGGCCGTATTGAACCTAAATGCCCTAGAGTTTGCAGATATGGTAACCATATATGACGTAGTCTTTGCCATGTCAAAAGTAGAGATGGTATTGAGGATTACAGGAGTGATGGAGAGGTACCTACTAGCCCTAGGAAATGAAGGTGTCTTAATCAGGAGTCAGTATGAGCAATTAATTGGTAAGACAAGAGATGACCAGGATTTGATAATAAAAGATTATGTATTTGAGGACGTCAGCAAAAAGAACTTTAAAAAGAAGATGAGCGCCCTTTCAGATGAAGAACTAGTCGATCTAAGTAAAATAGCAAAAATTATGGGCTTTTCAGGCTATAACGAAAATTTGGACAAGCCAACCACAACTAGGGGTTATAGGCTACTGAACAAGATCCATAAATTGCCAGAAGGAATTATAGATAATCTTATAGAACATTTTGGAAGCTTCCAGGATATACTAGAAGCCAGTATAGAAGAACTTGATGAAGTGGACGGAATTGGTGAAATAAGGGCTACTTATATTAGAAATGGACTTATAAAAATGAAGAGATTGGCAGTTTTGGATAGACAAATTTAATATTATCATCCTGTCTACGGGAGGAAAATTATGATTAATAAGTTAAGAAGATTTATAGTGGCCATAGTTGGTTTTGCCCTAACAACTACCCTATATATTTCATTGATGAAGCCGATAAAGCAGCTGCAGTTTGGCAATACTACATATGGCTATATAGCTGGTGTAGCAGCAGGTATACTTGTGGCTTTAATATTCTTCGTCAGTGAACCGGCCATAAACAGACGATTGAAAAAGTTGGGCAAGGTTTTTGACAAGGAAATGTCCGCATACTCACAGATAGATATTATCTTGGGTTCAGTGGGACTTTTAATAGGCTTCTTGATAGCATCCTTGATCAGTGGCTTATTGGAAAAGATATATGTAGTAGGACCAGTCCTATCAATCATATCATATGTACTACTAGGTCTACTGGGAATTAGGATAGGGATGAGGAGTAAGAGCGAGATCAAGACCCTAATAAGGTTGAGACAAAATCCTGATAAGGAAAAGAAGGACAAGGAAGACAAGTCAAAGAAACAAAAGAAAAACATACCACCAAAGGTACTGGATACATCAGTAATAATAGATGGTAGGATGGCAGATATCTGCAAGACAGGCTTTATTGAAGGTAAGCTAGTAATCCCCCAGTTTGTCTTGGATGAATTAAGGCATATAGCAGACTCAGCTGACGATATGAAGAGGGTCAGGGGTAGAAGGGGTCTGGATATCTTAAATATAATCCAAGAAGAGGGAAATATAGAGGTAGAGGTTACAGACCAGGACTTTGACGATATAGCAGAGGTAGATATCAAGCTCCTAAAGTTGGCATCCGTCCTAAATGGTAAGGTGGTAACTAATGACTATAACCTAAATAAGGTTGCCCAGGTTCAGGGGGTTGACGTATTGAATATCAATGAGTTAGCCAATGCAGTTAAGCCTATAGCAATACCAGGCGAAGAAATGGTAATAAGCATAGTCAAGGAAGGTAAGGAAAACCAGCAGGGTGTGGCCTACCTGGATGATGGTACTATGATAGTTGTTGAAAATGGTAGAAAGTATATAGGTGAAACCAAGAAGGTAGTTGTAACATCTATACTACAGACACCAGCAGGTAGGATGATATTTGCCAAGGTTGGAAACTAGATATAAAAGACCTCTAAGAAGAAGGTAAAATGGGTCTAGGCTAGGTCAATGTTAGAGCTAGCAAATACTTGACAGGCAAAATAAATAAATATATTGACAAGAATAGTTTCAGGGTGTATGATAATGGCATACCAATATAAAGGCTACGATAAAGGGATAGTAGTTGGCAGAGATTTACCAGAGAGGGGCCACTTGGTGGAAGGTCCTATATCAAAACTGATGAACCAGCCTTTTAGCTTGGAGAGGTAACAATCTCCACGGTTTGAACCGTTATATTCTATCGAGGGAGTCAGGATATCCTGACTAATAAGAGTGGTACCGCGGAAACTAACAGCCTTTCGTCTCTTTTTATAGGAGACGAAGGGCTTTTTTATGTTCTTCAAGGCTGTTAAAAAGGTAAATTTAACATTTTAGGAGGAATAAGAAAATGGCAAAGAAAGAAAATCAATTTGTAGAAGCCATCACGCCAATGGAAGATGACTTCGCCCAGTGGTACACAGACGTAATAACAAAGACAGACCTAGTAGACTATGCCCCAATAAAGGGATTCATGGTAATAAAGCCATACGGGTTTGCTTTATGGGAAAAAATCAGGGACTATGCAGATGGCCTATTCAAGGAAACAGGTCATAAGAATGTATACTTTCCTCTATTGATACCAGAAAGTCTATTAAACAAGGAAGCGGAACACGTAGAAGGTTTTGCACCAGAAGTTGCCTGGGTAACTCAGGGTGGTAACAAGGTCCTAGAAGAAAGACTAGCAGTAAGACCAACATCAGAAACTATCATATGTACGATGTATGCCAAGTGGTTAAACTCATATAGGCAGCTACCTTTCCTATACAACCAGTGGAACTCGGTAGTTAGGTGGGAAAAGTCAACTAGACCATTCCTTAGAACATCAGAATTCTTATGGCAGGAAGGTCATACAATCCATGAGACAGAACAGGAAGCTATAGATGAAACACTACAGCAGTTGGCTACATACAAGAAGGTAGCAGAAGACCTAATGGCAATACCAGTAATAGATGGTAAGAAGTCTGAAAGCGAAAAATTTGCAGGTGCATCTGATACATACACTATAGAGGCTATGATGCATGATGGTAAGGCCCTACAGTCCGGTACATCTCACTTCCTAGGCCAGCACTTCACTAAGGCCTTTGATATCACTTTCTCAGATAGGGACGGTAACCTGGCCCACCCATACCATACTTCATGGGGTATCTCAACTAGACTAATAGGTGGTCTAATCATGGTACACTCTGACAACAGAGGTTTAGTACTACCACCAAAGATGGCCCCAACTCAGGTAATAATCATACCTATAGCTGCCAACAAGGGTGGAGTAATGGAAGTAGTAGACAAGGTAGCAGCTGACCTAAAGGCTAAGGGAATTACAGTAGAGGTTGACGATAGAAGCAACTACAGCCCAGGATACAAGTTCAATGATGCAGAAATGAAGGGTATACCAGTAAGACTGGAAATAGGACCAAAGGATATCGAAAAAAACCAGGCCCTAGCCTTCAGAAGAGACGAGTTAACTAAGTCTGAAATGTCATTGGATACAGTAGCTGACCAGGTATCTACACTATTGGATGACATCCAGAAGAACCTATTTGAAAAGGCTAAAAAGTATAGGGATGAAAGAATCTATCCAGCCTATAATATGGATGAATTCGTTGATATCATAGAAAATAAGAAGGGCTTTGCCAAGGTAATGTGGAAGGACAATGCTGAAAACGAAGCTAAGATCAAGGAATTGACAGGTGCTACAATAAGAGTAATACCATTTGCCCAGGAAGATCTAGGAGACAAGTGCTTCTATACAGGTGAAAAGGCAGACCATATGGTAATATTTGCTAAGGCATATTAAAAAGGTTCCATGTTAAATATCTTTGGTGATAATTTAAATCAATAAAATCTATTAAATTATGTGGCAGCATCCATAACCAATTTATAGTTATGAATGTTGCCCTTTTGTATTTTATACTTTTCCATAAGTATTATATATGCCATAGTTTCATCAGCTGTCCTTGCTGACTTGAATTCGTAATTTGACAGAATTCTCAAAGTAAAAAAGTGCACTAATGATATTTGACAAATACGCAAACTTGAAATATTAATAAATAATTATAGCGATGATATTTAATAATATACAAATATTTTTGATTGATATAATTCAAGTATTAACTAATACTAGTAGTAGGTATATACTTAAAAACGGAAGGGTATAAAATTAATTATTCTCGCTAATCTAAAAGACAATATTTTTTATAGATTCATAATATCTAGTCTTAGAATATGGTTTATAGACGATTATTAGCTAATATAAATAGCTAATATCATTTTAATAATATTTATTATAATTGAAGGAGGATTTTATTATGAAAAATCTAGTCAAAAGAATTTTGGGCCTAACGATGGCTCTGTTGATGGTATTTTTGGTTATATGAGGACGGATGCCTGGATAGAGGGATTCCCTGAAGAGGTGAAAATCGACCTAGATAAGTATGCAAGAGAAGGTATGTTCTACCCTCGCTACTATGTGGACAGGGAAGGCAAGTATAGGCCTACTGCAAAGGAAAGCTTTAAGGGAGAGATAGGCCAGTGGAAGGATACAAGTGATAGTAGGTTCTTTATATACAGTGATGGAACTTATGCCAATGGACCTGTCTTTATAGATGGTAAGCTGTATTTATTCCTACCAGACCTAAAGAAGGGCTATAGCTACGCAGAGGTACTTGGCTACAACTACTCTGACCAAAATGGCGTATTCCAAAATAAGGAGAACTTGGAGTTTGATAAGGATGGTAGGGCGACTGCCAAAAATGGTGATAAGTTATTTGAAAACAAGGAAACAGGAAAGATTGAAGTCTTGAAGTAGACAGGCAGAGGCTTGAATATGGTAATTTGTAGGATTATATGCATACACTAGCCAATAATCTTTAGACAGAATTTAAATCTTGTATGTAGGGATTTTTAAATTAAGGGAAAGAGTTCATTTCTTGAGGAGGAGGTTATTTATGAAAAATAAGCTAATAAGAGGGGCCTTGTGCCTATCACTAGCCATGGCAATTTTGACACCAAATGCATCGTCAGCCGTGGTTAGAGATGGTTGGCAGAAGTCATCCAACCAGTGGTACTACTATTCGCAAGGACTAGGTGTTAAAAATACCTGGAAGAAGATATGTGGCACTTGGTACTACTTTGATAGAAGTGGAAAAATGAAGACTGGCTGGCTAAAAGACAGGAACAAGTGGTACTATTTGGATGCAAGTGGTTCATATGCCCATAATGGCTGGAGAAAGATAAGGGGCGATTGGTACCATTTTAAGGCTGACGGGTCAATGTCAGTAGGTTGGATAGAAGACCACCATAGGATCCATATCTACTATGCGAATCCTAGCGGTAGGATAATTATCAACAAGATTGTAAAAATTGATGGCAGGGACTGCTATTTTAATAAGAGTGGTGAGGCCCATGAAGCAGATGCTAATAGTTTATGTGAAATGCTGAGGGTCCTAAAATCCATTGGAGTAGAGGGAATAAGCGTAAGACTTAATCCACCAATTGTCAAGTACGATATAAGTAATAGGGATGATATAAATAAGTTCTTAGACCTGGTAGCTGGTTTTAAATTAGAGACTTTACCACTAGAAAAGTGGAATGATATAGACCCACAAGTAGGTGGTGGAGCAAGTATAGATATACACATGAAAGATTCAACTCTTATCAGTTTCTCTATAAACAATAATATACTTGAAGAAGGTAAGGTCAAGTATAAGTCTAAAGATGATAGCTTGAAAAAATTAGAAAAACTTCTTTACGACCTAAATAAATAGGTGATAGCTAGTCCTATAAAATAAGTGTGCGTTAAAAGTCAAAGGGAAGTCCAAATCTAAAAGTTTAGATGGGGACCTCCCTTTTTACTCTATACTTATATTTTTAATTTCATTAAGCACATAATTTTGCTGATCCAATATTTATATTAAACTTATAGATAATCAATTAATACATACAGGGTCTTAATAACTTATCATAAGTTAAAGAATGATTTATCTAATGGCTACCGCAAATCTTCTGTTTCCGTAGTTATAGCACTTGTTTACCAGGGTCTGTGACTTCCAGTAGAAGAAGGGTTTATCACGCCTAGCACCATCGGATTCGTGGTTGTAGGGGTCTGCTATGTAGAAGGCCTTCTTGACCGGGTCGTAGCCTGTTAGTAGGAGTACATGGTTGTTGAAAATTCTCCTGGTTGGAACCCCATCAATAGGTAGGGTCTTATAGTAGGCTGGAGCCCAATGTAGAGTAACATATATAACTACAGTATTACCCTCTTGTATTTCCTTTATAATATCCTCTATAGGTGCTCCCTGAATATTTACTACATTACCATACCTTTGTCCGTATCTGGCCAGGGGCTCAGGGTCTATAGTTAAAAACCTACTTTTTTCATTTCCATAGGGTGAGCCGACATAGCCCTTGGCAGGATTGCTCTTGGTCTTTGGCATCCTATCAAGGAAGGTTCTTAGGTCTAGGTCTGTATACCCCTTGCCTTTTAGACCCATTAAAAGAGATGTGGCTTCACAGCCATTAGGGGCATATACCGGTTTTAGTTGGGATATATATGGGACCTTGTTTATAACCTTTCCAGTAGTATTTGGTTCATTAGGCTTTACATCAGGTTTCAGGTCAGGTTTTTGTTGGGGTTTTTGGGGCCCCTCATTATCTATAGGGTCTTGGCCTTTTATCAATCTTTCTGCATTGGCCAGGGTCTTGTCAGATATTGATAGCTGACCACCTACAACAAGGGCCTTTTTTATATTATGTTTTTTGAAGTAGTCTATTACACTCTGGTCTATCTTGTCCTTTGATACTAGAAGTATAGGAGAATCTATCTTCTGGGCAAGTGTAGATGCAGCCAGGGCATCTGGAAAATTTTCTCCTGATGCAAGAATAACTGTGGAGGATACCAGCCTCTCCCCTATCTTGGCACTTGTTTCATAACGGTTGTTGCCACTAATCCTAGTGTGGCTGGCATATTGGTATTTGTTGGATATACTTGTTGCTAGACTTTCCTGGATGCTATTTTCCCCTCCAACGATTAGGAAGTTGTCATGGTTAAGATCCTTTATTGCAGCCTGGGCCTCACTTGGTAGTTGGTCTTTTTTGGTTAACAGGAGACCAGCCTGGTCAAGGATGGAAGATGTAGCCAGGGCATCTGGAAAGATCTCTCCTGATGCAAGGACTAGGGACTTTTTCTTAGCATGATTAAATATCTTTTGACAAGTATCATACCTATTCTCCCCTGCTATACGACTGACATTTTTGACACCTGCTATATCGGCAAGGTCTTTTTCTATGTCTTCTGATATAGAGTTTGTACCACCTAGTATAATCAGGTCCTGGGCTTCAAGCCTGGTGATTTCATTTATAATTGCCTGTGTCAGCTGGTTTTGTACCAGGATGACTGAATAACGACCATTTGTAAGGTTGGATGCAGCCAGGGCATCAGGGTAGTTTCTGGCATCTGCCAGGATTACTGTCTTTGATTTTGTATTTTCAAACTTACTTATTTCTATAGACGTCTCTACCCTTCCTGGACCAGAAATCCTCATAGTTACCTGGTTTGATGACAGGAAAGTGGCCAGACTTGAACCAGGGTCTAGCTTGGGATCTAGGACATCAGGGCTGACAATTATTTCGCTATTATTGGTATCGCTTGATACAGTTTCTATATTGGGGCTGGTCACCTGGTCTGCCAGGACAGGTCCAGCAGAAGTAAGAACCATGCCCAGGGCCATGAAAATAGCCACTTGTTTTTTTCTCAATCTCATTTTTCTTCCTCCATAGGTTTTAGTCTATTAATATTTATTTGTTAGAGTCTCTTGTCTAGGCAAGACCTAACAAATAATTAATCTTTATTAGCGCCTCTTATAATTAGCACCTTTTATATTGTACTATAAATTTAACTTTTTTACAGTAGTAAGCTAGACGAAAAAGTGTTTTTAAATTATTTTCATAAAAGACAAAGGATTTTAAAAAAGACCATATAATAATCTAGGTCATGACCTATAAGAGGGTCGTTTTTTTGGCTGGGATATTAGATATTTTTAGATGTTTATTAACTATATTTGTGATTTTCTGTAAAGTATTGTAAATTGAAAATTATTATTATATCATTAAAGGGTAGATTGGTATTTTAGTATAAAAAATCGGAGGTAAATTAATGGTTGAAAAGGACTTATTTCAATTTTGTGGAAACACGAAAAGATACATTATAGAAGCCGTACTGATAAACTGCATAAGATTGGGGGCAAATATCACCTTCTCTTTTATGTTTGCATCAGTATTGGCCCACTTTATAACTGGGGTTTATGTATTTGATCCCAAGATATCCTATATATTAATAGCCCTGTCCCTGCTGGTAAGGCAGATTTGTATCAGGGTAGTTACCAGGAAGAACAATCTGGTTGTATATGAGGTAAAGCAAAATCTGAGAAAGGCTATTTACAGCAAGGTACTAAGCCTGGGATCTCTTTACCAGGAAAAGATGACTACCCAGGAGATAGTCCATCTTGGTGTAGAGGGGGTAGAACAGCTAGAAAACTACTTTGGGTCATATTTAACTCAGTTTTACTATAGCTTTATATCTACCTTTGTCTTATTTTTAGTTATAGTCCCAATAAACTTCAAGATAGCAATTGTTTTGTTAGTCTTAGCACCAATTATTCCTTTGTTCCTATTATTGATATTGAAGATAGTAAAGAATGTTCAGAAGAAGTATTGGTCTAAGTATGCAGACGTAGGAAACTTGTTCCTGGACAGCTTGCAGGGTCTAACTACCCTTAAGGTATTTAAGGCTGATGAGGCTAGGGGCAAGGAACTTGATGAAATGTCTGAGGGCTTCAGGAAGGAAACTATGAAGGTCCTATCCATGCAGCTAAACTCTATCATGATAATTGACTGGATAGCCTATGGTGGAGCTGTGGCAGGTATTATAGTTGCCTTGAATGAGTTTGTAGCCCTTAATATAAATATATACCAGATAATATTGGTACTTTTATTGATAGCAGACTTCTTTGTTCCAATGAGAACCTTGACATCCCTATTCCACGTGGCTATGACAGGGGTTACGGCTAGTGAAAAGATGTTGGACTTCTTGAATGAGGATACTAATATAGAAAATGGAAGCCATACTTTTGAAAAGAATGCACCTATAAATGTAAAGGCTATGAATTACTACTATCCTGATGGGACTCATGCCCTAAAGGATATCAACATGTCTTTTGAGCCAGGCAGTATGACTGCCTTGGTAGGGCCATCTGGTTGTGGTAAGTCTACCCTAGCCTGCCTACTAGCAGGAGAGTACAGGCACCCAGACCAGGCAATCTACTATGGTAGCTATGAGTCTAGGGACCTTGCCAAGGGGGAAATCAGTAAGAATGTTGTAAGGGTAACCCACGATGGTCATATTTTCCAGGGGACTGTTAGGTCTAACCTATACCTTGGCAATAGCCAGGCGGGTGACCAAGACTATGTAGATGTTTTAAAGATAGTAAACCTATGGGACTTGTTCTCTAAGATGGAGGGCTTAGACACACCAATCTTGGCCCAGGGTAAGAACCTGTCTGGTGGCCAGGCCCAGCGTTTGAGTCTAGCCAGGGCCCTGCTACATGATGCAGAGGTTTATATATTTGACGAGGCTACATCTAATATAGATATAGAGTCTGAACAGGTAATAATAAAGGTGATAGAGGAAATATCAAAGAAAAAGACAGTAATATACATATCGCATAGGTTGGCATCAATAGTAAAGGCCGACAAGATCTATGTGATGAAGAAGGGCCAGCTTGTTGAACAAGGCCAGCACCAAGAGCTTATGGCAGCAAAGGGTCAGTATGAAAGCCTATTTAGCCAGCAACAAGAATTGGAGTCATATAGGACAAAAAGCCTAGCTATAGACCAGGAAAGGGGTGGTATCAATGACTAAGAGAAGAAGTTCACCAAAGATAATATCTCAGTTAATTGGATTGATAGCCCCACTAAAGTTACAGATGACCCTGGCTATCTTATTGGGTGTCCTAGGATTTTTACTATCTTTCGGTATAGGTATACTTGGAGGTTATGCTGTATTAAGTGTCCTACCAGAAAATGTAAGCAGGGGCTTTGTCAACCTGCCTATTGGTGGCTACCAGTTCTCATGGTATGTAGTTGCCCTGATAGTGTGCGCAGTATTGAGGGGGGTACTTCACTATATAGAGCAGTTCTGTAACCACTATATAGCCTTTAGGATACTGGCAGAAATCAGACACAAGGTCTTCTCTGCAATGAGAAAGTTGGCTCCTGCTAAATTGGAGGGAGAAAACCAAGGCCAGCTAATATCAATTATAATGGGGGATATAGAGCTCTTGGAAATATTCTATGCCCATACTATTTCACCAGTTATGATAGCTTCATTGGTAACTATAGTATTGTTTGCATTTTTTGCAAAGATACATATACTAGTAGCCCTATTAGCCCTACTTGCCCAGATAGTAGTTGGGGTAATAGTTCCAATTATAGCTTCTGAGAGGGGTAAGGAAGTCAGTGTAAAAATTAGGCGTAATATAGGTAACCTAAATGGTAAGTTCCTGGACCAGTTAAGGGGTATCAGGGAGATAATTCAGTATGATAAGGGTGACCATGCCCTAAAGGAGATAGATGAGAGTACTAGGCAGATACTAGACAGGCAGAATGAACTAAAGGGTCAGATAGCAGCCCTACAGGCTAATACAGACACGATTATAATTATATTCTCTGTCCTACAGCTCCTATTGTGTGCTAGGCTGGTAATGTCGGGTACAATTACTCATGCCCAGGCCTTTATAGCTGTTCTGACTCAGATAAGTACATTTGCCCCATATATAGCCCTTGCTAATTTGGGTGGGACTTTGACTCAGACCTTTGCTTGTGGGGATAGAATCTTGAATTTATTGGAAGAAGAGCCTATTGTCAAAGAAGTTGTAGATGGCAAGGATGTAGTCTTTGATGATGTAGACTTTAAAGACTTGACTTTTGCCTATGAGGACAGGAATATATTGACTGATATCAATTTCAAGATTAAAAAGGGTGAGACCCTAGGTATCATGGGTAGGAGTGGTAGCGGTAAGTCTACACTTCTAAAGCTATTGATGAGGTTCTGGGACCCACAAGAGGGGTCTATATCCATAAATGGCATCAACATCAAGGATGTAAATACCCAGTCACTTTATTCAAACATAGACTATATGACCCAGACAACTATCCTTTTTGCTGGTAGCATAAGGGACAACCTAAGAATAGCCAAGGCAGATGCCAGTGATGAAGAGATATATGAAGCCCTGAGAAAGGCATCCATAGATGAAGATATTAGAAAGCTTGAACATGGTTTGGACACCAGGGTATCCGACCTGGGAGACAATTTCTCTGGTGGAGAGAGGCAGAGGATTGGACTGGCCAGGTGCTTCCTGACAGACAGCCAGCTTCTATTATTGGATGAACCAACGTCTAACCTGGATTCCTACAATGAGGCTATAATACTAAAGTCCCTAGTTGAAGGTAGCCAGGGCAAGACTATAGTTATGGTATCTCACAGGGAGTCAACTATGGGAGTATGCGATAGGATTATTAAGGTTAAGGATTCTAGGGTCCTAGAGGGATAAGGCCTTAACATGCAAATATAAAATAAGATATATAACCTGATTTATAAGTAGGGAGCTAGCATTTTATCTTAGGCTAAGAAATGCTTATCTCCCTACTTTTTTGCATACCTAAAATAATTTGTACGAAATACTATAAATGGTTGAATTAAGTCTCTACCTAAAATATAATAGGAGGTAATAGGAAGCTAATATTCAAATAAGAATATGGTTGATTAGTTTATTTCCTTAAAGAAGGAGGGTTTATAGGTGGAGGTAGTTTTTGTAAATGTGTTGATTTTGTTTATGTTATTATTTTTAGGTTTTATACTGGGCAGGAAGAAGATAATAGCCTATTCATCTATAAAGGACCTGACTAACCTCTTGATAGATGTCAGTATCCCTTGCACGATTGTGGTGTCTTTAATCAGGCCCTATAGCTCCTTATTGATGAAAAATACTGGGGAGGTATTTGTAGTAGTTATGGTTTACCACCTGGCAGTTGCAGCCATAGCCTACTTTCTGAGTGGTATTCTAAAGGTTGATCCAAAAAAGAGGGGGTCCTGGATTTTTGCCCTGGTATTCTCTAATAACGGCTTTATGGGTTACCCGCTTATGTATGCCCTATATGGTAGTGAGGGCCTATTCATAATGGCCATGGGTAATGTGGCCCAGAATGTCTTGATATTCTCTCTTGGTCTAAAGATTGTAACTATGAATTATGGGGGTGGAGACAAGATTAAGCTGAGGTCTATCATATTTACAAAACAGAATATAGCAGTTGTAATAGGGCTTATAATATTTGTCACTCAGCTGGCAGTTCCAAAGCCGATAGTAACCCTATTAACATATGTATCTAACCTGACAGTACCCCTATCAATGATGGTGGTTGGTATGTCCCTATCAAGGTATGAGGTCAAGCATATGTTTACGGACAAGGAGGTATACAGGCTTACCCTGGTTAGGATGATAATATTTCCAGCCCTGATGGTAGTGGCATTTAGGTTGCTCCATCTAAATATCAGTGCTAGCCTGCCGATGGCCATATTGTTTTATACGGCAGCCCTACCATCTCCTGCCTTTACTAGCATAATGGCTGAAAGGTATAATACCAGTATAGGTTTTGCATCTAAATGCGTCTTTGTTACGACTATATTAAGTGTTTTGACAGTTCCATTTTTTGCAGGCTTATTATAGAGATTTAAAAGATTGATACAGAGTAAGGAGGTTGACCCAAATCCCCCATTTAGGCAGGGAATGTGAATCAAAAGATTATTTTTGTGCCTATTTTTTCGTGAAATGGTGAGTATAAGAAAAAGTATATAAAAGTGTAAATCCTTCGATGGTAAATTTAAATTTTTATATTAGGACTAGTATTACGATTGTACCTGATTTTAATAACAAAGGATAGATTTAAAAAAATATCATGATAATTATTAAGGTATATGAGTATTGATAGTCAATACGAAGATGAACCTACTGAAATAAAAAAATAATAATTATTATTGAATATAAAATGATATTGTGTTATAATTTAATATAACAAGTAGATATACCAGTGCTTGTTATATCATATATTTTCATTGAAACACATATATTTTAAAAAGGAGTGATTTACATGAAGAAAAAATTATTGGCTAGTTTAGTTTTATCGATTGCAATGTTGACTGCGATTGAAGGTAGTTGTTTTGCGAATGAATTATCTGAATTATTCGACAAGTACAATGCGAAGTTTTCTTATTCAGACGTAAGTAATGTAAACTTAAAAAATTCTGTCAATATTGATAAAGATTCCATTTTATATGAGGTGGATTCAAATGGTGAATTAGTATATTATGATTCATTAAATCAAGAAAAAGAACTTGGTGACAATGATTTTAATAGCAAAGAAAAGTATATGTTTAGAAATAAAAATGATAGTATAAGAGAATTAAGACAAGACAATTTAGTAAAGAAAGAATATTTTCTTTATAGCACAGAAGATATAGAGAATAAATATAAACAGTTAGAGTTTAGAAAAGAAAACAAGTATAATATAATCAACAATTATGATGGAGTGAGTATACTTTTGGATAAGAGAAACTCAATTGTAAGATATGTAAAGACACAAGAATATGTTTTAAAAGATTCTGTAAAACCACAGATAAACGAAAATAAAGCAATAGAATCTGCTAAGGATATGATTGGTATCAGAGGAAACTTCCAAAAAGTCACACTACAGGTATTAAAAATGGGTGAACTCGATTCTAAAGGCATATTATATACAGACGTAAAAAAAATAGAAGACGATTATTTGTTAGTATACAAAATAATATTTTCAAATGGAATTGTATATGTTAATGCCCTAGATGGAAAGATTATTTTTATAAGTGATTTTGATGGTTCAGGAAGATCTTTCTATGACAGAGAAAAAGGAAGGTATAGATATGAAAGAGCCGTCAATATTGCAGCTTTAATGAAAATGAAGGGTTATGATTCTTGGGCGGTTGGAGTAACATCAGATGGTAATTTTACCAAATATGATATGTTGTCAACAATGAATAGCAGTGGAATAAATGCATTCAGTTTCTCTGGTCACGGAAGTGGGTATGCTTGGAGATTAACAAGTAGTTCACAAAATGGAGATGAACCATTCTCAGATATTTACTATGACGATCTTACTAGTAGCAAAAAGTGGCGATTTGTATATTTGGATACATGCAATTCTGGTGTTACAGATAATTGGGCGAAAATGTTTAATATCTGGAGTACAAGCAAAGGTAAGGTTTTGATAGAAACAAAAGATAATTTGCCTGTAGATGTGGCAAATAGTTTTAGTTACCACTTTAGAATGAATCAAGGTAGAATGGGAGGACGCTTATATTCTAACTTTTTAAGGGCGAAGTCTGACTGTGCAAGTAGAGGATATAATGCGAATTTATTCAACTATAGAGGAGATAAAGAATTCTAGACAAAGTCATATCATTCGAGGAGGGGTGATTTTATGAAAAAACTTAGTATTATTATGTGTGGGATATTTACGATGCTATCGGTATCGACATTTCCATCTTTTTCTCAGTCGAATAATATAGGAGTCTACGCTTCAGGAAAGGCTGATACGGACCTAATTGTAGCGTCGTCAATGGCTAATTCAATGAATGCCAGATTATACACTACTAAGGGCTACTCAAGAAATGACCTTACAGAAAAAGACCAGATTGAAACCCTATATGTAGTCGGAGGACCAGACAGCGTACCTGAAGAGGAATTAAAACAATTACCGGTAAAGAAGTTTGTAAGGGTTTCTGGTAAGGACAGGTATCAAACATCTATAGCAGCTTATAGGATGCTAGAAGGAAAAACTAAGGAAAGCAAGAGGGTAAATATAGTATCAGGGATCAAGCTTGAAGATTCTATATCAGCATCTACTTCCGGTGTTCCAACAATACTGCTGGATATAAAATCAAAGGATAATATAAAAGAGGTATCAAGCCTACTAACTGGCAAAGAATTGGTGGTAGTTGGTGGACCTATGTCTGTTCCGGACGATTTGCTAGCCCAATTGAAGGCCAAGAGGATAAGCGGTAGGGACAGGTATGAAACTAGCAAGGCCTTCTATGATGAGTATAATAAGGACAGGAAGTTGGCCATATCAGCTGATAGTCGGATTCGACCTACAGTTATGAAGGCCAATGAAGAATATCTCAAGGGTAATGGCCTTGTACTGAAAGAATTCAACCTATATCTAAATGGTCAGAAAGGATATTTTCCTGTATATCAATGCGAAAAATACTATAACAAGTTTTCAGTTGACTTTAAGAAGGTTGACTCTATGAAGAAGAGGGAGCCATCTAAATTAAAAATGGACTTGATGATAAAGATAGACGGAAGAAGATATGAGTTTTTGATGAGGTCTATAATGGATATTAAAAACCCTATAGACAAGGAAATAGTAGTAAGGATTGATGGCAGGGAAGAGGTTGTACTGGATAAGAATGATACACTAACCGAGAGCATCAGCCAGTCGTTCCGTGAAATATATATGGAAAACACAAAATAGAAAAATAATAAACCCAAAATATGTGAAAATTTAATAGAAAATCTTGAAAAGACTTGACAAATATGTTAAAATAATATACTGCCCATAATATATTTGCAGGTCTTTTTAGGTTGCAAAAAAATATATTAAAAGCACTTATTTAGTTATATTCGCAGCTGATAAAGTGGGCTCGAAAAGGTAAATTTCTATTGCATTTAATTACTGGATCGAGGTGGATTTAAGGCTGTATGACTCATAAATTAACAAATGCAATCAAAATTTAATTTAGTGAGGTGAAGATTGTGGTACCACATCCAGTCACGATTGGAAAAAGAGAAAGAATGAGCTTTTCCAAAATCAAGGAAATAGCTGACGTTCCAAACCTGATTGAAATCCAGGTGGATTCATACAAGTGGTTTTTGGAAGAAGGTTTGAAAGAGGTATTTACAGATATTTCTCCTATTGAGGATTATACGGGTAATCTGATTTTGGAGTTTGTAGATTATTCTCTAGATGAAAAGCCAAAATACGATATTGAAGAGTGTAAGGAAAGAGATACTACTTACTGTGCTCCTTTGAAGGTAAAGGTTAGACTTATAAATAAGGAAACTGGAGAAATAAAAGAGCAGGAAGTATTTATGGGAGATTTCCCTCTAATGACAGACAGGGGTACCTTCGTAATAAATGGTGCTGAGAGAGTTATTGTATCACAGTTAGTTAGGTCACCAGGTGTCTACTATGCAGAGGAAAGAGATAAGACTGGCAACAGGCTAATTTCTTCTACAGTAATACCAAACAGGGGTGCATGGCTGGAATATGAAACAGACTCTACAGGTGTAATATCTGTAAGAGTTGACAGGACGAGAAAGCAGCCAGTTACAGTCCTATTAAGGGCCCTAGGTATAGGTACTGATGCAGAAATAATCAACCTTTTAGGTGAAGATGAGAGAGTCTTATCAACACTAGAAAAGGATAATACTACAAATGTTGATGAAGGTCTGATAGAAATCTACAAGAAGTTGAGACCAGGTGAACCTCCAACTGTGGATAGTGCTTCATCACTACTAAATTCATTGTTCTTTGATCCAAAGAGGTATGACCTTGCCAAGGTTGGTAGGTACAAGTTCAACAAGAAACTAGCCCTTTGCTACAGGATTATGGACAAGGTGGCTTCTAGAGAAATTATCAATCCAGATACTGGAGAGAAGTTTGCTGATGCTGGAGACAAGATATCTTTAGAACTTGCCAGGGAAATCCAGAACTCTGGTATAAATGCAGTTTGGATAGCTATTGATGATGACAAGGAAATCAAGGTAATTGGTAATAACTTTGTTGACATAAAGTCTCACATCAACTTTGACATATCTGACCTAAATATAAAGGAAGATGTACATTATCCGACATTAAAGGAATTTATGGAAACCTACCAGGATGAAGCCCAGTTGAGGGAAGTGCTAGCTTCTAACTCCAAGAAGTTGGTTCCTAAGCACATCCTATTGGATGATATAATAGCATCTATATCTTATGAATTTGGCCTATTCTACCTAATAGATGGTAAGGATAGAGTTGGCAATATAGACGATATAGACCACCTAGGAAACAGAAGGATCAGGTGTGTAGGAGAACTTCTACAGAACCAGGTTCGTATAGGTTTCTCTAGGATGGAAAGGGTAATCAGGGAGAGGATGACAGTCCAGGATATGGATACTATCACTCCACAGGCCCTAGTTAATATTAGACCTGTATCTGCAGCAATTAAGGAGTTCTTCGGTTCTTCTCAGTTGTCTCAGTTCATGGACCAGACTAACCCGTTGTCAGAACTTACTCACAAGAGAAGATTATCTGCCCTTGGACCAGGTGGTCTATCAAGAGAAAGGGCAGGTTTCGAAGTGCGTGACGTTCACCACTCACACTACGGTAGAATGTGTCCGATAGAGACCCCAGAAGGTCCAAATATCGGTCTTATAAACTCACTTTCTACATATGCTAAGATAAATGAATATGGATTTATAGAATCTCCATATAGAAAGTATGACAAGGTAAATAAGGTCGTAACTGATGAAATACATTACCTGACAGCTGATGAAGAGGACCTATATGTTAGGGCCCAGGCCAATGAACAGTTGGATGAAGAGGGCCATTTCGTAAATAGCAGGGTTATCTGTAGAACTGTCCTAGGTGCTGTTGAAATGGTTCCTGAAGACAGGGTTGACTACATGGATATCTCTCCTAAGCAGGTAGTATCAGTTGCTACAGCCATGATACCATTCCTGGAAAATGACGACGCCAACAGGGCCCTGATGGGATCAAACATGCAGCGTCAGGCAGTACCACTAGTCAGGAGAGAGGCCCCAATTATCGGTACAGGTATCGAGTACAGGGCGGCCAAAGACTCTGGTGCAGTGGTAGTTGCAAAGAATGATGGTATAGTTGACAGGGTATCTGCTGACGAAATCATCATCAAGAAGGAAAATGGAGACAAGGATAGGTACAAGTTACTTAAGTTCAAGAGGTCAAACTCTGGTACTTGTGTAAACCAGGCCCCAATAGTTAGCAAGAACGAAGAGGTCAAGGCAGGAGATGTAATTGCCGATGGTCCAGCTACTGACCATGGTGAAATTGCCCTTGGTAGAAACTGTTTGATAGCCTTCATGACATGGGAGGGTTACAACTACGAGGACGCCGTACTTATCAATGAAAGACTTGTAAAGGAGGATAGGCTGTCTACAATTCATATAGAAGAATATGAGTGTGAAGCCAGAGATACAAAGCTAGGACCAGAAGAAATCACTAGAGACATACCTAATGTTGGTGAAAATGCCATCAAGAACCTTGATGATAGGGGTATTATCAGGATAGGTGCTGAGGTAGACTCAGGAGATATCCTAGTAGGTAAGGTTACTCCTAAGGGAGAAACTGAACTGACAGCTGAAGAAAGACTTCTTAGGGCTATCTTCGGTGAAAAGGCCAGGGAGGTAAGAGACACTTCTCTAAAGGTTCCTCATGGAGAGTCAGGTATCATAGTTGATATCAGAATCTTCACTAGGGAAAATGGAGATGACCTATCTCCAGGTGTAAATGAACTTGTAAGGTGTTATATAGCCAAGAAGAGAAAAATTAAGGTTGGAGACAAGATGGCAGGTCGTCACGGTAACAAGGGTGTTATCTCAAGAGTTTTACCAGAAGAGGATATGCCATTCATGGACGATGGTACTCCTATGGATATCGTCTTGAATCCACAGGGTATACCTTCTCGTATGAACATCGGACAGGTACTTGAAATGCACTTGGGTCTAGCTGCTAAGAAGCTAGGCTGGTATGTAGCTACTTCAGTATTTGATGGAGCTAACGAATATGATATCATGGATGCTCTTGAAATGGCAGGTTACCCAAGAGATGGTAAATTAACCCTATATGATGGACGTACAGGCGAAAGTTTCGATAACAGAATCACAGTTGGTTACATGTACTACTTGAAGCTACACCACCTGGTTGATGACAAGCTACATGCAAGAAGTACAGGACCATACTCACTAGTAACTCAGCAGCCACTAGGTGGTAAGGCCCAGTTCGGTGGACAGAGATTCGGAGAAATGGAAGTTTGGGCCCTAGAAGCCTATGGTGCATCTCATATCCTACAGGAAATCTTGACAGTTAAGTCAGATGACGTTAAGGGTAGGGTTGAAACATATGAAGCTATCGTTAAGGGTGAAAATATACCAGAGCCAGGAATGCCGGAATCATTCAGAGTATTGATGAAGGAATTGCAGTCATTGTGCTTGGATGTCAGTGCTCTTGACCAGAAGGGTCTAGCAATAGACATCAAGGAATCAGTAGATGATGAAGAAGAAGCTGTTGGAGAATTCAAGATAGAAAGCATTGTAACAGATGATATAGAAGAAGGTCACATGATAGAAGAAGTTGATGATTCATATGATGAATTCAACGATAATGAAGAGGGTGACTTTGAAGAGATAGAGGAATTCAGTGATGAAGATGACAGCTTTGAAGGTGACGATTCATATGATGAATACGAGGATGAATTCTAGGAAGACTGGGATTTTAATGGATATTTATTATCTATGAGGTAAAGATGGTGGTATCTTGGTAGCTGTAGGTTTTAACAGTTACCGAGATGCGTTTAAATAAAATTAATAGTATCGAAAGAAGGGAGAGAACTCCTTGTTTGAATTAAACAATTTTGAGTCGATAAAAATAGGTTTGGCATCTCCGGAGAGAATCAGACAGTGGTCAAGGGGAGAAGTTAAGAAACCAGAAACAATTAACTATAGAACATTGAAGCCAGAGAAGGACGGTCTATTCTGTGAAAGAATATTTGGACCTACAAAGGACTGGGAATGCCACTGCGGTAAGTATAGAAGAGTAAGATACAAGGGCGTAGTGTGTGATAGGTGTGGTGTTGAAGTAACTAAGGCCAAGGTAAGAAGAGAGAGAATGGGCCATATAGAGTTAGCTGCTCCTATGTCTCATATCTGGTATTTCAAGGGTATACCTTCAAGGATGGGACTACTACTTGATATGTCACCAAGGTCTCTTGAAAAGGTATTGTACTTTGCATCATATGTGGTTACAGATCCAGGTGATACTGGCCTAGCCTATAAGCAGGTACTGACAGAAAGAGAATATAGGAATGCTGTTGAAAAGTATGGCTATGAATTTGAAGTTGGTATAGGTGCAGAAGCAGTAAAGAAGCTATTAGAAAAGATAGACCTTGAAGCTCAGTCAGCTGAGTTGAGGGAAGACTTGAAGGATGCGACTGGTCAGAAGAGGGTTAGAACTATCAGAAGACTAGAAGTAGTAGAGGCCTTCAAAAAGTCAGGTAACAAGCCAGAATGGATGATCCTTGAGGCTATACCAGTAATCCCACCAGACCTAAGACCAATGGTTCAGTTGGATGGTGGTAGGTTTGCTACATCTGACCTAAATGACCTTTATAGGAGGGTTATAAACAGAAACAACAGATTGAAGAGACTTCTTGAATTAGGTGCTCCAGAAATCATAGTTAGAAATGAAAAAAGAATGCTACAGGAAGCAGTAGATGCCCTAATAGACAATGGTAGAAGGGGAAGGCCGGTTACAGGACCAGGTAATAGACCTCTTAAGTCACTATCAGACATGCTAAAGGGTAAGCAGGGTCGTTTCAGACAGAACCTACTAGGTAAGAGAGTTGACTATTCTGGTCGTTCTGTTATCGTAGTTGGTCCAGAGCTTAAGTTCTACCAGTGTGGTCTTCCAAAGAAGATGGCCCTTGAACTATTCAAGCCATTCGTAATGGACAAGCTAGTAGAAAGAGGATTTGCTCACAATATCAAGTCTGCCAAGACTATAGTAGAAAAGGTAAAGCCAGAAGTATGGGATGTACTTGAAGATGTAATCAAGAGTCACCCAGTCCTACTTAACCGTGCCCCTACCCTACATAGACTAGGTATTCAGGCCTTTGAGCCAGTCCTGGTAGAGGGTAAGGCAATCAAGCTTCATCCACTGGTTTGTACAGCCTACAATGCCGACTTTGACGGTGACCAGATGGCTGTCCACGTGCCACTATCAGTAGAGGCCCAGGCTGAGGCTAGGTACCTAATGCTATCTGTAAATAATATCCTAGCACCTAAGGATGGTGCCCCAATAACTACTCCTTCTCAGGACATGGTTCTTGGTTCATATTATTTGACAATAGAAGCCCAGGAGGGTGCAAAGGGTACAGGTTCAGTATTCAAGGACTACAATGAACTATTATTGGCATACTTCAACCATAAGGTAGAATTGCATGCCCTAGTAAAGATGAGATTAACCCTAGATGATGGTAGGTCTTCCCTAGTTGAATCTACAGTTGGTAGGTTTATCTTCAATGAAGGTATACCTCAGGACCTAGGATTTGTAGACAGGGACAAGGACCCATTCAGCCTAGAGGTAGACTTCCTGGCAGACAAGAAGTCACTAGGAAAGATTATAGACAAGTGCTTTAGAAAGCATGGAAATACTAAGACTGCAGAGCTTCTTGACTATGTAAAGGCTATGGGTTATAAGTATTCAACAGTTGGTGGTATCACAGTTGCCGTTGCCGACATGGATATACCAGAAGCCAAGTATACATATATCAAGGAGGCTGAAGACCTAGTTGATAAGTATGAAAAGGCCTATAGAAGGGGTCTTATATCAAACGATGAAAGATATGAAAAGGTAATAGAAACTTGGACAGAAACTACTGATAAGGTAACTGATGCCCTAATGGATGGTCTAGACAGAATGAACAATATATTCATAATGGCCCATTCAGGAGCCAGAGGTTCTAAGAACCAGATCAGACAGCTGGCTGGTATGCGTGGTCTGATGGCCAATGCATCAGGTAAGACGGTGGAAATCCCAGTTAAGTCTAACTTCCGTGAAGGTCTGTCAGTAATGGAATACTTTACATCTTCACATGGAGCTAGAAAGGGTCTAGCCGATACTGCCCTTCGTACAGCCGATTCAGGTTACTTGACAAGAAGACTAGTTGACGTCAGCCAGGATGTTATAGTAAGGGATATAGACTGTGGAACAAGAGAAACTACAGATGTATTTGCTATTAGGGATGGTAATGAAGTCATAGAGGACTTGAGAGACAGAATAATAGGTAGGTACACTATAGATCCAGTTCTAAACCCAGAGACTGGCCAAGAGGTAGTTCCAGGTGACCATATGATTTCAGAAGATGACGCAGATAAGATTATAGATTGTGGTATCGAAAAGGTTAAGATTAGAACTGTTCTAAACTGTAAGACAGAACATGGTGTGTGTGCTAAGTGCTATGGTAGAAACCTTGCTACTGGTAAGCCAGTAAACATAGGTGAGGCAGTAGGTATCATAGCTGCCCAATCAATCGGTGAGCCGGGTACCCAGCTTACAATGCGTACATTCCATACAGGTGGTGTAGCCGGTGGAGATATCACGCAGGGTCTTCCTAGAGTCGAGGAGCTTTTCGAAGCTCGTAAGCCAAAGGGTCTAGCTGTTATCACTGAAATATCAGGTAGGGTAGAAGTTGATGAAACAGCCAAGAGAAAAGAGGTAGTAGTTACTTCAGATGATGGCGAAGCAGAGACATACCAGATACCATACGGATCTAGGCTAAAGGTAAAAGACGGTGACTATATAGAAGCTGGTGAACCTTTGACACAGGGTTCTATTAACCCACACGATATAGTTAGGGTTAAGGGAATCGGTGGTGTGCAGGATTACATCGTTAAGGAAGTACAGAGAGTGTACAGGTTACAGGGTGTTGATATCAACGACAAGCACATAGAAGTAATAGTAAGACAGATGTTATCCAAGGTTAAGGTTGAAGATCCAGGAGATACAGACCTACTGCCAGGTGGATATGAAGAAGTCCTTACATACAACAAGTGTAATGAAGAGGCTCTTGAGCAGGGCCTAAGGCCAGCAGTGGCTAAGAGGGTCCTATTAGGTATTACAAAGGCTTCTCTTGCAACTGACTCATTCTTGTCAGCCGCATCATTCCAGGAGACTACAAGAGTCCTTACAGACGCTGCTATCAAGGGCAAGAAAGACCACTTGATAGGCCTAAAGGAGAATGTAATCCTTGGTAAATTGATACCAGCAGGTACAGGTATGAAGAAGTACAGGAATATAGCAATAGAAAAAGAAGTTGAAGAGCTTGTTGAGGAAACAGCTGAAGCAACAGAAGAAGTACACAGCGACTACGATCTAGATGAAATGATCTAGGTAACTGACGATTAAGTCGAGTGAAGATCACAATGGAGGCGAGGCATTCTACGTATATAAAGGATGCCAGCCTCCATTTTTTGATATAGGTATTTATTTTTTATAAAATTTAGAAAAATATGTTTAAAGATCCAAAAGTACGGTATAATAAGAGTAGGCATTAATAATATTCAGTATCATTAATGCCAGGAGATTGGTAGGGAAGAAGTAATAACCCTATCGAGATATCAATAAAGATGTTATAAAATAAGGAGGATTAAGATATGAACCAAGAAAGATTAGACGTATTACAGGAAAAGGTAAACTTCCCATTAATAGGAACTAGGGCGCCAGAATTTGAGGCTGTGACAACAAAGGGACCTATGCATTTCCCTAATGATTTTGAAGGTAAGTGGGTAATACTATTCTCACATCCAGCAGACTTTACACCAGTTTGTACTACAGAATTCATGACATTTGCTAGTATGCATGATGAGTTCTTAGCACACAACACTGAATTAGTTGGATTGTCTATAGATTCATTGCATTCACACCTTGGCTGGTTGGAAGCTATAGAAAACTATACATGGGATGGAATAGAAAAGCCAAAGGTAAAATTCCCTCTAATAGCTGATATTAGGATGGAAGTTGCTAAGGCATATGGTATGTTACAGGGTGAATCTGACACTCATGCAGTTAGGGCGGTATTCTTCATTGATCCACAGGGTATCATCAAGACTATCCTATACTACCCGGCATCACTAGGTAGAAACTTTGCTGAAATAAAGCGTGTCCTAATAGGCCTACAGAAGGCTGAAAAGGACGGAGTTGCCCTACCAGCTAACTGGGAACCAGGCAAGGACGTAATCGTTCCTCCTCCAACAACTCGTGAAGAAGTTGAGCAGAGAGTGGAATTGGCTAAGGACACTAGCAAGTATAATATGCTAGACTGGTTCTTAACTTTCAAAAAGGATGATGGAAAATAAGGTTTAGGTTTATAAGGGCCTACTAAAAGTCCAAAACGAATCACATATAAAATAAAACATGAACAAAATTAGGGCTATCTACCACTACGAAATAGAAGGGTTATAGCCCTTTTTAATATATTTATAATCAAACAAAAGGCAAATTAATAGAATATAAGATTAAAAATATGATATACTATATATTAAACATGTAAAAAAAGTAATTGAATTTATACATCAAAAGTGCTAGTAAGTAGGAGTTTATATGGTTAAGTTTGAAGATTTTAAAAAGGAAAATTATGATGACCTTTTGGGCATGATGATGCATTTTTATAGGTCAGATGCAGTGGCTGATCCAATAGATGAGTCGATAATAAAGAGGCTTTTAAGTGATATCTTATCAAGAGAGCATTCTATAAGGGGATATGAAGCAAGGTATGATGGAAATTTGGTTGGGTTTGGTATAGTAACCAGCTATTATGCTTCAGAGGTGGCAGGAATCACCATACAGCTAGAGGACCTTTATATAAGTGAAGAATACAGGTCTATGGGTATAGCCCAAGAATATTTTGCCAAGGTCAAGGAAAACTTTCCTGAAGCAGTAAGGTATAGGTTAGAAGTTTGTGGAACTAATAAGAGGGCTATAGACCTTTATAAAAGACTAGGATTTGATGTGTTAGAGTACGTACAGATGGTAGATGACCAGGTTTAGGTTAACTACTAAAACATGTTTAGTATTTAAGTTGGTATATGGAGGCGATTTTTATGTTGGATTACACTTATCTGTTGAGTATAGCAATAATACTATTTTCAACAAAAGTATTTGGTTTTTTGACGGAAAAAATCAAATTACCTCAAGTGGTTGGGGCCTTGTTGGCAGGTGTAATTATTGGTCCGTCAATGTTAGGTATAGTAAAGGATACGGCCTTTTTAGACCAGGTATCCCAGATAGGGGTTATCATATTGATGTTCATGGCAGGTCTGGATACAGACTTGGCAGAAATTAAGAGAAATAGCGTGTCCTATCTGACTATAGCATTATTT
>NZ_ADGQ01000074.1 GCF_000147675.1 Peptostreptococcus stomatis DSM 17678 | reverse complement strand
GCTCCTATATACGTAGGATACTCTTTATGGTTGTATGATATTTAGCGTTGGTGAGAGAAAAAATTCTCTCCCAACGCTAAATTTTTGCAAAAAATATGTCTGGTCTGATTTTGACTAGTAGGCGAAAGATAGAAATATGCTTAGGATAAATATGGTATAATTTAAATTAGAGCATTTACAATTTACTGAGGAGGGGGTGCTATAAAAGTTATGAAGGTTAAACAAAGACTTGAGGCCTTAAGGGACTTAATGAAGGAACATCAGATAGATATATACTTGGTGCCTACTGCTGACTACCACAATAGTGAGAATGTAGGCAGGTACTTTATGGAGAGGGCCTATATAAGCGGTTTTACAGGTTCTGCTGGTAGTGTTCTAGTAGGTAAAGACTGGGCAGGCCTATGGACAGATGGTAGGTACTTTTTGCAGGCAGAAGACCAACTTGAGGGGTCTGGTATAGACCTATACAAGATGGGGCAAGAAGGTGTGCCTAGCCTTGAAGAATTTTTAGAGGACAAGCTGGATCGAGGGGGAAAACTGGCCTTTGATGGAAGGTGTGTGACCTATGGACAAGGACTAGTCATGGAGAAAATAGTAGCTGAAAATAAGGGAAGTCTAGTCTATGACATAGACCTGATAGACCAGGTATGGGGGGATAGGCCACCTATGGCTAGGGAGCCCATATTCGAGCTACAAATTAGGTATGCTGGTGAATCCAGGGCAGACAAGCTAGGAAGACTTAGGTCAGCTATGGAAAATATAGGGGCTGATTGTCATATTATAACGAGTCTAGATGATATCGGATGGATCTTAAATATTAGGGGCAGGGACGTTGACTATTTCCCCCTAGCCTTGTCCTACCTAATAGTGGATATGGAGAAGGCTGTTCTATATATAGATAGAGAGAAAATAGGTCCAGAAATAATGGCAGGTCTAATAGGAGATGGGGTAGTGATAAGACCCTATGAGGAAATTTATGATGACATAAGAACCATAAATAATAAAATCCTACTTGATCCAGACTGGGTAAACTACGCTATTTATGGAAATATAGGGGACAAGGACCTAATAATAGAGGGCCAAAACCCAACTATTATGATGAAAACAGTCAAGAATAAGGTTGAAATAGAAAATATAAGACAGGCCCATATTAAGGATGGGATAGCCCACACAAAGTACCTATATTGGTTAAAAAAAGAAGTAGAGGCAGGTCGAATAGGTAATCAAACAGAAATGTCTGTTTCTGACAAGTTAGAAAGCTTAAGGAGGGACCAGGAGGACTTTATCTGTCCTAGCTTTGCCCCAATCTCTGCCTTTGGGGACCACGGAGCCATAGTTCACTATGAGGCTGATGGCCTATCAAATAAAGAATTGGCTCAAGGAAGCTTCCTTTTGAATGATACTGGTGGCAACTATATCCAGGGGTCTACTGATATCAGTAGGACTACAGCCCTGGGTCAGGTTAGACAAGAAATGAAGGAAGACTATACCAGGGTTCTACAGGCCCACATAAGGTTGGCAAGGGTCAAGTTCTTGTATGGGTGCTCAGGTGCCAACCTAGATATACTTGCTAGGCAACCCCTATGGGATGCCTACCTAAACTACAACCATGGAACAGGCCATGGGGTAGGCTACTTGGCCAATATCCACGAACCCCCTATTAGCTTTAGGTGGCAGGTTGGGGTTAAGCCAGCTACTAGGTTGGAAGAGGGAATGGTAATAACCGACGAGCCAGGCCTATACATAGGTGGATCACATGGTATAAGGATAGAAAATGAGCTCTTGGTAAGAAAGGGGCCTAAAAATGACTATGGTCAGTTTATGTACTTTGAAGCTCTTACATATTGCCCAATAGACCTGGACCCTGTCTTGGTAGATATGTTGACAGAGGATGACAAGGCCTACCTGAATGATTACCACCAAAAAGTATATGACCTTATAGGGCCAGGCCTGGAAGAGGAAGAAAGGCGTTGGTTAAGAGAGGTTACAAGGCCTATTTAAGAGGTGGGTACTTGGCTTGATAGCAAAGAAAGTAAAAAAGAAAAGGATGATAAATATGGAAAAAGATATAAGACCAGATAAATGGGCCCTGGTAACAGGGTCAAGTTCTGGTATAGGTAGGGAGATAGTAAAGCTCTTGGAATCCTATGGTTATGGGTCAATATTGGTTGCCAGGAGGAGGTCTAGGTTGGAAGACCTTGCCGAGGACCTAAAATACAAAAGCTATATAATAGAAGCTGACCTTAGCCAGTCTTCAACTGCAAAAGACTTGTGTCAAAAAGTAGACCAGTTAGAGGAAAAAGAAGCCATAAGGATTGACCTCTTGGTAAATAATGCTGGTTTTGGTGATCTTGGCTTCTTTGGAGATACAGACCTAGACAAGGAACTGGATATGATCCATGTAAACATAGAGAGTCTTCATATATTAATGAAGCACTACTTGAAAAGATTTGTTGAAGAAGATAGGGGTCATATATTAAATGTGGCATCAAGTGCCGGCCTTATGCCAGCAGGTCCCTATATGTCTACATATTATGCAACTAAGGCCTATGTGACCAGCCTGACAAGCGGAGTTGCCAAAGAACTCAAGTATAGGGATTCAAGAGTTGTAGTTTCTGCCTTGTGTCCTGGTCCGGTGGATACAGAATTTAATGATGTGGCCAATTGCAGTTTTGATATAGGCAGTATAGGACCAGGCCAATGTGCAAGAGAAGCCCTAGAAAATCTATTTAAAGGAAAGACTATAATAGTTCCATCTACTAAAATGAAGTTGGCAACTAAATTTTCTAAAATTTTGACTAGGAATAGGCTAATAGATATATGTGGTAGGCAACAAAAGAAAAAAATCTAAAAAAATAAAGTTTTTTGTTTGAAAAAATGAGTCCAGGGTAGAAATAAAAAGTAGCCAAGGGGTGTGAAAAGCATATCCCTAAAACCTTAAAATTTCAATAAAAATAAATAAAAAACTTTAAAAAAAAGCTTGCATTTGCAGGCTTTTTTTGTTAAAATAATCTAGTACGCTCATGTAAGTGGGCAGGTTTTGGGTGGATAAAAACAAAAATCGGTTAGGTGGTTACGACACACCCGGAACAGTTTATCGGTGTTTTGATTTATCTGGCCAGGTAAATAAAATCAGAAGGAGGGACTAAAATGGCTAAGAATGAAAAGATAAGAATAAGATTAAAATCATATGATCATAAGTTGTTAGACTATTCAGCTGTAAAGATAGTTGATACTGCTAAAAAAGCAGGTTCTCTAGTAGCAGGTCCAATACCACTTCCAACAGAGAAGAAGGTAGTGACTATACTAAGAGCTGTACATAAGTACAAAGACTCTAGAGAGCAGTTCGAAATTAGAACTCACAAGAGACTAATCGATATAGCTAATCCAACACCAAAGACAGTTGACTCATTAATGAAGCTTGACTTGCCAGCTGGTGTAGATATAGAAATCAAATTATAAGCCACCTAAGATAGAAATATCTTAGAATGATTGCCCGCTTTTGGGTAATCCGCTGTAAGAACCTAGGAGGTAAAAATGAAAGGTATTTTAGGAAAGAAGATAGGAATGACTCAGGTCTTTACTGAAAATGGTGAAGTAGTACCAGTAACAGTAGTTGAGGCAGGTCCTGTATCAATCACACAGATTAAGACTGTTGAAAATGATGGCTACCAGGCTATCCAGGTTGGTTTTGTAGATGCCAAGGAAAAGGCACTAAACAAGCCACAGAAGGGACATCTAGCTAAGGCTGGTGTACTAAAGAGAAAGTTAAAAGAATTCAGAGTAGATTCACTAGAAGGATATGAAGTAGGTCAGGAATTAAAGGCTGACATATTTGCTGAAGGTGAAAAGATAGACGTAACTGGTATATCAAAGGGTAAGGGATTCCAGGGTCCAATAAAGAGACATGGGCAGAGTAGAGGTCCTGAAACTCACGGTTCTAGATACCACAGAAGACCAGGTTCAATGGGTGCTTGTTCTTACCCAGGTAGAGTATTCAAGAACAAGAAGCTTGCTGGACACATGGGTAGTGTAAAGGTTACTGTACAGAATCTTGAAGTTGTAAAAGTAGATGCTGAAAAGAATCTTTTATTAATAAAGGGCGCTATTCCTGGTGCTAAGGGATCAGTAGTAACTGTTAAGGCAGCTATTAAGGGTTCTAACTAATCACAGAGGAAAGGAGGATTAACAATGCCAAAGATTAATGTATTAAACGTATCAGGCCAGAATGTTGGTGAAATCGAATTAAACGATTCAATATTTAATATAGAAGTTAACGCACACGTGCTTTACGAAGCTGTTAAGTGCCAGTTAGCTAACAAGAGACAGGGTACTCAGTCTGCTAAGACAAGAGCAGAAGTTAGAGGTGGCGGTAGAAAGCCATGGAGACAGAAGGGTACAGGTAGAGCTAGACAGGGTTCTATCAGATCAGTTCAGTGGGTAGGCGGTGGAGTTGCATTCGCACCAAAGCCAAGAGATTACTCTTACTCACTACCAAAGAAGGTAAGAAGACTTGCTATGAAGTCTGCTTTATCATCAAAGGTACAGGACAATGAAATAATAGTATTAGATGCTCTAAGCTTAGAAGCTCCTAAGACTAAAGAAATGGTAAATACATTCAAGAATTTGAACGCAGCTAAGAAGGTATTGGTTGTAACTGCTGAAAATGATGCAAACATCGTTAAGTCAGTAAGAAACATAGAAGGTGCTAATGTTTGTCACGTAAGCACACTAAATGTTTACGACATCCTAAACTGCGATTCATTCATTATAACTACAGACGCAGTTAAGAAAGTGGAGGAGGTGTACGCGTAATGACAAATCCACATGATATAATCATAAAGCCAGTTGTTACTGAACAGTCAATGACTGAAATGGGAAATAAGACTTATACTTTTGTTGTTGCAAAGAGCGCCAACAAGACTGAAATAAAGAAGGCCGTAGAAAAGATCTTTGATGTAAAGGTTGAAAGAGTAAACACTCTAAACTACGACGGTAAGACTAAGAGAATGGGAAGAACAGTAGGAAAGACTGCTAGCTTCAAGAAAGCTGTAGTAAAGCTTGCTGCTGACAGTAAGGATATAGAATTCTTCACAGGAATGTAATTAGAATAAGGAGGAATAAATAATGGCTATTAAAAAGTTTAAACCAACGTCTCCTGCCTTAAGACAGATGACAGTTTTAAAGTCTGATGAAATAACATGCAACCAGCCAGAAAAGTCTCTTCTTGTAAACCTTAAGAAGAATGCTGGTAGAAATGTTCACGGTAAGATAACTGTACGTCATAAGGGCGGCGGAAACAAGAGAAAATATAGATTAATAGATTTCAAGAGAAATAAAGATGGCGTACCTGCTAAGGTTGCTACAATAGAATACGATCCAAACAGAACTGCAAACATCGCACTTCTTCACTATGCAGATGGTGAAAAGAGATACATACTAGCTCCAGTTGGTATGCATGTAGGTGACACAATCCTTTCAGGTTTAGGTGCAGACATCAAGCCAGGTAACTGCCTTGAATTAAAGGATATGCCAGTTGGTACATTAGTACACAACATAGAGCTAAAGGCTGGTAAGGGTGGTCAGTTAGTCAGAACTGCTGGTGCATCTGCTCAGTTGATGGCTAAGGAAGGTACTAAGGCACTTCTAAGACTTCCATCAGGCGAAATGAGATATGTAAACAACAACTGTAGAGCTACTGTTGGCCAGGTTGGTAACATAGAATACGGTAATGTTGTAATCGGTAAGGCTGGTAGAAAGAGACACATGGGAATCAGACCTACAGTTAGAGGTTCTGTAATGAACCCTAATGACCATCCACACGGTGGTGGTGAAGGTAGAGCTCCAATAGGTAGACCATCACCAGTAACTCCATGGGGTAAACCAGCTCTAGGATACAAGACTAGAAAGAAAAACAAGGCTTCTAACAAGCTAATAGTATCTAGAAGAACTAAGTAATAGATTTAATTTACTCAGGAAGGAGGATTATTAATGTCAAGATCAACAAAAAAAGGACCTTTTGTCCATGCAGGATTATTAAAAAAGGTTGAAGCTATGAACGCTAGCGGAAATAAGGAAGTAATCAAGACTTGGTCAAGAACTTCTACAATATTCCCTCAGTTCGTTGAACACACTATAGCAGTTCATGACGGAAGAAGACACATACCAGTATATATCACAGAAGATATGGTTGGACATAAATTAGGAGAATTCGTTCCTACAAGAACTTTTAGAGGTCACAAGGACGATGAAAAATCTTCAAAGAGAAAATAACTAATTGAAGGTGAAAGGAGGATCATTAATGGAAGCAAAAGCTACAGCTAAATATGTTCGTGTATCAGCTAGAAAAGCTGGTCAGATATGCGACTTAGTTAGAGGAAAAGACGTAAATGAAGCATTAGCAATATTAAAGTTTACACCAAGATATGCTGCGGAAGTAATAGCAAAGGTTGTAAAGTCTGCTGCTGCAAACGCTGAAAATAACCACGAAATGGATACAGATAAGTTATATATAGCATCTATAGTTGCTAACCAGGGACCTACAATGAAGAGATTCATGCCTAGAGCACAGGGTAGAGCAACTGCAATCAGAAAGAGAACATCTCACATAGAGGTAGTTGTCAAGGAAAGAGAAAATTAATAAGAAGGAGGGACACAAATGGGTCAGAAGGTAAATCCACACGGCTTAAGAGTTGGTGTAATTAAAGATTGGGACTCAAGATGGTTCGCTAATGATAGAAAAGAATTCGGTGAGTTCTTAAAGGAAGACCATGTGTTGAGAACTAGCTTGAAGAAAGAGTTATACTCAGCTGGTTTAGCTAAGATAGAAATAGAAAGATCTGCTAATAAGATAAAGATGGACTTACATGTTGCAAAGCCAGGTGTTGTAATAGGTAAGGGAGGAGCTGGAATCGAAGCTCTAAAGAAGAGATTGGAAACTATGACTGGTAAGACAGTTATACTTAACATAATCGAAGTTAGAAACATAGATAGAGATGCTCAGTTAGTTGCTGAAAACATAGCACAGGCAATCGAAAGAAGAATTGCATTTAGAAGAGCTATGAAGCAGGCTGTACAGAGAACTATGAAGTCAGGAGCAAAGGGAATCAAGGTAAGTGCTTCTGGTAGACTAGGTGGAGCGGAAATGGCTAGAACTGAAGGATACAGTGAAGGTAACGTGCCACTACAGACATTAAGGTCTGACATAGATTACGGTTTCGCTGAAGCTGATACTACTTATGGTAAGATTGGTATCAAGGTTTGGATCTGTAATGGAGAAATTCTTCCAGGCAGAAATGTTTCAATCGAAAGAGAAGAAAAGAAGGCTGAAAGAAGAAACGGCAGAGACAACAGAAGAGGCGGCAAGGGTAACGATAGAAGAGGTAGAAATAACGATAGAAGAAGCAACAATAGAGGTCCTAGAGCTTCTAAAAAAGAAGCAAAGCAGGACTAATTAGTTCGGAAGGAGGAAACGACTCATGTTAATGCCAAAGAGAGTAAAGCGTCGTAGAGTACATAGAGGAAGCTTGGCTGGTAGGGCACACAAGGGTAATAAAGTTACTTATGGTGAGTATGGTCTAGTTGCACTAGAACCATCATGGATAACATCTAACCAGATAGAAGCAGCCAGAATAGCTATGACAAGATATATAAAAAGAGGTGGTAAGGTTTGGATTAAAATCTTCCCACACAAGCCAATAACAAGAAAGCCTGCAGAAACTCGTATGGGTGCTGGTAAGGGTTCTCCAGAATATTGGGTAGCAATAGTTAAGCCAGGTAGAGTAATGTTTGAACTAGCTGGTGTTTCAGAAGAAAAGGCTAGAGAGGCAATGAGACTTGCAGCTCACAAATTGCCAATCAAGTGCAAGTTTGTAAAGAAAGAAGATTTAGAGAAGGTAGGTGAATAGGATGAAAGCTAAAGAATTAAGAAATCTATCAACTGAAGAACTATTAGCAAAGTTAGATGAATTCAAAAGTGAATTATTTAGCTTAAGATTCCAATTAGCTACTGGTCAGTTACAGAATACAGCTATAATAAAGACTGTAAAGAGAGACATAGCAAAAGTAAAGACTGTTCTTGCAGAAAGAAAGTTAAACGAAGCTAGAGCTTAATATTGGAAGAAGGAGGCTTTTGATAGACATGGAAAGAAACAGAAGAAAAGTTAGAATTGGCCGTGTTGTTAGTGATAAGATGGAAAAGACTGTTGTAGTTGCTTGCGAAGATTTCGTAAAACATCCACTTTATAACAAGCGTGTTAAGAGAACTAAGAAATACAAGGCTCATGATGAAATGAATATGTGTAACATAGGAGATAGAGTTAGAATAATGGAAACTAGACCTTTATCTAAGGACAAGAGATTCAGAGTAGTCGAGATAATAGAAAAGGTAAAATAGTTTACATAGAAGGAGGAATTGCGATGATACAGCAGGAAACACGTTTAAAAGTAGCTGATAACTCAGGTGCTAGAGAACTTTTATGCATACGTGTTCTTGGCGGAAGTAAGAGAAAGTACGCCAATGTAGGTGACGTAATAGTTGCAACAGTAAAAAGTGCAACACCAGGCGGAGTTGTAAAAAAAGGTAAAGTAGTAAGAGCTGTTGTAGTTAGAAGCAAGCAGGGAATGAGACGTAACGATGGTAGCTATATTTCATTTGATGAAAATGCTGCAGTTATTATAAAGGACGATAAGACACCAGTAGGTACTCGTATATTTGGACCTGTTGCGAGAGAGTTAAGAGACAACGACTTCATGAAGATAGTATCTCTAGCTCCAGAAGTACTATAATTAGAGGAGGTGCAATAGATCAATGATGCGTGTAAAGAAAGGCGACACTGTTGTAGTTATAGCAGGTAAGGACAAGGGCAAAAAGGGGCTAGTTCTAAATGTTGATGCAAAGAACGACAAGGTTCTTGTTGAAGGTATAAACATAATAACTAAGCACAACAAGCCATCTGCTACTAACCCACAGGGTAGAATAACAACTAAGGAAGCTCCAATACATATATCAAATGTAATGCCATTTGATCCAGAAACTGGAAAGGGTGTAAGAGTAAGATACGAAGTAAAAGACGGAAAGAAAGTTAGAGTATCTGCTAAGAGCGGTAAAGAATTATAAGAAATATAACCGAAAGGAGGGAACACAATGGCTTCAAGATTAGAAGAAAAGTATAAAAAGGAAGTTGCTCCAGCATTAATGGAGAAATTTGGATATAAAAATATAATGGAGATACCAAGACTTGATAAGATAGTTATCAACATGGGTGTTGGTGATTCAAAGGATAATTCAAAGGCTTTAGAAAAGGCTGTAGAAGAATTAGAAATGATAACTGGACAGAAGCCAGTTATAACAAGAGCTAGAAAGTCAGTAGCGAACTTCAAGCTAAGAGAAGGTATGCCAATAGGTACAAAGGTTACTCTTAGAAGTGACAAGATGTACTATTTTATGGATAAGTTAGTTTCTGTATCTCTACCAAGAGTTAGAGACTTTAGAGGTGTTAGTGCTAATTCATTTGACGGAAGAGGTAACTATGCACTAGGTATCAAGGAACAGCTTATTTTCCCTGAAATCGAATACGATAAGGTAGATAAGGTAAGAGGTATGGACATAATCTTCGTTACAACTGCAAAGACTGACGAAGAGGCTCGTGAACTAATAAAGTTATTAGGAATGCCATTTTCTAAGTAGATAAAAAGGAGGAATTCACGTGGCTAGAAAAGCAATGAAAGTAAAGCAGCAAAGAAAGCAGAAATATAAAACAAGAGAATACACTAGATGCTCAATTTGTGGTAGACCACATTCAGTTCTAAAGGATTTCGGTATTTGCCGTATCTGTTTTAGAGAATTAGCATATAAGGGTGAAATCCCTGGTGTAAGAAAATCAAGTTGGTAAGATATAGATAATTCGGAAGGAGGATTTTATTATGACAATGACAGATCCAATCGCAGATATGCTTACAAGAGTAAGAAATGCAAACACTGTTAAGCATGACACTGTTGATGTTCCTGCTTCTAACATAAAGAAAGAAATAGCTAGAATACTTCTTGAAGAAGGATTCATCAGAGGCTATGATGTAATAGAAGATGGAAAGCAAGGAATAATAAGAATGCAGCTAAAGTACGGACAGAATGGTGAAAGAGTAATCTCTGGACTAAAGAGAATATCTAAGCCAGGTATGAGAATATATGCAGCTGCTGAAGATGTACCAAAGGTATTAAATGGATTAGGTATCGCAATGATATCAACATCACACGGTATATTAACTGATAAGCAGGCAAGAAATAACAACGTAGGTGGAGAAGTAATCTGCTACGTTTGGTAAGATTTCATAATGTAAGGAGGTGTAATAATGTCAAGAATAGGTCTTAAGCCAATCATGATCCCAGCAGGTGTTGAAGTCACTCTAGGTGAAGACAACACAGTGACTGTTAAAGGTCCTAAGGGAACATTGACAAATAAGTTCAATAATGAAATGATAATAAAGAAGGAAGATAGCACTATAGTAGTTGAAAGACCAACTGAAAACAAGAAGCACAAGAGTCTTCACGGTCTTACTAGAACACTTATAAACAATATGGTAGTAGGTGTTTCTGAAGGATTCGAAAAGAAGCTAGAAATAAAGGGTGTAGGTTACAGAGCTGCAAAGCAGGGCAAGAAGTTGGTAATGAACATAGGATTCTCTCACCCAGTTGAGATGGACGATCCAGAAGGTATCACTACAGAAGTGCCTAACCAGTTTGAAATAATCGTAAAGGGTATCGACAAGCAGCAGGTAGGTAACTACGCATCTGTTATCAGAGCTTGGAGAAAGCCAGAACCATACAAGGGTAAGGGTATCAAGTATGTTGATGAAGTTATTATCCGTAAGGAAGGTAAAACTGGTAAGAAATAATAATTAGCGAAAGGAGTGAGTACTTTGTTCAAGAAGATAGATAAGAATGCAAACAGAGTTGCTAGACATAAGAGAGTTAGAAAAAAAGTAACAGGAACAGCTGAAAGACCAAGACTAAGTGTATTCAGAAGTTCTAAGAATATTTATGCTCAGATTATAGATGACGTAAACAGAGTAACACTAGTATCTGCATCATCACTTGATGAAGCTGTTAAGAGTGCTGTTTCATACACAGGAAACAAAGAAGCTGCTAAGAAAGTTGGAGAATTAGTAGCAAAGAAGGCTGCTGAAAAGGGTATAACAGAAGTTGTATTCGATAGAGGTGGTTATATATATCACGGTAGAGTTTTAGAACTAGCTGAAGGTGCAAGAGAAGCTGGTCTTAAGTTCTAATTAATTGAAGGAGGAATAATATGCTACATAGTAAACCTATTGATGCATCTCAATTCGATTTAGAAGAGAGAGTTATAGAAATTAGACGTGTTGCTAAGGTTGTAAAGGGTGGTAGAAACTTTAGATTTGCTGCCTTAGTAGTAGTTGGAGATAGCAATGGTCATGTTGGTATCGGAACTGGTAAGGCTATGGAAGTTCCAGATGCTATCAGAAAGGCAGTTGATGATGCTAAGAAGAATCTTATAACAGTACCTAGAGTAGGAACTACTATACCTCATGAGGTTGTAGGACACTTCGGTGCAGGTAAGATACTTATAATGCCAGCTCAGGAAGGTACAGGAGTCCTAGCAGGTGGTCCTGTAAGAGCCGTACTAGAATTAGCAGGAATTAGCGACGTTAGAGCTAAGTCAACTGGTTCAAACAATCCAAGAAACATGGTTAACGCAACTATGGCCGGATTAAAGGATATAAAGACAGCTGAATCAATTGCAAGATTGAGAGGCAAGAAGGTAGAAGATCTACTAGGATAATAATAGGAGGTTCAAATGTCTAAAATACAGATAAAGTTAGTTAGAAGCGTTATAGGAACTACTCCTAATCAGAGAAAGAACGTTGAAGCTCTTGGACTAAAGAAGAGAGAATCAGTGGTAGTAAAGGAAGATAACGCTCAGATAAGAGGTATGATCAATAAGGTAAGCCACCTTGTTGAAGTAACTGAGATAGCAGAATAATATATACACAAAGAGAAGGAGGTGCAACAGAATGAAGCTACATGAGTTAAAACCTGCCAAAGGAGCTGTAAAGGCTAAGAGAAGATTAGGTAGAGGTACTGCAACAGGTCAGGGTAAGACATCTGGTCGTGGACAGAAGGGTCAGTGGTCAAGATCTGGCGGAGGAGTTAGAGTAGGATTCGAAGGTGGACAGATGCCACTTGCTAGAAGATTACCTAAGAGAGGTTTCACTAACATATTCAAGAAGATTTATTCTGAAGTTAATGTTGAAACATTAAATAAGTTTGAAGCAGGAACAGTAATAAACGCAGAAATGTTAAAGAAGGCTGGAACTATTTCTAAGATAGAAAAGGATGGACTAAAGATACTTGGTAATGGTGCTTTAGACAAGGCCCTTACAGTTCAGGCTGCAAAGTTTACTGCATCAGCAAAAGAAAAAATTGAAAAAGCTGGCGGTAAGGTTGAAGAAGTTTAGTCACTTGAGAGTAAGCGGGGTGATTAGATTTGATTAGTAAAATTAAACAGGCTTTAACAATTAAAGATATCAGAAAGAAATTGCTATTTACATTCTTTATGATAATTGTATTTAGGCTGGGAACAACAATACCAGTCCCAGGTATAAATACATCTGTAATTAAGAATATGGTTGAAAAGAACTCCCTACTAGGACTATACAACATGTTCTCAGGAGGTGCTTTCAGTAACTTCACTATATTTGCTTTGGGAATTGGTCCTTACATTACAGCATCAATCATTATACAGCTTTTAACAGCAGGCTTTGAGAGTTTAAAAGAACTACAGAAGTCTGGTGAAGAAGGTAAGAAGAAGATAAACAAATATACGAGAATGACTACACTAGGTCTTGCGATAATCCAGGCCGTAGGTATCACACTTGGTATAGTTAGGAGTGCCTTGAAGGTAAACAATCCTTTCTTTATATTTACTGTTATCATTACCTTAGTAGCAGCCAGTATGATGGTAATGTGGTTGGGTGATAGGATCACTGAAAAGGGCTTAGGAAATGGTAGTTCAGTCCTAATCTTCATAGGTATCATATCAAGGCTACCTATAGATATAGGTGCTATAGCTCAGAGGGTTAACATTGGTTTATTAAAGTGGCCAGCAATAACAATATTTATAGTGGTTGTTCTAATTACTATAACAGGTGTAACATTCATAAATGAGTCGACAAGAAAGATACCAGTTCAATATGCAAAGAGAGTAGTAGGAAGAAAGATGTACGGAGGTGAATCTTCTCATATACCAATGAAGGTTAACCAGTCAGGTGTAATGCCAATAATCTTCGCTAGCTCAATATTAGCCCTACCACAGACAATAGCGTTATTGGGTGGATCAAAGATGCAGGCAGCAGTTAATGCATTCTTTAATCTGTCAACTGATAAGGGATTCTGGACATATAGAATTATAGAAATAGTACTAATCGTATTATTCTCATACTTCTATAATACAATTTCTTTCAATACGGAAGATATCACAAAAAATATGAAGAATAGTGGTGGTTTTATTCCGGGTATTAGACCAGGAAAGCCAACTGAGAACTATCTAGGTGGAATACTTTCAAAGTTAACTATTGTAGGTGCAGCTTTCTTAGGCTTAATGGCGATGATACCAGCATTAATGACCCACTACATGCAGATACCGATGAATTTTGGTGGTACATCACTATTGATCATCGTTGGTGTTGCATTGGAGCTTAAGAGACAGTTAGAATCAAATCTTGTAATGAAGAATTATCAAGGTTTCCTAAAATAATTTTGGAGATGATAAATATGAAAATAATATTACTTGGACCTCCTGGTGCTGGCAAGGGTACTCAGGCTGCTAACATAGTTGACAGCTACAAGATACCTCATATATCAACAGGAGATATATTTAGAAAGAATATAAAAGAAGGAACAGAGCTTGGTAAAAAGGCTCAGGAATACATGAATGAAGGAAAGTTAGTTCCGGATGAATTAACTTGTGGACTAGTAGCATCAAGACTTTCAGAAGCTGATTGTAAGGATGGATTTATGTTGGACGGTTTCCCAAGAAACATCTTTCAGGCTGAATACCTAGACAAGTATTTAAGCGAAAATAATATAAGCCTGGACAAGGTAATTAACATAGAAGTTGATCATAAACTTTTGGTTGAAAGAGCTTGCGGAAGAAGAATCTGTAAGACTTGTGGGGCAACTTACCATGTTAAGTTTAATCCAAGTAAGGAAGAGGGCGTTTGTGATTCTTGTCATACTAATCTTACTCAGAGACCAGATGACAATGAAGAGACAGTTTCTCACAGAATAGACGTTTATTTATCTGAAACAAAGCCTCTAGTAGATTACTATACTAAACAGAATGTAATAGCTAATATAGAAGGCAATCAGGATATAGATAAGGTTTTTGAAGATATAAAAGCTGCATTAGCTTAGTAAAACCAATTGGCTCTTGAGAATTATGATTTTATAACCCATCGCAAAAGGATTCGGGAAACAAGTTTGTTGGCCCTGTTTGAAGACGATAGGGTTGCTATGGAAGTAACATTGCAAGCTTTTATAGCAAATGTTCCGAAAGAGCATAAGATAGGACTTCACTAACCGATAAGGAGGGGTGTTGTATGCTATCAGAAAACTTAAGTTTAGGCCAATTAGTCAAGGCTTCCTGTGGAAGGGACGAGGGGAGGTACTTCTTTATAGTAAAGATAGTAGATGAATCCTTCGTTTTGATTTCGGACGGAAAGAGCAGGAAGCTAGACAAGCCAAAGCTTAAAAAAATCAAGCATTTAAAGGTTGAAAAGTACATCAACAAAGAAATAAAAATGTTGTTGCAAAACGGAGATAAAATAACAGATTCTTATATAAGAGCAGAGTTAAATAAGTTAAAATAAACTTAACTTGTGAAATGGAGGTTTGGTTAGTTAATGGCCAAAAAGGATGTAATTGAATTAGAAGGTACAGTTTCTGAAACTCTACCAAACGCAATGTTTAAAGTTAAATTAGATAATGGACATGAGGTTTTATGTCACATATCAGGAAAGCTAAGAATGAACTTCATAAGGATTCTCGAAGGAGATAAGGTGAATATAGAGCTTTCCCCTTATGATCTTACGAGAGGAAGAATTACTTGGCGTAAGAAGTAGGCTATTTATAGTCTGAGGAGGGACAAATAATGAAGGTTAGACCATCTGTTAAACCTATATGCGAAAAGTGTAAGGTTATAAAGAGAAAAGGAAAAGTAATGGTAATCTGTGAAAACCCTAAGCATAAGCAGAAGCAGGGCTAAGAATTACCAAAGTTTTGGAAATACATAATAATATGTAGGAGGTGCGAATATGGCAAGAATAGCTGGTGTAGACTTACCTAGAGAAAAAAGAGCAGAAATTGGCTTGACATATATATATGGTATAGGTAGAGCTACTTCAAATGAAATATTAGCTAAAGCTGGTATAAACCCAGATACAAGAATAAAGGAACTATCTGAGGACCAGGTAAACGAGCTTAGAAGAATAATAGACGAAGACCATCTAGTTGAAGGTGATTTGAGAAGAGAGATTGCTCTAAACATCAAGAGACTAAGAGATATTAAATGCTACAGAGGTATTAGACATGCTAAGGGCTTACCTCTAAGAGGACAGAAGACTAAGACTAATGCTAGAACTAGAAAGGGTCCTAGAAAGACTGTATCTCGTAAGAAGAAATAAATAAAGTAGAGAAGGAGGTAAGTATAAATGGCAAAAGGTAACAAGAAAGTAGTTCAGCGTGTAAGAAGAAGAGAACGTAAGAATATAGAACGTGGACATGCACATATTCAGTCTACTTTTAATAATACAATAGTAACATTGACAGATGTACACGGAAATGCAATTTCTTGGGCATCTTCAGGACAGTTAGGTTTTAAGGGATCTAGAAAGGCTACTCCATATGCTTCTCAGATGGCAGCAGAAACTGCAGCGAAAGCAGCTATGGAACATGGTCTAAAGACTGTAGAAGTATTTGTTAAGGGTCCTGGTTCTGGTAGAGAAGCAGCAATTAGGGCTTTACAGGCAACTGGTCTTGAAGTTACAATGATTAAGGATGTTACTCCAATACCACACAATGGTTGCAGACCACCAAAGAGAAGAAGAGTGTAGTATTGAGGTTAATTTCACCCTCAGTGGACCAATATTTGTATAGGGGGTTTATCCATGATAGAAATAGAAAAGCCAAAAGTTGATATTGTCGAGTTGAGCGAAGATTATAGATATGGCAAATTTGTTGTTGAACCATTGGAAAGAGGATTTGGTATTACTATAGGTAATGCACTTAGAAGAATACTTTTATCATCTCTTCCAGGGGTAGCAGTTTATGCTGTGAGAATTGATGGAGTCCTTCATGAGTTCTCAACAGTACCTGGTGTAAAAGAAGATGTAACTGAGATGATTCTTTCCTTGAAAGAACTATCAGCGACAATCGATGGTGAGGAATCTAAAGTATTAAAGATTCAGGCAGTAGGACCTTGCGAGGTGACTGGAGCAGATATTATATGTCCTCCAGAAGTTGAAATTGTTAGCAAAGACCTTCATATAGCTACTTTGGATGAAAATGCCAAGTTGAATATGGAAATTCATGTTAACAAGGGTAGGGGATATGTATCTGCTGAAGAAAACAAGAATGATAGTATGCCGATTGGTACATTACCTGTAGACTCAATCTATACTCCGATTGAAAAGGTGAGCTACCATGTTGAAAATACTAGAGTTGGACAGAAGACAGATTTCGATAAACTGACACTTGAAGTTTTGACAAATGGAAGTATTAATCCTCAGGAAGGAATGTCTCTAGCTGCGAAAGTACTAGAAGAACATTTAAAATTGTTTATTGACTTGTCAGAGCATATAGGCAATGTTGAAATAATGGTAGAAAAAGAAGAGGACAAGAAAGAAAAAGTCCTTGAAATGACTATAGAAGAGTTAGACTTGTCAGTTAGGTCATACAACTGCTTGAAGAGGGCAGGTATCAACACTGTTGAAGAACTATCAAACAAGTCTGAAGAAGATATGATGAAGGTTAGAAACTTAGGTAAGAAATCTCTTGAAGAGGTAATTCAGAAGCTTAATGAATTAGACCTAAAGTTAAAGCCTAACGAAGAATAATAATTTATTTGTTCAAAAATCACGTAAAGGAGGGACATAGATGGCAACTTACCGTAAATTAGGACGTGAAACTGCTCACAGAAACTTAATGTTAAGAAACCTTGTGACTAGTTTACTAAGAGAGGGAAGAATAGAAACTACAGTTACTAGAGCAAAAGAAACTAGAAGAATGGCTGAAAAGATGATAACTCTTGCAAAGAGAGGAGATCTTCACGCTAGAAGACAGGTTCTTGCTTATGTAATAGATGAAACAGTAGTTAGTGACTTATTCGAAAATATAGCACCAAAGTATGCTGAAAGAAATGGTGGATATACAAGAATAATAAAGAAGGGACCAAGAAGAGGCGATGCTGCTGAAATGGCATTCATCGAATTAGTATAGGTCTAAGAGATAAATATACCAGGGTTGTAGTTTAGCTTACTAAATTACTTCCCTGGTTTTTTTATTTATAATTGATAATGCTATAAGACCACTTTGTATATTCAAATAATATTTGGGTTAGAGTTTTCAAAGCTATATGATATAATATATATATAAATATGAAAGTAATCTAAACTTAGTATAGAAATAATAAGGAGGTTTAATATGGGATTTATACAAGCAATTAAGGGGGCAGTAGGAGGAACTTTGGCAGACCAGTGGCAAGATTTTTATGGTCCTATGACAGGAGTATCCCCAACAGCAGCAATATTTCCAGGTATTCCTATGGGAACTAACAGGGGTAGAGGTGAAAATTACAAGGGAAATGCAAATGTAATATCTAATGGCAGCAAGATAATAGTGCCTGAGGGGACAGCCCTGATAACTGTCCAGGAGGGAGCTGTTACTGGTATTATAACTGAGCCAGGTGGATATATTTACAACAATCAGGATATAAACTCAAAGTCTATATTTGCAGGTGATGGATTTATAGATTCCCTGGTTAAATCATCTTGGGAAAAGTTTAAATTTGGTGGCATACCGGCAGCCAACCAGTTGGTATTCTATGTTAATCTTAAGGAAATACCTAACAACAAGTTTGGTACCCAGTCTGAAATATATTGGGATGATGCCTTCTTTGGTACGCAGGTAGGGGCTCTTACAAGGGGAACTTATAGTCTTAGAATTATAGACCCTATCCTATTTGTAAAGAACTTTGTTCCAGTAAAATACCTGACTACAGGTGGGGATATATTTGATTTCCAAGATATGGATAATGACGCTTCTGAGCAGTTGTTTAATGAAGTGGTATCAAGCCTATCAGCAGCATTCTCATTATATACAAATGACCCTGGCAAGGGCAACCGTATTTCAAGGATCCAGTCAGACCAGATTGGTTTTGCCCAGTCTTTGTCAAGTGCTGTAGAAGAAGGCTATCAGTGGAAGTCTACAAGGGGTCTAGAAATCGTAAAGACAGCAATTGTATCAATAGAATATGATGAAGATACTAAGCAACTAATGAAGGATGTTAAGGCAGCAGATGCCCTAGCAGGAAGCAGGGGAGATTCATTTATGAAACAGTCTGTAGCCAGGGGTATCCAGGCGGCTGGCGAAAATGGAGGAGGAGATGGTATAGCCTTTATGGGTATGGGCATGAATGCAGCCATGAATACTATGAATGCTATGGGTCAATCCAATAATCCTAACTCATATCAGCCTAACTTCAGTCAAAATCAACAGGCTATGAACCAACAACCTATCAACCAACAGCCTGTGAATAATCAGCAGGCAGAACAGCCGCCAGTAGATCCTACTACTAAGTTGATAGAAATGAAAAAATTATTGGATGCAGGTGTAATAACGGAAGAAGAATTTAAGAAAATAAGGTTTGATTTACTAGGCATATAGTGGGGTTTTAGTCATGGGAGAAAGTATAAATAAGGCGAATACAATCGCCGGTAATGATGGCCAAAACAAGTGTCCCAAGTGTGGTGCTACAGATATAAGTGTAAATCCCAAGACAGGCAAATTGAGGTGTAACTTCTGTAGGTTTGAGTTTGAACCAGACCTAGTAGAAAATAGGAAGGCCCAAGACCTAGAAGGGATAGAGATAGGGGCAGGGGCCAGTAAAATTGAAGAAGATAGCCAGGATATAGTAACTTTAAAGTGCCAGTCATGTGGAGCTGAAGTAGTTATAGACACAGCCTCGTCTACCCAGGCCAGGTGCCATTGGTGTAGGAACACACTTTCTATAAATAACCAGATAGCCAACGGGGCGGTCCCGGATGTAATCCTACCATTTAAGGTTACTAAGGAAGAAGCAAGAGATAGAATAGCAGGCTTTGTAGGTAGGAGAAAGTTTTTTGCCCACCCTAGGTTTAGGAAGGAATTTACAACTGAAAATATAAGTGGTGTATACTTACCTTATATGATAGTTGACATGAAGGCCCATGTGGACCTAAGGGGCGTTGGTGAAGAGACTATATGTGAATATACAATTGGGTCTGACGACAACAAGAAGGTAGTATATGATGTAGATGTATATAATGTGTCCAGGAGCTTTGATATAGAGATTGATGACCTGACTATAGAGTCTAGCTCAGACAAGCTAGACCAATCTAACAGGCGCAAGACCAACAACATTATAAATTCCATAATGCCTTTTGATACAGATAATGTGGTCAAGTATAATTCAAACTACCTAAGAGGCTACACATCTGAGAAGAGGGATACCAATGTAGAAGACCTAAATGACATATCTAGGATACAGGGGTCTGATATAGCCAGGTATTCAGCCAACTCAAGTTTAAAAAAATATGACAGGGGTGTCAGGTGGGACCAGGAAAAATTTGATATAAGTGGCCAGTCCTGGACTGCCGCCTACCTACCAGTATGGCTATACTCCTATATGGAGAAAAAGGGTAGTGAAAATATCCTCCACTATGTTGCAGTAAATGCCAGAACCAAGGAGACTATGGGAAGTGTACCTATAAATATGGGCAGACTTATATTTATATCAGCTATAGTTGAGCTATTTGGTATACTAATAGCCTTTCTCCTATCCATGAATCCAAATAGGGATTCTGACTATGTTTGGGTATTCTACCTATTAGGATTTATATTCTTTATAATCAAGTATTTGAGGTATAGAAATTCAAATGCAAGACATACCTATGAGCGAGAAACCCAATACAATATAAAAAATATGGAGACGAGCGACCAGAAGGTTAGGACTATGCATAGGGTCGATTCAAGTTCAATGGCCGAAGCCAATAATAATCTAATCAGGGGTAAAAGGTCTAGCTTTAGCTTAGATGATTTTAAGAATATGGTTGGTAAATAGATATAAAAAGAAGACTAGTCTTTGGCTAGTCTTCTTCATCGTCATCATCTTTAAAATTAGAGGATATGTCATTCTTTTTGCTAATCAAGTATCTCTGGATTAGGAATAAAAGACCTATTGATACTACACCTAAAATAATATCTACCATACCGTGGTCCTTTGGTAAAAGGAGCATCTTTCTAGCTATACCGTATAGAAGGACTTCTAGTAGGGCTGAGTGTTTGTGTAGGGCAAGCATTATGGCTATCTCCACACCTATAACTAAAAGTAATATTTGGGCAAAAATATAATTCAATTGCGAATAGTCTATAGGTTTGCTAAAATTGATTATATAAGTAGTAAAAATGATCCTAAGAGTATCAAATATGCCTAGAAAAACAGAAACTATAAGTATAAATGCTAGTAGGTATTCTAGGACAAAAGAAATAAACAGGATTGGTTTCTTTGCATCTTCTTTTTTTATCATAAATTCCTCCTGTAAATATAATACAACTATTATAACACAGGATAACCTATAAAAAATATAGAAAAATTAAAAAATGCATAAGAAAAGTAATAAAAATAGAAGATAATTAGGAAAAGAAAATAAATTTTAGGTTTTTGATTAATAAAAATTGAAAAAGAAACAAAAAATATCCCGAGTATAAATATGGAGGTAGCTATGTCTTTAGAAGAACAAAATGAAAATAAAAATCTAGAACACTTGGATAAGGAAGCCCTTAAACTTGAATCTGGGTTAGAATTTGAAAATGGGGAATTCCTACTTGTGGGAGATGATGGAGGTCAGATGAGTCCAGAAGAAAAAGAGGCTCTAGAGCGTAGAAAAAAGGATGCTTTTTTGACTTTGGGTCTATTTAGTATTTTGGAGCTCGTGCTTATCTCCTTCCTAAATAGAAGGGGTATTATTCCCCATACCCTACCTGCTTTTGTTGTTACTGTAGTTATAGGTTTTATAATATTTGCTATAGTCATAAAGGTCCTAGAAAAGTACTTTAAACTTTAAGCCTAGATAAACAACTAATAAGGGCCACCCAACTCACGATACTGTGAAAAAGGGTGGCCCTTAGCTTATACAGAATGTCTCAGTACACGGACACTTAAAATTTTCTTGATATCAACCTCCAGGGCTATAACTGAAGATATAATAATTATAGCTCCCAAGATCTGGATAGACTTCATTACTTCACTGAAGACAAAGAAGGCTATAACACTAGCAAAAACTGGTTCCATTGCTGACATCATACTTGGTAGAGAAGTTCCAATATACTTTGTAGACTTGACATAAAGCGATATGGCTACAAAGGTACATAGGATACCTATAATCAAGAGGTTGGCAACGTAAAACACTGGTCTGTCAGACCCGGCTACCTTGCCAGCTATGTCCCCTATATCTACGAAAAAGGCTAGACATATGGTAGCAGCCCAAAACCCATATAATAGGAGGCTGTCCTTGGATACCTTGTGTTCGACAAATCTCGGTAGGACAATTTGTAGGGAAAAAGTCATGCCATTTAGGATTCCTGCAAGGACACCAATAATATTTAACTGGGCTCCCCTGGCTGAAAATATATCTATAATACACATACAGCCGATTAGACAGAGTAGCATAATAACCAGTTTTTTACTACTGATTGTATCACCAAAGAATATTTTTCCAAATAGGGTTGCCCAAATTGGATTTGAAAACATTAGGATAGTTGCAACGCTAATAGGTATATTGTCTACAGATAGGCTATAGAAGGACATACCTATGGCAAAGCATAAAATCCCGTAAAAACAGGCAAAAATCAAGCCCTTGACTGGTAGTCGAAAGGCAGACCTGTTTGTGAAAAATAAAAAAATTGTAAGCATAATTGCAGCAGATAGGGCTCTTATAAAAGATATGTCTACAGAACGCAGGCTAATCTGGTTGAGAACCCTGCTAGACACCCCCATATAACCCCATAAAAGTGTGGCCAGCATCATCATAGATACGCCGACCTTTTTACTTGTTGATCTCATTTATTAACTCCTTAATCTCAAAAAATATCTCTAACCTCTTTTTGGAACATCATCAAAAATGCCACTAAAAGAAGTAGGGCTACCAACCATATTGATGCCAATCCAATAAGATCAGCCATTAGGGCACCGATAGCAGCTCCAAATGAAAATACTAATATTATAAAAAAGTAGTAGAAACTTTTTCTGCGAAGGTCCTTATCACCTGTAGTATGGTACTTGCATAAAAGCGTTGTAGCACTTTTCAGGTTGCCAGTGCACATAGTAGTAGCATAGGTATTGCCGTGGAATTTGCTAAAGGCTATTACCTGTATACCGCAGACAAAAGATATCATCATATTTGCTGGACTATCATACTCGTTGGATAAAAATCCGATGGCTACCACAAACAAGATCTCTATAGCCAGGACAATCTGACGCCAATGGATCCTTTTGGCGTTCTTATAGGCTAGCTGGATTTTTTGACATAGGTAGACACCCAGAGCAAAAGTTATGATAGGTAGTATATACTTAAGTGCATTGTGGAAATTGGCTTCAGCCAGGCTCTGGCCCAATAGGACTATATTTCCCGTTTGAGCATTGGCAAAGACCTTGCCCCTGCATATATAGGAATAGGCATCCATAAAACCACCTGCTAGTGACAGGAATATTCCAATACGCACTGATTCAGACATTTGTTTACTAGATTTCATTGCTTCACCTCCTAGTAAGACAGCAAGTATATTTTACCACAAATTCCAATATCTAAACGCCAAAGATAGAAAAAAATTTGGATATTTGATATAATAAGTTGTCAAATACTAGGCGAAAATCATATATATACTGGGTATACTAATTTTAATGATACCAGGTGATGGCAAAGCACTTTAAATTAAGGGTACAAATTATGATTTGACTGATAGAAAATATAGATAGGGCGTAATTATTGGCCTAATATGTGATATAATGATTAGATAGGTGTGCGTATTGTGGAGGAACGAATGGAAAATATAATAAAAGTCGATAACTTAATATTTGAATATACAAGTGATGAAACCACTTATCGTGCCATAGATGACTTTAATCTAGATATCAAGAAGGGGGAATTCGTGGCCATTATAGGTCACAATGGCTCAGGTAAGTCAACCCTGTCCAAGAACCTAAATGCCATCTTGGTGCCAACTAGTGGAGATATAAATATAAAGGGTATGAATACCAAGGACGAAAAATACCTATGGGATATAAGGCAGACTGCAGGTATGGTATTTCAGAACCCTGACAACCAGATTGTAGCGACTATAGTTGAAGAGGATGTAGCCTTCGGTTGTGAAAACCTTGGGATACCTTCAGAAGAAATCAGGTTAAGGGTAGATGAAGCCCTAAAAAATGTAGATATGTACGATTTGAGGGAGAGGCAACCCCACCTCCTATCAGGGGGCCAAAAGCAGAGGGTAGCCATAGCAGGTATAATAGCTATGAGACCGGAGTGCATAATCTTTGACGAGGCTACTGCCATGCTAGACCCTTCTGGCAGGCAGGAGGTTATGAATACAATAAAGAGATTAAACAAGGAATACAATATAACAGTCTTACATATTACCCACTTTATGGAAGAAGCTGTAGAGGCTGACAGGGTAATAGTAATGGAAAAGGGAAAATTGGCCCTAGAGGGGACTCCTAGGGAGGTATTTTCCAATGTGGCCAGGCTAAAGGAAATAGGTCTAGATGTACCATATATGACTGAACTAGCCCACCTATTAAAGGAGGATGGACTAGATATCAGGGATAATATACTGACTGTTGATGAAATGGTGGGTGAACTATGTCAATTAAGGTAGAGAATTTAACATACATTTATGATGAGGGTATGCCTTTTGAGCATAGGGCCCTGGATGATGTCAGTTTTGAAATACAGGACAGGGACTTTGTAGGCCTTATAGGTCACACAGGTTCAGGTAAGTCTACCCTTATACAACATTTAAATGGCTTGATGAAGCCTAGCAGTGGAAAAATATATATTAACGGTTTTGATATTACCCAAAAGGACCAGAACCTTACAGATATAAGAAAGAGGGTTGGGATAGTATTCCAGTACGCTGAATACCAATTATTTGAAGAGACTGTAGCTAGGGACATAGCCTTTGGCCCCCAAAACCTAGGCCTAGATGAGGAAGAGGTAGACAGGAGGGTCAGAAAGGCCATGGCAGATGTAGGCCTAGACTATGATCATTTCTCAGAAAAGTCGCCATTCGAGCTATCGGGTGGACAAAAACGTAGGGTAGCTATAGCAGGAGTTATAGCTATGCATCCAGAGGTATTAATCCTAGATGAGCCTACAGCCGGTCTAGATCCTGGTGGTAGGGATGAAATCTTTGAACTTATAAAGGATCTCCATGCCAACAACGATATGACCGTAATCCTTTCATCTCACAGTATGGACGACATGGCCAAGCTGGTAAATACCCTAATGGTAATGAATAAGGGTAGGCTTGAAATCATGGGGTCACCTAGGGAGGTATTTAAGGAGAATGCAGACAGGCTAAGGGGTATGGGATTAAACATACCACAGGTCCTAGAACTGGCCATCAAGCTAAAGGAAGCAGGTTACGATGTAAGGACGGATGTAATAACTATAGAAGAAGTAAGAACAGAGATAAAGAGATGTCTATTGGAAAAGGGAGGGTCTACAAATGCTTAAAGATATAACACTTGGGCAGTTTTACCCTGTAAAATCTCCCATACATTCACTAGATGCCAGGACCAAATTATTGGGAACCCTATTATTCATGGTTGCTATATTTGTAGTCAACCAGTTTTATCCATATGCATTTATGTTTTTATTGATATATGTGGTATCCAGGATGGCAAATATACCTATCAAGTATATAGCCAAGGGTATAAAGCCACTTAGGTGGATTATCCTCTTCACCTTTGTAATAAACATCTTCTTTATCAAGGGTGGAGACCTCTTGTTTGCCCTGGGCTTTATGAAGATATATGCAAATGGTATTAGGACGGCAATTTTTATGGCCTTTAGGCTAGTGCTATTGGTAGCAGGTACGTCTATATTGACCCTGACTACATCACCTATATCCTTGACTGATGGTATAGAAAATGCCTGTGCACCACTTAAGAAGTTTGATTTCCCAGCCCATGAACTGGCTATGATGATGACTATAGCCTTGAGATTTATACCTACTTTGCTGGATGAAACAGATAAGATAATGAAGGCCCAGATGTCTAGAGGGGCTGATTTTGAGAGCAAGAACATAATATCAAGGGCCAAAAATATGGTTCCCCTATTGATACCCCTATTCGTATCTGCCTTTAGGAGGGCTGATGAATTGGCCTGGGCTATGGAGGCTAGGTGCTACCGTGGAGGAGACAATAGGACCAAGATGAAGCAGAGCCTCTTAGGAAAGAGTGATTATATGGCAGACTTTGTCATGGTTGCCTTTTTGCTACTGATGATAGGTTCAAGATTTATAAAATTAATATAATGGATTGAGTGCAAGCTAGATTAGTAGGACCCCTATTCAAATACGATAAGGGGTCTTTTACTATGAGCTTAGATAAAGCCAGGGTCATATGCTATAATAGGACTATAAAGGTAATAGGACTATAAAGTTAATAAAGAAAATAAGATAATGAAAGATAAAAAGACCATAAGATAATATATATTAGGAGGTAGGCTGATGACGTTAGTTAAGTATAGGGATAGAAAAAATACAAACTCTGTCAAGTGGGACAATTTAAAAAATATATTTGGTCAGGATAACCTCTTGCCACTCTGGGTAGCAGATATGGACTTTGAGGTACCTACCTGTGTCAAGGAAGCCCTCCACAAGTATGTCGAAGAAGGTGTATTTGGCTATAGCCTACCAGATAGGGGATATGCCAAGACCTTTATAGATTGGGAGTATAAGTACCACGGCTACAAGGTCGATAAGAAGTGGATTAGGTTTGCCCCAGGTGTAGTTCCGGCCATATCCTGGCTAGTAAATGTTCTGACACAAGAGGGTGATCCAGTAATTATTACACCACCTGTCTACTATCCTTTTAAGCAGGTTGTGACCTCTAACAAGAGGACCCTGGTTGAAAGTCACCTGGTAAATATTGATGGCTATTATAGGATAGACTTTGAAGATTTTGAGGAGAAAATACTAGACCAGGGAGTCAAGCTATTTATCCTATGCTCACCCCACAATCCTGTAGCTAGGGTCTGGGATAAGGACGAATTGGTCAGACTCTTAGATATATGTAAAAAACATGGTGTATATGTGATTGCTGATGAAATCCACCAGGACATTATCATAGGTGATAAAATCCAGTATCCAGCGGCAAGTCTAGGTGACTACAGTAAGATTTTGGTGACTCTTACAGCGGCTACTAAGACCTTTAACCTGGCTGCCTGCCAAAACTCTTTTTTAATCATAGAGGATGAGGACATAAGGGCCAGATATGATGCCTTTGCAGAAAAAATTCGCAGTACTTCAGGCAATGCCTTTGGTTATATAGCAGTCCAGGCTGCCTATGAGGGTGGTAGGGGTTGGTTTGAAGAGGTCTTAGGTCTTATAAGGGCCAATTACTCCTTGCTAAAAGAAGGCCTAGCCTTAAGGCTTCCTGAGGCAAGGTTGACCCCATTAGAGGGGACCTACCTGGCTTGGTTAGACCTAGGGGCCTACCTTGGTCCAGATGATATAGAAGATATTATAAAAAATAAGTGTGGTCTGGCAGTTGACTTTGGATCCTGGTTTGGTGGCCAAAAATACGCCGGCTTTATCAGGATAAACCTGGCCACTAGTAGGGAAAATATAGAAATTCTGCTGGATAGGCTGGCACTGATAAGGGAGGATAAATAGATGGCAAAGATAGGTAATATAGTCCTTGGCCAGGGCTTGCCCAAGATATGCATACCCCTGGTTGCAAGGGACGAAGAAGGAATAAATAGGGAACTAGACCTGATGGCAGGCCTAGACTTTGACATAGTTGAATTACGCCTAGACTACTTTGAAGGTCTTGAGGATTATACAAGATTAAAGGACCTGGTGGGACTAATAAAAAACAGGCTAAATAAGCCCCTTATCGTAACTCTTAGAACAAAAAATGAGGGAGGTAATGCAGACTTAAGTGAGGCTGCCTACTTTGACCTCCTTGAAAAAATAATAGAGGATAGGCTGGCTGAGGCTATAGATATTGAATATATGAGAGAACAGGAAAGGGTGGTAAAGCTAGTTGCCTTAGCCAAGGACAAGGGCCTTACGAGTATCCTGTCAAACCATGACTTTGACTCTACACCAGCCAGGGAAGAGATAGTTACTAGGTTAGAGACTATGATAGGAATGGAGGTAGATGTAGCCAAGATAGCCCTGATGCCGACCTGTCCAGAGGATGTATTAAGCCTATTGGGGGCAAGTAGCCAGGTCAAGGCCAAGTATCCAGACCAGGCCCTGATTTGTATATCCATGGGTCACTTGGGGATGATTTCAAGACTGGCAGGCCAGGTATTTGGATCAGATATGACCTTCGCATCAGGTTTAGAAGCATCAGCACCAGGCCAGCTATCTGCTGAAAACCTTAGGAAGCTACTAGAGGTCCTAGCCTTGTAATATCATGAATAAAGAGGAGCTCGTAGATTAAAACCTACAAGCTCCTCTTATAATGCTTAAATTTTAATTTATACTAAGTGAAGAACAAACCTGGCTATTAGGGTTACCAATACTATGGATATAATTGTCCTCTCCAAGAAGATTACGAACAATTCCCAGACCCTAACTGGTATCCTAGTACCAACTATTAGGGCTCCGACCTCACTCATGTAGATCAACTGTGTTACTGATACAGTAGCTACAACGAACCTAGTCAATTCACTAGATATTTCCTTACTAGCTATGATAGATGGAACGAACATATCAGTGAAACCTACCAACATAGTCTTAGATGCAGATACTGCTTCTGGCAACTGGATTAGGTTTAGTAGGGGGGTGAATGGCTTACCTAAAATTTCAAATATTGGAGTATAGTTTGAAAGTATTAGGGCTATTGTACCGAATCCCATAACGACTGGCATTACGCCTATCCACATATCAAGGGCATTTTTAAGGCCGTTCTTAAGGAAATTGCTAAGGCTGGCATTGTGCCTAGCTGTCATGACTGCCTGGTGTAGGGCCCAACTAAAGTAAGTTTCTCCCTCAGGAATACTTTCATCAAGAGCTTCACCACCCTTGTAGTAGTTGTCCTTTTTCCAAGATAGGGGTGGTATTCTAGGAACTATAATAGCGCAGACCACACCTATAAAGCATATAGTCAAGTAGTAAGGCACGAACATATGGGCCATATTTACCTGCTTTAAAACTACTAGACAGAAGGTAATTGATACGGCTGAGAAAGTAGTCGATATAATCGAAGCCTCTCTGGCTGAGTAGTAACCTTCTTCATACTGTTTGGCTGTCAACATTACACCCAGGGTACCATCACCCAACCATGATGTAAAACAGTCGACTGCAGACCTACCTGGTAGGGTAAAGACTGGTCTCATTATCTTGGCTAGCAGAGTTCCTACAAATTCCAATAGACCGAAGTCAAGTAGTAGGGGTAGCAACAAGCCTGCAAATACGAAGATAACTATTAGGGTAGTCAAAAGGTCTCCCAGTATAAAATTACCTGTATCTGATGAAATGATGTACTCAGGTCCCACCTTGAAGTAACTCATTGTTATAAAGATACCTGCCAAGACCCTAGTTATAGTCCAAAAAGTTGTCTGGACAAACAGGTTTTTGGCAAAAGCTGATTTTGGCTTGTAGATATTCAGCTTTGTAAGCAGACTTCCCAAGGCCGATATCAAGACAATTATCAGTATAAGTGTAGGTAGTATGCTACCAATGTTATTTTGTATAAATGATGCTACAAAGGCAATAGGTATAGTTATCTTATCCTGGTTTATCTCAGGGTCATATTCCTTTATAGGCAACATAAAAAGTATAATACCGATTAGCGAGGGTATTACGAATTTCAATATGTCAGAAGGAGTATACTTTTTTCCTGCTGGCAAGTTGGTATTCTTTTGTTCTTCTTGCATTTTGCACCTCTCTTTAATTTATTTTTACAACCAATTATATAATAGAATAATTTTATCAAAAT